>NZ_VAJL01000001.1:2008125-2677500 GCF_006175945.1 Chryseobacterium mulctrae | reverse complement strand
TATCGCTAGGTAGCTGCCCTCTGTACCGGCCATTGTATTACGTGTGTGGCCCAAGGCGTAAGGGCCGTGATGATTTGACGTCATCCCCACCTTCCTCTCTACTTGCGTAGGCAGTCTCACTAGAGTCCCCAACTGAATGATGGCAACTAGTGACAGGGGTTGCGCTCGTTGCAGGACTTAACCTAACACCTCACGGCACGAGCTGACGACAACCATGCAGCACCTTGAAAATTGTCCGAAGAAAAGTCTATTTCTAAACCTGTCAATTCCCATTTAAGCCTTGGTAAGGTTCCTCGCGTATCATCGAATTAAACCACATAATCCACCGCTTGTGCGGGCCCCCGTCAATTCCTTTGAGTTTCATTCTTGCGAACGTACTCCCCAGGTGGCTAACTTATCACTTTCGCTTAGTCTCTGAATCCGAAAACCCAAAAACGAGTTAGCATCGTTTACGGCGTGGACTACCAGGGTATCTAATCCTGTTCGCTCCCCACGCTTTCGTCCATCAGCGTCAGTTAAAACATAGTGACCTGCCTTCGCAATTGGTGTTCTAAGTAATATCTATGCATTTCACCGCTACACTACTTATTCCAGCCACTTCTACTTTACTCAAGACCTGCAGTATCAATGGCAGTTTCATAGTTAAGCTATGAGATTTCACCACTGACTTACAGATCCGCCTACGGACCCTTTAAACCCAATAAATCCGGATAACGCTTGCACCCTCCGTATTACCGCGGCTGCTGGCACGGAGTTAGCCGGTGCTTATTCGTATAGTACCTTCAGCTTTCCACACGTGGAAAGGTTTATCCCTATACAAAAGAAGTTTACAACCCATAGGGCCGTCGTCCTTCACGCGGGATGGCTGGATCAGGCTCTCACCCATTGTCCAATATTCCTCACTGCTGCCTCCCGTAGGAGTCTGGTCCGTGTCTCAGTACCAGTGTGGGGGATCACCCTCTCAGGCCCCCTAAAGATCACTGACTTGGTAGGCCGTTACCCTACCAACTATCTAATCTTGCGCGTGCCCATCTCTATCCACCGGAGTTTTCAATATCAAATGATGCCACTTAATATATTATGGGGTATTAATCTTCCTTTCGAAAGGCTATCCCCCTGATAAAGGCAGGTTGCACACGTGTTCCGCACCCGTACGCCGCTCTCAAGATCCCGAAAGATCTCTACCGCTCGGCTTGCATGTGTTAGGCCTCCCGCTAGCGTTCATCCTGAGCCAGGATCAAACTCTCCATTGTATGTTTGTCTGACTCACTCAAAGTTTTGACGCTTTAGTTTTTCCTTACTTGGTTGTATATTATTTTTCAATGATCTCTTCTCTCTCGCTTTTTACGATACCTACATTTTCTGTCGTTTTCAGTACCGATTTGCGTGTGCAAAAGTAAAACTTTATTTCTAACTGACCAAATGTTTTTAAAAGAAATTTTAAAGTTTTTTGATGACCCTAAATCCTTATTTCCCACACTTGATTTATTCTACTCCGCTCCCGTTTTACCGGACTGCAAAGATAAGAATCTTTTTATTTCTCGCAAATTTTTATTTCAAAAAATTTAAAAGTTTTTTCTAAGATCTTTATCTACTGTAGATAACACTAGTCTTATCGTTTTCGCCTTATTCAAAGCTCTTCTGCGCTACCAATCAACTCTCGTTTTTCAGTGGGGCAAAGATAAGACGACTTTAGCATACAAAACAAATCAACATACAATAAAAACCTAATTTGTGAGGAACTCACTCTATTAAAATACTGAAATACAATATTTTAAAAATAAAATTATAGTTACCCACAATGACATAAATCTATTTTGAATGCAGTCAAATGTGATTTTAATGGACTTTAGAATAATTTATAAGAATTGTATAGCAAATACTAGATAAGAATATGGGCAATTATCCACAAAGCAGCCCTAAATATAGCTTAATAAGCTACTGAGAGTTTTTTATTTTATCTTCTCCGTGTAAAATATATATTGTTGATGTATATAACAAAAAAGTCTCATAGAAACAAATCTATGAGACTTTTAAAAAAACTGGCGGCGACCTACTCTCCCGCTTTCGCAGTACCATCGGCGCTAGAGGGCTTAACTTCTGTGTTCGGAATGGGAACAGGTGAGCCCCTCTGCTAAAACCACCCTAAAGGTTGTATATAAGAGGGTAGAGTTTAGTAGTTAGAGGTTAGTGATATACTAACTTCTAATCTCTAATTTCTAACTTCTGATTTTATCGATAAAAACATTCACAAAGAGGTAACCTTGCTGCACTTTCGTAGCACCATATCAGGCTATAAATCTACGGGTAATTAGTACTACTCGGCTATGACATTACTGCCTTTACACCTATAGCCTATCAACGTTGTCATCTCCAACGACCCTTAAAAGATGTCTCATCTTGAGGCGAGTTTCGCACTTATATGCTTTCAGTGCTTATCTCTTCCAAACGTAGCTACTCAGCGGTGCTCCTGGCGGAACAACTGATACACCAGAGGTTTGTTCAAATCGGTCCTCTCGTACTAGATTCAAGCCCTCTCAAACATCTAACGCCCGCAATAGATAGAGACCGAACTGTCTCACGACGTTCTGAACCCAGCTCGCGTGCCACTTTAATGGGCGAACAGCCCAACCCTTGGGACCTTCTCCAGCCCCAGGATGTGACGAGCCGACATCGAGGTGCCGAACCTCCCCGTCGATATGAGCTCTTGGGGGAGACTAGCCTGTTATCCCCGGAGTACCTTTTATCCTATGAGCGATGGCCCTTCCATACGGAACCACCGGATCACTATGTCCTGCTTTCGCACCTGATCGACTTGTAGGTCTCACAGTCAAGCACCCTTATGCCATTACACTCTACGCACGGTTACCAAGCGTGCTGAGGGTACCTTTGAAAGCCTCCGTTACTCTTTTGGAGGCGACCACCCCAGTCAAACTACCCACCACGCAGTGTCCTTCAATACAGAAGTTAGGCTCCAAGTAAGTAAAGGGTGGTATTTCAACGTTGACTCCACAAACACTAGCGTGCCTGCTTCAAAGTCTCCCACCTATCCTACACATTACTTACTCAAAGTCAATACGAAGTTATAGTAAAGGTTCACAGGGTCTTTTCGTCCCATTGCGGGTACTCGGCATCTTCACCGAGACTACAATTTCACAGAGCTCATGGTTGAGACAGTGCCCAGATCGTTACACCATTCGTGCAGGTCGGAACTTACCCGACAAGGAATTTCGCTACCTTAGGACCGTTATAGTTACGGCCGCCGTTTACTGGGGCTTCAGTCAAACGCTTCGCATTGCTGCTAACGCCCTTCCTTAACCTTCCAGCACCGGGCAGGTGTCAGACCCTATACTGCATCTTTCGATTTTGCAGAGTCCTGTGTTTTTGATAAACAGTCGCCTGGGCCTTTTTACTGCGGCCACCATTGCTGATGGCGTCTCTTCTCCCGAAGTTACGAGACTATTTTGCCTAGTTCCTTAACCATGATTCACTCTAGCACCTTAGGATTCTCTCCTCGACTACCTGTGTCGGTTTTGGTACGGGTTGCTTCACTTCGGCTTTTCTTGGAAGCACTTTCCCTACAACAACTTCGCCCGAAGGCTAGGTCTTGACTATTCCGTCAGTCTCCAGTAAGTACGGCACTCCGTCCCCTTTTTAGTGTGAGCAAGTATGGGAATATTAACCCATTGTCCATCCACTACCCCTTTCGGGTTCGCGTTAGGTCCCGACTAACCCTCAGCTGATTAGCATGGCTGAGGAAACCTTAGTCTTTCGGTGAGCGGGTTTCTCGCCCGCTTTATCGTTACTTATGCCTACATTTTCTTTTCTGTCCGCTCCACCAAGCCTCACGACTCAGCTTCTGTGCAAACAGAATGCTCCCCTACCAGATATATCTAATGATATAAATCCATAGCTTCGGTACTCTATTTATGCCCGATTATTATCCATGCCGGACCGCTCGACTAGTGAGCTGTTACGCACTCTTTAAATGAATGGCTGCTTCCAAGCCAACATCCTAGCTGTCAATGCAGTCCAACCGCGTTGCTTCAACTTAATAGAGATTTGGGGACCTTAGCTGTTGGTCTGGGTTCTTTCCCTCTCGGACACGGACCTTAGCACCCGCGCCCTCACTGCCGTGGAACATTTATTAGCATTCGGAGTTTGTCAGGAATTGGTAGGATTTGACTCCCCCGCATCCAATCAGTAGCTCTACCTCTAATAAACTTATACACGACGCTGCACCTAAATGCATTTCGGGGAGTACGAGCTATCTCCCAGTTTGATTGGCCTTTCACCCCTACCCACAGGTCATCCGAAGACTTTTCAACGTCAACCGGTTCGGTCCTCCACTTTGTGTTACCAAAGCTTCAACCTGCCCATGGGTAGATCACAAGGTTTCGCGTCTAATACTACTAACTAAGCGCCCTATTCAGACTCGCTTTCGCTCCGGCTCCGGACCTGAAGTCCTTAACCTCGCTAGTAACATTAACTCGTAGGCTCATTATGCAAAAGGCACGCCGTCACCCAACTTGTGGGCTCCGACCGCTTGTAGGCGTACGGTTTCAGGTTCTATTTCACCCTTCTATTCGAAGTGCTTTTCACCTTTCCTTCACAGTACTTGTTCACTATCGGTCTTTCAGGAGTATTTAGCCTTGGAGGATGGTCCCCCCATATTCAGACAGGATTTCACGTGTCCCGCCCTACTCATTTATCACTTAAATATGCCTTTCATATACGGGGCTATCACCCTCTACGGCTGTTCTTTCCAGAACATTCTATTAAACATATAAAAGCTTTTGGGCTAATCCGCGTTCGCTCGCCACTACTTACGGAATCTCTTCGATTTCTTTTCCTCCGGGTACTTAGATGTTTCAGTTCTCCGGGTTTGCTCTCCTTGCGGAGTGACATGTCTTCAACATGCCGGGTTGCCCCATTCGGACATCTCGGGATCAATTCGTGTGTGCCAATCCCCCGAGCTTTTCGCAGCTTACCACGTCCTTCGTCGCCTCTGAAAGCCTAGGCATCCGCCATACGCCCTTAACGATTTCTTTCCTAATATTATATTAGTTCAGTATTTTTTGATAAACTTTCGTCTATCGATATTTTTATAAACTCGGCACTCGAAAGTGCTCGGTTATCTCTTTGTGATATCTTTACCGTTAATGTCAATGATCTTTAATTCTTTTCAGAAATTCTGATGAACAAATATTGTTTTTGGCTCTATTCGTAACTTTTAAATCAGTTTTCCAAAACTGTGGAGAATAAGGGAGTCGAACCCTTGACCTCCTGCGTGCAAGGCAGGCGCTCTAGCCAGCTGAGCTAATTCCCCCTCTAGGTAAGATGTTAGATGTTAGTAATTAGATATTAGTAAAAAACTAACTTCTAAATTCTAATTTCTAACCTCTATTTCAATTAGTAGTCTCGGGCAGGCTCGAACTGCCGACCTCTACATTATCAGTGTAGCGCTCTAACCAGCTGAGCTACGAGACTCTCTCTAATTAATAATTATTAATTAATAATTGTTAATTATCTCTGTTCCCGTTTACTAATTTCTAGTGGGTTTTGTATTTTTATATTATATATCAACCAAATAAAAAACTAAAGCTTCTCTTTAAGTAAGTACTTATGTATCTTACGATACTAATTTTGTTTATCGTCTAAAGACGCTCTAAAATGAGATGTTCCAGCCGCACCTTCCGGTACGGCTACCTTGTTACGACTTAGCCCTAGTTACTTGTTTTACCCTAGGCAGCTCCTGTTACGGTCACCGACTTCAGGTACCCCAAACTTCCATGGCTTGACGGGCGGTGTGTACAAGGCCCGGGAACGTATTCACCGCATCATGGCTGATATGCGATTACTAGCGATTCCAGCTTCATAGAGTCGAGTTGCAGACTCCAATCCGAACTGAGACCGGCTTTCGAGATTCGCATCCTATCGCTAGGTAGCTGCCCTCTGTACCGGCCATTGTATTACGTGTGTGGCCCAAGGCGTAAGGGCCGTGATGATTTGACGTCATCCCCACCTTCCTCTCTACTTGCGTAGGCAGTCTCACTAGAGTCCCCAACTGAATGATGGCAACTAGTGACAGGGGTTGCGCTCGTTGCAGGACTTAACCTAACACCTCACGGCACGAGCTGACGACAACCATGCAGCACCTTGAAAATTGTCCGAAGAAAAGTCTATTTCTAAACCTGTCAATTCCCATTTAAGCCTTGGTAAGGTTCCTCGCGTATCATCGAATTAAACCACATAATCCACCGCTTGTGCGGGCCCCCGTCAATTCCTTTGAGTTTCATTCTTGCGAACGTACTCCCCAGGTGGCTAACTTATCACTTTCGCTTAGTCTCTGAATCCGAAAACCCAAAAACGAGTTAGCATCGTTTACGGCGTGGACTACCAGGGTATCTAATCCTGTTCGCTCCCCACGCTTTCGTCCATCAGCGTCAGTTAAAACATAGTGACCTGCCTTCGCAATTGGTGTTCTAAGTAATATCTATGCATTTCACCGCTACACTACTTATTCCAGCCACTTCTACTTTACTCAAGACCTGCAGTATCAATGGCAGTTTCATAGTTAAGCTATGAGATTTCACCACTGACTTACAGATCCGCCTACGGACCCTTTAAACCCAATAAATCCGGATAACGCTTGCACCCTCCGTATTACCGCGGCTGCTGGCACGGAGTTAGCCGGTGCTTATTCGTATAGTACCTTCAGCTTTCCACACGTGGAAAGGTTTATCCCTATACAAAAGAAGTTTACAACCCATAGGGCCGTCGTCCTTCACGCGGGATGGCTGGATCAGGCTCTCACCCATTGTCCAATATTCCTCACTGCTGCCTCCCGTAGGAGTCTGGTCCGTGTCTCAGTACCAGTGTGGGGGATCACCCTCTCAGGCCCCCTAAAGATCACTGACTTGGTAGGCCGTTACCCTACCAACTATCTAATCTTGCGCGTGCCCATCTCTATCCACCGGAGTTTTCAATATCAAATGATGCCACTTAATATATTATGGGGTATTAATCTTCCTTTCGAAAGGCTATCCCCCTGATAAAGGCAGGTTGCACACGTGTTCCGCACCCGTACGCCGCTCTCAAGATCCCGAAAGATCTCTACCGCTCGGCTTGCATGTGTTAGGCCTCCCGCTAGCGTTCATCCTGAGCCAGGATCAAACTCTCCATTGTATGTTTGTCTGACTCACTCAAAGTTTTGACGCTTTAGTTTTTCCTTACTTGGTTGTATATTATTTTTCAATGATCTCTTCTCTCTCGCTTTTTACGATACCTACATTTTCTGTCGTTTTCAGTACCGATTTGCGTGTGCAAAAGTAAAACTTTATTTCTAACTGACCAAATGTTTTTAAAAGAAATTTTAAAGTTTTTTGATGACCCTAAATCCTTATTTCCCACACTTGATTTATTCTACTCCGCTCCCGTTTTACCGGACTGCAAAGATAAGAATCTTTTTATTTCTCGCAAATTTTTATTTCAAAAAATTTAAAAGTTTTTTCTAAGATCTTTATCTATCCGTAGATAACATTAGTCTTATCGTTTCTGCCTTATTCAAAGCTCTTCTGCGCTACCGAAACTCTCTCGTTTTTCAGTGGGGCAAAAGTAGTACTTTATTACCACACAATCCTAATTTATTTAACATAAAATTCATATTTAATCAATATTCCATGGTAACTAACTGGTTTAATGATTCAAAATTTTGAGCATTAGGTAGCAGAGGGTAGGACTTAGGGTATCGGTGGCTGGTCGCAGGTTGTGTGGGTTGGGTGGCGGGTGAGTGTCGGAGAGTAATAGCGTTGGAAAGTTTGGGAGTGAAGATTGCTTAAGCTCTGGGATTCTCGAAGCACAGTAAAGTAGAAAGAAAAGGTTTCAGAGGCAAATATCTATGGTAATATATAGAGAGAGGCGTTTTTATCGCAAAGCCAAACTAAGAGTTTTTAGTTATATCCTTATATAAGACAAACAAAAGCGTTTTACTTAGCAAAGAAAGACAAAGGGGAAAAATAAAGGATTCAAACGTGAAAAGATATTCTTTTATATTATAAAAGACAACGTTCTTTAGGAGTGCAGGATTTTGCTTTTATATATTGTTCTGTCTGTGATTTGCTTTTTGGAGGACTTGTGTTTTAGGTGTCGCTCCGATGGAGCTTTAAATCTAACCAATTATTGTTTTGCTACAAAGGGCTCGCTCCGGAGGAGCGCTATATTTACTATTATATATGATTTTGTGTACAAAATAAAATGGATTGGTTTTCTAATGATTAAATAAGAAGTTTTTTGAAAAAATCCTTTAATAACCATCACTGAACATTTTGGTAAACACCTTTTCTTTATATAATAATCTACTATCATTTTACAGATCGCTCCTATGGAGCTTAATCCTGTACTTTTATAATGCCCTATTAACCGGACACCACGATGTAGTTTTTAGATATTTTTGCTTTTAACGATATTGGATGTTATCCACCAAATGGAACAATTGCTAAAATAGCCCGGATTGAATGGCTTGTTTGAGCTCTTTTTGCATAAAAGGAAAAAGCAAGGTGCAAAAAAGCGAGTAGTGAAAGCCGGATAAAGCTTCTGAAAAAAAGTTAGAGGGTAAGAGAATATGAGAGTTGAAAATATGCTTCTATTATTTTTTTGAAAAATAATAGAAGCATATTTTCAGAGGTATATGTATGTAAAAAATTTTATTGCTTATTTTCTGTGTAGATCATTCTAAGAAAATCTCCGTATGATCTATCAACTCCTATTATATCTCCAGATTTCAAATTTATTCCGGCATCACCAGATTTGTTTGAACTGACTTTAAGTGCAGAAACTTGAAAATATTGAGGAATACCATCTGTATTTGATATCTTAATTGCCGATCCAAGGAACTTTTTCGTCGAAATTGTATAAACATCTCCACGGACAGCTGTTAATGAGAGGTAGGATCTTGGTTCAAGCACGTAGTTTTTTTTATTTATACTAATTGTCTGAGATTTTTCTGAAGAAGAGAACAGGTAAAGCTGCTGTGAATTTTTAGAAAGTTCTTCTTTTGTGATATAAAAAAGTTTAATTCTGTAGTTCGCAGGATTAAAAGGTTGCTCAATCTCATCAACTGTTTCAAAAGGCTCGTAAGCGAAAGCATTCGCTCCAATTTCTTTTGCTTTTTTATAAATTTTAGAGAAAACTTTCTCGTCATCAGAAGAGAATCCCTGAACATCAATCTGACCAAGGTATTCCGCAGGTGTCTCTTTACTAATTTTTATAAAAATTTTATCCTTGTTATCGTTGACCTTTACTACTTTAGACAAATAAACATCTTGAGCACTAAATAATGTAAAGGAAAAAGCAAAAATAAGAGTGATTATATTTTTCATTTTAATTTGAAAGTATATTTACACAATCTTCTAAACTGTTTTCCCAATGTTTCGGCTCAATCTTGTAGATCTTTTCAATTTTATCGAGACACATTGTGCTTCTTTTCGGTCTTTTTGCCGGAGTTGGGTACTGCTCTGTCGTTAATGCATTCAGCTTTACTGATGATTTGGAGAATTCAGCAATTTTTTTTGCAAACTCAAACCACGTTGTTTCCGGATAATTTGAAAAATGGAAAACACCAAAAGTTTTGTTCGGGTTTTCTATAATACCCATAATCGCTTCTGCCAAATCATTAGCATTGGTTGGTTGCCCAAATTGATCAGCAACAATTCCTAACTCATCTTTTTGCGAAAATAAGTTGAGCATTGTTTTCACAAAGTTCTTATTGAACTCTGAATACAGCCAAGAAGTTCTTAAAATAATGGTCTTAGGACTATTTTCTAAAGCCAGCTCTTCCCCTTTCAGTTTAGATTCTCCATAAACTCCGATCGGATTTGTAAAATCGTCTTCCGAATAATCTAAATTGGTTTCACCATCAAATACATAATCGGTTGAAACGTGAATGAAAACTGTTTTATAATCAGCACATGCTTTTGCAATGTTTCCTACTCCATTTGTGTTTACAGCAAATGCTTTTTCTTTTTCTTTTTCTTTTTCCGCAAGATCTACCGCAGTATATGCTGAAGCATTGATGCAGAAGTCTGGTTTTTGATCATAAAAGAAATCATTAATCTGATCTTCGTCTGTAATATCTAAAGATTGAGAATCTGTAAAAATAAATTCATAATGAGGTTCAAAATCGGGAGCAATTTTTCTGATGCAGTTTCCTAACTGACCGTTACTTCCTACTACAAGTATTTTTTTCATTGAATTGGTTTTATGAATTTTTCGCATTTTGTGATCTTAAAAACTTTACTCTCGACTGAAAGTCTTTCTGTTCTAAGTCAACATAAAAATTTCCAAAAGTCTGCATGATTTCTTCCGGATGAATATCAGAACGTCTTGTTTTTATATTAAAATAAATTACCGTAACCCAAAGCACCGCGTGAATTGTTTTTTCATCAAGACTTTTCATCAGAATTTCTACTTTAGAAATTCGGTCTCCTATCTCGATCGTTTTACTGCTGATAACAACCTGAGTATTGTATTTTACTTCTTTAAGATAAGCAATTTCATTCTGAATTGCAATCCAGGTACAGCCTGTTTTTTTAGTATATTCTTCGTAAGTAAAGCCATAGAAAGTTTCTACATGATCTTCTCTGGCATTGAACATGTAATCGAGATATTTAACATTATTTAAATGTCCAATCGGATCACAATCACTGAATCTTACTTTTACGGTCGTTGAGACTTCTTTTTCCATAGCGCAAAAATAAAAAAACCACTTCGAAATGAAGTGGTAGTTTTTATAAATCTTTGTTAATTTCAGAAATTATTGAAGACCTAATTCTTTTTTAACAGCTGGAGTTGCATCAGGACCTCCTTTATAGATAAGACCTGTAGAGTTCGTATCCATGATATACTCATAACTGTTTGCTTTTGCCACTTTGTTTACAGCATCCATCACTTTCTTTTCGATAGGAGCGTAAGCCAATTTTTCTTTTTCAGCAAGATCTTTTTGTGCTCTCTCGCTCATTTGCTGAGCTTCAGTCTGTAACTTCTGCATTTCTTCTTGTCTAGCTTTGTTTTCAGCTTCTGTTTTTGTAGGAGCTTCTTTTGTGTACAAAGCATATTTTGCCTGCATTGCGTCAGTCTTCTTTTTTATTTCTCCTTCTTTTACATCAAGGAAAGCTTTTAAATCTGTATCTGCTTTTTTCTTTTCAGGCATTGCATTAAGTACGCTTACTAAGTCTAGAGTAGCAATTTTTTGAGCTTTTGCCATCCCAACAGAGACAACCATCATTACTGCTCCAAATAATACACTTAATTTTTTCATAACGGGTAATAAATAATTAATTTGTTTTTAGATTTTAAATTTAAGTAAAAGTTAAGTTCTGGTGAAACTTTTACTATTTTTTATTAGTTTTCTTTTCTTTTTCTTTCTCGGTTCCTTTTAGTAATACGGCCAATACTTTATCCGTATAATCATATCTTGGTTCATATGAAAGAACATTGTCTCTATTTTTATCAAAAACTATACCTAATCCGTTTTTTGCGATTACAGAACGGAGAGCGGTATAAATCTGATCTTGAAAAGGCTCTACCAAATTAGCACGAAGCTGATTGATCTCGCCGGTTTTACCAAATCTTAAACTTAATGTCGTCTGAATACTTTTTTCTAAGTCTAAGACCTCTTTTTCTCTAAGCTTAAGCTGATCACCAATTAATAAAACTTTTTCACTCTCAAAAGCAGATTTTTTTTGCTCGTATTGTGATTGAATACTTTTAATTTCTTGTTCCCAAGTATCAATCTGAGCATTAAGCCTTGCTTCAGCTTCCTTATATTGAGGCATTTTATCCAAAATATATTGGGTATCAATGACTCCTATTTTCTGAGCATTGCTAAATCCGAAAAGCAAAATTACCGCTAAAGTGAAAAGAGTTTTAAAATTTTTCATACTGTTATAAAGATTGGTTCATTAAGAAGTGTGTTCTACCTCCTGAAACATCACCACTGATTGTTTTATCAAATCCATAAGCGAAGTCAAATCCTATTAAACCAAATGCTCCCATGTAAACTCTTACCCCCACACCAACAGATCTTTTAAGCTGGAAAGGGTTATAATTTCCCCACTTGTTCCAAACGTTACCTCCTTCTGCAAATGTAAGTGCATAAATTTTGGCTGTTTGATTTAATGAAATCGGATATCTTAGTTCTAATGTAAATCTGTTGTAAATAGTACCTCCTCCTCTTTGAGTAATATCTTCAGCCTGGCCACCATATGTAGAAGCATTTTCATAACCTCTTAATGGAATCAATTCTCTACCATCAAATCTACCTCCAAAAAGTCCGGTTCCACCCACGTAGAATCTTTCAAAGGGTGGCGCTCCTAATTCCTTATTGTAACCATCCATGAAGCCCATTTCAGCAGAAGATCTTAAAACAAGTTTTCCGATAACTTCATTGTAAACATCGACTTTAAATTTCACCTTATAAAATTCCATCCACTTATATTTATCAGTAGGTGCCATCGTTGAATAATTTTTATTACTGAACAATGAATACGGTGGAGTAAATTTACCAGATACTTCAATATTTGAACCCACTGTAGGGAAAATAGGATCTATACCTGCAGAGTTTCTGCTTAATCCAACATTTAAACTTAAATTGTTTGCATTACCGTATAATTCTGTGGTATCACCAAACTCAAAAGGATAATTGCTGAAGTTATATTTTTGGAATTGAATCCCTGTGTATAAAGAGAAATAATCGTCCGGCCATCTTAAATATCTATTTAAACCCACAGTAGCTGAGAAAATATTTAATCTCTGATCTGGTCCTGTAGACTGGCTATAATTAACTCTAGAATTATTTAAACTTACAGAAAGAGCTGTTGGTTTTGTACCAAACAACCAAGGTTCTGTAAACGAAACTCCATAATTCTGGAAATATTGTCCGGCTTGAGCCTGAATAGATAAAGTCTGACCATCACCTTGAGGTACCGGTCTAAAATCTTTAAGCTTCAAGAAATTTCTCAATGAAAAGTTATTAAAAGTAAGTCCTAAAGTTCCGATGAAACTGTTACCTCCGTAACCAGCTTGCAACTGGACCTGAGAAGAACCTTTTTCTACTAATTTCCAACCGATATCAACTGTATTATCTTGTTGATTTGGCTGAATATCCTGACCGATCTGTTGAGGATCAAAGAATGACATTGACGCTAAATCAAAAAATGTTCTTTTGATTTCTGTTTTCTTAAACAATTCGCCAGGTTTCGTTCTTAACGCTCTCAAAATCACATGGTCATGAGTTGTAGTGTTACCAGACCAAGTTACTTTGTTCCAACTTGCCTGTTCACCTTCAACAATTCTGATTTCAAGATTAACAGCATCACCATTAACCGATTTTTCTACAGGAGTAACGTTTGAGAAAAGATAACCGTTATTCATGTAATTTGATTTGATATCAGAATCATCTTCTTTTCCTCCGTCTTCCCCTACTTTTTTGTTGAAACCTACTGCATCGTAAATATCTCCTTTCTTATATCCCAAGATTCTTTGAAGATATTCTGTAGCAAAAACTGTATTTCCGGTAAAAGTAATATCACCAATATAATATTTTTTACCTTCTTTCAATTTAACATTGATTTCGTAGTTATTCTTTTTATTCCTCCATACAGAATCAGAAACAATTGCAGCATCTCTGTACCCTAATGAATTGTAATAATTAATTAAGCTTTGTTTGTCTTCCTGGTATTTTTCTTCAACAAATTTTGAAGATTTCAAAATACCACCGATCCCAAATCTCTTTTGTTTGGTTTCTTTGAAAGCTTTTTTTCTAAGCTTTGCATCAGTTACACTTTCGTTTCCTTCAAACTCGATGTGGCTGATTTTTATTCTTTTCCCTTTGTCTACATTGATTGTCCAGTCAACAAGATTAGGATCACTTGCGTTTACCTTATCCTGAATCGTGATTTTAGCATCTGCAAAACCTTTTTTAACGTAATCTTTAGGAATATTTGTTTTAAGGCTAGAAACAAGATTTTGAGTGATCTTTGTTCCTGGCTTTAAATTATTGTCTTTTGCTAATTTTTCACCTTTAGACTTTCCGATTCCTTTACCTGTAAATTTTACTTCGCCAAGGTCTTTTAAGTCTTGTAGATAAAATCTAAGAACAACGGTCTGTCCCTCGATGCTTTCTACATAAACTTCCACTTCAGAGAAAGATTGAGAATCCCAAAGTTTTTTGATAGCATTACTTACCTTCTGCCCCGGAATATCTACAATTTCACCTTTTGATAGGCCTGTAAATCTAAAGATCTGAGCTGGTGTGTATTTTTTTACCCCATCAACAACAATGTCCTTCAGCGTGTAAGTTCCTGTTTGATTTTCTGCAAGAACAGCAGCGGTCTCAACCTTTGTACTGTCTTGCGGAGTTACCTGTCCATAAAAATGTGCAGAAGCAGCAAACATAATGATGGGTAATAGTCTAAACTTCATTTTATCGTAATCTTTCTTTTCTTAAAATTTACTGAATTTGAATTTGGTCGCCTGTAAGACCATATCTTCTTTCCTTATTTTGATAATCAACAATACATTGGAAGAAAATATCTTTTGTAAAGTCTGGCCACAGAACATTAAGAAACTGAAGTTCTGCATAAGCAATCTGCCAAAGCAGGAAATTGCTTATCCTTATTTCACCACTTGTTCTGATAAGTAGATCCACTGGTGGAAAATCTTTTGTATAAAGATAGTTTTCAAATAATTTCTCATCAATATTCTCCACCTCTACCTTTCCTTCTTTTACATCGGAGCTTATATTTTTTACAGCATTTAGTATTTCACTTTGCGAGCCATAGCTGATTGCTAATACTAAATTTCCTTTTGTGTTTTCTTTTGTAAGATCAACCACACTCAGTAATTGGTCTTTTACCATAACTGGTAGTTTATCTAAATTACCAATAACATGCATTCTTAATCCCTTCGTAAAAATTTCTTCAGCTTCTAATAAAAGTGTCTCAGCGAGCAGACTCATTAAGATATTTACTTCATCTGTAGGTCTATTCCAATTTTCTGAGGAAAATGTATAAAGGGTAAGGTAAGGGATATGGATCTCGTTACATGCATTAATGGCATTTCTTACTGCATTAATGGCATTTTTATGACCAAAAGTTCTTTCTTCACCACGAGATTTTGCCCATCTTCCGTTTCCATCCATAATGATAGCTACATGCTTTGGCAAATTCTCGGAATTTATTTGTTTTTTTATCAACGACATAGTTTCTTAATCACAATAACATGGTGGTCTACCAAAAGAATAGGTCAATCCTAAACTAAAAGTATTCATCCAATCTTTAGAGTTTGTATCACCTACAGCTCTGTTGTTTATATAAGCGGTTTCTCTTTCTTTAGAAACGATATAATAATTCCCAGTTTGCAGCAAAGAACCTCCGGTTGTAGGGCTCAAAATATCTGCATTATAATTACTAATCACATCTTTTGCAAGAATTTTACTGTGATCAAGTTGATCAGTTAAAGTATATCTGAAAGTAGCTTCAGCAAAAATAGCCCATCCATGATTGAATTTATATTTTAAACCAACCCCGAAAGGAATCTGTGCAACTGTTTTCTTTCCCAAAGAATATTCTGTTGTAGTTACAAAATCTGTTTCATTAATTGGAGCCTGTGCGACACCATCTGCATTTCTTCTAAAATCGTGTGTTAAAGTAGCTTTTGGAGCATCAAACATTAAACCTCCAATTCCCCCAAAAATATAAGGGCTCAACATACTTAATTGTTCATTATTTACAGGAAAGAAATTGTACTCAAACATTAAACTTGCTTCGTAAATATTATTTTTACCAAATGAGTTTCTGTTTCTTCTATATTCTTCTTTTGCTGCCTTATCGCTAAACTGCACCTGGTTATACCCTAAGTCTAATCTAACTGTCTGATGTGGATTAAAATTAAATCTATATAAAATACCACCATAAAAAGGAACGCCCCATTCTGAAGCTCTATCCAAATCCAAAGGTTGCTGTAAAATGTAATTGGTTTTTCCTATATCGCCAACAAGATTACTCATCCCTAAGCGAATTCCCAATTCATTTCTTTGTGCTTTTAAACTTACCACAGTTCCTAAGAGGGTAAGGAAGCTAAACAATAATTTTTTATTCATAAAAGAATATGGATTTATGGTTATTTTAAAAATTAATTTTTGCAAATATAAAACATTTTTATATTAATGATAATCTTAATGTTTAGTTAAAAATAAACAAAAAAATATAATTTGTTATAAAGTAAACGACAAAGTAACAAATTTATTCTTTTTTTAATAGTTTTCTAAAAAATTTATAAACAATAAATCCCCAGTTAATGAGGATCTATTTTATCTCTATCTATTAAAAACTGCTCTTATTTTGTTTCTTATTTTAATCAAAAGAGGCTCTTTATAATTTTTATCTTCATCAAAATAGCCATACCCGTAACCATACCCGTAACCATACCCGTAGCCATAACCATACCCCTGTTTAATTACATAATCATTATAAACTAAACCTAAATGTTTGATTTCATTGTTATGATATTTTTCTGTGATCATCTTCAGCATATATTTTTCAGTATACTCATGACGCACAACATACAAGTTGGCATCAGAATGCTTCATCAGCTCATAAGAATCAGCAACAAGTCCAGCTGGTGGTGAATCGATGATAATAAAATCATACAATTGTCTAAGTTCCTCTATAAACTTGATATTTCTTTCGCTCATCAATAGCTCAGATGGATTTGGAGGAATTGGACCTGAAGTTGCCACATCAAGATTAGGGATTTTTGTTTTGTTAATAATCTGATCAATTGATGCTTCTCCGGTAAGATAATTTGAAATCCCCAGCTTATTATCAACATTAAAATCTCCGAAAATTTTTGGTTTCCGCAAATCCATTCCCAATAAAATAGTTTTCTTGTCACTTAAACCTAAAACCGAAGCCAGATTTATTGAAATATATGTTTTTCCTTCTCCTCCAATAGATGAAGTCACCAAGATAACCTTACTTTTATTATCTTCCCCTGACAAAAATCTTATATTTGCTCGAATACCCCTAAACGCTTCTGAAACTGAAGATTTCGGAGTGTTCAAAACCGTAAGCATACTTTCATTGTTATTATTACCAATTACTCCCAATAGTGGTATTCTGGTTGCACTAATCAATTCTTTAATGTTCCTTATTTTACTATCAAAAAGGCTTCCTAAAAGAATCAAAACAAATGGAAAAGCAAGTAACCCGCCGATAATTGTCATTTTCGTTCCTTTCACATTAGGCCCAATAGGTCCTTGTCCAAGATTTTTCGCAGGGTCAATGACCGTAATGTCAGACTGATTGGTTGCAAGTCTCATCTGGCTTTCGTTCTGTCTAGCAAGCAAGCTATTGTAAGTGGCTTCTATCATATTGTAGCCCCTTTCCGCATCAAGATATTTCCTTTGCTTTTCAGGATATGTTGTAAGATCAGTACTTGCTTCTGAGATTTGCTGATCTATTTTGTTTAGTTCTGTAGTATAAACAGTATGAACATTTCTAAGAGATCCAGAAGAATTTGTTTTTGCTTCACTGATCAATCGGTTTATTTCCTTAATAGGTTCCGAATTAGGGGTATAAATTGATGCCAATTCTCTTTTCTTAAGATAAAGCGCTTTTAGCTCAGAAACAGACGCAGTAAAAAGACCATCATCAAACCCGGCCGCAGAAGGACTAATCATTCTATCGAAACCTTGAGATTCTACAGAGTTTCTGATACTATTCAAAGAATTCATTTTACTAAGTATATCTGCTTTTTTGGCTTCTAGTTCTTTTATTTTTTGCAAAGATTTTTCGTCTCTGTTGGTAATATCATATAATTTCTCTGAAACCTTAAGATAGTTTAGATATGCCGCACTTGAATCTAGCTTTTTTCTAATATCTGTCAAACTGTTTTTCAAATACAGCTCTGTATTTTGATCAACTTTTATTTTATCATTAAACCTTTTTTTCTGAAGCTCAGCCACAGATTTATTAAGAAAATTAACTGTACTATTTAGGTTAAATCCCGTTTTAGAGATTATCATAATAGTATTAATTTCTCTATCAAAATCTACCCCCACTGTAGAAACAATTTCATTTACTGCATCGTTTACCGTAGAGAGATTTACAATAATATTTTCTAAATTTATAGAAGGAGCTACGGGGTTAGGAACCAATCTAAACCTAAGATTGGGTGTTGTATACCATTCGTTGACCTTGACCGTTTTATCGACAGGTCTGGCAAAGCTTTTGACACTCTTAAAGCCCTCAAAATCATAAGAATACAAATAATTTGACTGTCCTTCTTCCGGCAAACTTATCTGGTAAGAATTTTCTCCTTTAGGAGTCAGGGTAATAGGATAATTGACTTGTTGTAAATGTTTTCTATCTATTTCTAAAAATACAGGGGAGTCATTTTTATCCAAAAAAGTAGATTTAATAACTCCTTTTGTACTATAATTTACAAAAAGTCCTAATTCTTTTACTAAAAATTCATTGTGCGACCTAGACAATAACATTTTTTTCAAATAGATACCATCTTGATTACCATTTTGCCCCCATATAAAATTAATTGACTGGCTTGGTGTAAAATAACTTGCTGTATTGTTTGAAATACTTAACTTTAAATCTGATGCATAGATATTTTGTGCATAATACTTGCCATAAAACCATGACACAGCATACCCAATAGACAACATCAATATAAACCAATACCAGTTTCGAAGGATTCTTCTTAAAAAGTGTTCTATATCAAATAAAGCAAATGATCCGTATTTTTCTTTTTGCGGTTCATTCTTACCTACTAAAGCTTCTTTTCCTGGAATCATACATTAAAGGTTTTTAATAAGTAGATAAATTGACAATGCCGTTGTAAGTACAGAAACGCCACTGATTAGTGTTTGTATTGGATCTTTTCCAAAGCCATTGAGAGCTCTTCTCTGCGTAGTCAGGAAAATCTCATCTCCATTTTGCACATAATAATAAGGAGAATTCATCACATCTTCTCGTGTAAGATCAATCTTAGCTTTTTTGATACCTTCCGGGAGTTTTCTATACACTACAATATTTTTACGATCTATGGTTCTGTTTAGTCCTCCATTAATAGAAATTGCCTCTGTTAAAGTCAATGTATTTTTGTGAGCCTTTTTCTCTCCTGTAATGCCGGTAGTTTCAATATCCCCTAAGACATAATAGGTTATCCCATCTGTATTGAGCCTTACTTCAGATTTACCCTCCTGGAAATTTTCATTTACTTTTTGTTGAAGCTCCTGAGTAATCTCTTCTATGGTTCTACCTTCTGCTTTTACATATCCGATACCGAAAACCAATATATCCCCTTTCGAATCAACTTTCAAACCGTTAAAATAGATCATTGCGTTTCCGCCTGTCCCATTTCCACCGCCTCCGCTAAATGAAATATTATTTCCTGTCGCTTGAGCATTTAAAGAAGAATAAAACTGAGCTGCATCACCTTTAGGAGTTGTTACAATATTCAAAGTCAGCATATCATTTTTGGTAACCCTGTAAACAGGAATATTATAGGGAATCAAACCTTCTTCATTGATAACAAGGCTTTCACTTGGCTGCATATATTTTACGTCTTTTGTAGTGATACAAGAAACCATCAAAAAAGGCAAAATTAAGGATAGGAAGTATTTATAAATTTTCATCGTAATAAATGTAGTTTGCAAAAATATAATTTAATTATTAGTTTTTAGTTTTTTATTCCGTAATAGAAAAATAATATCTGGAATATAAGCTCCTAAAAAACCTAAAAACAGAATGATCAACAATAATAGATTCACATTAGCGTGTCTAAAGCAATATGTAACTGTAACGATAAACAAATAATAGCATATAATATAAAAGCTAGCTCTTCTATGGGTGAGATTAAGCTGAAGAAGTTTATGGTGAATATGGTTTTTATCTGCTTCAAAAGGTGATTTTTTATTCCAAAGTCTCACGATAATAACATTTAATGTATCAACAATGGGGAGAATAAGAATTGCAACGGCCACTACAGGAGCCGATTTCAAATGATATCTCGGAACACTCAGCGTTTTTTTATCTATAAAAATATCTATAAAACATATACACGTAAATGCCAATAAAAATCCTAAAAGCATAGAACCCGTATCACCCATAAATATCTTTGTCGCCCGTAAATTAGATAAATTATAATATAAAAATGCTAATACAGAGCCAATTAAAACGATCGATAAAATAACTAATGGATAATTATACTCTCCTAAACGATAATAACTAATTCCAAAAAGTGCACTACAAATAAGAGAATACCCACCCGCAAGACCGTCAATCCCATCAATAAGATTGAATGCATTGATAAGAATAATAAAAGTAATAATTGTAAAAATGATACTTACCAAATAATGAATTTCGTAAATACCAAAAATTCCAAATAAATTTCTGATTCTTACATCTGAACCAATTACGATGAAAGCCGATACTACAATCTGTGCAACCAATTTCTTGTAGGCACGCATGACAACAATATCATCCATAATTCCTACATAAAGCAGAATAATCAGCGAGGCAAAAAGAAATTTATATAAATCGAAGATTTCATACGCAAAAATTGAAGTACAAATTCCTATGGAATAAAACATCGCAATGCCACCCAAATTAGGAATTTTTCTAAGATGAGAGCTCCTTACACCTGGCTCATCCATCAGGTTTTTACGTTTTGAAATTTTAATAATTGTGGGAATAGAAAAAAACGTAATCAGAAAAGAAGACAAGAAACCCAACCCTATTTTTATGTAAAAAATAGAAATCCCAGTTTCACTCAAGAATAATTCAAAATTTTTCATCAACTGCTTTTTAAGCTACTAGTTTTCAGCAAATTTCAATATAAATTTCTAAAATATCAAACTTCAAAAATTTATTTCCAAAATACTGAAATCTCATTTGTGTTTACATAAGTTTTCGTATCATTTTTTTTTGTCCAGTGAAAAAAAGCAGATAGAATATTATTTTTTTCAGGGGTAAAGATAAAAGATAATTCTTACCAAAACGACTGTAACACAATATATCTTTCATTTTAACATCTCTTTTTCGTATAAAATCCTCAAGCTCTTGAGACATTCTATAGAATTGAACTTCACTTTTAACAAAAGCCAGATAAGCCAAAAAAGAATAAACTCCTTCTAAAATCTGAAAGCCCTGTAATTCTTTTGTTTTTGAAGAATATTTTGAAACTTTAAAAACGGCTTCCACATCTTCTACTGCTTTCAAAATATCCAAACCTCTCTCGTTGTGGGTTTTTGAGATAGAATTTGCTCTTTCAAGATATTGATAATGAAAATTTTGCGTCTGTGCTATTATTTTACTTTCCAGCAAAAGCTGAGGAATCAACTGAATATCTTCAAAATGAACGCCTTTTTTAAATCTTTTATGAGCAAATAGCTCTTTTATGAATAATTTATTACAAGCAAAATAACTCAAATCTGAGAAAGCAGAAAAATTTGTTTCCAAAACAATTTTTTCAGGCATATTAGGAATTTGGGTCAGCTTCTGCGTTACATTTCCTTCTTCATCCACTTTCTGAATATTGCAGATTACCATTTCCGCACAGTTTTTTTCAGCCAGATTCAACATGTCTTCAAACATTGTTCCAGAAACATAATCATCACTGTCTACAAACCCCAAATAATCTCCCGTTGCTTGATCAATCCCAAAGTTTCTTGCATCACTTAAACCTCCATTTTCTTTGGTAAAAGCTTTTATTTTATCCGAATACTTTTCCGAATATTGCTGAATAATATTTCCCGAACCGTCTTTACTTCCATCATTTACAACGATAATTTCAATATTCTGCAGACTTTGGTTCACCAAAGAATCAAGACATTTAGCCAAATAATGTTCAACGTTGTAAACAGGGACAATTACAGAAACTTTTGGATTCGGGTTTTCCATCGTTTAGATTTTTGTAAATCTTGCGCTCAGCCAACCTTTTTTAGCTTCATCAAAATCTCTTCTTGAGCACGGAATACAGTTTTCAATATTTTCATCATCTCCAAAATACCAAAGATTACTGAAAGTATCACGCTTGAAAGCATATTGCCTGTCTTCAATCAAGACATAAAACATTTCGTAATGTCTTTCTTTAGGATGCGATTGTTGAATGTTGATTCCTTCAATCAAATACCAAAGCATTTGTACCAAAAGCTGGTGATTGAGCTGGTTTTCAGAATAAATATTATAATTAAAAATTCCTACAGATTTCAAGTTTTCACTTAAGCCAATTTCTTTCATGTAAGCACAAATTTCTCTTCGGTTTAAACCATTTACCTGCGGATTCATCGAAAATGCATCACTGAAACTTTCAATAGCATCACAATTCACCGTTACCAAATCTGCTTTTCTGAAAAAAGGTTCGGTTTTTTCTGTAGAATTCATCATTTCTGCTAAACGCACAATATCAAATTCCACTTCTTTGATGAGCTTTACAGAATCCTGCTCGTTCAAATGTTTTTGATATCCTAAATGATGATAATTTTTGATAGAAAAGTTTTTCGAACCTAAAATTTTACTTAAAAAAGTATGTTCATTAATATTTTCACCTTGTTTCAGAGAAATAATATTACTGATTTGAGTATAATTAATATTTTTCTGATGAAAATGTAAACCAGAAAATAATGAGAATGCAAAATCATTAGAACCACCAATAATCACCGGAATAGCTCTTTTATAATGACATGCCGACAAAACTTCCTGTAAAATATAATGAGAATCTTCTACCGATTTTCCTGAAACTAAATCTCCAAGATCAACTATCGGAATTTCAAAATCCAGTTGCGAAAGTTTGTAAAATTCTTTTCTTACCGCCGTAAAATCCTGAACTTCAGCATCACCGTTTGCTCCTCTGTAGTCAGAAACAAACAAGAGTACAATGCTGTCTTCTTTTATTTCCTTTGTAATCTTATTTCCGATCTGCCAGTTTTCTGTTCTGAAATTTCTTGGTGAAATGATAAAATCTTCAAAATCCATATTCTCAAATACTTATTAAAGCTCAAAAATATTAAAATTAAATGAGTCTATAGAGTTTTGAAATTATATTTCAGAACGAAAAATATTCTTGTCATCAACCTTGTCAAAGTTTTGAACTTTGACAAGGTTGATCAAACCAGTGTAG
This sequence comes from Chryseobacterium mulctrae, assembly GCF_006175945.1. Lineage (NCBI taxonomy): Bacteria > Pseudomonadati > Bacteroidota > Flavobacteriia > Flavobacteriales > Weeksellaceae > Chryseobacterium > Chryseobacterium mulctrae. The sequence continues at coordinate 2,654,304 of NZ_VAJL01000001.1, read as the reverse complement.
TTTAAGCTTAACTCTTCAAAATCTCAAATACGAAAGTCGTAGAAGTTTCAAACGTGCCTCCTTGTGTTGCTCCGAATAAGAACTCAGGTCTTTTCCCGTCTTTGCTCATCAAAATCATAGGACGTTCTAACCTTCCGAATCGTTTTAAATATTTTGGAGGATTAGCTTCCTGAATATAAGACTGCATATTGAGATAGGCTATTTCAGGTTTTGTCCATTCTATTCCGTTTTTTGTCGTTAAATGCAATCCGTATTCGTGGTTAAAAAATCCCATATCACGAGCGATCATATGAAACTTCCCGTTTTCTTTCCAGATAAAAGCATCTTCCAATTGAGCATTGTTAGGTAAGTTTGAAAAATCAATCACCGGATTTCCAGAAACCTTTTTGTAAGGTCCGATTGGAGAATCTGCTTTTGCCAATCCGTATTTTCGGTTACCTCGAACGGTTCCTTTCTGAGTTTCGTATTCTTTGGTATTCCAGGATTTGTAGAAAAGCCAATATTTTCCGTCATTTCCTTTTACAAAAGCTGGATTTGTAGTACAATGGTCGTCCCAAGAACCTTCTTTTCCGGGAAGAAGCAAAGGTTGATCCGGTCTGTCCCATTTTCCACTCAAACTTTTTGAAGTAGCCAATCCTATTCTTTTGGTATTTGTTTTTCCGTTGGAATTTCCCATAAAGAACAGATAATATTGATCATCTACTTTTTTAATTAAAGGATTGTGACAGGTTGTTGCATCCCAAAAATCACCACCTCTTGGACCAAGAACAACCTCTTTATGCTCAAATTTATCGAATGGAGAATTGGCTTCCGCCCGACAAATCTCAGAGCCATTGAGCCAACCGCCCATTCCTTTTTCTTTTTTCCATCGGGAATAAAAAAGATACACTTTTCCATCTTCGCCCCAAATCGGAGAAGAACACCAAATATAATATCCTTCGAGTTCTAATGAACGACCAATCGGTTTTAATTTAAAATAAGGTTTGTCGGAAAAATCAAATGCTTTAGTAAATGACGACCCCAAAAATACAGCCCCAATTCCTAAAGCTGAAGTTTTTAAAAAATCTTTGCGTGTGTATTTTGGATGATTCATTTGATTTGATTTTCAGCTAATGTAGAAGAAATGGAAATAAAGAGTGTCCTGCGGTTTCGGGCTGGGTTTAAATTTGAGTCTATTTAAAATTGCTTTCCAAAATCTTCTGTTGAGATTGAATATGTAGACAAAATCGTTATATTTGAGTTATTGATAATACGCAACAGGTTTTACTAATCTGATTAAAAAAACTTAGATGAAAAATTTAAAAATTTTATTGCTTTTATTTCTGATGATCAATAGTTATGCTCAGAACTTAAACCTTCGGAAGGCAATCCTTAAAAGTGATTTAATTATCGTTTGCTATGATTTCGATTTTGATACTATTCGCATCAATGATTTTACCAACAATACCTATGTCAAAATAAATAAAATTGACAGTATCTTAAAAAACAGGCTTTCTACAATACCAAAAAAACTCACAGTCAGAAAGTATCTAGACAATGAAGATTATTATTCGGATTTAATAACCAATGAAGGAGGATGTATTATGAAACCTACCGAAGCTAATAATTGGACAGCATATACTAATATTTTCTTCATTAGAAAAAATGGAAAAGAATATCAATCTTTTTTAGCTGTACAGGGAATAGAATTGGAAAAATATAAGAAAATAGCCCACCAAATAAGAACGATCTCAAAAATTGAGCATCTAAAAAATGATAAGGAACGATTTGAAAAAACTTTAGACTGGTCTATAGAAAACGGATTACTTCCCGACCCTGATTTTATAGAATATTATAAACAAAAAGGCATCACCACTGATACGATTCAATATTCTGACCAACAGTACAAGAATGCATTACAACAGTTTCAAAAAGGAAAAGAAGAACTTTTGCCAATGGTTAGAGAAAAATATTTTGATGAAATAAAAGCATACTATCTTAAAAAAATGCAAGTTTTAATTGATAAAGAAAAATTAGATCACAATGATTATTACGATTTTTATAACATAGTTTCGAATACCACCAACACCTTTAATGACGATTACAATTCAGGCGATTATATTTTAAATAGCGCTTTAACCTCAGATAAATTTAATGATTATGAGAAGAAAAATATAATGATCCATTTATTGAAAATAGTAACTGAATGGGAATAAAGTTTCTATCACGGTTTTTTCCAAAATAAATCAGGATTATTAAGTTTATAAAAAATCAACTTTGCATTAATATCTTTATATAAAATTTCTTTCTTTTTTTCCACTTGTTCAAATTCATCTGAAGTAAGCAAATCAACATATACAATTTCTTTCCCTTTTTTTAATGTTTCTGCATCATACTCACTCATAAGAGGTGTTTGTAAACGATAGAGATTTTTTGCCATATAGTGATAAAGATACCCCTCTTTTGTTTGCATAAGTTCTCTATTCCAATTAGCATCGGCATTTAAAACCAGAGGCTCATTTTTAATTAGCTTTTCCCTTACCTCTTCTACTCCAAGTAGATTTCCTTTATTATCCATAACATATGCGTCAAAAGTTGGATCCATCCAAATCCACTTATCCAGATCTTTACTATAGACCATATTGATGACATGAGAATCATTATCGTTTTTATCTTTCGGCATACAAGTAACTGCACGAGATTTTATTCCCATCGAAAGATAACATTCATTTAAAGTTATTGCCAGCATTCTACAATTTACCCCCCGGTTTTCTGCTTTACAAACTTTTATTAAATCTGCTGCATTTTGCGATGTTGGATTATTGCTGTTACCATCATGCTTTATGAGGCTATGAACCCAATGCATTAGATTAAAAATTTGAGATAACTCGTTGCCTTTTCCAGCAATTGAATCTAATTTAAAATCCTTCCTAAGATTTTGTAATCCTATGTTTTCAGGTGATTGATAAGTAAACTTCGGTAAATAATTATTATCTGAATAATTATATTTTCCGCTTTTTTTTAAAACATATAGCTTTGATGGCTGATATTTAATTTGGGTTCTCGCAGAATCTTTTCCATTTAATAAAATAATAAAATCATAACTTTTTTTGGGATTGATTTTGAAAGTAATGGAGTCAATATCGGTGTAGAAAGTAACCTTTTTACCAGAAGTGGTATAAATATCCAACTTTTCTTTCGGAACAATATTCCAAGCCTTCTTATAAAGTTTATTATCATCTCTAATATCAACGACCGATGAAGTTGCCTTAATAATTGGCAGCATTTTTTGAGAAAATAAGTTTTGACTGATGAAACTAAATAGAATTAGTCCTAAAATTTTTGCTTTCATATATCATATTCTACCTAATAGACAATTATATTCTCATTTTTGTTACATTAAACTATCAATTATTTGCATATTCTTTTAAACATACTGCACAAGAAAGCGTTTTGTGTCAGTATAAATCTAACCCGTTTTTATTATAATTTTACAAAGTATAACAAAACAACAACCCCTCTTGAGAATTTCAAAAGGGGTTTATTTATCTAAGTTTAAAAACTATTTATTTCTTCGCTGCCGGTTTTTTAGCAACCGTTTTCTTCGCTGTCGTCGCTTTTTTTGCGGCTGTCTTTTTCGCTGCCGGTTTCTTTTTCTCGGCGAAAGCTTTTGGATCTTGTGCGGTAATCCATTTTTTAACCTCATCGATAGCAACGTCTTTCAGTTCGTCTGCTTCATACTTGGTATCGTCTTTTTTCTTTGGAATTTTATAAATATTTTTTCCGTGTTTTACGATAGGACCCCATCTTGCGTTTTCGATTGAGATTTTTTCGGCTTCCCATTGTTGGATGTAACGGTTGGCTTCTTTTTCCAGTTTGGCTTCTACCAATTCGTTGATGTCGCTTTGAGAAAGGTTTTCGAAGTTATATTTCTTCGGAACGTTGATGAAAATACTTTGATACTTAATGAAAGGACCAAATCTTCCTGTTCCTTTTGTAATTGGCTCACCTTTGTAAGATGCAATAGGTGCATCGGCTAATTTTTTTTCAGCAATGATTTCTTCCGCACGTTTTTGATCTATAGAAAGAGGATCTTCACCTTTAGGAATACTGATGTAAGTTTCACCCCATTTTACATAAGGACCAAATCTTCCGACTCCGACTGATACGGTCTGGTCTTCAAAACTATTTAATTCAAAAGGTAATTTGAATAGCTCCAAAGCATCTTCCAGGTTGATGGTCGCAATATTTTGTCCGGCCAATAATGAGGCGAAAATTGGTTTTTCTTCATCATCCTGCTCTCCAATTTGAATCATGGCTCCGAATCTTCCGATTCTTGCATGAACATTTTTACCGGTTTTCGGATCTACACCTAATAATCTTTCACCATTCGCACGGTCTGCATTTTCTTCTACATCAGCAATTCTTGGATGGAATTTTGAGTAGAAATCGATCATCATTTCTTTCCACTTTTGGGCACCACTTGCAATTTCGTCAAAACTTTCTTCTACTCTTGCAGTAAACCCGAAGTCTAGAATTTCACTGAAATTATTCGTTAAGAAATCATTCACAACTTCTCCTATGTCAGTAGGAACAAATTTATTTTTGTCGCCCCCAAATTTTTCGTCAAGAACTTCTTTTTTGATTTTATCATTTGTTAAAGAGATTTTCACCACCTCTCTTATCTGTGGCTCAATTTCTCTTTTATCAACATATTCACGGTTCTGAATCGTCTGAATGGTTGGAGCATAAGTCGATGGACGACCAATTCCCAATTCTTCCAGTTTTCTTACCAATCCGGCTTCTGTATATCTTGCACTAGGTCTTGTAAACTTTTCCTGTGCCGTAATTTTTTTATAGCTTAAAACTTCACCAACGGTTACTTTTGGCAATAACTTTTCGTTGTTTTCCTCATCATCATCTTCTGTTTTTACAATTCCGTATGCTTTAAGGAAACCATCAAAAATAATAACCTCACCCTGAGCTTCAAAATGCTGTGGAAGTTTGGCATTACCAATTTCGATAACCGTTTTCTCAATTTTAGCATTTGCCATTTGAGAAGCCAATGTTCTTCTGTAAATCAACTGGTACAATTTACTTAGCTGCACATCTGCAATTGATTTTACAGAAAAATCTGTCGGACGGATCGCTTCGTGAGCTTCCTGAGCCGATGAAGATTTTGTAGTATAATTTCTCGGAGAAGAATATTCTGCTCCGTATTCTGATATAATTTGATTTTTTGCGCCTTCTATTGCTTCCTGAGAAAGGTTTACCGAGTCGGTTCTCATATAGGTAATGAATCCTTCTTCGTAAAGTCTTTGTGCAAGACGCATCGTGTTGGTCACATTGTAACCTAATCTTGAAGAGGCTTCCTGCTGAAGTGTAGAAGTTGTAAACGGTGCAGATGCAGAACGGCTTCCCGGTTTTGTTTCTACATTTAAAACTTTAAACTCAACTGTTTTTGCAAGTTCTAAGAATTTTTCAGCTTCTTCTTCTTTTTCGAAATCTTTTTTAAGCTTAGCAGCGATTTCCTGCATTGCTTTATTTAAGAAAATTCCGTCTAGTTTGAAGCCTGCTTTTGGAGTAAACTCACGAATTTCTTTTTCTCTTTCAACAACTAATCGTACAGCAACCGACTGTACTCTACCTGCAGAAAGACCTGGTTTTACTTTTTTCCAAAGTACCGGAGACATTTCAAAACCTACAATTCTGTCTAAAACTCTTCTCGCCTGTTGAGCGTTTACTAAGTTCTGATCAATATCTCTAGGATTTTCAATTGCTTTAAGAATCGCATTTTTAGTAATCTCGTGGAAAACAATTCTTTTTCTGTTTTCGGGTTTCAGTTTTAATTCATCTGCCAAATGCCAAGCAATAGCTTCTCCTTCACGGTCTTCATCGGAAGCAAGCCAAACCATTTCGGCTTTCTTTACGGCAGACTTTAATTCTGTTACCAATTTCTTTTTGTCGGCAGAAACTTCGTAATCTGGGCTGAAGGTCTCCAAGTCAATCCCCATTCCTTTTTTAGGAAGATCTCGGATGTGTCCGAAACTGGATTTTACCTCGAAATCCTTTCCTAAATATTTCTGAATAGTTTTTGCTTTTGCAGGGGACTCAACGATTACTAAATTTTTCGACATATTGAAAATTTTTGCAAAAGTAAAGCTTTTTTATTAGATGAGTTTTGCTAAATGATTTTATTTACCCCTTGAAATGGCTCAAATCAAGGTTTTTTAGATATTTTTTTTGAAAGTAAAAAGCCATTTCCCAATCGATTACCAAATAAAAAAAGGTAATCTGAGAAAAGCTCTTGTTTTAATAAAATAGACAAAACCGTTTGGGGTATTTGATATTTTAAATAACATAGGCTTAAAGAATTGAATTGTTTTTAAATTCTTTAAGCCTTATGCTTTTATTTTTTTATAATCTTAACTACTGTTTCAGAATTATTAATTCTTACCAAGTAAATACCTCCTACCAAGCCAGAGACATTGGTAAAATTGTTTTCAAACTTTCCTGATTTTACCATTTGACCTGCCGCATTGTAAATTTGAAAATAATAATCTTTATCCTCGGTCGCTTTAATATACAATTGATCTTGTACCGGATTTGGGAAAAGAGTAATCTTGTTTTCTTTTATCTTTTCAGAAATCTCATCTTTGCTGAAAACATTTGAAGCTCGTACAGCAGAAACAAGAGCTACAGGAATAGGATCTTATTCAAATTCATTAATAAAAATTTTTAGTAATTAAGGCTTTGTATATTTTTAAATAACACTAAGGTAGTAAGTAATTTTTGTAAAGTTCAGATGTAAACCTTCCGTTTGTAATATTTTTAAAGCTTGAGAATACGATAAAATTAAACAGAAATAATGTAATTATAAAAGCATAAATGACCTTTTTTGTATTTGCGGAAACTACATACATGGCATTAGGAATAATGACATATGCAAAGCCGATAAAAGCTCCTGCCATTCTGGAAGAAAATATATTATTGTTCCTAAAAATAAAATACATACAAATACCTATCACTGCGTAAACTTTATGATATTCATAGTACGGAAATTTCTCCATCATTTCATCATCAAACGTAAACAGGAAAAATGTAAGAATTGCCATCATTACTTCCGGGATACCAATTCCACCATTCAATCTTTCAGCAGATAAGCTTACATACCCGTTAAAGCCCTCTACAAGCATACTATCTGATGCAATACTCGTCAAGAAATCTCCGAACCCCCTATAAATCTCAAATGGCGAAGCAAAAACAGAAGCAATGATTAAAATCAGCATCAAGTATTTGTTTAAAGGAACACGAACAAGCCAATACATTGGTAAAAAGAGATAACAGACATTATGAATACCCGAAGCAATAAACATCCAGAAAAGATAGAGAATAAGCTTTCTTTCTTTGATGTAACGTATGGCAAAATACACGATAAAAGTTCCAAGGTTTTGCCTTATCTGTCCACTTTCTCCAATAAAAAAGCCAGGAATAAACATAAATAAAGTAAAAGTAAATGGATAAAAGGTATTATCATCAGTATATTCTACTTTAAAAAACACAGCGCAAATAGCAATAACCAGTGTAAGGACATAAAACGGTGCATTAAATACATTAAGCAATACTTTATTAATCAATGCAAAGAGCCATTCTAAATCAACATTTTCAGAACCTTGTATATGCAATGCTTTTAGAAATATATTAATATACTCTTTAGTATCAGCATATACATAAATCATTACATAACTTCCATAATCCGGTCCTACATTCTCACGAAGTCCAGCAAGAATCATCAAATAGATTCCTAAAAACCAAAACCATTTTTTTTCTACCTTACTTCCAAAAACTTCCTGAACGCTAAAAAACAGCATGTAAACAATAGCAATCAGATAATAAGGGTGCAGTAAACTCATCGTTTAATTATATAGCTTTTTAAAATTCTGACACGCCACCAATGCGCCTGCCAGAATAAGTGGTAAAAATAATCTTACTTCCCAAAAAAGTCCAACAAAAGTAATCATTCCAATATAAGGCATTGAAAAGAATAAATATTTTTTGAAAACCAGTCTGCTTACATCATCTGCACAAAGCTTATAAATAAAATAAAGTGCAATCACCGAAAACAGCAATCCGGCAAGATTGAAAGGACTTGTAAAATTAGCAACAACATACACTCCTTCCATAAAAGACGTTTCTTCATTGCTCAAAAACATCCTTAAACCTAAATATGGAATCAGGAAAGACAAAAGTAAAGGAATCACTTTCCAAATAAATTGAAAATTTTTCCGCTTTATTTCTTCTATGTTGAAAAATACCGAAGCAAAAAAAGCAATATTAAGACATGCAGTTTCCCTCACAAGAGTTGATACCGCAATGAGAATGATCAACATATAAAAAAACACGTTTTTACTGGTATGAAGATATTTTAGAGTCAAAACAATTCCAACTAAATAGTAAAACAAAGCAATTGTATCACAGTTTGAAGGAGTATATTGGGTCATGACAATAAAGAAAATCATCAGAAGATGAACAATTCTTCTAATCATCACATTCGAAAAAAGATCAACCGAATTAAATTTTAAAATCGCATTAATAATTACCGAACACAAAATAAAAAAGAAGGTATTCATCAAAAAAAGACCATGATAAAACGGAGTACCATTTTTAATGAGAAGATTTTTAAAAGGTAAAAGATTATTGATACAATATTCCATAAAATCTGTCATATAAATACTCAGATAATTAGGGATTATTCTATACGAATACACTGAAGAAAACAAGAAATCCGGTGGTCTCTCAGAAGTTTTAAAATGAGTATAAGAAGATTCGAACCCATAATACGACATGAAGAACAGCAGAAACGGTAAAATTACTACAAACAGAAATCCGGATAATTTTTCATCAAATGTTTTCAACATACAAAACAATTGCGTCTTTTAAGAATAATTTACCGCCAAATATAATCTGGCAATAAGGGAACTTTTACAAAAGTATAAGTTTTTTTCATTTTACATTAAATATTTTATTGATTTTCAGTTAAAACTTATCAAATAATTGTTTTGAACTACTACTTAAAAATTTAAATTTGCAAACTTGATTCAAGAAACCATGCATCGTTTTTTCATCCATTTATATTATTTTATTTCTAAAAACCGACTTATTTCTATTGCTGCAGCATTGGGAATCTTACTGGTTTGTGGTTTTTTTGCTTCGAAAATTAATTTTGAGGAAGACATCAACCAGATTATTCCGAAAAACGAAAAATCTGATCTTACGGCAAAAGTTCTCACGCAACTCAATTTTTCAGACAAGATTATCGTCATTGTTGAAAAAAAATCAAAAGACGACAATTTTCAGCTTTCAGAAACTGCCGATACTTTTTTAAATAAAATTGAACCTTTAAAAAAATACATCGGTTCCGTTCAAGGAAAAGTAAATGACAATGAAATTTCGGAGACTTTCGATTTTGTCAACCAGAATCTTCCTTTGTTTTTAAATGAAAAAGATTACGCGGAAATCGAAAGAAAGCTCAACAAAGACAGCATTGCCAAACAGGTTGAGAATAATTATGTTTCGCTGGTCTCTCCTACAAGCTTAGTAACTAAAGATTTCATCAAAAAAGATCCTTTAGGAATTACTTTTTTAGGAATCAAAAAACTGAATGCGCTCAATATCAGTAAAGATTTTAAGCTCGAAGACAATTATATCGTCACCAAAGATGGAAAAAATCTTTTGCTTTTCATCGATCCTAAAAATAAAAGCAACGACACCAAAAACAACGAAGTTTTCGTCAATCAATTAAACGAAATCAAAGACGAAGTCAACAAAACTTTTAGCGGAAAAACTGAGATCAGTTATTTCGGTTCGCCTGTAATTGCCGTTGCCAATGCCCAACAAATCAAGAAAGACATTCAGAATACAGTTATTATTTCAATGACGGTTCTTTTGATTTTACTAATTTATTATTTCAGAAATTTCTTTACACCGTTAATTGTATTTCTACCAACCGTTTTTGCCGTTTTCATTTCACTGATGATTTTATATTTTATTAAAGATAAAATCTCGGCAATTTCGCTCAGCGTCGGTGCGATTCTCATCGGAATCACTATTGATTATGCTCTTCACATTCTCACGCATTACAAGCACAACAATAATATTGAAGAGCTTTATAAAGAAATTACACAACCTATTATTCTGAGTAGTGCAACTACAGCGGTTTCATTTTTATGTCTGGTTTTCGTTCGTTCTGAAGCCTTAAAAGATCTCGGTCTTTTTGCTTCGATTACGGTTTTCCTTTCTTCTTTTGCAGCGTTGATTATCGTTCCGCAACTGTATCATCCTAAAGCAGATAAAGAGAAAACCAACACCAATTTCATCGATAAAATAGGAAGTTATCCTTACGAAAAGAACAAGCCTTTGATTATCGGATGTTCTCTGATTATCATTGCCTGTCTTTTCGGTTTCAGACACGTTGGTTTTAATGAAGATATTGGCGACTTAAATTATATTCCAAAAGATTTAAAAATAAGTGAAGCCAAGCTTGAAAAACTGTCCGACATCACTTCAAAATCGATTTACACTATTTCTTATGGAGATTCTGAAAGTGAAGCTTTAACAAGAAACTCTAAATTGAGTCAGTTTTTGGAAAAAGAAAAACAGGAAGGAAAAATTTTAAGCTACAATTCTATTGGAAATGTTGTTCTCTCAGAAAAAGACCAACAGAAAAAAGTAGAACAATGGAATCAGTTTTGGAATCAAAATAAAAAAGACCAGACGATTTCTGAATTAGTTGAAAACGGAAATAAATTTGGTTTCAATGCTTCCGCATTTGATCAGTTTAATGAAAACTTAAATAAACCTTATTCTACTTTAAGTTTAAAAGATTATGAAAAAGTAAAAGCACTCCAAATCTCAGAATTTTTGAGCAATGAAAAAGGATTTTATACTGTTTCGAATGTTGTAAAAGTGGATGAGAAAAACAGAGACGCATTCATTAAAGATGTCGAAAAAAGCCACGAAGCTTTAGCAATCGACCGTCAACAGATGAATGAAAACTTTTTAGGTTTACTGAAACGAGATTTTAATACACTGATTAACTATTCTCTTTTGGCGATTGTTTTAACGATTATTGTTTTCTTCAGAAATTTTGAATTGTCTCTTTTAACAATGTTTCCTATTGTTTTAACAGGAGTCGTTACCGCAGGAATTCTCTATTTTTTAGGATTGGAATTAAATATTTTCAGCACCGTTGTTTGTACTTTGGTTTTTGGTGTGGGTGATGATTTTAGTATTTTCTTGACGAAAGCAATGCAGAAAGAGCATACGAACGGGAAAAATGAGCTTCCGACTTACAGAACATCTATTATTTTGGCGGTTTTCACAACCATTTTATCAATTGGTTCGTTGATTTTTGCAAAACATCCGGCTTTACATTCTTTAGCTTTAGTTGCTTTAATCGGTATGTTTTCGGTGATTGTGATTACCTCCACTTTATATCCGTTTTGGTTTAGATTTTTGATTACTAACAGACAAAAGAAAGGATTGTCACCAATTACTTTAAGGTTATTTTTACGTTCAGTCTTCTCATTTATATATTATGGTTTGGGTGGACTTATCTTTTCTTTCTTCGGACATTTTTTTGTGAGAAAAGCCAAAGGAAAAACGTTAGACAATATCAAAAAAGCCATTGCTTTATTTTTAAAATCGGTTTTGCATGTTACCCCATTTGTAAAGAAAACTGTAATAAGAAATCCGAACGAAGATTTCAGCAAACCAGCAGTAATTATTGCCAATCACACCTCATTTCTCGATACTTTGGCGATTGCAATGACAACACACAAGATTGTTTATCTTGTCAACGATTGGGTATGGAATTCTCCAGTTTTTGGTAAGCTGGTAAGAGCTTTGGGCTTTTTCCCGGTTTCTCAGGGCATCGAAAATGGAAAAGAAAAATTAAAAGAAAAAATCGACCAAGGCTATTCATTAGTTGTTTTCCCTGAAGCAGAAAGATCTTACACCAACGATGTGAAACGCTTTCACAAAGGGGCTTTTTATCTGGCTGAAGAATTCGGTTTGGATATTTTACCACTTTACATTCACGGAAATTCTGAAGTACAGCCAAAAGGCGACTTCATTATCTACGACGGAAGTATTACCGTAAAAGTAGGAGACAGAATTCTAAAAGATGATTTAAATTTTGGAAAAGATTATTCCGAAAGAACGAAAAAAATCAATGCTTATTTCAGAGATGAGTTTGCCAAACTGAGAAATGAAATTGAAGACGAAAATTATTTTAAAAAGAAACTGCTTTTAAGCTTCTTATATAAAGAAAACGAAGTCGTAAAACCTGTAAAAGAAGATTTTAATAAAAACAAATCGGTTTATTTTGAACTGAACAAACATATTCCGAATGATGCAACGATTTTTCATATTGCAGATGATTTTGGACAAAAAGATATTTTGCTGACTTTGCAACAAGCCGGAAGAAGAGTTTTCAGTTTAATTAATGATGAAGAAAAAAGACTGGTTGCAAAAAACAATTATCTGGTACAGAGACGAAAAATTTTCTACATTGATAATCAGAACCAAATCAATAAAAAAGTTGATGTGCTTTTAATTTCTGACGAGAATTTTAATCTTAATGATATCAAAGATTTACCCGAGACTATTATTTTATTGAATAGTAAGAATCAAACTTTTGAAAATCCTAATTATAAAGAGGTTGTTATTTCAGAATCAATAAAAATATTTAGGCACGAATAATAAAATTGAAAATCTTATTTTTGTAATCCATAAAAAATATTAATGCAAAAAAATATACTTGTTCTTTACTATACTCAGACCGGTCAGCTTGAGGATATTGTAAAAAATATTGCACAGCCTTTTGAAGATAAAAAAGACGAATATAAAGTGACGTATTACAACATTCAGCTCAAAAAAGATTTTCCTTTTCCCTGGCCGAGTGATGTTTTCTTTAATACATTTCCCGAATCTTATTTACAGATTCCCAGCGAAATTTTTCCACCACCGGAAGAAGTGCTCAATACAAAATTTGATTTGATTCTTTTCGGATATCAGGTTTGGTATCTTACACCGTCTATTCCGATCATTTCATTTCTGAAAAGCGGTTTTGCAGCTGGTATTTTAAAGAATACACCAGTTGTTACTATTTCTGCAACCAGAAATATGTGGATGCTTTCTCAGGAAAAACTGAAAGTATATTTAAAGAATTTTGACGCTAAACTGGTAGGAAATATTGCATTAGTAGACAGAAGAGACAATTACACAAGTGTTTTGACGATTCTTCGCTGGATGACAACCGGACAAAAAGAAAAATCAGGAATTCTTCCTGCAGCCGGAGTTTCTGATGAAGAGATCAACGGAGCCGGAAAATACGGTAAGATTATTGAAAATCATTTTGAAAATAACAATCTCGCCAATCTGCAGCCTGAGCTGGTAAAAAACGGAGCCGTAGAAATAAGACCTTTTTTGGTAAGAGTTGAAAAAGTAGGGAATAAAATCTTTACAATTTGGTCTAATCTGATTATCAACAAAAAAGAAAAACGACCATTGCTGATAAAATTCTTTAAGGTATATTTGATGGCAGCAATTTGGATCATCTCACCAATTGTGTTGATTTTTCATATCTTGCTTGCTCCAATTTTATGGACGAAAAGACAAAAACAAAAAGAATATTTACAAGGAATTAATTTAAAATAGAAATGTACGACGTATTTATAACAAAAGCTTCAACATACTTGCCGAATGAGCCGGTTTCTAATGATGAAATGGAAACGTATCTTGGCTATATAAATGACAAACCGTCAAAAGCAAAAGCACTGATTCTAAGAAATAATAAAATTAAAACCAGATATTACGCTTTAGATAAAAACGGAAAATCTACACACACCAATGCGCAGATTACCGCAAAAGCAATTGAAGGTCTTTTTGATGAAAATTTCAAAAAAGAAGACATGGAATTGCTTTCGTGCGGAACAACATCTGCAGACCAGATTCAACCTTCTCATGCGTCAATGGTTCATGGTGAACTGAACATCGGAAAATCTGTTGAAATTAATACCTCAACTGGACTTTGTAATTCAGGAATGAACGCTTTAAATTATGGTTTCTTAAATATTAAAGCCGGAATTAAAGACAATGCAGTCTGTGTAGGGTCTGAAAGAATGTCTGCGTGGATGACTGCCGATAAATTTAATCACGAAGCTGAAAACTTAAAACTTTTGGAAGAAAGACCTATCGTTGCTTTCAAAAGAGAATTTTTGAGATGGATGCTTTCTGACGGAGCCGGAGCATTTCTTTTAGAAAATAAACCAAGAGAAAACGAAACTTCTCTAAAAATAGAATGGATTGATTTCTATTCTTATGCTCATGAGATTGACGCGTGTATGTATTCTGGTTGTGAAAAACAGGAAGACGGAAGCTTAAAATCTTGGGCAGAATATCCTGCTGAAGAATGGCTGAACCAATCGATTTTTGCTTTAAAACAAGATACTAAACTTTTAGATCAATACATTTTGGTAAAAGGTGCAGAAAGTTTGAGAACTTCCTTCACCAAACACGATCTTGATCCTGATTCTATCGACCATGTTTTGGCACATATTTCTTCCGGTTACTTTAAAGAAGGCTTAAAAGAGGAATTTGCTAAAGTAGGTCTTGATTTCCCTTGGGAAAAATGGTTCTATAACCTTTCGGAAGTTGGAAACATCGGAGCGGGCTCAATCTTTATTGCTGTTGAGCAATTGCTTAATTCCGGTAAACTTAAAAAAGGAGAAAGAATCATGCTTTGTGTTCCTGAAAGTGGAAGATTTGCTTATTCTTGTGCATTATTAACAGTTTGCTAATGAGTATTTCTATGCCGACAACTGATCAAAATTTCGTGGAAAGTTTAATTCCGCAGAAGTTTCCTTTTGTAATGGTCAATGGTATTTCAGAATATTCTGAAGAGCATTTGGTTTCAGATTTTACCATTAAAGAAGAAAATATTTTTGTAAACGAAGGAATTTTTCAGGCTTCAGGTTTGATTGAACATCAGGCGCAAAGTGTAGCGCTTCATACCGGATACAAATTTTATCTTTTAGGAAAAGAAGCTCCCACTGGTTACATTGGTGCCATCAAAACTTTTGAGGCGAAAACTTTACCTAAAACCGGAGATCAACTAACTTCTGAAGTAAAAATCATCAATGAAATGATGGGTGTTACTTTGGTTGAAATTATTACAAAAATCAAAGGTGAAATTATTGCGAAGTCTGAAATGAAAACGGTGGTAAAATAATTTAAACAGTATTCGTCAGTTCGAGTAAAATTCTGCAAGAATTTATATCGAGAACTTTAATCAAAAACTTCTCGATACTATTTTTATCAAAATCTACTCGAAGTGACGTTATTAACATAGGTTTTAAAAAAACAATGGAATTAAGAGAAGAAAACCTCATCAATATTCATCATTTTTTGCCTCATCGCAATCCGATGTTGATGGCAGATTATATTCTGGAGCTTACTCCGGAAAAAGTGGTGACTTCTTTTGAGATTACTCCAGACAATATTTTTGTACACAACAATCAGTTTGTAGAAGCGGGATTAATTGAACATTCTGCGCAAACCTCATCATCAATTCTTGGGCAAAGCTTTTTTGAAAATCCGGAATCGAATACTAAGGTAATCGGATTTATTACCAACATCAAAAAAATTGAAGTTTTCGGGCTACCTCAAGTTGGGGATCAGATTATTTCTAAAGCTTCCTTGATTTCGCAATACGAAAACATCTGCAATATTTTCTGTGAAACCTTTCTGGATGACCTATTGCTGATTCGTACGCAAATCAGTTTGTTTATTCAGGAAATAGAATCATAAAAATTTCAATACAAAATACAGAAGCCGACTTTGAAGTTGGCTTTTTTTATTGGCTAAATTCTCGATATATTTGAGAAAATAAAATTATGAGCGTAAAAGTAAGATTCTATTCATACGACATTGAATTTGAGTTTGAAAACTCTGTAGAATTCCCGGTAGCACCACAAGTTGGCGATGAGGTAAATCTGATTTCTTTTTTTAAATATCAAACTTCAGAAAGAATTGAATATTACGAAAACATGGAAGATTTAGGTTTATACAATAATGCCTTGGTTATTGAGCGAACCTGGTGCAACGATCTTGAAAAGAAGGAGATTTATCTTTTGATACAGCTGAAATATAAAAGGAAGTAATACGTATTAAAGGGATAGAAAACAAGCAGAAAAATAAATAAAAACAAATTACACAAATGAAATATCTTTTATTCTTTCTTATGATTTCAGTATTTGGTTTTTCACAAAAATTTAGTTTTATATATGAGACTAGATATAAATCGAATACTCAAAAACCAGATGATATCAATACCATCAATATGATTTTAGATTTTGAAGGTAATACATCCATTTTTAGGGAAGTGGAAGACAAAAAAGCTGATTCCGCAAAATTGAATAATGGTAACGGAATGATGAAAATGGGAGTTGAAAACCAATTCTATGTTAAAAAAGACGTATCGAAAAATACAGTAGAAAAAATCATCACTTATTTAGGAACCGATTATCTCTTACCAATTGATGAAAAATTAAATTGGAAAATTGCTGTCGAACAAAAAACAATAGGAAAATACAAAGTTCAAAAAGCCGAAACGAATTACGGCGGAAGAAATTGGGTTGCTTGGTTTACAACAGAATTGCCTTTTAGTAACGGCCCTTATATTTTTGGCGGTTTGCCCGGTTTGATTATTTCGATTCAAGACACTGACAATCATTATTCTTTCAATTTGACAGAAGTAAAAAAAGGTGGAAACCTATTTGATATACGAACAAAAACGGTGAAAATTGACTGGAAAAAATACGAAACTTTAGCAAAATCATATTACAACGATCCCTTCGATTTACTTTCTAAAATTGGAAGAAAAGTTACCATGACCGATGCTAATGGAAACAAAGTAGACATTACAGAACGTATCAAAGTAATGCAAAATTATATTCAAGAAGAAGATAATCCATTAGAATTAAATCACAAAATAAATTATAAATAAAGGTTTTCAAACAAAAAAATGAGGCATTTCTGCCTCACTTAAAACAATTTATATTAATGAAAATTAATATCCAAAGATTTCTTCTAAAGTCACTTCTTTAAACTGTCCCATTTTGTTGATCGATTCCATATTCAGGTTTTCTCTTTTCCCGATAATGGCCGTATTATACATCAATGGTTTAATTTCTGTGTTATAGAAACCAGTCAATTGAGGCAATGTCAACGACTGAATTTCAGAATAAACATCCTTTCTGATATCATAATCAACTCCTAACTTTTTAAGAGCCATTTGATTGTAGAAAATATTTGTTCTGTTGATTCTGTTAGATGCAATCTGCTTTAAAGCCGATCCTTTAGAATTCTCAAACTGAGCAGGAATTTGTGGGAAATCTGCCATCAATTCATTCATTGCATTTACCGCTAAAGGTAATTTATTAGACTGAGTTCCGATGTAATTGGTTACATAATTCGGATGGTCTTTTTCATTTGCTGTAGCATAAGAAACGTAAGCAGAATATGCCAAAGATTTACTCTCTCTGATCTCCTGGAATACGATCGAAGATAAACCTCTACCAAAATATTCGTTGAAAACATTGGCTTTACCGAAGTTGGCAAGATTTACATCGCTTCCTTTTGCAATTTTAGACATTTCCATTTGTACCATGTCGTAATTAGCAAAATATACTTTTCCTCCAGTTGCAGGCTCTGCATATACTTTCGCTTTTGCAGGCTGTAAAGTTGCGTTTGCAATAAATGGTTTTACCGCTTTCTCAAGATCTTTCTGGCTTTCTCCGTACAAGAAAACTTCGTAAGGATAATTATTTAAAGTCTTGATCTTCGACATCAATTCAGTTACATTGATATTCTGAAGCCTTTCTTTAGAAATAATATCAGTCATTCTGGAGTCTTTCCCGTATTTAGCATAATTGGAAAGTGCTGCCATAATTCTGTTCTTGTCTTTCTTAGCAACATCTCTGGATTCAAGAATGGTTTTTACCGTTTGGTTGTAAATTGTCTGATCTGCTTTTACGTTTTTCAACCAGTGATTCAACAATTCTACCCCTTTTTTCATATTTCCTTCAAGACCGCTTAATGTAATAAACGTTTGATCATTAGTCGTTCTGAAGCTGTTTGAAATTCCTAATTTGTAGAATTCTTCTTTCAGTTGCTCAGGAGTATATTTATCAGTTCCTAAATACTGTAAAACACTTACACCTAAAGAAAGCTCTTTATCGTTATCTGTTCCGAAAGGGAAAATATAACTTACCTGAGCAACTTTATTGTATTTGTTGTTAACGAAACTTACTTTTTTATCTTTGATCTCAGTCGTCGCAATAGCAGTTTTGTAATCAACAAACTGAGGTTTTATTTCTGCAACTTTTGTACTTAAAATATCTTTAAGGAAAGGCGATTGCGCATCTCTGTTCAGTTTAATTGGTGTGATTCCTGGGTTTTCTACACGAACCAATTTATCATTTACTCCTTTCTCTTTGTAAATCACAACATAATTATCTTTAAAGAAATCATTGGCAAATTTTACAATATCAGATTTTGTAATTTTCTCAAACTGATTAATTTCGTCAAGTTCCTGTTCCCAGGTTCTTTCACCAATATAAGCTCCGTAAAGCGTTGTTGCCAAACCATCCGCAGTTTCCCAACCTTTCATACGCTGAACTCTCATATCGTTTACGATAGCTTTCAGCATCCAATCTGGGAACTCTCCTTTTTTAATTAAATCTATCTGAGCAAAAAGTAATTTTTTCGCAGCATCAAAACTCTGCCCATCTTTCGGAGTTACATACATATTAAAAGACCCGTATGTTTTTAAAGGATTTGCATAAGCTCCCGCTCCTAAAGTGGCTTGTTTCTGATTAATGTTAAGGTCAATTAATCCAGCATCACCATTGTTGCTCAAGATCTCTCCTACCATTGTTGCCAATCTTGCCTCTTTAGTTCCGTTAGAATCTGTTCTCCAGGCAATTGTCATTCTTGGTGTAGATGGGCTTTTTACAGTTCTGCTTACAATAGAAGTCATTGGTTCTTCTGAAACCATTTTCTTCATTGGCAATTCTTTGTATTTGAATGCTCCGAAATATTGATCAACTAATTTTATAGTTTTGTCGAAATCAAGATCTCCAACCAAAACTACTGCCATGTTATTAGGAACATAGTAGGTATCAAAATATTTGTGGATCGCCTCCATTGAAGGACTTTTCAAATGCTCTGAAGTACCAATTGTTGTTTGCTGACCGTTTGGATGTTTTGGGAAAAGTGCATCCATTAATGCATAATTTACCAAACGTCCGTCATTATCCTGCGCTCTGTTGAATTCTTCGTAAACCGCTTCCAATTCTGTATGGAAAAGTCTTAAAACCAATTCAGAAAAACGCTCTTTTTCAACTTTAAGCCATTTTTCAAGCTCGTTTGCAGGAATATTATTTTTGTAAACAGTTTCGTCTAACCAGGTATGAGCATTAGTTCCTGTTGCCCCCAAAGAGGAAATTGCTTTGTCGTATTCGTTGGCAATTGTATATTTTGAAGCTTCCTGAGAAACCTCGTCTATTTTTTTATAAAGTGCTTTTTTCTTTTCAGGATCTTTTTCCGCTTTGTGCTGTTCGTAAAGATCAGAAATTTGCTTTAAAATAGCTTTTTCTTTTGCCCAATCCTGAGTTCCCAAATGTGAAGTCCCTTTGAAAACCATATGCTCTAAGTAATGAGCAAGACCGGTATTGTCGCTAGGATCATTATTAGAACCTGTTCTTACCGGAATATAAGTCTGAATTCTCGGTGCGTCGTCATTTTTAGCAAGATATACTTTTAAACCATTTTTCAAAGTATAGACTCTTACTCCTGACTGGTCATTCTTCACAGTTTCGAAGCTGTAGCCTTGAGCATCCGTTTGTTTCTGCGTTTCAAATTTTTGTGCAGCAGCTTGCAACATCACAAAAAGAGAAAGAGAAATAAAAATTTTCTTCATATGAAATTAATTATTTTAATTACATTAGTCTTTATAATATTTGTTTCGTTACAATTCTTTCACACAATAAAACAACCTCACCCACGTTTGATATATAATTTAAAAATCTATACTATGAAAAGAAAAATTTTAAACATTTTTACGATCTCTGCAATTATTACAACAATCGGCTTTCTTATGGATGGTGATGTAAAAGAACCAAGCATGACAATGCGTTTTACAGAATTTTTTGCAATGATGACGATGTTGTTTCTAGCAATATCAGCAGTCTATCTTCCCGCACATTCTCTGACAAAGAAATTACAGAGAGTACGTCAATAAACTTTAATTCCCTTTTTATTGTTAGAGCGCCGAGAAAATCTTGGTGCTTTTTCATTTTAAAATATTTCAAAAAAATAGCACAATCTTATGTCCTGCTTTTTTATTATTTTAGCCAATTAGATTTTAAAGATAATTAACATCAATATTTTCGGGTGAAAAAGCAAGATCTTCCTCAGGACGAAAGTAATTTACAATCAGCAAATATGACCGAAGTGTTGTATGTGACTGATGAAAATGACAATTACACCACAGCAAACAGCATTGGTTGGGATGCCAAAAAAGCAGCTCTCGAAGAATCGATGGAGCTTATTAATGAGCGCATCGAAGAGGCAAAACAAAATGTGGCAAACAATTTGGTAAGTCCTATCGTCTATTTTATGGAATTAAATAAAATGGATGTACAGGTTTTGGCAGCTTACGTTAATATGTGGCAATGGACTGTGAAAAGACACGCAAAACCCAAAATTTTCAAAAAACTCAGCGATTCTACCCTCAAAAAATATGCAGATGCATTTGAGATTTCGGTAGAAGAATTAAAAAATTTCAACGGCAAATAAAAAAATGAAGATCAATTTTGAACATCACCAAACTGCACATTGCGAAAACGGTGTTGCCTCCAATCTACTTCTCAACAGAGGTCTGAAACTCAGCGAACCTATGATTTTCGGAATCGGTTCGGGTCTGTTTTTCGTATATCTTCCTTTTTTGAAAGTTAATTTTGCTCCGGGTTTTAGTTACCGTCCGATGCCGGGTGCTATTTTCAGCAAAGCAGCAAAAAGACTGGGAATTACAATTAAAAGACAAAAATTCTCAAATCCTCAGGAAGCACAAACTGCTTTAGAGAAAAATTTAGAACAAAACATACCTACAGGTTTACAGGTCGGCGTTTTTAACCTTACTTATTTCCCTGAAGAATATAAATTCCATTTCAACGCTCATAATCTTGTAGTTTACGGAAAAGAAAATGGAAAATTCCTCATCAGTGATCCTGTAATGGATTTCGCAACAACATTGTCTGAAGCAGAACTGGAAAAAGTACGTTATGCAAAAGGAGCACTTGCCCCAAAAGGTCATATGTATTTTCCAACTCACATTCCGGAAAATGTAAATCTGGAAGAAGCTATTAAAAAAGGAATTAAAGATACCTGCAAAAATATGTTGGCTCCAGTTCCATTAATCGGAGTAAAAGCAATGCGCTGGGTTGCAAAAAGCATCCCGAAATGGGCAGAGAAAAAAGGCACAAAAGTGACCAATCATTATCTTGGACAATTAATCAGAATGCAGGAAGAAATAGGAACCGGCGGTGGCGGATTCAGATTTATTTACGGTGCATTTTTGCAGGAAGCTTCTGTAATTCTTAAAAATGACGAACTGAAAGAATTGTCTAAAGAAATTACCGCAATCGGTGACCTTTGGAGAGATTTTGCGGTAGATATTGCCAGAGTTTACAAAAACAGAAATTCGAAAAGTAATATTTATAATGAGCTTTCAAAATCAATGCTTCATATAGCCGATTTGGAGGAAGCTTTTTATAAAAAACTGAGAAAAGCGATTTAGTTTGGAACATATCATCGAAATAAAAAACCTTTATAAGAAATACAAAAATTCGGAAGAATTTTCGGTAAATGATATTTCTTTAAATATAACTAAAAACGAGATTTACGGAATTCTCGGTCCCAACGGAGCGGGAAAAACCACCTTGATTTCTATGCTTTCAGGTTTAATCAAACCTACTTCAGGAAGTTTTACCATCAACGGATTATCACCTAAAAAAGACAGTTCGAAAATCAAACAAATCATTGGCGTTGTTCCACAGGAATATGCACTTTACCCTACTTTAACAGCGAAAGAAAACCTTTTGTTTTTTGGAAGTTTGTATGGTTTAAAACATAAAAATCTTCACAAAGAAATCGATGAAGCTTTAAAATTAATGGGCTTAACAAAATTTGCCAATAAAAAAGTCGACCAGTTTTCGGGAGGAATGAAACGCCGTTGCAATCTGATTGCAGGAACACTTCACAACCCGAAAGTTTTGTTTCTGGACGAACCAACTGTTGGCGTTGATGTTCAATCGAAAAAAGCCATAATCGATTATCTTTTAGATTTAAATAAAAAAGGAACGTGCATTATTTACACTTCGCATCACCTTTCTGAAGCGGAAGAATTCTGTACAAAAATTGCTATTATCGACCACGGAAAGATCCACGCAACCGGAACTCCTGAAGAATTGGTAGAAAGAGTTGCCAATGCTGAAAACTTAGAAGATGTTTTCATTTCATTAACCGGAAAAGAATTGAGAGATGTTGTATAAATTGTGGAGAAGTTTCATCAAGGAAATTCAGTTATTGAAAAGAGATTCAGGTGGAATTGTCATTATATTTTTAATGCCTTTGCTTCTGATTATTACGATTACTTTAATTCAGGATTCGACATTTAAAAACCTAGAAGGTTCAAAAATTCCGATTATTTTTATTGATAACGATAAATCTGAAATTTCTAAAAACATAAAGCTGGAATTACAACGCAGTAAAACTTTTGATCTACTGACAAATTATGATGAAAAATCCGCTCAAAACGCAGTTTTTTCAGGCGATTATCAAATGGCAATTGTCATTCCGGAAAATTTGACGAAAGATTTAAATTCAAATATTGATTCCAAAGTTCAGACCATTGTCAGTTCATTTGGCCTGGAAACCGATTCAACTGCGACAAAAGCGGTGGCTTCAAAAACCAAAGATATCCATCTCTATTTCGACCCTGCGACCAACGCAGGTTTCAAAAATTCAGTAATGAATGCCATTAATAAAATGGTTTTTGAAATCGAGAATAAAAAAATATACAAAGCCTTTCAAGACCAATTGGGAACAACTGAAGACCTTGAAAATAAAAGCTTAATTACCTTCAAAGAAATCACTCCAAACAAAGGAAAGGAAGAATTAATGCCAAATTCTGTTCAGCACAACGTTCCGGCTTGGGCATTGTTTGCGATTTTCTTTATCGTCGTTCCGCTTTCCATTAATTTAGTTAAAGAAAAAAGTCAGGGAACGAGCGTGAGAGTTCGTGTGAGCCCAACTCCTTATTACATCCATATTTTAGGAAAAACATTTACGTATCTCATCATTTGCATCATTCAGTTTTTATTGATGGTTGCAGTTGGGGTTTGGCTTTTCCCTTATATGGACTTACCACAATTTGATGTAACCGGAAAAATGTTTCACCTTATCATTGTAACTCTTTTTGCAGGATTGGCAGCGATTGGGTTTGGAGTTTTATTAGGAACAGTTGCCGATACTCAGGAACAATCTGCACCTTTTGGAGCGACTTCTGTAGTTGTTTTGGCAGCGGTTGGCGGAATTTGGGTTCCGGTTTTCCTGATGCCAGAATTTATGCAAAAAATCGCTGCATTTTCTCCGATGAATTGGGGACTGAATGCCTATTACGATATTATTTTAAGAAACAGTGGACTTGGCGAAATTGCTAAGGAATTGATTTTCTTATTTTTATTTTATATTGCAATGGTTACCATCTCATTACTATACGAAAGAAAACAAAATGCAGTCTAAAGATTTAACTTGTACCGAGGAAGTTCGCGTACGATTCAACGAAACAGATCCGCTTGGAATTGTTTGGCACGGTCATTACATCGTTTATTTTGAAGATGGAAGAGAAGCTTTCGGAAGACAGCATGGCTTAACGTATCTAGATATTCAAAAAGCAGGATTTGTAACACCAATTGTGAAAAGCACGTGCGAACATTTTCTTCCTTTAAAATATGGCGAAACATTTAACATCGTTACGACTTTCATTAATTCTATTTCAGCGAAACTGATTTACAAATACGAGATTTTTAACCAAGAAAATAAATTAGTTTGTTCAGGAGAAACCATTCAGGTTTTTTTAGATTCTGATAATAATTTATGTTTGTACAATCCTGAGTTTTTTCAAACCTGGAAAGATAAAATGGGATTATAAATGGTTGTTGGTTGATAGATATTGGTTGATGGTTTTTCAGAAACAAATTAAAGTTATTAAATTATGATTATTCCATAAATGGGGAAAGAAATTTACATTACAGATTATAACTGTATCACACCTCTTGGTTTTGATGTAGAATCAAACTGGAAAGCGCTTTTGGAAGGAAAATCAGGAGTAGCTTTGCATCAAGTTAGCGATAATCTTGAAGCTTTTTTTGTTTCTAAAATTGATGAGGAAAAATTGGAGGAAGAATTTAACAATAACTTCGACAATCAAGATTTCACAAGACTTGAAAAAATGTTTTTGTTGAGCTTAAAACCATTAATTGAAAGACATCAGATTTCAGATGAAACCGCTTTTATTCTTTCAACAACAAAAGGAAATATCAGTTTATTAAAAAATAAAAAAGACTTACCTGAAAGCGTTTACCTTTCCAATTTAGCTCAAAAATTAGCTGATTTTTTTGAATTTAAAACTAAACCAATTGTTGTTTCCAACGCTTGTGTTTCCGGTGTAATGGCGATTTCTGTTGCAAAGAATATGATTCAGGCAGGAAAATACAAAGATGCTTTTGTAGTTGCAGGAGACGAGATTTCTGAGTTTGTGATTTCAGGATTCAATTCTTTTCAGGCAATTGGAAGCGAACCTTGCAAACCCTACGATAAAAACCGCAACGGAATTAATTTGGGCGAAGCAACCGCTGCAATGTACATTACTAGTCATTGCGAGGAACAAAGTGACGAAGCAATCTCAAACGAAAAATTTAGATTTATAATTTTAGGAGATTCAGCAATCAATGATGCTAATCACATTTCTGGACCATCAAGAACTGGCGACGGATTGTTTGCAAGCATTCAAAATGCAATGAAAGAAGCAAAAGTTTCAGCAGAACAAATCGATTTTATTTCCGCTCACGGAACAGCAACCATTTACAATGACGAAATGGAATCCATTGCTTTCAACCGAATGGAATTACAAAATGTTCCTTTGAACAGTATGAAAGGATATTACGGGCATTGTTTAGGAGCTTCAGGTTTATTGGAAAGCATTATTTCTATGGAATCTGCTTTATATAATACTTTAATTCCATCTAAAAATTTTGAAGAAATGGGAGTTTCTCAAGATTTAAATATTATTAAAGAAAACCAACCGGCAGAAATCAAATATATTCTGAAAACAGCTTCGGGTTTTGGTGGTTGTAATGCGGCAATTGTTTTGGAAAAGGCATAAAATAATTTTGTAATTTTGATAGAATTAAAGTTTTAGGAAATGGAATCTACTTTAGAAATCAGAAAAAGAATTCACGAATTCATTGATATTGCAGATGAAAGAATCTTACGTATTATCAATGGAATTATTGATGCTGAAGAACAGGAAGATAATTATCCTACGATTCCTGATTGGCATTACGACAAATTAAATGAAAGAAGAGAAAAATACATAACAGGAGAAAGTAAATCTTATACTTGGGAGGACGTTAAAGAAAAAGCAAAATCTGCTTTGAAATGATTTATGAATTAATCATACAAGAAGAAGCCAGTCTTGAAATTTTGGAAGCATACATTTATTATGAGAATGCACAAAAAGGTTTGGGAGAAAAATTTATGAAACAGTTAAATAATTATTTTTCGCAGAATCCTCAGCAATCCAAAACATTTTCAGCTTAAAAGAAATTATAGAGAAGTTTTTATTAAAAAGTTTCCCTATCTCTTAGTTTTTGATATTATTGATAACAAAATCATTGTACTATCTGTTTTCAACACCCATCAAAATCCAAAGAAAAAGCCTTAAACTTTTTGAAACCTATTAATGAAGAAAACAGACATTTGCACCATAAAAAATTCAAAAATTATTCTCAACAACAAAATTATTTTTGAATCTCAAACAGAAAATTTTTCAGATTTTGCGAAAGAAGCTTATAAAAATTTAGAACTGAGTTATCCTAAATTTCATAAAATGGATAATCTAAGCAAACTCGCTTTTATCGCTTCTGAAATGATTTTGAAAAATGAGGACCACAGCAAAACGGCGTTAGTTTTCGCCAATAAATCATCCAGTCTCGACACCGATTTTAAATATCAGGAAAGCATTAATTCTCAGGACAATTATTTCCCGAGTCCTGCCGTTTTTGTGTACACTTTACCGAACATTTGTGTTGGCGAAATCAGCATTAAACATAAAATGCAGACCGAAAATGCTTTTTTTGTTTTGGATGAATTTGATGAAGATTTTTTAAACACTTATGCAGAACAAATCCTGCAATCAGGAAAAGCTGAAAAAGTCTTGTGTGGCTGGGTAGAACTTTATCAGGAAAGTTATAAAGCTTTTGTATATTTGCTTACTTTGTAATATAACAATATAATAATGTAACAGTTTACCAATAATTAATTACCTCAAACATCATTGGTACATTGTTAAACTGATACATTAGTACATTATAAATGAAATTTATTTTTATGGAAGATTTAAAATTAGAATTAAAAACAAAAATTATAGAAGTTCTTAATCTTGAGGACGTTGCAGTAGAAGAAATCAAAGATACAGACCCGTTATTCGGTGGCGGTCTTGGATTAGATTCTATCGACGCTTTGGAATTGATTGTACTTCTTGACAAAGACTACGGAATTAAATT
Source organism: Chryseobacterium mulctrae (assembly GCF_006175945.1). Taxonomy (NCBI): domain Bacteria; kingdom Pseudomonadati; phylum Bacteroidota; class Flavobacteriia; order Flavobacteriales; family Weeksellaceae; genus Chryseobacterium; species Chryseobacterium mulctrae. The sequence continues at coordinate 2,627,353 of NZ_VAJL01000001.1, read as the reverse complement.
ATCTGATCCTAAAAAAGGAAAAGAAATCTTCCAATCTATCGAGGTGATGGCAAAATTCATCGAAGAAAACAGAACAAAATAATTCAATCTAACAATGTATCAATTTAACAGTTTACCAATATTGTTACACTGTTAAATTGATATATTGCTACACTATTTAAAAGATGGGTCAAAAAATTGCCATTACAGGGATGGGCATTATTTCCTCCATTGGTAACAATGTTGAGGAAAATTTTATTTCGCTGACGACTGGTAAACACGGGATTTCAGACATCGAAATGTTTGAAACACGTCATGCAGGAAGTATTAAAACGGGTGAGATAAAATTGTCTAATGAAGAATTGATACAGAAACTTCAGCTCTCTGAAGATAACAATGTAACAAGAACTGCTTTGTTAGGAATGGTTGCCGCAAAAGAAGCCGTAGAAAGTGCCGGAATTTCGGATATTAATGAATATAAAACCGGACTCATTTCCTCAACCAGTGTTGGCGGAATGGATATCACCGAAAAATACTTCTACACTTACGAAGATTTCCCTGAAAAGCAAAAATACATTGATTCTCACGATGCCGGAAATTCATCGTTGGCTATTGCAGATTTATTAGGTCTGAAAGGGATGGTTTCTACAATTAGTACGGCTTGTTCATCTGCAGCAAATGCAATTATGATGGGTGCAAAACTCATCAAAAATGGTGTTCTTGACCGTGTAATTGTCGGCGGAACAGATTCTCTTTCAAAGTTTACTCTGAATGGATTTAATACGCTGATGATTTTGACAGATTCTTACAACACACCTTTCGATAACGACAGAAAAGGTCTGAATCTCGGTGAAGCCGCCGCTTTTATTGTTTTGGAATCTGACGAAATCGTGAAAAAAGAAAACAAAAAAGTTTTAGCCTATCTTTCCGGTTATGGAAATGCTAATGATGCGCATCACCAAACCGCTTCTTCGGAAAACGGACAAGGTGCTTATTTAGCAATGGAAAAAGCTTTGAAAGTTTCAGGTTTAGATAAAGAAAACATCGATTACATAAACGTTCACGGAACAGCAACTCCGAATAATGATTTGTCTGAAGGCATTGCAATGATTCGAATTTTTGGTGAAAATAAAGTCCCGGAATTCAGTTCTACGAAAGTATTTACAGGTCATACTTTGGCTGCAGCTGCAGGAATTGAAGCGGTTTATTCGATTTTGGCAATGCAGAATAATGTGATTTTCCCAAATCTTAATTTTAAAACTAAGATGGAAGAATTTGATTTGACTCCGGTAACGGAACTCAAAGAGAAAAATATCAATCACGTTCTTTCCAATTCATTTGGATTTGGAGGAAATTGTTCAACCTTAATTTTTTCAAAATCGTGAGTGCAGTTTACATCAACAGTGCAGCCTGCATCTCGGTTCAGGACACTTTAAACGAAAATATTTTTGACAATTTACAACCTGAAAACTCAGTTCAGATTTTAAAAGCCATTGAGCCGAATTACAAAGAATTCATTCCGCCTGCAGCAAGCAGAAGAATGTCTAAAACAGTAAAAATGAGCACCGTTGCTTCTCAATATGCATTGAAAGAAGCCGAAATAGAAAAACCCGATGCCATTATTGTCGGAACAGGAATGGGCTGTTCGCAGGATTCTGAAAAGTTTTTAAAAAATGTCCTTGAAAATAATGAAGAGTTTTTAACTCCCACTTATTTTATTCAGTCGACTCACAATACGGTTGCTGGTCAAATCGCTTTAGGTTTGCAATGTCACACTTACAATTTCACTTATGTGAACACTTCTTCGTCTCTGGAATTTTCGTTTTTGGATGCAAAATTGCAGATTAATGACGGTGAAGCAGAGAATGTTTTGGTGGGTTCTACAGACGAGCAAACCGACAGAACAATGGGATTGTATAAGCTCAACAGTACCATTAAAAAAGAAGAAAATTTTCCCGTTGATTATATAAATTCAAAAACCGAGGGTGTTATTTGGGGTGAAGGTGCAAGTTTTTTTGTCTTAGGAAAAGATAAAACAGAAAATTCTTACGCTCAGCTAAAAGATATTCAATTAAGTAATCAATTAGATTTAGAAGAAACCCCAAAATTTATTGAAGATTTTTTGTCTAAAAACAATCTGAAAAATGATGAAATTGATGCTGTCATTTTAGGATTCAGCGGAGATGCAAAGTCTGATGTTTATTATACAAAAGCAATGGATTTATTTTCAAATTCGTCTTTATTATATTACAAACATTTGAGCGGAGAATTCAATACAGCGAGTGGTTTTTCAATATTTATGGCTTGTCATATTTTGAAAAATCAGGAAATTCCGGAGGTGATAATGATTAATGATGTGAAGAAAAGAGAGGTTAAAAACATTCTACTTTATAATCATTTGGGTGGAAATGACCATAGTTTGGTTTTGGTGGAGAAAGCTTGATTTCACTCAGCAAAATAAAACGCTCCGTTTGTCATTCTGACGAAGGAAGAATCTCAACTTTATCATTTAGATTCTTCATTTCGCTTCGCTACATTCTGAATGACAAAACAGACGGCAACAAGGAGAACCAATAATTAAAAATAGAAGATGAAACACTATCCATTTATCCTATTTTATCTTTTCTGCAACGTATTTATTTATGCGTTTCAAGGAAGTTTTTGGGTATATCTTTTTTGGTTTTTAGTATTTTCAGCAGTTGTAGTTTGGGGTTCTTTTGATATTCAGTTAGGTTATTTTGTCAATAGTTTTACGCACAAACGAACCAAAATAAAAGAAGTTGCTTTGACTTTTGATGATGGACCTACAGAATTTACACCGAAGTTTTTAGATATATTAAAAGAAAATAACACAAAAGCTACTTTTTTCTGTATCGGAAAACAGATTGAAAAATATCCCGAAACTTTTCAGAGAATTATTGCAGAAGGTCATACCATTGGAAATCATACGTTTTCGCATTCTAATAATACCGGGTTTTTATCAACTCAAAAAATGATTGAGGAAATTGAGAAATGTGATAAAATGATATTGAAAGTTGGAAATATTAAAACTAAATTATACCGACCGCCTTTCGGAGTTACCAATCCGAATATTGCAAAAGCAATCAGGAAAACTCAGAAAAAAAGCATTGGCTGGAATGTACGTTCTTTAGATACAATCACAGAAAATGAAAAGAAAATCTACAAAAGAATCACGAAAAATCTAAAAAAAGGAAGCATTATTCTTCTTCACGATACTTCGAAAAAAACGTATAATGTTTTGGTAGATTTATTGCTATTTTTGAAGGACAAAAAGTACTCGACTTTTACGGTTGATTAATAATTTTTTAATCGCAAAAGTCACAAAAGTTTTTGAACACATTAGTTACCTGAAGTTATAGATTCGCTGTATTAGAAGAACACATAAGTTTTAAAAATCTTTGATTTTCATCTTTTGCGAACTTTTTTAAACTAAAAGTATAATAATCTTTGTGCCTTTTGCGGTTAAACTTAAACAATAAAATAATGATAAAAAATATTGCTTTCGGAGCATTTTTATTAGTTTCAAGCTTGTTTTTTGCACAAAACACAGCAATGTCCGGAGCGGAAGCAAAAGCATTCGTAACCAAAGTTTCATCGGAAACCAAAGAAATAAAAACCTTACAAGCCGATTTTGTTCAAACCAAAAAAATGGATTTTTTAGATAAAAGCATTATCACATCCGGTAAAATGTCTTTAAAATCACCAAATACGCTGAGCTGGAAATATACAAAACCTTATCAGTACAGCATTATTTTTAAGGAAAATAAAATCTTCATCAATGATCAGGGAAAAAAATCTTCTGTGGATGCAAAAAGCAAAACTTTTGAAAAAATCAATAAACTGATTGTGGGAAGTTCGAACGGAAAAATGTTCAGTGACCCTGAATTTGCAGTTGCTTACTTTAAAAACGGAACTTCGAACATCGCAAAGTTCACTCCGAAATCTGCTCAATTATTGAAATATATTAAACAAATTGAGCTTCATTTTCCTAAAAATGAAACGACGGTTTCACAGGTGAATATGACAGAAGCTTCAGGAGATACAACGAATATTGTTTTCAAAAACACAAAAATAAATGCGCCGATTCCTGCTTCAGAGTTTTCTTTATAGTCTGATTTTTTTGCTGTTTGTTTCCTGTAAAACGTATAAGCTTAGAGATGTAAAACCTGTTTCAAATTCTGAAAAAACAGCTGAAAATCTATACTTTTCTTCCAACGAAGATTATGTGTATAAATGTCAAATGGATATTTATAAAAATCACGTCAGTGGAATTTTAATTATCAAAAAAATCAAGGAAACAACACATCGAGTTGTCTTAACTTCAGATTTCGGAAATAAACTGATTGATTTTGAAGTTTCGGAAAATGATTTTAAACTGAATTACGTTCTTCCGGATTTAGATAAAAAAATCGTCATTAATTTTTTGAAGGATGATTTTCAGGAACTGTTAAGACAAAAATATCCCGTGAATGAAAGTTTTGAAAATGAAAATTCTAAAATTTATCTTTCAAAAATTGAGAAGAAAAACTATTATTTATTTTTCAACAAAGAAAATAATCTGCTCAAACAAATCATTTATACAAAGAACAATAAAGAAAAAATCGATTTTAGTTTTGATGCAAAAAAACATATCTTCGCAGATAGTTTGAATCTTCAACATAAAGATTTCAAAATCAATATAAAACTATTTCAAATCACTGAAACTGAATAAATAATGCAGACCATTCTTACAGATTTTTACACTTTAAAATCCTCCGAAAAGGCAGAAAACGGAAGTTTTGTTGCGAATATTTCTCTGAATAAAGATCACGATATTTTCAAAGGGCATTTCCCAGGAAATCCTGTAACTCCCGGAGTTTGTATGATGCAGATTGTGAAAGAACTGACTGAGGAATTTACAAGCAAAAAATTGTTTTTAAAATCAGCTTCCAATGTGAAGTTTATGGCCATTATCAATCCTTTTGAAACACCGGATTTAACGTTGCAACTTGATATTAACGAAGGCGAAGAAGAAATTAAAGTAAAAAACACCACTTCTTTTGGCGAGACTATTGCATTAAAAATGTCAGTAAACTATAAAAAATAGACCTTATGAAACTGATCTTCTCGTTTTTGACCGCTTTTATTCTGTTCTTTCAATCAGATCTTGATGCTTTAAGAAACAGCTATGAAAAGGCAAATTCGTCAACTGCAAATACACAAAGTTTCATTGATATTGCCGAAAAACAAACTGGTTCTGATGCTGTAACAAATGGTTACAAAGCAGCTGCAAAAATAATGGAAGCCAAAATTGTAGCAAAAAACAGAAAAGCACTTGTAAAATCCGGAGCGACAAGTCTTGAAAGCATTATTAAAAGCAATCCGAATAACGCAGAATTGAGAGTTATAAGAATGAGTGTTCAGGAAAATATCCCGAAAATTGTAGGTTATCGAGGAAGCTTAAAAGACGACAAAGCTTTTCTGTTAAATAATTACAGCAAACAAAATGCAGCGCTGAAAACCTACATCAAAAAGTTTGCAGCCCAGTCTAAGACAATGACAGACGCAGAAAAAGCAATGTTAAAATAAAACAATGACCCTTCCTGAAGTACAAAATGCAATTTCCGAAAAGAAAATCTGTGTTTTAATTCCTACTTACAATAACGAAAAAACTCTGAAAAGAGTGATAGACGGCGTTTTAAATTACACCGAAAATATTATCGTTATCAATGACGGCTCTACCGATTCTACTTTACAGATTTTAGAAAAATATTCGATTACGGTTATTGATCTATCAGAAAACAAAGGGAAAGGAAATGCACTGAAAATAGGTTTCAGAAAGGCAAAAGAAATAGGCTACGATTATGCCATAACCATCGATTCAGACGGGCAACATTATCCCGATGACATCCCTGTTTTTGTAGAAAATCTGTTGCAAGAAAACGAAGATGTTTTACTGATTGGAAACCGAAATATGTCGCAAGATGGTATCCCAAAGAAAAGCAGTTTTGGAAACCGTTTTTCTAATTTTTGGTTTTGGTTTGAGACCGGAATCAAGCTTGAAGATACCCAATCTGGTTATCGTCTTTATCCTTTACATAAAATTCCGAAAAAATATTTCACTCCAAAATTCGAGTTTGAAATCGAAATTATTGTAAGAACAGCTTGGAGACACGTTCCGGTAAAAAATGTTCCGATAAAAGTTTTGTATGACCCTGCAGAAAGGGTTTCGCATTTCAGACCGTTCAAAGATTTTACAAGAATCAGTATTTTGAATACGATTTTAGTAACCATTACCTTACTTTACATTATTCCGAGAAATTTCGTGAATAATTTCAAAAAAAAAAGCTTTAAAAAATTCATCAAAGAAGATGTTTTGGAAAGCGACGGAACCAATCGTATTAAAGCTTTTTCCATCGCACTTGGTGTTTTCATCGGACTTTCTCCGTTTTGGGGATTTCAGACTTTGTTGGTTATTTCTTTATCAGTCCTTTTCAAATTAAATAAAGTTTTAGCATTTGTGGCTTCCAATGTGAGTTTGCCGCCGTTTATTCCGTTTATTATTGCAGCGTCACTGTTTTTGGGAGCGCCTTTTGTTTCAGGAGATTCTAATCTTTTGAGTCAGGATTTAAATTTCGATTTGGTAAAAAATAATCTGCTTCAATACATTATCGGAAGCTTTATTTTGGCGACAACAATTTCTACCGTTTCGGGAATTGCTGCTTTTCTTTTTTTGAATAAAGTGAATCCTGAGAATAATTGATATCTTTAAGAAAATCTTTTGATGAAATATCTTATCTTCTTCATCTTCATTATTTTAAGTTGTTCTTCGCCAAAAAATGACGAAAAAAAACTCAGCCTAAAAAATAAAAGAAAAGCAGACTTATCAAATCCAAACAATAAATTATCTGGTAAAACTGAAACTTTAGAATTGGAATATATCCTTTGGGGTTGCGCTTGTGCAAACTGGATAGAATCTTCAAAAAGAGCAAAATATGAAGCAAACAATCAATTGGGGGAAAAAAACAATTTTTATAGAGCCGGAGAATAAAAATATAGAATTGCCAATCTATTTTGATCCATCAAGACATAGGCTGATTTTGAAAGGGCAGTTTTACGTATATCCAGATTATCCGAAAGGAACTCCAGAAACGGAAGAACCTTTAAAAAAGGCAAAAGTTTTTCGGTATTCAGAAATGAAAATTATAGATATTCCAAAAAGTTTTTCTAAAAAAGAAGAAAAAACATTCATCCTAAATTATGATCCAATTGCCTGCGAGTGTGCAAAATGGTTCCAATCAAAATATAGCGAAAACTTGAATGAAAGAGAATACTTTTATCTTGAAAGAAAGAGTGAAAACTTACCTAATGCAGATTCTCTTTATAATTGAAATAATTTGCCAATTCAAATTAAAGTAAAAGGTTATTTTATCTCTGAATATGGTTATCCAAAAGGATTTAAACCTGTGAAAACTACTCCCAAGACTGCAAAAGTTTTCCAATATAATACAATAGAAATATTGAAGGACTAATTCAATTTCCTCAAAATTTCCTTCAAATATTTTTCAACATTTTCTTTGTCTGGAAGAGTTGTAATTTCTTTCGTCAAAGCTTTTTCAAATTCAGTTTTTGCTTTTAAATATTCTTTTTGTTTAAAATAATATTTCCCGGATTGATAGTAAACCAACCAAAAATCAGGATTTAAAGATTGATAATGCGGAATAAAATCATCCGTAAGAATCATATCATCCGAATCAATTGCATTTTGTATTTCAGAATGGGCAAATTTAAACTCTTCATAATTTTCAAAATCCTGAGAATCCACAAAAGGATCTTTCGCAATATTTAATTCTGACTTTGCAAATTCACCGCTTTTTAATCTTTTATCCGAGAAAATTTCATTTAAATCATAGCATACAAATTCACCCAATTGATAAGGATTTGAAGACACCCAAACCAGTTTTTTCTGAGGCGAAAAAATCACCGCATGATGCGCTAATAACTGATTAATCGCTTTTTCGTTTCCATAACCGATTTTTTCGTCCTTCAAACCTAATTTATCTCTTAAAATAGAAGCCATTTTTTCAGGATTTAGTTTTTTATTTTCCTGCAAAAGTTCCTGAAGTTTTTCGTAACGGTATTCGGAGTGGCTTTCTACGATTTGCTTTTGATTCCTTTTATCATTTTTATAAGCTTCAGATTGAAAATGGTTGGTACAAAAAACCTTACTCTTATTCTCAACTCTGTAAACCCCAAAATTATTCGGAGACACCTCAATAATGACTGCATTTTTATCATTAGCGCTTCCCACCAAAATAGATTCGGAAACAAAAACTTTACGCTTTTTGGCAATCGCTATCGCTTCGTCAATCGTTGTAGCATATTGCAGAATTTCCCTTGTCACAAAAGAAATCGGAGTCTTCGCTGTCAACGGAATTTTAGATTTTCCGGCGTTAATTGTTACTGTAATTCCTTCTTTATTCATCCCGGAAACTACGCCAATCATTCCTGGCCAACTTACCGACATATAAGGAATTCCGTTTTCGGGTTCTATAAATTCGACTAATTTATTTTTAGCAAATTCGTCACCTACATAAAAATCGAAATTTCTCCCAATCAACAAATCACCATCTTCTGTATTTTCATTCCAAACTGCAAGCGAAGTACAGCCAACAACCATCAAATCCTGCATTGCGTGACCAATATCGTGTGCTCCGTGCAAATACATTGCTCGTCTGAACTTTGGAGCAATAAAATCATATTTATCTGATGAATATTGAGATAAACCGTACAATTCAGCCTGAAAATCTTCACGAACATTCAGATACATTTTTCGGTTGTACCATTTCAAAAAACCTCTCAACAATTTCTGCTTGAACTTTGAAGGAACAAAACCTTCCACTTTAGAAAAGAAAATTTCTTCCTGTTTCTGCATTAAATTCTGCGTTAAAGCTCCGTTATTATAGCCCAACTGCAAAGGATTTCCTTTGATGTACAATTCCCAAAGATGTTGTTTATTTTTTGTTAAATAATTTTGATTAAAACTAAAAGTAGAATCGTTAATTGTTTTGACTTTCGGGATTTCTAAAGAATATTTTTTTACATCTGGAATGTGTTTTATGGATTTTCTTACACCGCAAGAAGTAATATTCAGGATAAGAATAAGACCGAAATAGAGAAAAATCAAACGCTTGTCATTTCGACGAAAGGAGAAATCTATTACAAATATATTAGATTCTTCACTGCGCTTCGCTTCGTTCTGAATGACAAACTGTGTGTTATCTTTATTCTTCATTTTTAATAATCATTTGTGTCAAACGTTCATCCAGTTTTTCTTTACCTAAAATTTCTGCACAGGTGTTGAAAGCTCCGATTGTACAACCTAAAATTCCGTGCATATTGACTGATTGCCCTGTCAGAAAGAGATTTTCGATTTTTGTACGTGGAGAAACCATTGTTTTTAAAGGATTTTCAGAGCTTTTCATATAACCATACATATTCCCATCAAAACTTCCGATATAATCGCGATAAGACAAAGGAGAAGAGGTATAAATATTTTTAATTGAATCTCTTAAATTCGGAATTTTCTTTTCCAAAGCATCAATCATTTTTTCTGCTTTTTCCAACTTGAACTTTTCGTATTTTTTTCCTCTTTCGTATTCTTCAGCAACAGTATTTACAGTAGTTTTCCAAGCTTTGACCTCATCAAAATCCATATAAGAAATGGCGGTTAAACTTTCTGCAAATTCAGGATGATGTTTTGAAGGCGTAGAAGAAAGCATATAAGTTTCCGGCCACGATTTTTTCTCGTAACGATAGGCATTCCAGACTAATTCGTCGGATGAATAATGGTAAATATTATAATTGAAATTGGAAATTGTCTGAGGTTTTAAAACCAAATAAACACTGAAACATGACGAAACAGGTTCCCAACTTAAGACTCTGTTTAAAAAAGATTTTTTCAATCTTTCTTCACCGATTAATCTAGTTAAAGAACGAATTTCAATATTCGAAATAAACTGTTTAGCGAAATATTCTTTTCCTGATTTTGTTTTTACCGAACTTAAAACATTGTTCTCTTTAAAAATGAATTCTGAAACTTCTGAATGTTTGTGAACATCTGCTCCGTATTCTCTTAATTTCCGGATTAAAAGTTTTGAAATCTGGCTTCCTCCTTTCACGCATTTGTAAGCACTTTGAATGTAAGAATTCACCGTTAAAGCATGAACATAAAACGGAATGTTTTCAGAATCGCCTGCGTATAAAAAATTGGAACCCAATAAAACAGATTGCAATTTCTTATTCTGTGTAATAGATTCGATGAATCTTTTGGTATTTAAATGGAGGATTTCCTCACTATAATTATCTTTTCCAATCACATTATATCTGGGAAAGTGATTGCAAACACGCTGAATTTCTTCACAATAATCTTCTAAATTCTCTCTTTCTTCAGGAAAATATTTTGATAATTGTTCAACAAAATTTTCATAACCCTGAGCGTGCGGATATTCAATTTCATCGGCGCCGAAGGTGATTTTATCGTAACCATTTTCATCCATTTTCTGGAGCTCTAAATCATCCATTATTTCCAGGTAAGAAAAAAACTGATGCAGGTTTTGCCCTTTTGAAAGTCCGCCCAAATAATGAACTCCGGTATCGAAAATTAATTTATCACGGGAAAATGTCTGTAAATTTCCGCCATATTGATTGTTTTTCTCCAAGACACAGACTTTTAAGCCTTCTTTCGCCAAAATAAGAGCCGAAACAAGACCTCCTATTCCGCTGCCGATAATCAATATGTCGTATGTTTTTTTCAAATTCTGATTATAGTTTTAACGGCAAAAGGTACAAAAGTTTATCAAACTGTTTAGAATAATGTGTCTAAAAATATTTACGAAAAACTCAATTTATATAGCATTATTTAAACTCAAAGGACACAAAGATTTTTTTAAATTATTGAAAATATTTTTTGTTCGCAAAGGCGTTTCACTTAGCAAAGGAACAGCACTCTATAATCCTCTTTACCAAAAACTTACAATACATTAATTTAATAGATATTAATCTTGGATCTTTAAACTTTTACCTTGGCTCCTGTATTATTGAATTACAAGCAGCCCGACTTGAGCGGAGCTCTTTTTGTGAAGCAAAGCGTAACAAAAAAGCGGGAGCGGAAGGCGGAAATAGCTGCCATAAAAAATATTAAACTGGCTTATTCAACACTGCCAAATAACCGCCTTAAAATTATCGAAAATTAATCAATATCGTCCCAAAAATCGAAATAGTTGAACCATTGAAGTGGATATTTCTGAATCATTGATTCAAGATTCTTGGTGTATGAGCGTAAAAGTCCTTGTGCATCGCGTTTTTTGACGTTTTCAGCGACTCTTGCATACAAATGATAATGAAGATTTTTTTCTTTCATTACATACACATAAACCACAGGAACGCCCAATCGGGAAGCAATAAGGAAAGGACCTGCCGGAAATTTAGCACTTTTCCCAAGCAAATCTGCTTCAAGGAATTTGGAACCTTCGAAATAACGGTCGCCAGTAAAACAAATCAATTCGTTTTTAGACAACGCTTCGTTGATGTCGAAAATATGCGACATATCGTCTTTTACGTAAATGAATTTGATGCTGCTTTGTTTCACAGAAACGCTTTCAAGATATTCTTTAATAACCGTAACTTCCTGATCTGTTGTCACTAAATTAATTTGGCAATCGAAATCAATTTCTGCAAAAAAATGTTCTGCAATTTCGAAATTCCCGATGTGTGCACTGATGAGAACACCGCCTTTTTTTTCGGCTAAAAGATTTCTGAGATTTTCTATTCCGTCGAATTCGTAGGTATATTTATCTCTTAAACCAGCTGAAATAGCAGTTTTGTCTATCAAAGTCTGACCGAAAGTAAAATAGCTTTTGAATAAAGAGAGCTTAGTTTTCCAAAAACCGTAATCGAGTCTTTTCTGAAAGTAATATCGATAATATTTGTTGCTCTTTTTTTCGAATAAAAAATAGTAAAAAGCAACAAAATAAAGAACAAAATAAGAACTTCGGATCCCAATATTTCTAATGCACCAAACGAAGATTCTGTAACCTAAGATGGTACCTTTAGATTTGCCTTTCCACTTGTTCATAATATTAATTTAACAATGTATCAATTTAACAGTGTAAGAATATTTAAAACATTGGTTAACTGTTAAATTGTAATATCGTTACATTTTTTGAGTAAATTTTTAATCGATAGTTATGCGTTTTTTTGAGCGATTTTGTTTTCTATTGTCGAGTAGAAATCATCAAAAGTGATAATATCTTTAAAGTCTGTTTCGCCTAATTTTATTCCAAAATTAGACTCAATTACCACCACCAAGTCTATATAATCTAAACTGTCTAAGCCCAAAGTCTTCTTGAAATGGGCATCATTACTGATTTCGTCACCATCTACCTCAAACTCATTGATTAAAAAATCATTAGCAATGGCAACAATTTTTTCTCTTTCCATGTTTTTTTATTCAAATTTTTTAACGATTAATGCGGAGTTGGTTCCCCCAAATCCGAAAGAATTCGACAAAAATACGTCAATTTTTTGATTTTTAGTTTCGGAGATTAAGTTTATCTTTTGAGCGTCTTCATCAGGATTTTCTAAATTGATGTTAGGCGCCACAAAATCGTTCTGCATCATTAAAATAGAATAGATCACTTCACTTGCACCTGCCATCCAACATTCGTGACCGGTCATTGATTTTGTAGAACTTACCGGGACTTCGCTTCCGAAAATTTCATGAATTGCTTTTGCTTCATTCGCATCACCAATTGGTGTTGAAGTCGCATGAGCATTAATATAATCAATATCTTTCACGTCTAAACTTGACTGTTTTAAAGCACGATTCATCGCTAAAGCCGGACCATCTACATTCGGTGTAGAAATGTGTCCGCCATTTGAAGAAAAACCGTAACCAACGATCTCACCTAAAATGGTTGCTCCTCTTTTTTGTGCAGATTCAAGGCTTTCAACAATTAAAGTTGCTGCTCCACCGCTTGGAATTAATCCGTCTCTATCAGAATCGAAAGGTCTTGATGCTTTTGCAGGTTCGTTTTCTCTTACCGAAAAAACACCCAAACCATCAAAACTCGCCATTGAATATTTGTTGGTTTCCTGTGCTCCACCGCAAACAATCATCTCCTGAAAACCATTTTTAATCATCATATAAGCCAATCCCAAAGAATGAGAACCACTTGCACAAGCTGCGCTGATGGTAAGGTTGATCCCTCTTAATTTAAAAATAGTAGAAAGATTCATCGTTACCGTAGAGTTCATCGATTTAAAAATCGCTCCAGAACCCATTAAAGTAGTATCTTTTTTTTCTCTTGCAATATCGATAGATTCTACAACCGCTTTTGAAACGCTATCGTTTCCGTATAAAATTCCGACTTCATTTTGGTCTAAAAAATCCTGATCGATATTTGCCTGTTTTAGGGCATCCAATGTCGCAATGTAAGCGTATTCGCTTTCTTCGCCCATACTTACGCGTTGACGTCTGTTGAGAAGATTTTTCAAATCCGGTTTTGGAACAACTCCCGTAAGACCTGATCTGAAACCAAATTCTTTTCTTTCATCGACTAAAACAATTCCCGATTTTCCTTGATACAGGGATTCTTTCACTTCTTCCAAAGAAGTTCCGATGCAAGAATAAATTCCCATTCCGGTAATGACTACCCTATTTTCCATGCTTTTCAAATTTAACAATGTATCAATCTAGCAATGTAACAATTTAAAAACATTGGTAAACTGGTACATTGTTATATTGTTACATTATTTTACGAATAAATTCCTCCGTTAATATTAATAATTTCTCCTGTGATGTACGAAGATTTTTTGGATGCTAAAAATGCAACTAAATCTGCCACTTCTTCTGCTTCACCAAATCTGTTTGCAGGAATCATTGCTTTCAATTCATCTTCGTTAAAATCCTGCGTCATATCTGTTTTGATAAAACCCGGAGCAACTGCATTTACAGTAATATTTCTTTTTGCAACTTCCTGAGCCAAAGCTTTTGTCGCGCCAACCAAAGCACCTTTCGCAGCAGAATAATTGGTTTGTCCGGCCGTTCCTTTTACTCCTGAAACAGAAACCATATTGATAATTCTGCCATATTTGTTTCTCAACAATTTCTGAATAAAGAAATTCGTCACATTATAGAAACCATTTAAACTTGTGTTAATCACAGAATTCCAGTCTTCAATTGGCATCCACATGAATAATCCGTCTCTTGTGATTCCTGCGTTGTTTACGATAATTTCGACTACAGAATTTGGATTATTTTCCTGCCATTCATTTAAAACTTTTTGAGTTTCCTCAGCATTTCCTACATCGAATTTAAGAATTTCTCCTGTAGAACCCAATTCTTCCACTTTAGCTAAAGTTTCCTTTGCTGCAGATTCGTTTGAAGTATAATTAATTAAAATATGCTCGATTTTCTCTTCAGCCAGTTTTATACAGATTGCTCTTCCGATTCCGCGAGAACCACCTGTTACAATTGCACATTTCATATGTGTTTCAGTTTATTTATATATTGACAACTAAAAGCAGCCAATAATTACATTGTCTTTAAATATTTTTTCACTTCCTCTAAATAAGGATACATCACTATATCATTTGAAAATGCAGGAATGATTTTTCTGATTTCATCATACAGCTCTTTTGTTTTAGATGAAATTTGTTCTTGAAAACCAAGATATTCAATCGCCTGAACAATCGTAATCGCCTCAATAGAAAGTACTTCAAAAGCATTTTCAATTACTTTTCTGCAAATTACTGCTGCATTCGTTCCCATACTTACAATATCCTGATTATCATTATTATTCGGAATACTGTGAACATACATCGGATTCGACAACATCTGGCTTTCTGCAGTTGTAGAAGTCGCTGTAAACTGAACACCCTGCATCCCGAAATTAAATCCTAATTTACCCAAATTAACAAATGGTGGTAAAATTTCATTTATTTTTGAATTTAAAAGATAATTCAATTGTCTTTCAGCTAACATGGTCAACTTCGTTACAACGATTTTCAACTTATCCATTTCCAAAGAAATATAATCTCCGTGAAAGTTTCCACCGTGGTAAACGTGCTGGTCTTTCACATTGATAATCGGGTTATCATTTGCCGAATTGATCTCATTTTCCAACACTTTTTCAGTGTATTCTAAAGTATCTAAAACCGGACCTAAAATCTGAGGAACACATCTTAAAGAATAATATTCCTGTACTTTTTCTTTGAAAACTTTTTCCTGTTCTTCAAAGTGAGTATATAAATGGTCTGCTCTTTTTCTGATTAATTTACTATCAGCTAAATGATGACGCATTTTTTCTGCGATTTTCTGCTGACCTGCGTGAAGTTTTGTTCCGTTCAGTACTTCAGAAAAATGATCATCGTATGCCTGAACAATTTCGTTGATTGCACAAGATAATTTTAATGAAATTTCAGTTAATTGATTGGCTTTGTATGCGTTTACAATTCCAATTCCTGACATTACCGAAGTTCCGTTCATTAAAGCTAAACCTTCACGAATTTCAACCTGAATTGGTTCTAAACCTTCAGTTTCGAAAACTTCTTTGGTAGATTTTCTTTCATTTTTATAGAAAACTTCCCCTTCACCAATTAGAACTAAAGCTAAATGTGCCAATTGCACCAAATCACCACTTGCTCCAACACCTCCATGTTCGAAAATCAACGGCGTAATATCTCTGTTAATTAATTCCTTAAGTAAATTCACAACAGATTCGTGAACTCCGGAATTCCCTAACGATAATGTATTTAATCTTGCCAACATACAAGCTTTCACTTCATCCGCGGGAAGCGGATTTCCAATCCCTGAAGAATGGCTTCTGATTAAATTATATTGAAGTTGATGGGTATCTTCATCACTGATTTTAAACTGAGCCATCGGTCCGAAACCCGTATTTACTCCATAAATTACTTTATTTTTTGAAAATTCTTTCAGAAAAGAAAAGCTTTCATTCACCCTCTGGAGAAGTGATTGATCTAATTCTATGCTTTCATTTTCAATAATAATTCTCTGAAAATCTCTCAGTTCTAAAAAGTTATTTATTTTCATCAATTAAAAGTAATGGTATATAATTTTGTAAGATATGATTAATTGTCACTAATTTTGCGCAAAGATAAAAAGTTTTATTAAACAAATGGACAAAGAAATTGTTGATGTTTTAGTAATTGGAGCTGGACCTTCCGGATGCGTATCTTCTGCTTATTTGAAGAAGAATAACATCAATGTGAAAGTAGTTGAAAAAACAAAATTCCCAAGACTTGTTGTTGGCGAAAGCCTTATTCCCAGAGTGATGGATCATTTTGATGAAGCCGGATTGTTTCCTGCGTTAGATAAAATGGGCTTTGAAAAAAAATTGGGAGCCCGTTTTATGCGAGGAAATGAAGTCTGTATTTTTGACTTCAGCAACAAATTCGGAGAAGGATGGGATTGGACTTGGCAAGTTCCAAGAGCTGATTTCGACAATACTTTGGCTCAGGAAGTCATCAACAAAGGAATTGACCTTGAATTTGAAACCGAAGTTATCGGCATTGAATTTAACGGAACAGATTCTGTCACAACCGTTAAAACGAAAGACGGAAAAACGAAAGAAATTCACGCAAAATTCGTAATTGATTCCAGCGGTTACGGAAGAGTTTTACCAAGACTTTTAGATTTAGAAAAATCCTCAAAATTGTCTCCGCACTCTGCAATTTTTGCTCACGTTGAAGATATCAACAGAGAAGAAGGCGTAGAAGGAACTTTGATCTCTTTTGACATTATTGAAACAGAAGTCTGGCTTTGGGTAATCCCATTTTCCAATGGAAATACAAGTATAGGAATTGTTGGTCCGACTGATTATATTGAAAAATTATCTGAAAATGGAGACCCTACAGAAGCTTTGAGAAAAGCAATTTCCCTTTCTGATTATTATGTAAAGCGTTTTGGTGATGTAGAATTTCTTTTTGAACCAAGACATTTGAAAGATTATTCTTGCTCGGTAAAAAGTCTTTACGGTGACGGATTTGCTTTAACGGGAAATGCTTCAGAATTTCTAGATCCTGTTTTTTCTTCGGGAATGGCTTTTGCAACCGAAGGCGGAATGACAGCGGCAAAACTAGCCATAAGACAATTAAACGGAGAAAAAGTCGATTGGCAAAAAGAATTTGCAGACTATATTTTATACGGTGTTGATGTTTTTACAACGTATGTAAAAGAATGGTACACCGGAAATCTTCAGGAATTATTTTTCCACCAACCGGAAAATCCTGATGTTAAAAGAAAAATCTGCGCAGTTTTGGCAGGCTATGTTTGGGATAAAAAGAATACGTTTGTTAGAATACACGATACTGCAATTGTGAATTTAGCAAATTTCATTAAAGCAGAAAAGCAACAAGCATAAAAAAGCGGTCTGAAAATTTTCAGACCGCTTTTGTTTTATTTTAAAGCTTTTTTCAACTCTTTCCCAAACTCTTTTCCTGTTTTTTCGTAAGCTGCAGCGATTCTTCCATATTCCATGCTGTAATCAACCTTACTTCCGACTCCTTCAATTTTATCACCTACAAATTTTGCTAAAACTTTTGAAGGATCTGCAGTTTCCACAATTGTAATTTCTGCTGTTAATTTTCCGGGCTGCGTTACAAAACCGCTCCATCCTGCGTACATCCATTTTGGCTGGATAATTAAAGTATATTTTGTTTCAAGATTTTGAGCAAATTTAATTTTCTTTGATCTATTTAAACCTTCAATAAATTTTTCCGTCCAAATGGTTTCTACATGTTGCTCCCAAATGTCGATCCATTTTTTCCATGCTTCTTCACCTTTTTTAGCTACAGTTTCTTTGTGTCTTCTTTCTATATATTCAGTTTCTGTAAAATTATCTGCCTGAAAAAGTGGGCTTCCGTAATTACGTTCAACATTAACTTCTGTTTGTCCTTTTAGAAAATTCAAGTTTCCCGCCTCGATGGTCAATTTATTTTGAGCGAAAATAGTTGTGCTCATTGCAACGAACAGAAATAGAAATATTTTTTTCATAGTATAAAATTAAGATTGCAAATATAATATCAGAAAAGCAAATTAGTTTTAACTGAACGATAATATTTCCAACTTATTTGAATAAAATTTAAAATTCATCTTAAATCTATAAATGTAATCGGTTTTCTACTGTTTGGGTTGAAAACGGTTTTAGACAAAACATCAAAATCTACAATTTCAATTTTCGGGCTAACTCTTAATTTTGCACGGAAATGATCTCTCACTTCTCCTTCAAAACTTTCTTCTTCTCTTTCTGTACTAAGCTTAATGATAATTTCATCCAAACCAATTTCATTGGATTGAATAACAATTTGATAACATAAAATTCCTTCGAAATCATTCAGAATATCATTCATTGCAGGCGGATATAAAGTCGTTCCTTTATATTTGATCATTTGCTGTTTTCTTCCGACAACTGGGCCTAATCTCATTGTATTTCTACCGCATTTACATGGTTCGTAATGAGCTTTAACTAAATCTCCCGTTTTAAATCTCAACAAAGGAAGTGCTTCAACACCCAAAGTTGTAATGGTCAGTTCACCGCTTTCTCCATCTTTTACTGGATTTCCTTCATCATCAAGAATTTCTGTGATAATTAATTCCGGATGTTGATGCCCTCCAATTTGATGTTCACATTCAGTAAACGCAGTGCTCATTTCAGTGGAAGCATAAGTAGAATACAATTGAATATTCCATTTCTCCTTAATTTTCTGCGAAAGAATATTATCAGTAAAATCTTGATTTTTGATGCTTTCACCAATGCAAACCGCGCCAAAAACGCTGGAATTTTTATAATCAATTCCGTGTTTTTCGGCATAATCAATCATTTTCAACAGAAATGATGGAACGGTTATCAAATATTTTGGTTTATATCTAAAAATAGAATCCCATTGAAGTTCTGGAATTCCCGGTCCCATTCTTACGACACTTGCACCCATTTTTCTCAATCCTAAAAAATAAGCCAAACCAGCCATAAATCTTTTATCAATCGTCGTAATCATCTGTACAACATCCCCTTTTTGAATTCCTGCACAGGCAAAAGAAACCGCTTCGTTGTAAGCCAATCTTTCAAGGTCGGCATCAGACAATCCAAAAGTTACAGGATCACCGAGAGTTCCGGAAGTCGTGCTGTAATCAACAATTTGATTTTGAGGAATACAGAAAAAATCATCATTATTTTGCTGGATATCGTTTTTCGAAGTTGTTGGGATTTTCTGTAAGTCTTCCAAAGTCTGAATATCAGCAATATCAATACTTTTTTCTTTAAATAATTTTTGATAAAAAGGTGAATGCGCTTCAAGATATTTCAAAAGTTCCTGAAGTTTTTCTTCCTGAAATTTTTTGATGTCCTGAATGCTTGCCTTTTCGATGAGTGGGAAGAGTTCCAATAGTTTAAATTTAGAAGACAAATTTATTTAATTAAAATGAAAAGATTAAAGCAAAGCCAAATGAAAATTTTTCATGCTCAGATAACGCATATGATTGAGAATAAAATTACGATGGAAATATTGAACCATTAAGATTTCTATTAAGAAGTTAAGAATATTAAGTCTCTTCTCTCTTCCAGCAGAATGCTTTTCAAAAAATCTATTGATTTTTCTTAAAAAAGCTTAACTTCTTAAATCTCCTTAATGGTTCAGTTTTAATTTTTTTATAAAAAAATGTGCGATCTGTGGGACATTTAATTTTAACGTCAAATACACATCCTTTTATTCCAACTTTTCAATAGATGGAATCAAAATAAAACATATATTATAAACCGACAAAAATCACTAAATTTGCCAACTTGATTAATCAACGAAATTGAGAAATTACAATGAGCCAATTTAAAGAATATAAAAACCTCAACCTTATAGATGTAGCCGAGAATGTTTCGGAATTCTGGAAAGCAAACGACACTTTCGCAAAAAGTGTGGAAACACGTCAGGGAAATCCTGAGTTTGTGTTTTACGAAGGTCCGCCTTCAGCCAACGGAATGCCCGGAATTCATCACGTTATGGCAAGAGCTTTGAAAGATATTTTCTGTCGTTACCAAACGCAGAACGGGAAACAGGTTTTCCGTAAAGCAGGTTGGGACACACACGGACTTCCTGTGGAATTAGGAGTTGAAAAAGAACTCGGAATCACTAAAGAAGATATTGGCAAAAAAATTTCGATTGAAGATTACAACAAAGCTTGTCGTGAAGCAGTAATGCGTTATACCGATGTTTGGAATCACCTTACCGAAAAAATTGGATATTGGGTAGATCTTGAAGATCCGTACATCACGTACAAGTCAAAATATATGGAGACGGTTTGGTGGCTGTTGAAGCAATTATACAGCAAAGAATTATTGTATAAAGGCTACACCATTCAACCTTATTCTCCAAAAGCAGGAACCGGACTTTCTTCTCACGAATTAAATCAGCCTGGAACTTACCGTGATGTTACCGACACAACAATTGTTGCTCAGTTTAAAGTTAAAAAAGATTCTTCAGAATTATTCAACGATGTTGATGGAGATGTAAACGTTTTAGCTTGGACGACAACTCCCTGGACTTTGCCTTCAAACACAGCTTTGGCGGTAGGAAGAGATATTGAATATGTCTTATTGAAAAGCATAGAAAATCAATATACTGATGAAAAAAGTAATGTTCTAATTGCTTTTGATAGAGTTTTTAAAAATTTATCTAATAAGCAAGCAGAAAAATGGATAGTAGAAGAAATTTTTAAAGGTAGGTTAACATTAGAAAAAGAAAATTTCAAATTTGACGGATTTACTTTTATAAATGATGTTGAATATCCCGTAGAACTAAAACTAACTAATTATAACTTAAAGAGTTTAAACGAATTTGTTGGGTCTTGTATTAGTTCAGGCTATAATAGAGGAGTTTTTATTTGTCCGCAAATGACCGAAGAACTTCCACATATTGAAGGTTTTGACCTTAAAATATTTTCTTCAAAAGATTTAATAAATTTATTGTATAAAGAAAATTTAATTTTCTCAGGAGAAAAACTTGCAGGAACACAATACGAGCAATTAATCCCTTGGTTTACACCGGATGAAACTCCTGAAAAAGCGTTCAGAGTAATCATTGGAGATTTTGTAACCACAGAAGATGGAACTGGAATTGTTCACATCGCTCCTACTTTTGGTGCAGATGATGCGAGAGTAGCGAAAGATGCAGGAATTCCTCCAATGTTGGTGAAAGACGAAAATGATAATTTAGTTCCGTTGGTTGATTTACAAGGTAAATTCATCAAAGGAAATGATGTTCCGGAAACTTTCTCAGGAAAATATATTAAAAACGAATATTACGATGAAGGAACTGCACCTGAAAAATCTTGGGATGTAGAATTGGCGATTTTGTTGAAAACAGAAAACAAAGCCTTCAAAGTAGAAAAATATGTTCACTCTTATCCACACTGTTGGAGAACCGATAAACCTGTTTTATATTATCCTTTGGATTCTTGGTTTGTAAAAATGACGGCTGTAAAAGACCGTTTGGTAGAATTGAACGAAACCATCAACTGGAAGCCAAAAGCTACCGGAGAAGGTCGTTTTGCCAACTGGTTGGAAAATGTAAACGACTGGAATCTTTCCCGCTCAAGATATTGGGGAATTCCATTGCCAATCTGGAGAACTGAAGATTTAAAAGAAGAAAAAATCATCGGTTCTGTAGAAGAATTATATAACGAAATCGAAAAATCTGTTACTGCAGGATTAATGAAAGAAAATCCTTTCAAAGGTTTTGAGATTGGAAATATGTCTGAAGAAAACTATTCTTTGGTTGATCTGCACAAAAATGTAGTTGACAAAGTAGTTTTGGTTTCAGATTCAGGAAAAGCAATGAACCGTGAAAGCGACCTAATCGATGTTTGGTTTGATTCAGGTTCTATGCCTTATGCACAGTTGCATTATCCTTTTGAAAATAAAGAATTAATTGATAACAATAAAGCTTTCCCGGCAGATTTCATTGCGGAAGGTGTTGACCAGACTCGTGGTTGGTTCTACACACTTCACGCTATCGGAACGGCGGTTTTTGATTCTGTTGCTTATAAAAATGTAATGAGTAACGGACTTGTTTTGGATAAAAACGGTCAGAAAATGTCAAAACGTTTAGGAAATGCAGTTGACCCGTTCGAAACTCTTGCTGTTTACGGACCGGATGCAACGCGTTGGTACATGATTTCAAACGCAAATCCTTGGGAAAACCTAAAATTTGACATCGAAGGAATTGACGAAGTGAGAAGAAAATTCTTCGGAACACTTTACAATACTTATTCATTCTTTGCTTTGTATGCAAATGTTGACGGATTCAAATTCGCTGAACCTGCGGTTCAAAACAGACCGGAAATCGACCGTTGGATTTTATCTGAATTAAATCTTTTAATTAAAGAAGTAAAAGCATTTTACGAAGATTACGAGCCAACAAGAGTTGCAAGAGCGATCAGTAATTTCGTAAACGATAATTTATCAAACTGGTACGTAAGATTGTGCAGAAGACGTTTCTGGAAAGGAGATTATTCTGATGACAAAATCTCTGCTTACCAAACTTTATATACTTGTCTTGAAACTGTTGCCAAATTATCTGCACCAATTGCTCCGTTCTTTATGGATCAGTTGTATCAGGATTTAAACAAAGTAACAGGAAAAGAAAGCGTAGAATCTGTGCATTTAACGAACTTCCCGGTTGCAGATGAAAGTTTAATCGATCAGGATTTGGTTGAAAAAACCCATTTAGCACAAAACATTACAAGTATGGTTTTCTCATTGAGAAAAAAGGAAAACGTAAAAGTTCGTCAACCGTTACAAAAAGTGTTGATTCCTGTATTGGATAAGAAAACTGAAGAGCAGATTTTAGCCGTTGCAGAATTAATTAAACAGGAAGTTAACGTTAAGGAATTACAATTGATCAATGCTGAAGAAGCATCTCATTTAATTGTAAAACAGATCAAACCCAACTTCAAAACTTTAGGTTCGAGACTTGGAAAAGATATGAAAGTTGTTGGTAATGAAATTACTAATCTTTCTGCCGAACAAATCTCATCTTTAGAAAAAGAAGGAAGCCTAGAAATCCAAGGATATGAAATCACATTGAATGATGTAGAAATTTCAACAAAAGATATTCCGGGATGGACGGTAACTTCAGACGGGAAAACAACTGTGGCACTAGATTTGAAGATGACTGATGAGTTGAAATCTGAAGGTATCGCAAGAGAATTTATCAACAGGATCCAAAATCTCAGAAAAGAGAAAGATTTTGAATTAACAGACAGAATAAGCATCGTTTTGGAAGAAAACACTCCGTTTTTGGAGCAGATCAAACAAAATGAAGAATATATTTCATCTGAGGTCTTGTCAAATAAAATAGAAATTGTATCTTCACTTTCAAATTTTAACGAAATCGACATCGATGAGATTAAATTTAAAGTGAATGTTGAAAAAAATTAATATATAACTATTGTTTTTTCAATTTCCAAATCATAAATTTATTAAAAAAGAAAAAGACAATGCAAGACGAAAGAGTAAAATACAACGACTCTGATTTACAAGAGTTTAAAAAAATAATCAAAGAAAAGATTGAGAAAGCAGAGAAAGATTTACAGCTAATCAGAGAAAGCTTTATCAATGATCAAAATAACGGAACGGATGATACATCACCTACTTTCAAAGCTTTTGAAGAAGGTGCAGAAACGTTGAGCAAAGAGCAAAACTCTATTTTGGCAGGAAGACAGGAAAAGTTTGTAAGAGATCTTAAAAATGCTTTAATAAGAATTGAAAACAAAACTTACGGCGTTTGCAGAGTTACGGGAAAACTAATTCCAAAGGAAAGACTTTTGGCCGTACCACATGCTACTTTGAGTATTGAAGCTAAAAATATGAAGAGATAATTATTTTTATCTTATTTTTGTAAATAATTAATTGGGTTTATATAATGTTTTACAGCATTGTATAAACCTAATTTTTAATTATATCTATGAGTGAATTTTTGATTTTAGGAATTATCCTCGTTGTTGTTTTATGGTTTTTTAATAAAGATCGAATCAAAAACAGATTCTATCCTGATAAGCCTAAAAATCTGACAATCGATCAGCAATTCAACTCAGATAAACGAGAAAGAGAAAAAGAAATCGACAGGCTTCTCAGTAAAATGGGCAAGAACGGAATCAATGATCTGCCTGCAAAAGACAGAAAAAGACTCGACGAACTTTCTAAACATTAAGTCTTTGATTATCCTAAGACTGACAAAAAAATAAATTAAAATGGAAGCATTAATTGTACACCCAAAAAACCAAATGGAGCTGAATGCGCTAAAAAGCGTGATGAAAGATATGGGAATTCGATATGAAAAATTTCATACCAGAGGTGCAAAAACACAAAAATTTGAACCAAAAGCTCCTGTAAAAAAGGATAAACCTGTAAGAGATTTTAAAGACAATCCAAAGAAAGACAAGTAATGAAGAAAATAGCATTAATCACTTTTCTTATTTTATTAATAGATCAGGCTTCAAAAATTTATATCAAAACAAATTTTAACCTGAATGACAGTATTCCTGTTTTTCCAGGTTTTAAGCTTACATTTGTAGAAAATCCGGGCATGGCTTATGGTTTTCATTTTGGTGGAATGCTTGGTAAATATTTTTTAGTGATTGTTCGTATTTTCCTGATTGGCGGAATGATCTATCTTTTCAATAAGTGGCTTAAAAGAGGCGAATCTAATTATCTGATTATCCCAATGTCAATTATTTTTGCCGGAGCTATTGGAAATCTTATCGACGGAATGTTTTATGGTTTAATTTTCGACAGCGGAATGGTTTACGATGAAAATGTAAATCAATGGATCGGTTATGGCGGAGTTTCTAAACTGGTTCCTTTCGGAGAAGGTTATTCTACTTTTATGAAAGGCTGTGTTGTTGATATGCTACATTTTCCTTTAGTTGATTGGTATGTTCCCGAAAGCTGGCCTGTAATTGGTGGAAAACATCTTGAGTTTTTTAAATATATCTTTAACGTTGCCGATTCTGCTATTACTATTGGAGCTGCATTGCTTTTAATTTTCAGAAAAAAAGCTTTTCCAAACGGACTTGAGTTCTAAAATATTTAATATGTAGATTTTTATTGTCTTCTAAAGGACATATTTAATCCCAAAATCTTTATCGATTTTTGTGTTGCCAACTCATAGGGATTTCATACTTTTATGAAACCTTCAAGGTTTACAATGTATGAAAAGAATTATAAAAAATATAATCAAAATTTTCCTGCTACTTTTTGTGGCAGGAATTATTTTTATCATCTGGTCAAATTTTACAATTAATAATCAGTCGGAAGATTACGTAACGTCTAATATTTCAACTTTACCAAATGAAAAAACGGGACTTCTTTTAGGAACAAGTAAAACTTTATCCAACGGAGCACCGAATGCTTATTTCTTCAATCGAATTGAGGCAGCTACGCAATTATATAAATCAGGAAAAATTCAGAATATCATCGTGAGTGGTGACAATTCTAAGAAAGATTACAATGAGCCTGAAGAAATGAAAAACGAGCTTATCAAAGCCGGAGTTCCTGCTGATAAAATTTTCGAAGATTTTGCGGGTTTCAGAACTTTAGATTCTGTGCTTCGGGCAAAAGAGATTTTCGGACAAAGCTCTTACATCATTATTTCACAAAGGTTTCACAACGAAAGAGCGGTTTATTTAGCAAGAAAAAACAATATTGAAGCTTGGGGTTACAATGCAGCAGATGTTAATAAATATGCCGGTTTAAAAACCAATGCGAGAGAAAAACTGGCAAGAGCAAAAGTTTTCTGGGATTTTATGTTTGGTGTAGAACCTAAGTTTGGTGGGGAGAAGATTTTGATTCCATAATGCTGAATGAAAACTTTTCAGTTAGCCATATTACTCTTCATTCTCTTTTCCTGTAAAAAGGAAAACATTTATTATTATTCTGATAACAAAACTATAAAAGATAGCACTGTCATTCGTTTTGTGGATGAAGAACTCGAAAAACTTAAAATAGATACAAAAGAGAAGAATTTAAAAATTTATACAACTTTAGATTCGACATCTTACAAAAGTAATCTCGATTCTATCAGAAATAAAATTTTTGACAGTTCTTTAAATTACAATCTTAAACCTGAAGATAAAAAAGTATTTGATGAATGGTTCAGAGAAAAAATAATTATTGTTGATAATAGTACGAGAAAAGTAGTTAATTTTTACAGTTCTTTCAAGACTAAAAAATATGATAGAAATGACCTTTCAATGGGAGGACTACGAAAAATAATCAGGATAGGAAGTGCTCTTTATAAAAATTCAAACTCCGAGATTTCTGAAAATTATTTAGCTAATTATCCTTCTCAAGTAATATCTGGAAAAGATTTGGAAATAAGCCAAGAAGAAGTTCAATTCCTATCGAATTTTAATATAAACAACCTCAACACGAAAGGTTATTTTTATAATTATATTCCATATTTAGATGCAATTAAAATACTTCAAACCTACAATGGCGGTTTATTGAAACAACCTTCTGTGATAGAGAAAGTTTTGATTAATGAGAAAATGGTTTATTTGAAAAAAGATAATCCTCGCAAAATTTTCGATACAAAATCATTAGAAAAAATCCGGCATCTATTTAGTTATCAGAAGAAATATTCTTTCGGAGCTTTCAAGAATCAACTTACAAATACACAGAATTTAATTTTCTTTGGTACAAATTCAGATTATTACATGATTATTAATGATGGAAAATACACCTATTTCATTTATATTTTTGGAACTGTTATCACAAATTTGGATAAAAAAGAATATAAAATTATTTTGCCACAGATTTTTAAAAGAGTTGAGATTAAATACTACAACGCAATTAGAAAGTAATTTTCCCTAAATTTGCAGTTCAATAATTTTTTAAAAATAATTTTAAACAAATGTCAAGAATTCTTACCGGCATACAAGCCACCGGAACACCGCACCTTGGAAACCTTTTGGGTGCAATTATTCCTGCAGTAGAGCTTTCTAAGCAAGCAGGAAATGAATCATTTTTATTCATTGCGAATCTACATTCGTTGACGCAGATTAAAGATGCAAAAGAACTTAAAAACAATACCTACGAAATTGCTGCAGCTTGGCTTGCTTGCGGACTTGATACCGAAAAAACATTTTTTTACAGACAGAGCGACATCCCTGAAACCTGTGAACTTTCTTGGCATTTATCATGTTTTTTTCCTTATCAGAGACTGACTTTAGCACATTCATTTAAAGATAAAGCAGACCGTTTGCAGGATGTGAATGCAGGTTTGTTTACCTATCCTATTTTGATGGCTGCAGATATTTTATTATACGACGCTGAAATTGTTCCTGTAGGAAAAGATCAGCTTCAACATTTGGAAATTGCACGTGATGTTGCTTCAAGATTCAATAATCAGATGGGTGAAGTTTTGGTTTTACCTCAAGCCGAATTGCAGGAAGACACCAAATATGTTCCCGGAATTGACGGTCATAAAATGTCAAAATCAAGAGGAAACATTATCAATATTTTCTTACCTGAAAAACAATTAAAAAAGCAGGTAATGAGTATTGAAAGCGATTCTAAATCTCTGGAAGAACCAAAAGATCCTTCTACAGACAAAACTTTTGCTATCTACGAATTGATTGCAACACCTGAACAAACTGAAGAATTAAGAGCAAAATATTTAGCCGGAAATTTCGGTTACGGTCATGCTAAAAAAGAGCTTTTAGATTTAATTCTAACAAGATTTGAAAAAGAAAGAGAATTATTTTCTTACTATATGAACAATCTTGAAGAGCTTGAAGCAAAACTACAGGAAGGAGCAGCAAAAACAAGAGTTATTGCTACGGAAACTATTAAAAGAGTAAGAGAAAGTTTGGGAATTTAATTCTGAATTTTTCTGATGAATAATAAGTTTCGGCGGCACCTTTGGTGCCGCCGAAACTATTTTAAATAGGTCTTTACAAATATTCTTTAATCTGCAAAAGATGCTTTATCACCTTCAGATTTTCAACTTCTTTATTTTCATTTAAAACATCAAAGAAAATAACATCCATACCGAAATTCTGAGCACCAATTACATCAGCTATCCAATCGTCGCCAATCAGAATACTTTCTTCTTTTTTAGCTTCAGAAAGCCCTAAAGAATACTCAAAAATAGCAGGATTGGGTTTTCTTACTCCAACAGAATCTGCGCTTGTAATCGTCTGAAAATAATGATCAATTCCTGAAAGAATACATTTTCTTTCCGTCACTTCCTGAAAACCGTTTGATATAATATGAAGTGTATAGTTTTTAGCTTTTAAATAATCTAAAATATATTCTGCGCTTTCAACCAAATGGTTATAATTAAGAATTTTATCTAAGAAATGTTCCTCAAAAAACATCGACAATCCTAAATCATCAATTCCAAAATGTTTGAAGGTATCATAAAAACGATGCTTTCTAAGATATTCTTTATCAATTTCGCCGTCTCTGATCTGTTCCCAAAGTTTTTCGTTGATCTCATGATATACAGAATGAAATTCTTCAAAATCAATATTGTATTTTAAAGTAATTTCTTCTTTATCGAAAAGATCTTTGATGGTTAGGTAAGCGTTTCTGCGGTGATCCCAAAGCGTATTGTCTAGGTCAAAAAAAATGTGCTGAATTTTCATACAGCACAAAATTAATGATTTTTAATTTTTTGAAAGATGGTAATGATTTTTTTTAATCTTTACTACTTCAAGATTTTTTGAGAAATTGAGCAAAAAATCAATAGTTTGTTTTTTTGGTTTCAAACTTTTCATTTTTAAAGAATCGTTATTTTTCATAGGCAAAAATTACTTTTTCTTTAAAACGTGAAAAATATTGAATTATTATCTCGTCAAGACAATATTATTTTCTTCCATTATTTTTCTCAGGTTGATCAATGCATACCGAACACGTCCCAAAGTCGTATTAATACTCATATCTGTATGGTCTGCAATTTCTTTAAAACTCAATCCGTCAAAAAACCTGAGTTTTATCACCTCTTGTTGGTTTTCTGGTAAAAACTGCAACATTTTCAACAAATCTTCCTGAATCTGAAGGCTTACCAGCTGATCTTCAATATTTTCTGAAGGCTCTCTAATTAAATCGAAAATAGAAAACTCATCATTTTCAAAAGTAGTTTCTGAAACTTTTACATTTTTTGCTTTTGCACGAAAATAATCGATAATAAGGTTTTGTGCAATTCTTTTTGCCCAAAGAATAAACTTCCCTTCCTCATTGTAACGACCTTCTTTCAGCATTACAATAATCTTAATAAAAGTATCCTGGAAAATATCATTTGCCAAATCCTGATCATTTATTTTATACAAAATAAACGTAAACAATTCTCTTTGATGGCGATGTATTAAGGTTGACAATGCTTCTTCGTCTCCTTTTTGGTACAGAGAAATTAATAGACTATCTGTTGATTTCATAACTCTTCTCATTATTTTCCGCCGACAAACAATTTCCTGACTAGGATCAAGTTAATTTTCAGTTTGCCAAAACAGTATTAGAGTAGAGTATTATCTATAAGCATTCAATTATGCTGTAAATATAAATAAAATTTTAATAACTGTTAACTAATTATTAAATATTCTGAAGAATTATTTAAAAAATCTACTTTAACATGTCATGTAAGAAGGATGTTGGAATATTTAGTGTGAAATTTACATTTACTCCTTTCAATTCTTTACCATTTAAACCAGAATTCCCAATTGGAAAAGCATAACCACCTGTTAAATCTAAAATTCCAAAAAGAGTAACCCCAATCTTTGGAGCCACATATTTATTCGTTCCCTCAACTCCAGCAAGAAAATAATAAGAATGATAGAAATCTACATTTCTCTCGAAATTAAGCAGAATGTCTGCTTGTAATTTGGGCATTATCGCAAAGTCAGAATTCGTAGATCCCATTAAAGCAGAAGCTCCTAAACGATAAATAATATCGTCATTTTTAAGAAACATCAGTTTCCCTCCTACTTCACCGAAGCTTTGGTTTTGGTAAACGTATCCCACATTAATCATTTTATGCACCGTGTATTGCGCTTTTACAAAAGTGCTTACGAAAAATAGAAAAAGTATAGAGATTGCAAATCGCATATTCATTGTGAAATATTTAAGTGTAAAAATAAAAAAAACTGCTTTAGCATTTTAATGTTAAAGCAGTTTCTATACCGAAAAGAAGAATTAAATTCCGAAAGCAGATTTAATTTCTTCTACTTTGTCTAATTTCTCCCATGTGAAGAACTCTAAACCCGTAAGAGTCAACTCATTTTTATGCCCTTTATTAAAGGTTTTATCAGCAACGAAATGCTCTCTTCCCATGTGTCCGTAAGAAGCAGTTTCTTGGTAGATAGGGTTTCTCAATTTTAAATTTTGTTCAATTGCATAAGGTCTCAAATCAAAAACTGTAGATACTTTTTTAGCGATCTCACCGTCATTTAAAGCAACTTTTGATGTTCCGTATGTATTGATGTACAAACCACAAGGTTCAGCAACACCAATAGCATAAGAAACCTGTACCAAAACTTCATCAGCTACACCTGCAGCAACTAAGTTTTTAGCAATGTGTCTTGTAGCATAAGCAGCACTTCTGTCTACTTTTGAAGGATCTTTCCCAGAGAAAGCACCACCACCGTGAGCTCCTTTTCCACCGTAAGTATCAACGATAATCTTTCTTCCTGTAAGACCTGTATCTCCGTGAGGACCTCCGATTACGAATTTCCCTGTAGGATTGATGTGATATTTGATCAGATCATTAAATAAAGCTTTGATTTCTTCAGTCTGCTGAGCAACAACTCTAGGAATCAAAATTGTTTTAATATCTTCTCTGATTTTGTTTAACATTTCTTCTTCAGCTCCGAAATCGTCATGTTGAGTAGAAACCACGATAGAATCAATTCTTACCGGTTTGTGGTCATCAGAATATTCAATTGTTACCTGAGATTTTGCATCTGGACGAAGATATTTGATTTCAGAATCTTCTCTTCTGATTGCAGAAAGTTCTTTAAGAATAGTATGCGCCAAATCTAAAGCTAAAGGCATATAGTTTGCCGTCTCATTGGTTGCATAACCAAACATCATTCCCTGATCTCCTGCTCCTTGAGCGTTTGCTTTTGTTTCGAAAGTTTCGTCAGCAACTACTCTGTCAACCCCTTGGTTGATATCCGGTGACTGCTCGTGAATCGCAGAAATTACTCCACAAGAATCACCATTGAACATATATTCACCTTTTGTATAACCAATTCCGTTGATTACTTCTCTTGCAATAGTCTGAACATCTAAATAAGCATCAGATTTTACCTCTCCAGCCAAAACAACCTGTCCTGTTGTAACCAAAGTTTCACAAGCAACTTTTGATGTTTTGTCGTATGCTAAAAAGTTATCGATAAGCGCGTCAGAAATCTGATCGGCAATTTTATCCGGATGTCCTTCTGAAACAGATTCAGATGTAAATAAATAAGACATATTATTCTTTGTATTTTTTAGATTAAAAAAAGTGAAGAAAAAATGAATAATTGCCCGGAAATGCTAAAAAAGAATTACTGTTTTAGCATTTTTTTAGAGAGGTTGCAATCAGGTCAAATTTTTCCTCGTTAATAAACGTCTGCAAAGTTAAGTACTATTTTTTAATACTCAAAAACTTTTGTCGATTATTATATTTTTATTGAAACATGCTTTAAACGTCCCTAAATTCTGTTATTGAGGCTTAATGCTTACAAAATCTTTTGGTGCATTGTTGAAATTAAGCTTCGTTTCTAAAGAAGATTTTATAAAAGAACTCAACTCATCAATAATTTTTTGCTTGAAAGTCGGCTTATAATAGATGATTTTAATTTCTCTGTAAGGGAAGGGTTTTTTAAATCTGTAAACTTTGCCCTTTTGTTCTTCTGAAAGTTGATTTAAAGCTAACTCAGGCAAAATACTGATCCCTCCCACTTTGTCAACCATATGTACCAAAGTCTGAATATTGGACGCTAAGAAATCTAAATTTTTAGGCTTCAAAGTATTTTCTTTTAAATGGCAGATATTTTCAAACTGATTTCTCAAACAGTTCCCTTCCTCTAAAAGCCAAACTTTTTCTACATTCAGTTCTTCAGGAACAATAAATGTATTTTTCTTGTTTGCCTCAGTATCTGAACTGTAGATCATCAATTCTTCATTAAATAAAAAGTCCTGATAAAATTCGTTGGCGTTGTCATAAGGCGTAGAAATAATTCCGGCATCTAGTTCACCTGCTTTTAAAGCTTTAATGATGTTATCCGTCGTCATTTCCTTTACATTCATCTGAATTTTAGGATTATCCTGCAAGAAATGGAAAATTTCTGTTGGCAGAATGAACGAAGAAACTGTTGGAATAATTCCCAGATTAATAGTTCCTCCCAAAATATTATTTAATAAATTAGCCTTGTTTTTAAGCTCATTTACAGCCTCGATGATTACTTTAGCTTGGTCTATTATTTGCAGTCCTACGTCAGTGGTTCTGATTGGATGAGTTGTTCTATCAAAAACCTTTACATCCAGCTCATCTTCAAACTTCTGTATCATTGCACTTAATGTTGGCTGAGTAATAAAACACGCTTGAGCGGCTTTACCAAAATGCTTATACTTATCTACAGCGATAAGATATTCCAATTGCTGAATGTTCATTTGATTAATATTATCTATGACAAAGATATAACGTTTTTGGCAGAAGCCATTAAAAATTCAACTAAATTTGATTCTGAAAAATGGAATGAATCTCAAATCATAACTATATGGATAATAAAAAATTAACGACAAGCAGCGGAGCACCTTATTATGAACACCAGGATTCTCAAACAGTCGGAGCGCGTGGTCCGGTATTGTTACAAGATTTTATCTTACAGGAAAACCTTGCTCATTTTGTGAGAGAAAGAATTCCTGAAAGAATTGTTCATGCGAAAGGAAGCGGGGCTTACGGAAAATTTACAGTCACTCATGACATCTCGAAATATACAAAAGCTAAATTATTTTCTCAGGTAGGAAATGCTTGTAAAATGTTTGCCCGTTTCTCTACCGTGGGTGGCGAAAAAGGAAGTGCGGATACCGCAAGAGATCCGAGAGGATTTGCTTTAAAATTTTATACAGAAGACGGAAATTGGGATTTAGTAGGAAATAACACTCCAGTTTTCTTTATTAAAGACGCTAAAAAATTTCCGGATTTTATACATACTCAAAAAAGAGTTCCAAAAACCAACCTGAAAAGCGCAACCATGATGTGGGATTTCTGGAGTTTAAATCCCGAATCGCTGCACCAGGTTCTTATTCTAATGTCTGACAGAGGTACACCTTATGGTTTTAGACACATGCACGGTTTTGGCTCTCATACTTTTTCGATGATTAACAGTCAAAATGAAAGAGTTTGGGTGAAGTTCCATTTTAAAACAAAACAGGGAATTAAAAACTTTACCGACGACGAGGCTACAAAAATGGCAGGAGAAAATCCTGATTTTGCACAGGAAGATCTTTGTAATGCAATCGAAAACGGTGATTTCCCAAAATGGACGATGTACATGCAGGTAATGACCGAAGAACAGGCAAAAGAATTCAGATGGAATCCTTTTGACATCACTAAAGTTTGGTTTCAGGGAGATTTCCCTTTAATTGAAATTGGTGAAATGGAACTGAATGAAATTCCAGCAAATTATTTTGCTCATGTAGAACAGTCTACTTTCTCACCAAGTAATTTGATTAACGGAATCAGCTTTTCTCCAGATAAAATGCTTCAGGGAAGATTATTTTCTTACCCAGATGCACATCGATACAGAGTAGGTGTAAATTCTCATCAGCTTGAAGTAAACAGATGTCCGTTTGCAGTCAACAATTACCAAAGAGATGGTTTTATGGCTGATTCAAGTGAATATCAGGATAAGCCAAACTATCATCCAAATAGTTTTGATGACATCCAACCAGATTCGTCTTATAAAAATTTCGAATATGAGTTAGACAGTAATCATGTTGCTAATTTGAACAGAAATGAAAATGACGACGATCACTACACCCAACCCGGACTTTTATATACAAAAGCAATGAATCAGGAGGACAGAGAACACCTGGTAAACAACATCATAGGAAGTATGAAAGGAATTAACGGCCCCAAAAAAGATGAGATTATCAACCGTCAAATATGTCATTTTTTCAGGACAAATATTGAGCTTGGCATGAAAGTGGCATCAGGATTAAGTATCAATATAGACGCCAACATGATGAATCATTTTAAGTAAACTATTAAATAATAAACACTTAAAAGGGAAAAAAGTTAATTTTTTCCCTTTTTATTTGTAAAAAATTTTTAATTTGCAGGTTCTTAAAGATTAAGAAAATAATGACTTACGAAAATATACTGCTAAAGAAAGAAGAAAAAATGGCTGTAATTACAATCAACAGACCTGAAAGTTTAAATGCATTGAATGCACAAACTATAAAAGAAATCAGTGCTGCATTGGATCAATTACAATCTGATAATGAGGTAAGAGTAATTATTTTAACAGGAAGCGGAGAAAAATCGTTCGTTGCTGGTGCAGATATAAAAGAATTTAGTAACTTTAATCAGGAGAAAGCAGAAGAATTAGCAAGAAACGGACAAAATGTTCTTTTTGACAAAATAGAAAACCTGTCTAAACCGGTAATTGCTGCAGTAAATGGCTTCGCTTTAGGCGGAGGTTTAGAATTGGCAATGTCATGTCACATCAGATATGCATCTGAAAATGCTAAACTAGGTCTTCCTGAAGTAACTTTAGGTCTTATTCCGGGGTATGGAGGAACCCAAAGACTTCCAAAATTAGTAGGAAAAGGAATTGCAAATGAAATGATTTTTTCAGCAAAAATGATTCCTGCGCAAAAAGCAAAAGAAATTGGTTTGGTAAATGAAGTTTTCCCAATAGGTGAACTTCTTTCTAAAACAGAAGAATTGGCAAAAACAATTGCAAACAATTCTCCAATGGCAATTTCACGCGCTATTAAAGCAACCAATCTGTCTGATACTGATAAAGGTTTTGAAACCGAAATTAAATTTTTCGGTGAGCTTTTTGACTTAGAAGACAAAAAAGAAGGAGTTTCAGCTTTTATTGAAAAAAGAAAGCCTAACTTCTAATATACCAACACAAATTATTTCGAAAACAACCGATGCAGAAGTATAATAAGTTTGATAAAGCTTATCTAAAAATGGCTCAGGAATGGGCAAAACTTTCCTATTGCGAAAGGAAACAAGTAGGAGCTCTTATTGTAAAAGATAGGATGATTATTTCAGATGGGTACAATGGTACTCCGTCAGGATCTGAGAACTGCTGTGAAGACGAAACCGGGAAAACCCATTGGTACGTTTTACACGCAGAAGCAAATGCAATTTTGAAATTGGCAGGCTCTACACAATCTGCCCGTGGTGCGACACTGTACCTTACTTTATCGCCTTGTAAAGAGTGTAGCAAACTAATTTTACAGGCAGGGATTTCAAAACTAGTCTACATTAATGCTTACTCAGATGATGAGGGAATTGCTTTTTTAAAAGAACACCAAATTGAAATAATACAAGTTTCCGAAAATGAGTTAGAAATTTAATTTAAAAAAAACACAACACGATGACTTGGGATGAAAAAATTAAAGATTTCGAAATCTTTCTGCGCTTTGAAAGAAATTTTTCAGAAAACACACTCGACGCTTATATCCGCGACATTAAAAAACTTAAAGATTACGCAGTAGGCGACCTCGAAAATACAGGTCCTGAAAAGATTACGTATGATAATCTTCAGGAATATATTTTCAAACTATCTAAACAGAAATTCAGCGAACGATCACAAGCAAGATGGATTTCTTCCATTAAAGCTTTCTTCAGGTATTTACTGGAAGACGAAATTCGTCATGATAATCCTTCAACATTGTTGGAAGGACCTAAATTAGGTTTATATCTACCCGATACATTAAGCCTTGCTGATATTGAAAAAATCATCGAAGCTATCGAAAGAGGCTCAGACTTAGGCAAAAGAAATCATTGCATCATTGAAGTGCTTTATGGTTGTGGACTCAGAGTTTCTGAATTAATTGATATTAAAATATCTAATATCAATTTTAAAGAAAACTATATTAAAGTTATCGGGAAGGGCAACAAAACACGTTTTGTTCCTTTAGCACAATACACTGCAAAACTTTTGAAAGAATACATTACTGAAGTACGTTCTAAAAACAAAGCCAACAAAAAAAACGAAGACACTCTTTTCCTTAACAGTAGAGGAACTTCAATGTCTCGCGTGATTGTATTTATTATTATTAAAGAATTAACAGATAAAGCGGGAGTGAGTAAGAAAATCTCTCCGCACACATTCAGACATTCGTTTGCTACGCATTTGTTACAAAACGGAGCCGACTTACGTTATATTCAGGAAATGTTGGGACATTCAAGCATTACAACAACCGGAATTTATACCCATTTAAAAACAGAAGAACTTCGGGATGTGATACTAAATTATCACCCGAGAAACTCTAATATTGCTTAATGAAAATATTAAAATTTTGTCCGAATTGCGGAAATAAAACCCTCAATTGGGACGGAGAAAAAAAATGGAGCTGCGCTGAGTGCAGCTTCACTTTGTATAATAATGTTGCAGGAGCTGTTGCTGTAGTAATTCGCTGTGGAGATGAAATCTATTTAACACGAAGAAATCAGGAGCCTAAGAAAGGGAAACTTGATTTAGCCGGAGGATTTGTAGACCCGAAAGAAAGTGCAGAAAACACTTGTAAAAGGGAACTTTTTGAGGAACTTCAGCTTGAAATTGATATTAAAAATCTAAGATATCTAACGAGTCTTCCGAATGTATATCAATACAAAGAAATTGATTATAATACGATTGATTTGTTTTATGAATATCGTGTTTCTGAGAAGTTTGAAGTGAATATAGAATTGTCTGAGATTTCAGAAACCCAATGGATTCCAATTTCTGAAATTAACCTTGATGATATTGCTTTTGATTCTCAGAAGAAATTCTTCGAACAGTATTTAAAAGATTTTAATTAGAATTATTTTCTAGTATTTTTTAGAATCTAAAATTCCTTTAAAATAATTATTTAAAAGCAGCCTATCTTCTTTAGAAAGGTTGGCTTCTGGGTGATAAACAATATAAGCAGGCATTGGCATTACTTTGCTTTCAATAGTTTGTATCGAATGCTTAAGCATATTTTGCTTTAAATCTTTATTGTAACTCCCCCAAACAGAAAAATTCAGATGCTCTCTTCCGTCATTAACATGACTTTTCACCGACCAAGAGAACGGAGCTATATAAGCATATTTAGGATAAACCGTTTCATCGGAATGACAATCGTAGCAAGCATTTTTCAATAATGCAGCGACTTTGGGTGGCGTATTTTCAACCTTAACAAAATTTTTGTTTTGATCTACAGGTTTATTTACTTTATCAACCGGAATAAACTGAATCATTGCAAAACCTACCAAACACCAAAAAACGATTTTCTTAAACTTCTGCATTATCTTCTTAATTCAAGATTTCTATTCGTTCCTCTAGTTCCAGAATTGTTATTCTGAATTGAAGAATTATTTGTTGGGTTTGTTGTCGATTTATTCTCGTTAGACTGAGCTTTTGCAGCACTTGTGGCTGTTCCGAATTTACTGATATCAAGTACTTTTGTATCTTTCAGATCCCAGGTTTCTCTTGAAGTCCATAAAGGTCGAATAACTGCAGTTTTATAATAAGTATAAGAATCTTCTGCAAAAGTAGAAGTTTCAAAATCTGCAGGATCCCAATATCCGTTTTCATTATTATCTACCAAAATTCGGATAATATATTCTGCAGGTTTCAATACATCAAACGTAACCGAATTTCCGCTGGTATATACTTGATATATTGCTTTTTCTGAAGAATCTAAAAGTTGCAGCCAGTATTTTTTAGTCGGAGCATTTTGAAGTATCACTTCTAAAAGTCCGTAATTTTCAATCTTATCAATTTCAAAATCGAAACGTTTAGACTCAGAATTTTTTTCATAATAAGAAGAAATCGTAGTTTTTGGAATCGTTAACTGATATTTCTTTCCGGAAATGAAATCTGATGTTATTAAAATCTGATAAGGATTGGTCTCTGATATTTTCGCAGTAAATGGTTGTACCGTTGTACTGTCAATCTTTAAAGTCCACTTCTCTGGGTTAATTTTGTCGATGAGATAAGTGGATGAGATTTTGAAAGCAGTTTTCGGAGGCAATAAAGCCCCTCCATTTTCGCTAATAACATCCATTACGTTCTTCTTATTGTATTTATAAAAAGAAACAACAGTATCCTGCTTTGTTCCGGTGTCGTAGCTGAACTCTAATTTTTCGTTCACAGTTTGCCCAACATCACTTTTTACCGCATCAAACCAAATCTTCACAGAATCTGATTTTGGCTTATGAGTCACTTTGATGTCTTTTAGTTTTTCGCTTACCGAAAGTACTTTTACCTCTTCAGGATTCCCTTCAAAAGTCATCAAAATTCCTCCCGGCATTTCTTTTAACTCAGGGTTTTTAAACAGCTTTTTAGAAGGAAATAATTTTAAATTTAATCCGGAAATAGATTTTTCAACAACAACAGTGTCTTTTTGAAATGCTATTTTTTCTTTTCCAGGATTGTAAATAGAGTTCTCGTTATCGTCATCAAAGGCAATAATCTTGTATTTTCCTTTGGCAAGATAATTTAGTTCATAATATCCGTCATCATCTACTTTGGTGATGTAATATGGTTTCTGTTTATAATCCATACTGTCTTTCAA
The DNA here is from genome assembly GCF_006175945.1 of Chryseobacterium mulctrae. Classification (NCBI taxonomy): domain Bacteria; kingdom Pseudomonadati; phylum Bacteroidota; class Flavobacteriia; order Flavobacteriales; family Weeksellaceae; genus Chryseobacterium; species Chryseobacterium mulctrae. The sequence continues at coordinate 2,588,525 of NZ_VAJL01000001.1, read as the reverse complement.
CTGATAAAGACCAACCACCATTTTGTTATCAGAACTGCTTTTCTTTTTTAAAGCTAATGCATCTGTAACCACTCCACTGATGTACAGATCATCAAGCTTTTCGCCCGTAGAAAAAGCAAAATTATAATATCTCAATACATTACCTTCGCTGTTATCAACGATTGCATTTCCAAAATTGAAATTATACGTAGTATTTGCCTGTAAAGTATCTGTCCACTGAATCACCATATATTTATTGGCAATATTCGAAGGGAGAATTCTCTTAATATTCTTAATAGGTGGCGAAATATTAAGATTTTTATTAATATCCTTTAAAGTAATATATTCATTAAAATCAATACGAAGTTCTTTAATGTCTCTTCTTACATTGACTCTTGCAGAATCTATATTTGAACCTATAGCTTCAGGAGCCAAAGTATCTTTAAGACCTCCAATTGGTGAGCCTACTCTTGCACAAGACTGTACAAGAATTCCGATGATGAATAAAAGAAGAAATCTTTTCATGAAATTATTTGAGCAAAAATAAACATTATTCTCCAAAAACCTCAGTTCCTGTTTTTAAAGTGTCCTGATTATCATTCATAATGCTGTGAAGTTTATCTTTCTGAGGTGGAAAATCTTCGAAAAGACCCGACAAAGCTAAAGCTGAGTAAACTCTACCAGAATACTTGTTTCCTATAGCAATAATGGTCACTTTTGATTTTAAAAGATGGGCAAAAACAGAATTTGTACCGTGCCACCAACCGTTGTGATAGGTTAGCTTTTCTCCGTTATCAAAAATTTTCATTCTGAAACCTAAACCATAATTATTTTGACCTGCTTTTTCATTGCTGTAAGGCGCAAAAACCATTTGCATCAATTCCGGCTTTAAAAAATCTTTAGAAAACATTGCTTTCGAAAAATTAAAAAGATCTCTTGGTGTGGTATAAACATTTTTATCCCCGTAAATGAGGTCTAATCTGTCTAAAGGATACAGTTTATTTCCGCCAAAATAAAATGATTGTGATGCTGTAGGAATATCTTTTTCCTGAAAAATATACGTATTCGTCATTTTCAGCGGAGTGAAAACCATTTCCTTCATTGCTTGTGGAAAAGGAGTTTTAGTAATTTTCTCAATCAACAAAGCCAAAAGCGCATAATTGGTATTGCAATACATAAATCCTGTATCAGTATCTCTCGCCAATTCAGGTTTGTATTTGATGATCATATTCAAAACATCCTGATTTGTAATGTACGTTTTAGAAAGTTCTGCAGGAGCAGGTTGAATTTTAGTAATAAAATATTCGTATTTCGGCAGTCCGCTTCTTTGGTCTAATAAAGTCTGAACCGTCACATTAGGATAAGGAAATGCAGGGAAAAACTGTGTTAAATGGTCTGTTAATTTTATTTTTCCAGCTTCAATTAACTTCATCATTGCCATTGCCGTCAATGTTTTTGAAACTGAAGCAACATGCAATGCCATATTTTGATTTATAGGATTTTGATTTCCTTCTCGTGCAAAACCTCTGTAATTTTCATATAAAATCTGATCTCCCTGTGCGACCAAGAAACTTCCACTTAAATTACCTCTTTCCCAAACCTTTTTATAATACTGGTCGATATAATTTACGGCGTAATCTTTATCAAGAAGATTGAAATCTCCTGAAGCAAAAACTTTAGTTAAATCTACATTTCCATAGTTGGGAAGATTGGTCGTAGATTCTGCTGTTGCAGATTTGTTTTCAGATTTGTTTTTACAGGAAAATAGAAATAAAAATACGGTGGTAACAAGTACGAGGTTAAGCTTCTTCATGGGTTCAAAAAATGAACGGCAATTTAATAAAACTCCATTCAAATATGAAAAGGCGATTGTCAATTATGAATTATTTAACATAAAATTTCACACCCTAAATGAGTAATCTAATTCGTTGGTTTTTACATTAACAAAATGATGCAATAATTTTATCTACAATTACTTGTGCCAATTTCTCTTTGCTTTGATGAGTCCAGCCTGCAATATGAGGCGTTACGATTACTTTTTCTGAATTTAAAAGATAGCCTAAGTCGTCATTGTCTGTTTCTAGGTTTTCAAAAGAAGCTTTTTCATATTCTAAAACATCAAGACAAGCACCTTTCACTTTTCCGGCTTTTAAGGCTTCAACTAAATATCTCGTTTCAACATTCTTTCCTCTTGCGGTATTAACGAAATAGAAATCATTTTTCATTTCATTAATAAACGTTGAGTTAACCAAATAATGAGTTTCCTCCGTCATAGGAATATGCAAGCTTAAAACTTCCGCTTTTTCTTTTAATTCTTTCAAAGAAACCTGCGTTGCAAACTCATCTGAAAGATCAGGAAGAATATCATGAAAAATCACCGTACATCCAAAACCTGAAAGTCTTTTTGCAGTAGCTTTTCCCATGTTTCCATAACCGATAAGACCAACAGTTTTCCCCAATAATTCATCACCACGATTTTCTTCACGTAACCAAATTCCTTTTTTCACTTCATTTGAAGCAATGAAAAGACGGTTCATTAAAATCAGCAACATTCCAACTACATGTTCAGCAACGGAATCTCTGTTCCCTTCAGGAGAATTTATTAATTGAATCCCCTGTTTTTCAGCAACAGGAATATCAATATTTTCCATACCCGCTCCTACTCTTGCAATGAATTTCAGATTGCTTGCTTTTTCTAAGAAATTTTTGTCTAAAGGAATTCTGCTTCTGATAATTACTCCATCATAGTTTTGAATTTTACCACAAACCTCATCATACGAAGACGTAAAATCTTCTTCCAAAATAAAGTTCTTCGCTAAAAGTTGTTCGATAATAAGAGGGTGATTTTTATCTAATAATAAGATTCTCATGATTTTAAACACTAATTACACTAATATTTTTCACGAATGCCACTAATTTATAATATTCCGTTGATTACTCTTTTTACTCCATTTTTAAAATGAAGCGTATTAAAATTAATCAACATTCCCAATCTACAATTACTTAACCGTAAGTAAGTAAGAATTTGAGCCAGATGAATGTCATTTAAAGCTTCAACCGATTTTACTTCTACAATAAATTTATTTTCAATAAGTAAATCTAATCTGTAACCAACATCCATTTTTATTTGGTCATAAATTAAGGGCATTGGTTTTTGCTTTTCTACAAATAGTCCTTCTTTTTTCAGTTCATACAACATACATTCTTCATATGCACTTTCTAAAAGTCCAGGACCTAAAGTTTTATGAACTAAATAGCCGGATTCGTAAACAATTTTTGAAATTTCATTTTCTGAAATATTGGTTGTCATATTTGTGTTTTTATTTAAACACTAATATCACTAATTTTTCTCACAAATACCACAAACACAACTTGAAATATTTAAGTGCTATTCAGGATTTTCCAACACTAATCTTTCGCATAAATAAAAAAAATAATTTGTGGAAATTAGTGCAAAAACATTTGTGTTATTTGTGTTTAAACCGTTTCTCCTGCAAATAGCTTTTTCAATTCTACAGAATCTGTTGGCTTCATTCTTCCCGAAAGGATCAACGATAATTCTTTTCTTCTTAAAGCAGCTGCGAATCTTTCTTTTTCAAGCTCGGTTTCCGGCTCCATCTGAGGAATTGGGATTGGGCGGTTAAACTCATCAACCGCAACGAAAGTATAAATTCCTTTATTCGTTTGAATTTTTTTCTGGTTGATTGGATCATCTAACCAAACATCCACATAAATTTCCATCGAAGTTCCGAATGCACGTGAAACCTTAGATTCCATCACAACGATTCCTCCTTCCGGAATTGGATGATCAAAAGAAACGTGGTTCACAGAAGCTGTTACCACTCTTCTTTCGCAATGTCTGGTTGCAGAAATTGATGCGCAACGATCCATTCTAGCTAACAACTCACCTCCAAAAAGGTTTCTCAGTTGGTTGGTATCATTGGGAAGTACGATATTCGTCATTACCGTCAGAGATTCTGACGCCTTTTTTATTTTTGTCATTTTGATTTACTTTTTTTTGGAATTGGGTTTCCAAGTTTTTGCAGCCTGCTTTATTGAATCTTTTTTAAGAGAATCCACTTTAAAAGCTTTTACAGAATCTGCTCTTTTTATCTGTGCCGAATCTATTTTTACCGGCATTTTCTTTTCAATTCTCTTTGTTTTGGTCTGTACCGAAACATCATCAAAAGATTTTTTTCCAAAGAGAAGTTCCTGTTGAGTATATCCTAAATATAATATTCCTAAAACCGGAATGATAAAAAGGAAAATCCAAAGAATTGATTTATTAAATTTATAATCTTTCTCAGGGTTTATAGGGCTTTCGAAAGAGTCACCTTCATTGATATCGGAGAAACGAATTTCTTCCAAACCATAAAAATCAGGATGATCAGATTCTAAACGATTTCCGTTGAAATGAAGTTCTCCGTCTTCAAGAAAAATAGTTCCGAGATTCTGGATCTCCAAAGTATGCTCTGCCTGAAGTTTTTTCTTCCAAAAATCAGTCTGAATCTGCAATTCGCTTTCAGCCGCTTCTTTTGAAATTGATTTTTTATTGCTGATAAAATCTACCAAATCATCAGATGAAACCTGATAATCGGAATGGAATGCAATTTTTGAAGAAGGAGGAAGAATACTTCCGTTGTCTGAGTTGATGACCGCTTTAGAATTTTCCAGAGAAAATACACCAAACTTTGGAACAGTAACCGTTCCAAATTGTTTCAAATAGTCTAAAATGTAAGCTGAAATATTCATTTGGTGGCAAATTTATGACTTTTTCGTGACTTTTTGGAAGATTTATTTGTAATGTATAACAAGCAATACTTTCAAAAAATTAAAACTAAAAAAGACTGCCGAAACAGTCTTTAAAAAATTTAATCTGAACTAACTTGAAATATATTGATATGAAATGGTGTTGAAATTTAATTATTGAATTTTCCAGCTGATCCCAAACATAAAATTGGTTCCTGCCTGAGAAAAATAAACTGGACCGTTGTAAACATACCCGTTGTTTACATATTTTTGATTAAAAATATTATTCACCAAAAGCTTTAAAGCAACCTCATGTTTTGCGATTTTAAAATCATACTGGGCATTAAAATCTGTAAGTAAATAATCATCAAGTTGCAAACTCTGAGTTTCTGTATTATCTAAATATTGCTTTCCAACAAACTGATTCATCAAGGCAAAGTGGAAATTCTTAGTTGGATTGTATTTCAGGCTAAGATTGGCAATTAAATTAGGTGAAAAAGAAATTTCAGTATTCCCAAGCTCGGTAATCTCTTTTTTATTTTTAATTCTAAAATCAAGGTTTCTGTTTTGACTCACACTTACATTTGCTGAGATTTCCCATTGTTTTGAAAGTTTTGCCAAAGCTCCAATTTCTACACCTCTTCTGTAACTTTTCCCGGAATTGGTTCTGATAAACTCTCCGATATTACTGATCTGACCGTTTAAAACCAGCTGATTCAGGTAATACATATAATAAAGATTGGCTGTAAAAGCTACTTTTCCAAATTGCTTTTCAATTCCTGCTTCAAAATCATGAAGCTTTTCTGATTTCACATCATTGTTTGATATTAAATCATCACGATTGGGCTCACGTTGCGCATGAGCATAAGAAAAGAAAACTTTTCCGTTGCCTAATTTATAATTAACTCCCGCTTTTGGATTAAAAAACAGCCAGTTTTTATTAAGATTCGCACCTTCTCCATCGCCTTCCATTAAGATTTTTGTATCGTAATCGATATTTCTCAACTGAAGATCTCCAAAGAATTCAAAATCATTTACTTTAATTAATGCTTTGGCAAAAGCAGCAGCCTCAGTTTTCACCGAACGATTACGGTAATATTCATATTCATCAATATTTGGAAAATACACTCCGGTAACATTCCCATAATGTTTTCCGTAATACTGATTTCCTACTAAACCGAAATTCAAATCTAGATTTTCAAACTTTCCGTACAAGGTAGAAACCAAGCCGTAAAAATCATTATTCAACCATTTTTTCCTGATAAAATCAGTTTGATTTACCGGAGAACCGTTTAATTCAAACACCGGAAGATTGTAGTTGGAATAATGCGTTGCTTCCTCATCTTCTTCGTTCACTCTTACGTAATTTTCATAAAACCCTCTTCCTTTTGTGTAATGGAGAGTCGTTTCAAGATTCCAACGCTCGTTGATGTTTTGCTCCCATAAAAACTGATAATGATTTTGTCTGTAATTATCCGTTTCGTTATCATAAAACTTTTCCTCTCCTGTAAAAAGATCTGTATATTGACCGGAATAATTTAATCTAGGATTTGTTTCCCAAGTCTGCCTATCTATTCCGTTCCAGGCTTGATACGTTTTTTCTTTACCTCCAAAAGCCATCAAGCGAAGTTTTGTTTTCCCTTCCTCAAATAAAGCTGTGAAATTGTAAGAATTTAAATCTGAAAAAGCTCTGTCGATATATCCATCAGAATGAATATATGAATATCTTCCCATTACAGAAAGTCGATCTTTCCAGAATTTACCGGAACCTACCTCAGCTGAATATTTGTACGTATTAAATGATCCGTAGCTGTCATCTGTTTTGAAATAAAACTTTTCTTCAGGCTCTTTAGAAATAATATTAATACTTGCTCCAAAGGCAGAAACTCCGTTATTAGATGTCCCCACACCTCTTTGAATCACAATTTGTGAAGCCGAGCTCGTAAGATCCGGAACATTCACGAAGAAAGTTCCCTGACTTTCAGAATCGTTGAACGGAACGCCATTCATCATCACATTAATTCCTCTTCCGGCAACTCCACGAATTCTAAAACCGGTGTAACCAACACCATTTCCGGCATCAGAAGTTGAGATAATTGAGGTTTGATTTTTTAAGAGAATAGGTAAATCTTGTCCGAGATTTCTCCCGTCAAGATCTTTCTGAACATTGATGATTTCTTTGGCAACAGGAAGTCTTTTGGTAAAGTTGACAGCTTCAATTTCTCTGATTTTCAGAGAATCATTATTTAGAGTTTGTGCAAAACTCAGGGAACTTGCGGTAAGTCCTAAAAAAAACAATCCTTTCATTCTTATAAATTTTAAAAATTTAATGGAATAAAAGGGGCGATTAAAGTAATGTAACAATTTACTAATTTAACAGTCTAACAATGAAATTGGTAAATTTCTACACTGTTATATTGGTACATTTTCAAATTTCCCTAAACAGCATTACCCGTTCCAGGTTCATTGGGTATAATCTCAGCCCCGATTGGAGCACCCCTTTATTTCAGCGGCAAAATTACTAAAAATATGTGAATTAAAAATATTTTGAAATTGAGATTCAGATTTAACTATAAAACTTAGTAAGATCGGTTGTAAGAATCTATATAATAATAGTTTTTATCATCTTTTGTGACTTCAAACATTTTGCCCAATTTCCAGCTGTAATTCCTTTTTATATCTGAATATTCAAACGGAATGATAATCTTATTATTGATATCAATCACACCAAATTTATCATTATACGTTGCCACGATCATCGGATTTGCCAAATCATTGCCTTCCAAAATATAGAGATACTGATAACTTGGATAAATGGTAAACTGATTGCGATCTGATGGGTTTTTAAATTTCGAATCTTCAATAATTCCGTATTTTTTGTTTAAAATATAGGCATGAAATAATGCTTTTTTCAGTTCCAAACTACATTTTCCCAAATCAGCATCTTTATATTGATAAACTTTTTTGCCCGATCTATTAATTCTGAAGGTAATTTTATCTTTTTCTACAGTGGCAAAATCTCCGCCTCCAAACTTTCTGATTTTCTCGTTGGGAGAGTTTAAAAGGTTGCAATCTTCACCAAAAAACATCACCAAATCATACTCCGGCTGAATTACAAATTTTCCTTTTTGATTGACGAAGCCCGATTTTCCATTCTTTTTTTGCGGAATCAGCAATGGCACTTCTTCATTAACCACAGGAAGTTTCGACACATCATTTTTTACAATGTTTGACTTTACTGTATTTTTTGATCTATTTAAATTATTCTTTTTAAGAGTTTTAGATTGAGAAAAAGCAAAAACGGAACACGTTATTAAAAAACCCAGCTTCAATTTCCTTAGAATCATCTTATGTTTATTTTGTACCAAAAATAGAAAATATAAAATTCATATTTATAAAGAATCTAAATAATTTCAACCTTACAAAATAGTAAAATTTCGTAAATTTGGGAACATTTTCAAGTGTTTAACAACGGAAAACTAAATTTTGAAGGTTTTTTTGATAAATCTAAAATAACATCAGTTCTTATCTGTTAAATTTTTATTTCAGAAAAGATTTTCAATAAACGGCTTCAATTTCCGATAACAAACTTAGAAAGCTTTACGAATAAATCGTAGAACAATTGAAAGTGATGCGTATTAGGAATTTTATTAAATCCAAAAGCGCGTTTAAAAATGAAAAGACTTCTAGAATTATGAATATTTATCAGGATTACATCCAAGAAATCGAAGAAAGAAAAAACCAGGGACTCCACCCAAAACCAATTGACGGCGCAGATTTATTAAGCGCAATTATTGAGCAAATTAAAGATACAGCAAACGAATACAGAGCTGATTCTCTTAAATTTTTTATTTATAACACTTTACCGGGTACAACAAGTGCTGCAGGGGTAAAGGCTAAGTTTTTAAAGGAAATTATTCTTGGCGAATCTGTGGTTGAAGAAATTACTCCAGCTTACGCTTTCGAATTATTATCTCATATGAAAGGTGGACCTTCTATCGAAGTTCTTCTTGATTTAGCTTTAGGAAATGATGAAGCAACTGCAAAACCGGCTGCTGAAGTTCTTAAAACTCAGGTTTACTTATATGATGCTGATACAGCGCGTTTAAAAGAAGCTTTCGAATCTGGTAATGTAATCGCTAAAGATATTTTGGAAAGCTATGCAAAAGCAGAGTTTTTCACTAAACTTCCTGAAGTTGCAGAAGAAATCAAAGTAGTTACTTTCATCGCTGGTGAAGGTGATATTTCTACAGATTTATTGTCTCCTGGAAATCAGGCACACTCTCGTTCAGACAGAGAATTGCACGGTAAATGTATGATCACACCTGAAGCCCAGGACGAAATCAAGATGCTTCAAGCTCAACATCCTGATGCAAGTGTAATGCTTATCGCAGAAAAAGGAACAATGGGAGTTGGTTCTTCTCGTATGTCTGGTGTAAATAACGTTGCACTTTGGACTGGGAAACAAGCAAGTCCTTACGTACCTTTCGTAAACATCGCTCCGATCGTAGCAGGAACAAACGGTATTTCTCCAATCTTTTTAACGACTGTTGATGTAACCGGAGGTATCGGAATCGACCTTCAAAACTGGGTGAAAAAAGTTGACGAAAACGGAAACCCTGTTCGTAATGAAAATGGTGATATTGTTTTAGAAGAAAAATATTCTGTTGCTACTGGAACTGTTCTTACAATCAATACCAAAGAAAAGAAATTATACAACGGAGATGTTGAATTGAAAGATATTTCAAAATCATTTACTCCTCAAAAATTAGAATTTATCAAAGCGGGCGGATCTTACGCCATCGTTTTTGGTAAAAAAATTCAAACTTTTGCTGCAAAAACTTTAGGAATTACAGCTCCTACAGTTTTCGCACCTTCAAAAGAAATTTCTATTGAAGGACAAGGTTTAACGGCTGTTGAAAAGATCTTCAACAGAAATGCAGTGGGTGTTACTGATGGTAAATTATTACATGCAGGTTCAGACGTTCGTGTAGAAGTAAACATTGTTGGTTCTCAGGATACGACAGGTTTGATGACTTCTCAGGAATTGGAATCTATGGCTGCAACCGTGATCTCTCCAATCGTAGACGGAGCTTATCAGTCAGGTTGTCACACTGCTTCAGTTTGGGATAAAAAAGCTCAGGCTAACATTCCTAAATTAATGAAATTCATGAACGATTTCGGGGTTATCACAGCTCGTGACCCGAAAGGTGAATATCACGCAATGACAGACGTTATTCACAAAGTTCTTAACGATATTACGGTTGACGAATGGGCAATCATCATCGGAGGTGATTCTCACACAAGAATGTCTAAAGGTGTTGCTTTCGGAGCTGACTCTGGAACTGTAGCTTTAGCTTTGGCAACTGGTGAAGCATCAATGCCGATTCCTGAATCTGTAAAAGTGACTTTCAAAGGTGATATGAAAGAGCATATGGATTTCCGTGATGTAGTTCACGCAACTCAGGCTCAGATGTTGAAGCAATTTGACGGAGAAAACGTTTTCCAGGGTAGAATCATTGAGGTTCACATCGGAACTCTTCCTGCTGACCAAGCCTTTACATTTACAGACTGGACTGCAGAAATGAAAGCAAAAGCTTCTATCTGTATTTCTGAAGACGATACTTTGATTGAATCATTGGAAATTGCGAAAAGCAGGATCCAGATTATGATCAACAAAGGGATGGATAACCATAATCATGTTCTTCAAGGTTTAATTAACAAAGCAAACAAGAGAATCGAGGAAATCAGAACGGGTGACAAACCTGCTTTGACTCCGGATGCTAATGCAAAATATTACGCAGAAGTAGTTGTTGACCTAGACATTATTGTTGAGCCAATGATCGCTGACCCGGATGTAAACAATGACGACGTTTCTAAAAGATACACACACGATACCATCAGAGACCTTACTTTCTACGGCGGTGAGAAAAAAGTTGACCTTGGTTTCGTAGGTTCTTGTATGGTTCACAAAGGCGATTTGAAAATTGTTTCTCAGATGTTGAGAAATCTTGAACAGAAAAATGGTAAAGTAGAATTCAACGCACCATTGGTTGTTGCTGCTCCTACTTATAATATCATTGACGAACTAAAAGCTGAAGGTGACTGGGAATTATTAGAAAAATATTCAGGTTTTGAATTTAATGATAATGCTCCAAAAGGTGAAGCTCGTACTCAATATGAAAATATGATGTACCTAGAGCGTCCAGGTTGTAACCTTTGTATGGGTAACCAAGAGAAAGCTGAAAAAGGAGATACTGTTTTGGCAACTTCTACAAGACTTTTCCAAGGAAGAGTGGTTGAAGATTCTGAACGTAAAAAAGGTGAATCTTTATTAGCATCGACTCCAGTTGTTGTTTTGTCTGCGATTATTGGAAGAATTCCAAATATCGACGAATACAAAGAAGCTGTTGAAGGAATTGACTTAACGACTTTCGTTCCATCTATCAAAGAATTGGTTACCGTTGGTCACTAATAGATTTTAAATTAAAGTCGCAAAACTTTTTAAATATAAAATGGAAGATTTCTTTTTGAAGTCTTCCATTTTTTTGTTTAGAATCTTTCCATTTAAGAGCGACTGGAATTATTTTAACCTATGTCAATGATTCAAGATTTAATTTTTCTTAACTTCATAGATATAAAAAATAGTAGTTATTCATCTAATTAGTCCTATTTTATGAATGGTAGGAATAGTATTTGATGAACTTATTTTGAAAAAACTTCCGGCTTTAGTTTTAATTAAAAACCCGGAAAATTATTAGAAAAGAAAAATTAAAATAGATATGACTTTCGACATTGACATGATCAAAAAAGTGTACGAGCGTTATCCTGAAAGAATTGCTGCGGCAAGACAAATTACAGGAAAACCACTCACACTTTCAGAAAAAATCCTTTACACACACTTATGGGAAGGAAACGCAACACAAGAATATGAAAGAGGAAATTCTTATGTAGATTTCGCTCCGGATAGAGTTGCAATGCAGGATGCCACTGCGCAAATGGCACTTTTACAATTTATGCAGGCTGGAAAAGCCAAAGTAGCAGTTCCTTCAACGGCTCATGCTGATCACCTTATTCAGGCAAGAGTAGGTGCAGAAGCAGATCTGCAGGAAGGAATTAATAAAAACTCTGAAGTTTTCAACTTCTTAAGTTCGGTTTGTGATAAATACGGAATTGGTTTCTGGAAACCGGGAGCCGGAATCATTCACCAAGTTGTATTAGAAAACTACGCATTTCCAGGTGGAATGATGATCGGGACCGACTCTCATACAGTAAATGCAGGAGGTTTAGGAATGGTTGCCATCGGAGTTGGTGGAGCTGATGCGGTAGACGTAATGGCCGGAATGGCTTGGGAACTGAAAATGCCAAAATTGATAGGTGTTAAATTAACAGGAAAAATGTCTGGCTGGACTTCAGCAAAAGACGTTATTCTAAAAGTGGCAGGAATTCTTACCGTAAAAGGAGGAACGGGATGTATCGTAGAATATTTCGGAGAAGGAGCAGAATCTCTTTCAGCAACAGGGAAAGGAACGATCTGTAACATGGGTGCTGAAATCGGAGCTACAACTTCTACTTTCGGATATGATGATTCAATGAGAAGATATTTAGCAGCTACAGGAAGACAAGATGTTGTAGATGCTGCTGATAAAATTGCTGAACATTTAACAGGTGATGCTGAAGTGTATGCAAACCCTGAACAATATTTCGATCAATTAATAGAAATCAATCTTTCTGAATTAGCTCCTCATTTGAACGGACCTTTTACTCCAGATTTAGCGACTCCTGTTTCTGAATTCAGAGCTAAAGCTGAAGCAAACGGATGGCCTCTTGAAGTTGAATGGGCATTGATTGGCTCTTGTACGAACTCTTCTTATGAAGATCTATCGAGAGCAGCTTCTATTGTAGAAGATGCAGTTGCAAAAGGGGTAAAACCTAAAGCTATTTTAGGAATTAATCCTGGTTCTGAGCAGGTGAAATTTACTGCAGAAAGAGACGGCTTCTTAGATTCTTTCAGAAAATTTGAAAATGCAAGAATCTTTACCAATGCTTGCGGACCTTGTATCGGGCAATGGGACAGAGAAGGTGCTGAAAAAGGAGAGAAAAACTCGATTATTCACTCTTTCAACAGAAACTTTGCAAAAAGAGCCGACGGAAACCCAAATACACATGCTTTTGTAGCATCTCCGGAAATGGTTGCAGCAGTGGCGATCTCCGGAAGATTAGATTTCAATCCGATTACAGATACTTTAACCAACGAAGCTGGTGAACAAATTAAATTAGATGAGCCAAAAGGTTTTGAATTGCCTGCAAAAGGATTTGCTGTAGATGACAACGGATATCAAGCTCCTTCTGCAGACGGATCTAGTGTTCAGGTCAATGTAAGTCCAACTTCAGACAGACTTCAGTTATTGGAAGAGTTCCCAGCTTGGGATGGTAAAAATATTACCGGAGCAAAAGTTTTAATTAAAGCTTTCGGAAAATGTACCACCGACCACATTTCTATGGCTGGACCATGGTTGAAATACAGAGGTCACCTTGATAATATTTCAAACAACATGTTGATTGGAGCAGTCAATGCTTATAACATGGAAACCAATCACGTTAAGAATGAATTAACTGGTGAATACGGAGAAGTTCCGGCTGTACAAAGAGCTTACAAAGCTGCAGGTGTTCCGACTATTGTTGTAGGAGATCAAAACTACGGTGAAGGTTCTTCTAGAGAGCACGCTGCAATGGAACCTAGACATCTTGGTGTGAAAGCCGTTTTGGTAAAATCATTTGCAAGAATTCATGAAACGAACCTTAAAAAACAAGGAATGTTAGGAATTACTTTTGCCAATGAATCTGATTATGATAAAATTTTAGAAGACGACACGGTTAACTTCTTAGATCTTGATCAGTTTGCTCCAGGAAAACAATTGACTTTAGAATTTGTACATGCTGATGGAACGAAAGACATTATCTTAGCCAATCACACGTACAACGATCAGCAAATTGATTGGTTTAAAGCAGGTTCTGCTTTGAATTTAATTAAGCAACAGGAAAACTAAAATTTAGTTTTTATCATACATAAAAAGCAACTTCCATTGAAGTTGCTTTTTTATTTCAGTTTTTCCAAAAGATTAGATCTATATATTTCTCCCACAGAAATTTCATGTTCCGAAATCAAAATTACTTTTTTTGAATTTAGGCTTTTCACTTTATTTAAATTTAAAATAAAAGATTTGTGAATTCTCGTAAAGTTTGCCGGAAGCTGATTTTCGAGAGATTTCAGAGTATCTAAAACAATGTATTCTTGAGTTTCCGTTTTGATGTTGGCGTAATCTTTAATGCTTTCCACATAAAGAATTTCATCAAAATTAATGCGGTGTTGCTGACCCGAAGATTTCACGAAAAAATGTCCGGTTTCATTAGCTTCAGTTACAGGAAAACGTTCCTGAGCCTTCATAACGCTTTTGCTAAAACGATCAAAAGAAATTGGTTTTAAAAGATAATCGACCACATTGTGCTCATATCCTTCTAAAGCATATTCTGAATAAGCCGTAGTTAAAATATACTTCATTTTATCGCCGACGATTTTCATGAAGTTAATCCCCGTTAATTCCGGCATTTGAATATCTAAAAAGACAAGATCTGCATTGTTCTTCTGAATAAATTCTAAAGCTTCAATAGGGTTTTCAGTAGAAAAAATAAGCTCAAGAAACGGAATTTTCTCTACATAACTTCTGAGGAGTGATACTGCGAGCGGTTCGTCATCAACAATAATGCATTTAATTTTCTTCATTCTTCAAATCAATCTTTAAATCTACGGTAAAATTGGTTTCCGTTTCAATCATATTCAGCTCGTATTTTTTAGGATACAAAATTTCGAGTCTTTTCCTTACATTTTCAATCCCGATTCCGGAAACAGAATCCTTCATTTTCTCTTTTTTAAAATTTGAAAGATAAAAATGCAGAATTTTATTGTTATCTGAAATTTTCATATCAAAACCTTTGTTTCTAAAATCTCCGTGTTTAAAAGCATTTTCAACGAAAGGAACTAAAAGCATCGGCGAAATATTCAGCTTTGGATGCGACAGCTTTTTTTCCACATTTAATAATTCTGGATTTTTAATTCTCAATTTTTCTAAAGCAATTAAACTGTCTAGATAACCAATTTCTTTATCTAAAGTAATAAAATCTTTCTCAAGATCCTTTGTGCTGTATCTTAATAATTGTCCCAATTCTTCAATGGCAGGCAAAGCCTTATCTGAATTTTGATACACTAAAGAATAAATATTATTTAATGTATTAAAAATAAAATGCGGATTGATCTGAGTTTTCAAAGCTTTGAGTTCGGCAGATTTTTTTTCCTGAATCAATTGTTGGCGTTCTTCTTCTCTTTTAAAAAATATATTGAACAAAGCTAGTGCAGTACTGATGAACAATGTATTAGAACTATAAAAAACATTATCAAAATAATAAAACCAAAGCGAAGTACCTTCAGCATAATTACCATGTCCAATAAAAATCGGCATAATCAACTCTTCTGACAAATATCGAAAGATCACAAAACAGCCGACACTGATAAAAAAGCCAAAAATCGTTAAATACAGCTTTTTGATATTAAAGAAAAACGGAACTATATAAAAATAATTAATATAAAAAACGATAAAACTAACCATAAAAAATGTGGCATTCAATAAAGCGTGATCAGTTTTCCATATTAATATCGGTATCAAAATGGAAAAAGTAACATTAAGAATCCAATAAAATAGGTGTAAAAATAAAATCTGTTTTGCTTTCATCGTAATTCTTTATTATTAACTATAATTGGTTGAGAGGAGTAATAATGCAAATATATTGAAACAGGTTTTGTATTTCTGTTCTCAATCTTTAAACTGCTTTTTTTAGGTAATCTATATTTAAATTCAGACTTACCCAAAATTTCAGAAGGTATTTTCAGCTCAGAAACTAAAGCTATATTTTCATCTGAAAGATTTTTTATTTCTAAAGTTACTGGCGCTTTCACTTTATTAATAGTAATGCTTTCGTTCGGAGCTATTGTCATTGTTTTCCAAACATCTACTCTATGATTATTTACATCAGGATGCATAAAGACCAAACCTAAAAGGAGTATTATACTTTTCATTTACCAAAAATAGATACAATAAGTATATCTAAAACTTTCCAAATCTACAAACACCCGTTTTTTATCGACGAAAATATTTTGGTCGGATTTAAATTGGTTCAAATCTAAACGCTATTTCATAAAAAAAGCTTTGAAGATACATTTGTACCAATAAAAAATTAAATATATGAAATCTTTATTCACACTTATTCTGAGTCTTCTTTGTATCTATTGCTACAGTCAAAAAAAAATCAATGTCATTCTAGTAGGAACAATGCATTTTAATAACCCCGGTAAAGATGCTGTCAAATCAGAAGAAATTGATATTCTAAAAGATTACAGACAGAATAGCTTAGAAAAAATCACAAATAAAATTGCAAAAAAATATAAACCATCAAAAGTTTTTGTAGAATACCCAAGTAAAAACCAGAAAACACTTGAGAAATTTTACGATTTATACAAAGCTGGAAAACCTTACTTCCAAGAAGATACTCTTACAAAATCTTGGCAGAAAAGATATTTTGAAGAAGGCGAGATCTTCCAATTTGGTTTCAGACTTGCAAAAAAAGCTGAGAATACAAAGGTTTATGCGATGGATTACCCTGCTGAGATGAGATTCGATCTTTTTCAGCAAAAGGCAAAAGAAATGCAAACAATAGAAGAATCTGCATTTCAGGAAAAAATAAAAGAATCCAGTAATAAAAAGAACTCATGCTTTTCCAAAAGCGATTTAGCGAACATTTTAAAATGCTTTAATACAGAAGAAGAGCTACAACAAAATAAGGGTATATATATTAATCTATTCAACAGATTAAACAAAACACCTGATTTTTATGGGTCTGATCTTGTATCCGGTTGGTATAGAAGAAATCTAATAATGTACTCAACTATTCAAAACACAGTTTCCAATAATGATGAAAATATTGTCATCATCGTTGGTCAAGGTCACGCAGCAATGATGCAGGAGTTTATAAAACTGGACGACAGATTCAATCTGATTAAAATTTCTGAGGCACTGTAATTAAGAATTCCTGAGTTTTCTACACATAATTTATTCCTTTTCTTAAAACTATTAAGAATTTAATCTTAACCAAAACCAGAAGAATGAAAACAAAAAACTTACTGATTATATCTTTTTTTCCAATAGTTTTATTTTCGCAAAAGAAAAATGACAGCCTCAAAACTATAGAACAAGTTAATATTCTTGTGAAGAAAAAACTCCTTCTCGAAAGAAAAGCTGATCGTCTTATTTTTAATGTTGAAGCTTCTGTAGCTTCTCAAGGAATGGATGGTGCTGAAACATTGGCCAATGTTCCGATGTTGAAAGTAGATGATAATCTGGGAAGCATTTCTATTGCAGGAAAGAGCAGTGTAAATGTAATGGTCAACGGAAGAATACTGAATCTTTCGGGAACAAATCTTATTAATTATCTGAAAACAATACGCTCGGAAAACATAGCCAAAATAGAAGTAATCACTACTCCACCAGCAAAATATGAAGCTCAGGGAAATAGTGGATTGATCAATATTATTCTTAAAAAAAATCCAAACTTAGGCTGGAGCGGATCAGTGAATACAGGATTGAACCAAAGAACTTACTCAGGTGGAAATTCAACAGGATCATTAAATTATCAGACTGAAAAACTTAGCTTATCTTTAAAAACAAGTTATGCAGACGGAGCAAAGCGCTCAGAAGAAAACTACAGTATTTTAGGTGCTTCCCAAAACTACAGCCGTTCTGTAAGAAAAGATATGTGGAAAGAATTGACGCCTAACCTAAATCTTTCGTACAAGCTCAATAAAAACTCTGAGATCGGAATGGAATACATCTATGCTCATCAGAGATCTGGGATGGATATTGTAAACGAAACAAGAAATGTTGATACCGACTTATCCGTAGAAAACCTTTTAACAAAGACTTTTCACCGCGAAAAAACTCCAACTCATACTTTGAGTGCTTATTATGATTTAAAATTAGATTCATTGGGAAAAAAATTGAGTTTTGCAGGAAACTTTTTTAAAAATAATTCTGATACAGATGTTAACTTTTCAACATTGAAATTGAGTGATAATTCAATACAATATGTCAATACAAGATCAATTGTTGAGCCACAGGTTTTTTCTTTGCAAGGAGACTTGGAACTCCCGTTTTCTTTTGGCACCATTGAAACTGGACTTAAATTTAATCAGTTTAAAAACTCTACCGATTTGCAATATTTTAACATTATTAACAATCAATATATTCCTGATTTGCAAAGAGCCAATTTGTTTGAATATAAGGAAGAAAATTATGCTGCTTATTTTAGTTATGCTAAAAGTTTTGGGGAACATTGGGAAACCAAAGCAGGGCTTCGTTATGAAAACACTCAGGCTCAAAGCTTTACTCCATCAACAAACTTAGAAAACAAATACAATTACGGACAATGGTTTCCATCGGCTTTTGTTTCTTATAAAAAGGAAAAAAATGTCTTCAGCCTTTCTTATTCAAGAAGAATCAACCGTCCAAGTATGAGCAATCTTAATCCTTTCAGATGGTATGAGAACCCATATTCATATTCATCCGGAAATCCTTTGCTTAAGCCATCTTACATTAACAATCTGGAATTGGGATATACTTACAACAGCAAATTTTCTGCAAGCATTTATTATTTGAAACTTAAAAATGGTTTCGGGCAAGTTGCTTTAATCGATGGACTTTCTCAAATAGGAACTTATCTTAATTATTACGATAATAATTTTTACGGATTCAATGCTTCTTACACTGATCAGTTTTTCAAATTCTGGGAAACGAGTCTGTCTTTAAACGGATCACTTATGGATTCAAAAGTATATAATCTTGATGCAGAAACTCAAAATGGCCATTATATTAGCTACTCATTTAACAATACATTTACTGTAAACAAAAATAAAACAGTATTCTTTTTCTTAAACTACAGTCAGGATTTACCTTATAAAAATGTAAATTCTTCGTTTCATAATTTTTCTAACCTAACTTCAGGAATAAAAGTTTCATTGATGGAAAAGCAGTTACAGATCAATGCAACCGTAACTAATATTTTTGCACAAAGATACCGTGGTGATAAGTATTTCAAAGACAATAGTCAACATTTTAATAATTATTGGGACGGCAGAAGCTTCCGTTTAAACATAAATTACACATTAGGAAACAACAAAAAGAAACGAAGTACAAAAAGCATCAGTTTTGAAGAAAAAGACAGAGCGCAATAAAATTTTGTAACAAATTTATTTTTTTGTCGTCTAACTGAGTAGATTTAACTCACATTATGAAGAAAATACTACTTACTCTCTCAATTTTAGCTTCAACTTTAGGTTTTTCCCAGGAAACTAAAGACAATAAAGAAACCAAAGAAAAAGAAATTGAAGGTGTTATTATTACCAAAACTAAAAAAGCCGTTGAGCAGAAAGCCGACCGTACGATTTTTGATTTTTCTGAGCAACCAAGCTTAAATTCAGGCTCTTTGATGGAAGGGGTAAAAAAACTTCCAGGTTTAGTTGTTTCTGATATGGTGGGAATGATGTATCAGGGAAAACCTTTGGATGTTTATATGGACGGAAGACCGCTGAACATTTCAAGCAACGAGCTGAACGCTTTTCTGGAAGGAATGCCTGCAAATTCTGTTGAAAGGATCGAAATAATTACACAGCCCGGTGCAGAATTTCCTGCAACATCGGGAGGAGCAATATTAAATATTATTACAAGCAAATCAGCAAAAAATTATCTTACCGCGGTGTACAATGGAGGTTACCGTTTTTCAAGCTATGATAAATACAGAAGCAGATTTAATAATTCAATCGCCTTAAACTCAAGAAACAAATGGTTTGGATGGCAGGTCAATTTAGGTCAATACTACCGTGAAAGCTTATCGCTTTCTGAATTCGATGGGCTTACTAGAAACCACTCTAATTCTATGGGAAGAACCTATTATATGAATTCTGCTTTCACTTTCGAGCTTGGAAAAGACAGATTATTGTTGAACTACGACATCAATCACAATAATGGAGGTGCAGATGTTGTTGCTGACCAATTTATAGGTGGAGTTACCACATCCAATTATTCCAGTGATACAAAAGGATTAAGACAGGAAGTTGCTGCAACCTATCAGAAAAAATTTGAGGATAAAAATAAAAAACTTGATTTTAAAGCAGTTTACACCAATAGCGATTCAGAATTTAATCAATTTGGAAATCAATCATTAAATAACTCTTCTTTATTTAATCTATATAATTTCAGAGTAGATTATTCTCAGCCTCTGAAAATTTTAGATGAAGGAAAGGTAAGTTTTGGTGGATTGTATGATCAACAAAATTTTGAAACGAAAAACGGAAATCTCATTAATCTTGATTATACAAGACAAACTACCTCTGCCTATTTAGAATTTCAGGCAACTCTGAAAAAGTTTGATTTCATCGCCGGAGCGAGAGCTGAAAATTATGATATTACAGGAATTACACGATTCTATGATGATAACAATAATTTAAAGGAAAGCAATTTAAATCCGTTCAAAAAGTTTAAGGTCTTTCCAAATGCCAGTGTTCAGTACAATTTAATGAAACAGCTTTTCGTTAATGTTAACTACAACAAAAAAATAAGTTTGCCGAGTGTTTCTCTACTAAACCCGAATAACAATACACTTACAACGGAAACTGTTACATCAAACGGGAACCCAAATTTACAGCCAACGATTTATGATAATGCTGAAATCAAAATCAGCGCATTTGATTATGCTTACATTGGCTACAACACCAGTTGGGTGAAAAATCAGATCGTACAGAGAGTTTCGAGAGAAGGTAATTTTATTAAAAACGAACAGGTACAAGTAAACAGCATCAGAACGCATAACTTTAATTTTGGAATGCCTATTCCGTTTATGTTATTTACAACTCCTTTTAGCGAACTGATGAAATTCAATGTGAATCCTGATAAAATGAATTTATTATACGTTTATACTGGTTATCAGTTTCAGGAAATGCCCGATGTAAAAACAAAAGGTTTCTGGATTTTCAGCGTAATGGGACAATTTATTCTACCAAAAGACATCAGATTTCAGGCAAATTATAACGTAATACCAAAAGGAGGAAATTTCTATTATTTCCAAATTGACAAACCTTTAAATAATGCGTTTGATCTTACAATATCAAGAAAATTTATGAATGATCGTCTAAATCTTTCATTGTATGCAAGAGATGTATTTAATCAAAACAAGAGTGTAATTGTTGCCGTTTCTCCGGAAAGAAATGTATTTACATCTAATAAATACGACAGCAGAAGTTTCGGAATCACCGTAAATTATAAAATTCCAACCAAAAATAAGTTGGCAAAAGAAGATCCGAACATGATTAAATCAACCAATCAAAGCGACAGCAATGGTGGAATTTTGCAACAAGGACAATAATTTATAAAATAAAATTTATCCAAAATCTCAACCATTATATATTTCAATAGAAACGGGCTTTTTGCCCGTTTTTTTATGCCTGTTTTTTTCTACAGGCTTTAACCAAAATTTATTAAATGTGAAAAAATTAACTATTTACTTTTAAAATTGACAGTAGTAAAACCACCCCGCCAAAAATTTAAAGAATTTTCGCCACCCTCCAAAGGAGGGGAATTTTAGCTTGTGCACTCTAGGTTTAGAAATCAATTGTTTGGAATCTCCAGTTTAAAGTATCAATTAATGTGATTTGATTTAAATTTAATGGCAGGTCAGTTATTATCTTCAACACTTGGTTTGCCATCATGCTTCCTACAATTCCTGGCAAAGCACCTAAAACTCCGAGACTGTCACAATCCGGAAGATCTTCATTAAAAGGAGGTTCCGGGAAAATATCTCTTAAATTTTTGCTTCCATTATAATTGAAGATAGCAACTTGTCCGGAAAAACCGAGAATGCTTCCGTAAACTAAAGGCTTTTTAAGCTTTACACAAGTATCATTAACTAAATACCTCGTTTTAAAATTATCGGAACCGTCAATAATCATATCAAACTGAGAAAAAATTTCTTCAGCATTAGAATCATCAATCTTATTTTCAATTCCGATAAAATTGACTTGACGATTAAGGTTTTTCACAAAGTCTTCTGCACTTTTCACTTTTGATCTCCCTACAGAATTTTCATTATGAATGATTTGTCGGTTTAAATTGTGCAATTCAACCTCATCAAAATCTGCAACGCCCAAAGTTCCAATTCCGGCCGCAGCCAAATATTGAATGACAGGACTTCCCAAACCTCCTGCCCCAATCACCAAAACTTTAGCGTTCATTATTTTTCGCTGACCTTCCAAACCGATTTCTTCAATAAAGATCTGTCGGCTGTATCTTGAGAAAATATCTTCGTTTTTCATGAATCATTTTATAATTAAATTCCACTGTAAACAGCATCCCAATCTTTCATTATTGGGTCATAGCCTGCATTTTTAATAATATTTTTAATTTCCCCCATACTTCTTTCATCGCTGGTTTCAAATTGTTCCAACGACTCTTTATCCACCGCATAACCTCCCGGATTGGTTTTCGAAGCTGCACTCATTGCTGTTGCGCCTAAAGAAATGATATTATTTCTAAATTTTTCGCTCTCTCTTGTTGAAATAGAGATTTCCAAATCTTCATTCCAGATTCGGTAAGCACAGATCAATTGGAGTAGATCTTTATCAGACATAATAAAATTGGGTTCAATAATTCCTTCCGCTGGTCGAAGTCTTGGAAATGAAACTGAATATCTACTTTTCCAATATTGTTTTTGAAGATAATCAATATGAAGTGCGTTGAAAAAACTGTCAACCCGCCAATCTTCCAAACCAAGCAAAACACCCAATCCCATTTTATGAATTCCGGCTTTGCCAATTCTGTCGGGCGTTTCCAGACGAAAACTGAAATTTGATTTTTTCCCTTTTGGATGATATTCTTTATAAACTTCCTGATGATAAGTTTCCTGATAAACCAAAACAGCATTCACACCTGCATCATGAAGCTGCCGATATTCTTCTTCCGACAAAGGCTGAACTTCAATCGAAATATTCGCAAAATGCGGCTTCAACAGACGAACAGCATTCAAAAAATAATCAATTCCAACTGTTTTATTTGCTTCTCCACTTACCAGCAAAACATGATTCATTCCCATTGATCTTAAAACCGTAGCTTCGACCAACAATTCTGTATCAGAAAGTGTTTTCCTTTTGATCGAATTATCTAAACTGAAACCGCAATACGTACAAATGTTCTGACATTCATTACTCAGGTACAACGGCGCATACAACTGAATGGTTTTCCCGAACCGTTTCTGAGTAATTTGCTGCGTCATTTTCGCCATTAATTCTAACTTTTGAGCAGCAACAGGAGAAAGAAAGTTGAGGAAATCTTCTATCGTTTTATTCTTTTTCTGAAGACTATTTTCCACATCAGATAACGTCACTTTTTCAAGCTTTGCTTTTACCTCATCCCATTGGTATTTTTCAAAAAGATCTTTAAAACTTTTCATACATATTTGTATTAATCAAAATGATGCATTCAATAATATTTTTAAATAGGATTTCATCCTATCCTTTATTAAATCGTCCCTTCAGGACTCTTTTATTCATTGTTTTAATCAAACAAAAAAGAAGTCAGTGGGCTTGATGCTTCCGCATGGTTCCCGATAGCTCCTAAACCAGATTCAAAAGCTCTTCTTCCCGCAATTACGCCTTCTTTAAAAGCCAATGCCATATTTACAGGATTTCTTGCAACAGCAATTGCTGTATTTACCAAAACCGCATCAGCTCCCATTTCCATTGCTTTTGCCGCATCAGACGGTGCTCCAATTCCGGCATCAACAACAACAGGAACATTGCTTTGGGCGATAATAATTTCTAAAAAATCTAAAGTTCTTAAACCTTTATTCGTTCCAATCGGTGCTCCCAAAGGCATTACAACGGCTGTTCCTACATCTTCCAGACGTTTGCACAAAACCGGATCGGCATGAATATAAGGCATCACAACAAATCCTAATTTTGCCAATTCTTCTGTTGCATACAACGTTTCAATCGGATCGGGTAACAAATATTTTGGATCCGGATGAATTTCTAATTTCACCCAATTGGTTTCCAAAGCTTCTCTTGCCAATTGCGCTGCCAAAACCGCTTCTTTCGCTGTTCTTGCTCCTGAAGTATTCGGTAAAAGATGAGATCTTGTAGGTTTTAAAGCATTCAACAAGTCATCTTCTGAAGATTGCGAATCGATTCTTTTTAATGCCATTGTCACCAATTCACTTCCGGAAGCGATGATGGAATCCGTCATTTCTGAAAGATCTCCAAATTTTCCGGTTCCTAAAAATAATCTCGATTTAAAAGTTCTGTCTGCTATAATTAATGGTTGATTGTTCATTGCATTGCTATTTTAAATTCGTTGATAATAGATGGTTGATTGGTGATTTGCCCAGAAACGGCGACTCCATAAATTCCTATTTGTTGTAAGAGGTCGATGTCTTTCAAAACCACTCCACCAATGGCGAATATTTTTGGTATTTCTAATGATTTTGACTTTAATTCTTCAATAATCTTCTCATAACCTTCAAAACCAAGAATAGGACTTAGTTGTTCTTTAGTTGAAGTAAATCGAAGTGGTCCCAAACCGATGTAATCGCATGATTCATTCATTCTTTGCAAAACATCAGAAATGGAATTTGCCGTTCCACCGATAATTTTATTTTCTCCTAAAATCTGTCTTGCAATATCAATCGAAGTATCTTTTAAACCTAAATGAACACCGTCTGCATCGATATCTTTTGCAATCTGAACATGGTCATTAATGATACAAACTGATTGGTATTCTGAACACAGCAGTTTTGAATTTTCACAAAGCTTAATAAACTCATTTTCGGGAGCATTTTTCCAACGAATCTGAATCCATTTTATGCCGTTGTCTAAGGCCTTTTTTATATTTAGTTCCTGTTCGGATTTTGTAAAACCTTGAGAAATATATTGTAGTTTTTCCATTTTTAAATTTGAATACATCTTAATAAACTATATTCTGGCGGCATTTTCTGAAAACGTTTAAAGGTTCATCACTTTCCCATATTGCGCCTAACAAAGCCACTCCATCAACATTATTATCAAAAACGTGATGAATATTATTTTCGTTAATTCCTCCCAAAGCAATTAGTTTAACATTAGAATTGTCTCGTTTTTTAATATCATTTAAAATCGTTGAATTTTCCCCATATCCTTTTTTAGAAATACTTGGAAAAACCGGACTGATAAATGCATATTCCCACTCTTTATTCAATTGATTAAAAGTTTCAATATCATGAACAGACGTTGATTTTTTTTTATCTGTAAAAGATTGATACAAGCCATTTTTTCTGTCAATTTCTCTGAAATGAAATCTTGAGATGTTAAAGTTCTCAGCCAAATCGTAATGACTATGCAAAACCAATTGAGAGTAAAATTTTGAATCTATCTTTTGAATAAAATCCTTCATTTCATTTTGACCAATAAAAGGCTTTCTGATATGAAGCAAATCCAAACCTTCTCGAAATAGTTGATTGATGATCTCAGTTTCATTTTGAACAAGTTCTTCGGGAGAAATTACAATGATCATATATAAATTTCTTTTCCTTTTTCGATGAATTCCTGAGATTTATCAAACATTCCTTTTTCTGCAGATTCACGGATCTCCTGTGTGATCTTCATTGAACAGAATTTTGGTCCACACATTGAGCAGAAGTGCGCAATTTTTGCTCCGTCCGCAGGAAGTGTTTCATCATGATAAGATCTTGCCGTATCCGGATCAAGAGAAAGATTGAACTGATCTTCCCATCTGAATTCAAATCTTGCTTTACTCAACGCATTGTCTCTGTATTGCGAACCGGGATGACCTTTCGCCAGATCTGCAGCATGAGCAGCCAATTTATAGGTGATCACCCCAACTTTTACATCTTCTTTATTGGGGAGTCCCAAATGCTCTTTCGGAGTCACATAACACAACATCGCGCAACCGAACCAACCGATCATTGCTGCACCAATTCCTGAAGTGATGTGATCGTACCCCGGCGCAATATCCGTCGTTAAAGGACCTAATGTGTAAAACGGAGCTTCGTCACAAACTTCCAATTGCTTATCCATATTTTCTTTGATCATGTGCATCGGAACATGACCGGGACCTTCAATCATTACCTGAACATTGTGTTTCCAGGCAATTTTTGTTAGTTCACCTAAAGTTTCCAATTCAGCAAATTGCGCTTCATCATTGGCATCTGCAATTGAACCCGGGCGAAGACCGTCACCTAAAGAAAAGGCAACGTCATATTTTTTCATGATCTCGCAGATCTCCTCGAAATGAGTGTACAAAAAGTTTTCTTTATGATGAAACAAACACCATTTTGCCATGATAGAACCTCCTCTGGAAACAATTCCCGTCACCCGTTTTGCCGTTAAATGAATATATCTTAATAAAACTCCAGCGTGAATCGTGAAGTACGAAACTCCCTGTTCTGCCTGTTCAATCAAAGTATCTTTAAAAATTTCCCAAGTGAGATCTTCCGCAACACCTTTTACTTTTTCCAAAGCCTGATAAATTGGAACTGTGCCAATCGGAACCGGACTGTTTCTGATGATCCATTCTCTGGTTTCGTGGATGTTTTTTCCGGTTGACAGATCCATAATTGTATCTGCTCCCCATCTGCAAGCCCAAACTGCTTTTTCTACTTCTTCTTCAATACTCGATGAAACAGCACTATTTCCAATGTTCGCATTAATTTTAACCAAAAAATTTCGTCCGATGATCATCGGTTCGCTTTCCGGGTGATTGATATTGTTGGGAATAATTGCTCTTCCTGCTGCAATTTCGTCTCTTACAAACTCAGGAGTAATTTTGCTTTTCGGAGTTCTTGCCCCAAAATTATTTCCCTGATGTTGAAAAGCCATGTCTTTTGAAACAGAATCCAGTTGCTCGATTCTTTGATTTTCTCTGATGGCAATATATTCCATTTCGGGAGTGATAATGCCCTGTTTTGCGTAGTATAATTGAGTAACTTCCTGTCCTTCTTTTGCTACTTTCGGTTTGTGATTGTAAGAAAAACGCAACTCATCCAGTTTTGAATTGGCAAGACGTTTTTTCCCGTATTCTGAGGTAATTCCGTCTAAAACTTCGACATCATTTCTATGCAAAATCCATTGTTCACGAATTCTTGGAAGTCCTTTTTCGATATTAATTTCAGAATTTTCATCGGTGTAAGGTCCTGAAGTATCATACACTGTAACAGGTGGATTATGTTCTAATGTTCCGTTGGTAAGTTTTGTCGGACTTAGCTGTATTTCGCGCATCGCTACATTGATTGGATGAATTTTCCCTTCAACATAGATTTTTTTTGAGTTTGGAAACGGCGAACGTGTGATTTTATGAGCCATAAAAATATTTTTTTTAACCGCCTTGAGTAGCAGTGATAATTAAAATTGAATCTTGGTTGTTGAGAATGGTTTCCGCCCAGAATGCCTGCGGAATAATGCGATTGTTGAGCGCTACGGCAATCCCTTTTTTCTTTTCAGGTAATTCCATAGCGATAAGTGCTTCCAGCGTTTTGGGAAGTACATCAAAATTTCTTAGTGTGTGATTGATCGTGAGCTCCATTCCTAAATTTTTAAATACACTTTAGGAATGCCCATCATTGTACAATAGAATGTACAGCAAAGTCATCTCACTTTTTCCTACGCTAGTATGATCTAGAAATCAGGTTCAAAGGGTAAAGTCTCAGCCTGTTTTGTCAACAGACACCCCTAAAGTTGGGAGCGAAGTTAGACATTTTTTTAAAATGGGCAAAATTTTTTGAAGGAGAGGGAAGTTGGGGGAGGGAAGATGGAAGTTTTAAATGTTTGAAAATATTGTTTTTTTTATCTCGCTGATCTTGGAGATCACGCAGATGTCTTTTTATTTTATACTGGAAAGATTCGAGTTGAAATTCTTATAAGATGACAATCTTTATATTTGGTTTTCAAATATTTAAATAAATGACTTCCCATCTAGCCCCGATCGCAACGGCATCCTTTTGGGTTGCGGGGGAGCGAAGCGGAGCCGTAACCCAAAAGATATAGTGGAAAGCGGGAAAAAGCTCCTAAAAAGTAGAAAAGTAAATCTGAATTCTAGATTTGAAGAAAATAAAAATGGAAACCAGATTATCTCTAATTTCCATTTTATAACTTATTTCTAAATTAATATTATTCTTCGCAAGCTCTCCAAATCGCGTCATTCTGCGGAACAGGGGCAACGATTGTTACCTCCTCTTTTGTAACAGGATGTATAAACTGAAGTTTTCTGGCGTGAAGATTAATTCCTCCATCCGGATTTGAACGAGGCGCACCATATTTTAAATCACCTTTAATCGGAACTCCGGTTTTTGATAACTGTGCTCTGATTTGATGATGTCTTCCGGTTTCCAGATCAATTTCCAAAAGAAGATAATTATCCAGAGTTTTAATAATATTGTAGGTAAGAATTGCTTCTTTTGCCCCTTCGGTAACTTTCGTAAAAACGATCGCTTTATTATTTTTTTCGTTTTTCTGAAGATAATGAACCAATCTTTGGCTTTGCGGAATCATTTCTTTAGCTACAACCGCCCAATACGTTTTCTTAATTTCTCGGTTTTTAACCATTTGAGTCAATCTTGAAAGCGCTTTTGAGGTTTTAGCATAAATAACCAAACCAGAAGTTGGCCGATCGATACGATGTACCAAACCCAAAAAAACATTTCCGGGTTTATTATCTCTTTTTTTGATGAAATCTTTAATGGAATCGAGTAAAGGTTCGTCACCGGTTTTATCGCCCTGAACGAGTTGCCCTACTTTTTTATTGATAACTAAAAGGTGATTATCCTCAAAAACGATCTGTTCTTCCATACTACCTTAACGATTCTGTGATCTGCTCACAAAAGAAATAACCACTCCACCTAAAAGACCAATCGTTTTTATAACGTTAAGACTTGAATCCATTGGTAAAAATGCTCCGATGATACACAAACCTGCCGCAGCGTACATTGGGTACATAAACTTAGTATGCATCAACATTCTTCCCTGAACGATAAAACTGATTCCAATTAAAATATAAAATAATCTTGCTGAAAGAAGATAATTAATATTATCCGGGAAAATTCTAAACCAACCTGCAGCTAAACAAATGATTGCTAAAATTGATAAAATCCCCTGTGTTGCCTGTAAATTACTTTTCATTAATAGCTTTCATTTTGGTTAGGGAAATCAGCACTTTTCACGTCTTTCACGTATTGAGAAACTGCTCCCGTAATTTCTGTATATAAATCTAGGTATCTTCTTAAAAATTTTGGAGAGAAACCTTTGTTCATTCCCACCATATCATGATATACCAAAACCTGTCCGTCACAATGAGGCCCGGCTCCAATTCCGATTGTTGGAATCGAAATACTTTCCGTCACTCTTTTAGCCAAATCTGCAGGAATTTTTTCAAGAACAACCCCAAAACATCCTAATTCTTCAAGCAATTTTGCATCGTTGATTAATTTTTCAGCTTCAGCTTCTTCTTTAGCCCTCACTTTATAGGTTCCAAACTGATAAATAGACTGTGGTGTTAATCCCAAATGTCCCATAATAGGAATTCCGGCATTGATGATCTTTTTAATTGATTTTGAAATTTCTTTTCCACCCTCAATTTTAATCGCATGAGCACCCCCTTCTTTCATCATTCTAACTGCAGATTCAAGTGCGATATCAGGATTACTTTGGTAAGTTCCGAAAGGAAGATCTGCAATTACCAATGCTCTTTCTACCCCTCTCACCACACTTTGAGTGTGATAAATCATCTGATCTAATGTAATAGGAAGTGTTGTTTCAAAACCCGCCATTACATTCGCCGCAGAATCTCCGATAAGAATGGTATCAACACCACCGACGTCAACCATTTTTGCCGTTGTAAAATCGTAAGCGGTAAGCATTGTTATTTTCTCCTTGTCGAATTTCATTTTTCGCAAGGTTTCTGTAGTAACTCTTTTAATTTCGGAATGAACAGACATAATGTATATGATTGTTTAAAGTTAAAAAGTCGGCTTTCGCCGACTTATATATTTGGATTTTACAAAACTACGTGTCCTAGTTTCATTAATTTATCGTGGTTGAGAATTTTGATGTTTCTACCGTCTACTTCGATGAGACTGTCACCTTTAAATTCGGAGATCAATCGGATAGCACTTTCGGTAGCAGTTCCGATAATGTTGGCAATTTCTTCTCTTGTTAAAGAAATTTTGATAAAACCTTCAGGATCTGTCCCTAATTTTTGTTCTAAAAGAATAAGGATTTCTGCCAATCTTTCTCTTACTGTTTTTTGAGCCAAGAAAGTAATCGTGTTGGAAGACTCTCCCAATTCATAAGATATTTTCTGAAGCATTACAAAAGACAACTGTGGATCAACTTCTAATAAGTCCATAAAAATATCTGCAGGTAAGAATGTGCATTCAACATCAGTCATTGCTTCTGCCTTTGCCTGAAAATTTTCTCCACACAACAATGCACGATATCCTATAATATCACCTTCTTTTATAAATCTAAGAATTTGATCTTTACCAAAAGATCCTGATTTTGACAATTTAGCAGCCCCTTTTTCTATCACGTAAACCCCTTTCGGAGTTTCGCCATCGTCAAAGACGATATCGTGTTTTTGAAAAACGAGTTTCTTTTTTGCGTTGATATATCTTTCATAATCAGTATTGGAAAGTCTTTCTTTAAAGGATTTATCATTAAAAACCCTTGCGAATCTTTCTTCAATAGCAATCTGTTGTTCCTGCGACATTGTAATATGACATTTATCACAAAAATAGAACATTTAAACTCTATAAACAAAAAAAAATGTTATAATTTTGTAAGTCAATAATTTATGAAGGTGAGCGAGAACTGTTTTCATTGCGGACAAGGGATAGAAAAAGAACGAATTTCTTTTGACGAAAAAATTTTCTGTTGTACCGGCTGCAAATCTGTTTATGAAATTTTAAATACCAATAATCTCAGTAATTTTTACGAGCTAAACAAAAAAGCGGGCATCAGACCTGAAGAAAATTCTTCTCAGTTTGATTACCTCGACACCAAAGAAATTTTTGACAGAGTTACAGATTTTTCTGAAGGTAATACAAGTCTTGTCACATTCAGAATTCCGGTAATCCACTGTTCTTCTTGCATTTGGCTATTAGAAAGCCTTCATACCTTACATAAAGACATTCATTATTCTCAGGTAAACTTCACAAGAAAGACGTTACAGGTTTCTTTTAATCATAACGAATTAAAATTAAGCGAATTAGCTAAATTTTTAACCAATCTTGGATACAAACCAGCAATCAATCTTGAAACAGCCGAAAAAAACGAAGACAATTTAGATAAATCTTTATTGGTAAAACTTGCGATTGCAGGATTTGCTTTCGGTAACGGAATGTTTTTGGCCTTTCCGGAATATATCGGCGGCGAAGATTACTGGATGGAACATTACAAAGGTTTATTCCGAATTTTAATGTTCTTGCTTTCGGTTCCTGTTGTATTTTATTCTGCATCTGATTATTACAAATCTGCTTGGTATGGTTTAAAAAACAAAATTGTCAATATCGACGTTCCTATTGTTTTGGGAATTTTTGTGCTATTCGGAAGAAGTATCTACGAAATCGCCACCGATTACGGTCCGGGATATTTTGATACTTTGTGCGGACTTTTATTCTTCATGCTTTTAGGGAAAATCTTCCAGAAAAGAACGTACAGTTCGCTTTCTTATGACCGAGATTACAAATCATTCTACCCGATTGCAGTAACGAAAGTTGATTTTAATGGAAAGCAGGAAAATATTTTGCTTTCAGAAATTAAAATCGGTGACAGAATTTTAGTAAGAAACCACGAAATCATTCCTGTAGATGCTATTTTGATTAGCGGAAACGGAAATATCGACAATAGTTTTATTACAGGTGAAAGTGAAAGTATTTCTAAAAACCCAGGTGATAAAATCTTTGCCGGAGGAAAACAGATCGGTTCATCTTTGGAGCTTGAAGTCATTAAAAATGTCGACCAAAGTTACCTTACCCAACTCTGGAACAAAGAAGCTTTCAAAAAACACGAGACCGGACTTGATACTTTAATCAACGACATCAGTAAATATTTCACCTTTATTATTTTAGGAATTGCGCTTGTTGCAGGAATTTATTGGTATTTCATTGATTTGGAAACCATGTTCCAGGTTATTTCTGCTATTTTAATTATTGCCTGTCCTTGTGCTTTGGCATTGTCTTCTCCGTTTACTTTCGGTCACATTATGAGAATTTTAGGCCGAAATAAATTTTACGTAAAAGATACTTTAACGATTGAGAAAATTGCAAAAGTCGACACTTTAGTTTTCGATAAAACCGGAACAATTACTCACAGAAAAAAATCAAACATCAGATACGAAGGTTCTGAAATTCAGAAATTTGATTTATTAAATATTAAAAGTTTAGTTAAAAACTCAAATCATCCGCTTTCCAAATCTTTGTATGAAGTTCTGGAAATAAAAGATGACTATTTCCCTGTTGATAATTTTGAAGAAATCTCAGGAAAAGGTTACGAAGCAAGTGTACGAGGAAATATTTATAAAATAGGTTCTGCAAAATACAATAATCAGGAGTCTAAAAATCTTGAAACCGCAGTTTATATCAGCAAAAACAATGAGTTTATCGGTAAATTTATTTTTAAAAATGAGTACCGAGAAAACCTTAGAAATCTTTTCACAAAACTAATCAATTATAAGATTTTCATTCTAAGCGGAGACAATTCTTCTGAAGAAAATCAGCTTAAAGAAATCATCCCGAATTACAGCTCGATGGCGTTTAACCAAAACCCGGAAGACAAATTGAATTACATCAAGGATCTTCAGGATAAAGGTTTAAAAGTGATTATGCTTGGTGACGGTTTAAATGATGCCGGAGCTTTAAAACAAAGTAACGTAGGAATCGCAATTTCTGACGACAGCAACAGCTTTACGCCATCTTCGGACGTCATTATGAATGGAGAAAAAGTATCGCAACTTGATAATTATTTAAACGTTTGTAAAGGTTCGATCACGATTGTAAAACTGACCTTCCTGATTAGCTTTTTATACAATGTTGTTGGTTTAACCTTTGCTGTAACCGGAAATATGAGTCCGCTATTTGCAGCTTTAATTATGCCTGCAAGTTCGATTACTGTCATTTCTTTCACAACGATTTCCACCTGGATTCTTGGGAGAAACTATTTCAAAAAACAGCCTTAAAAGCCCTTATTTAGACTGATTTTAAATTAGCCAAACCTAGTATTTCGTGATAATTGTCATTATTTTTCACTAATTTTGAACCCCGAAAATAGGTTAATTTTGTTGTCAGATGGATATTCTATATTTAATGATCTTATGCAGCGTTTCTTTGGCTGTAGTTTTTCTGGTCGTATTTATAGTTTTCGCCAGAAAAGGGCAGTTTGAAGATGACGAATCTCCAGCTGTGAGAATACTTTTTGACTCCGATGAAATAAAGGAAAAAGAAGACACTGGCAACAACAACGATAAGAAAAAAGGAGATAATAATAAATTTGAAGAAAAAAGTGAATAGTTAATATGGAGACACAAAAGTTTAGTTATGACAACAGTATTGTTCGTGCATTCCTTTACGCGACCATAGTTTTTGGAATTATAGGTTTCGTGTTTGGACTTACGGCAGCATTGATGCTTTTCTATCCTGAGCTTCCTGAGTTTTTGTTTGGAACTGACGATACAACAATCAACAGTCTTGCATCAGGAAACATACAAGGGTTAATTAATACCAACGGTGCGTTAGGGTTTGGTAGAATAAGAATGCTACACACCAACACGGTAATCTTTGCATTCGTATGTAATATCGTTTATGTAGGGGTTTACTACTCTACCCAAAGATTATTAAAAACAAGAATGTACAGCGATACTTTATCGTGGATTCATTTCTGGACATGGCAATTTATGATTGTTGCTACGTTTATCACATTTTTTATGGGGATCAACACTTCAAAAGAATATGCTGAGCACGAGTGGCCAATCGATATATTAATCGCAGTTTCGTGGATCATTTTCGGAGCGAACATGATTTTAACGATTGCAAAAAGAAGAGTAAGACATCTTTACGTAGCTATTTGGTTCTATCTTGGAACTTGGGTTGCTGTAGCGATGCTTCACATATTCAACAACTTAGAAGTACCTTTAACGTTCTCTGGCTGGAAATCTTATTCAGCATATGCAGGAGCAAAAGATGCCATCGTACAATGGTGGTATGGTCACAATGCGGTAGCGTTCGTATTAACGACTCCGGTTTTAGGTTTAATGTATTATTTCTTACCTAAAGCGGCTGACAGACCTGTATTTTCATACAAACTATCAATCATTCACTTTTGGTCATTGATTTTCGTATATATCTGGGCTGGTCCTCACCACCTTCAGTATACAGCTTTACCGGCATGGGCTCAAGCAGTGGGAACTGGTTTCTCAATTATGCTTATCGCACCATCTTGGGGAGGGATGCTGAATGGTCTTCTTACTTTAAGAGGAGCTTGGGATAAGGTAAGAGAAAATCCTATTTTGAAATTCTTCGTCGTTGCAGTTACCTGTTATGGTATGGCAACTTTTGAAGGACCTCTTTTAGCAACAAAAAACATCAATAAAATTGGTCACTTTACAGACTGGGTAATTGGTCACGTACATTTAGGAGCATTAGGATGGAATGGTTTTATGGCATTCGGTGTAATCTATTATTTGGTACCGATCATGTGGAGAACCAAAATGTGGTCTGTAAAATTAGCAAACTGGCATTTCTGGTTGGGTACTTTAGGGATTATTTTCTACGCAGTACCAATGTATATCGCAGGATTTACTCAAGGTTTGATGTGGAAACAATTCAACCCAGACGGAACTTTATTGTGGAAAAACTGGCTTGATACCGTTACTGCAATTATTCCTTACTTTAAAATGAGATTCTTAGGTGGATTATTCTATCTTTCAGGAGGTCTTTTAATGGTAGTGAATGTTTACATGACAATCAAAAAAGGATCTTTCCAAAAAGAAGTTCCTGCAGAAGCACCTGCTTTGGCTAACATCAGCAACAGACGTAAAGAGGGAGAAGGTCTTCACCTTTGGTTAGAAAGAATGCCAATCTTGATGACAGTTTTAGCATTGCTTACAATTTCTGTAGGTAGTATGGTAGAAATTATTCCTACTTTATCATTAAAGAAAAGTGTACCTACAATTTCTGCGGTGAAACCTTATTCACCATTAGAATTAGAAGGTAGAGATCTATATATCCGTGAAGGTTGTAACGCTTGTCACTCACAAATGGTAAGACCATTCAGAGACGAGATTGTAAGATTTAACGGTAAAAACGGACAGTACTCTAAAGCTGGAGAATTTGTTTACGATAGACCTTTCCTTTGGGGATCTAAAAGAACTGGACCAGATTTGCATAGAGAAGGTGGTAAAAACCCAAGTTCTTGGCACTATAAGCATATGTACAACCCAAGACAAACGTCTGCTGGTTCTATTATGCCACGTTACCCTTGGTTGATTTCAAATAATCTTGACCGTTCTCAAATGGTAGACAAAATCAAGTTTATGAAAAACACCTACGATGTACCTTATACAAAGGCTCAGATTGATACTGCAGATAAATGGGCAGACAATCAGGCAGCGAAAATTGTAAAAGATATCTTCGTAGAAGCGGCTGACCTTAAAGAAGCTTATGCTAAAAAACCTCAGGGAGAATTAGAGAAAAAAGAGATTATCGCTCTTATCGCTTATCTTCAGAGATTGGGTACTGATATTAAAACGACAGAAATAAAAACAGCTAGTAACTAATAAAATTAAAAGTTTACTATGATTCCTCAAAACTTTAAAGATATATTATCCAATACTGAAAATGCAGGTTTGTATCAAACATTGGCTCTGATTTTCTTTATGTTGTTTTTCGTTGCTTTGATAATCTATGTTTTTAGCAGGCCTAAAAAATATTACAAAGAAGAAGAGCACGCTCCACTTGGGGATGACGAAGATGATTTTAATTTAAAAAATTAAACTATTTATTATGAGACAAAGAACACCGGTTGTTGTAAACATTTTAATAATAACAGTATTATTAGTAATATTTTATTATTTATTTGTTCAGAGCTACTCGTTTTTAGCTTCACCATATTTCTGGGGAACTGTTGTGATCAGTGCTATTTTAGCATACATTCACAGCGCTATCGGAGATTTGATTGAGAACAATAAATTTAAAAAATTAACGGTTGAAGAAAAGTCTGCTTACTTAGCTGAAAAGAAAATTCCTTTCTTGAGAAGACAGTATGATGCAGCTTTCAAAAAGCAATCAGACACTCACGAAAAAGATATTCTTATTGACCACGGTTTCGATGGAATTATGGAATTAGATAATCAATTACCAAAATGGTGGTTAGGTTTATTCTATTTCGGAACTGTATTCTGTATTGTTTATATCTGTGCTTATGCTTTTACAGATTTTGCGCACCCTATAAGCGAATACGATAAAGAATATAAAGCACAAGAAGCGGCTATTGGACAATACCTTAAAGATCAACCACCAGTAACAATAGAATCAGCAGTTTTCTCTGAAGACAATATTGCAGCAGGTGAAGAAGTTTTCAAAACCAACTGTGTATCTTGTCACTCAGACGGTGGTAAAGGAGGTATCGGTCCTAACTTGACAGATAATTTCTGGCACAACCAACCTGAGAAAACATTATTCAAAAACGTATTCCACGTAGTTGAAAATGGAGTTACAGGAACTGCAATGCAGGCTTGGGGAAAAAATGGAGTTTTAACAGGTACAGACATTCAGAATGTTGCAGCTTACGTTTACTCTATCAACCAGCTAAAAAAACCAATTACTCCTAAAGATGGAGGCGCGCCACCATACGGTGATGAAGCTCATTGGGAAAAACAGTAATTAAAAAAAATAGAAAGTATATGAAAAACATAATTTGTTATTAGATAAAAATAGTAACGAATTATGTTTTTTCGTTTTTTAAAACCTAGTAAAAATGTCAAAAATAGATGAAGACATCGCTCGCGGTGGACAAGGACAGGTCTTAGACCCTGAAACCTATAGAGATTCTATAGGCACAATGGAACAATCCGGTAAAAGAAAGTGGGTTTTTCCTAAAAAACCAAAAGGTAAATACACCAATTACAGAAATCTGGTAAGCTATATTTTGCTGGTTGTGTATTTTGCCGTTCCATTTATAAAAATCAATGGAAACCCTTTCTTTTTGTTTAACGTTATCGATAGAGAATTCTTTATTGCAGGACAGCCTTTTTATCCGCAAGATTTTTTCATCCTTACATTAGGCGCTATTGCATCTCTTATTTTCATTATTATTTTTACGATTGCATTCGGAAGAATTTTCTGCGGGTGGATTTGCCCTCAGACAATTTTTATGGAATCTGTCTTTCGTAAAATAGAATATCTGATTGAAGGAGACCGAAATAAGCAAATGAAGCTTGACAGACAGGAGTGGAATACAGAGAAAATCTGGAAAAGAAGTTTAAAGTGGTCGGTTTACGTTGTTATTTCCTTAATCATTACCCATTTTATGTTTATGTATATTGTGGGATACGAGCAGGTATTTAATATCATTTCTGAAGGACCATTTGCCAATCCTACCAACTTCATCGTAATGATTTTATTTACGGCAGCTTTTTACTTTGTATTCGCATGGTTTAGAGAGCAGGTTTGTACATTGGTTTGTCCGTACGGAAGATTGCAGGGAGTTTTAATTGATAAAGAAACCATCAACGTATTTTACGATTTTAAAAGAGGTGAAAACCGTTCTAAATGGAGAAAAGGTGAAGACCGAAAAGCCGCAGGAAAAGGAGATTGTATCGACTGTTATCAGTGTGTTGTAGTTTGCCCTACCGGAATTGATATCAGAGACGGACAACAGCTAGAATGTGTAAACTGTACTGCTTGTATTGATGCTTGTGACGAAGTAATGGAAAAAGTAGGCTTACCAAAAGGTTTGGTTCGTTACGCATCCGAAAAAGAAATAGAAACCGGAGCTCCGTATAAATTTACCGGAAGAATGAAAGGTTTCGCTGTCGTTTTGGTTTTATTGGTAGGATTCTTAGGATATTTACTTTCAAGCCGTGGCGAGATGGAAGCAAAATTCATTAAACCTGCAGGAAGTACATTCTTTGTAAGAGAAGGAAAAATCATCAATACCTACAACTATACTTTCCTAAATAAAACAAACGACAAAAAGATTGTTACCATTAAAGTAATAGAACCTGCGCATGCAGAAGTGGGTTACAGCGCATCAAGCAAAATTACTGTAGAACGTGACAAGATTTCTAAAGGTACCATCAACATCAGTTTCCCAGAAGCAGAAATGAATTTGTCGAAACAAAACATCACCATCGGCGTTTATGATATGAAAGGAAAGTTGATCGATTCTTATCAGACGTACTTCGAAGGACCTTTTAAATTACAGTTTTAAAATTTTAAATTATGAAAAATTTCACTTGGGGACACGGTATTTTTTTAGCTTTAGCCTCTTTCATTATATTTATTTTATCAATGGTTTTTCTTTTTCCAAACGGACAGAAAAACTCTGAAATGGTTACCGACAAATATTACGAAGAAGAACTTCTTTACCAATCTGTAATTGATGCCAAAAAGCGTGCAGATGAGCTTGCGGAAAAACCAGCTTATTCTCAATCCCCTGAAGGAATTAAACTAACTTTCCCGAAAGATATCAACAATTCAAATACTCTGGTAAGTTTTGTTTTAAACAGATCTGATGATCAGAATTTAGACGTTAAAAAAACGGTAAAACTAGATGTGAGCAATTCTTTTGTTATTCCTTCATCAGTTTTAAAAAACGGAAATTATACCTTAAGACTCCATTGGATTAAAGATAAAATCGACTACAGACTCGATTATGATGTGATATGGAAATAGCATTGATTATATCTGCAATTGGTTTAGGCTTCGCATCCGGTTTTCACTGTATCGGAATGTGCGGTCCCATTGCGTTATCAATGGGTTTGACCAAAAAGCAGGCTACCAATTACTATCTTCAAAATCTAACCTATCAATTTGGAAGAATTGCGACTTACGCTTTTTTAGGTGCGGTTTTGGGAATTGTAGGTCAAGGATTTGAAATGGCGGGTTTTCAGCAATATCTTACAATTGGAGTAGGAGTTTTGCTGATTATCATGGCATTATTTTCATTTGGCGGAAAAGATTTTGCTTCAAAAATTCCTTTTATCTCTAAATTCCTTTTTAAAGTTAAATCAAACCTCGGGAAACTGCTTCAGAGAGCAGATTACCGCTCAAGATTTACCACCGGTATTCTGAACGGATTTTTACCATGCGGAATGGTTTATATGGCTCTTACAGCAAGTCTTGCAAGTGGCGGAATTTGGCAGGGCGCTTCTTTTATGGCATTATTTGGATTAGGAACACTTCCATTTATGTTTACTGTTGTTTTGGTAGGAAATCTGATGAACCAGGCATTTAGAATTAAAGTATTAAAATTCGTTCCTGTTGTAATGATTATCCTTGGTGGATTGTTTATTCTAAGAGGTCTTGAACTTGGGATTCCTTTCATTTCTCCACCATCGGAAGCAATGAAGGTTTCTCCGGAACATGATGTGAATTGTCACAACACAGACCCGAACCATAAACATAATCCGGCAACCTGTCATTAATCAATCCTATTTATGAAGCTTAAAATTAGTTTTCTGTTTATCATTCTGTCTCAATTTTTTATCTCTCAACAGGGAAAAATAATTAATAATCAATCAACAGCTTTCAAACTTTTAGATAAGGAAGATCCTATAGAATTTATTGTTTATGACACTCAATTAAATCATAAAAAACCAGTCTTCCTATGGTGTCAAGGTTCACTTCCCTACCCGATTTATGTCAATTCAAAAGAAGAAGGACTTTGGATCATTGGTGGTGGAATTACCAATTTTGATGTAGAAAATATTGTGAAAAATTACCATTTAGTAATCATTTCAATGCCTAAAACACCTTTAATAGCTGATGAAAAAGATATTAACGAATCTTATTGGTATTACGGAAATTCTAAAAATGAAAATCAACCTACTTTAGACTTTCAAAAAGCAGATTATTTAGAAAACTATGTAAACCGTGCGCAGAAAGTTCTTAAATTTTTAAATAAACAAAAGTGGGTAGACCGTTCAAAATTGATTGTTGCAGGTTCATCACAAGGTTCAAAAGTGGCAACTAAAATCGCCATTGCTAATAAAAATGTTTCTAAACTAGGATTATTTTCAGCAAATCCATTTGGCAGAATTGATCAGAATATCCGAAATTATCGAAAAGATGCAGAGCAAAGAAAAATTACCTGGGAAGCTGCAAATAAAGGAATTGAAGACGAATACCAAATGTTCAGAGATGCATACAAT
This sequence comes from Chryseobacterium mulctrae, assembly GCF_006175945.1. Lineage (NCBI taxonomy): Bacteria > Pseudomonadati > Bacteroidota > Flavobacteriia > Flavobacteriales > Weeksellaceae > Chryseobacterium > Chryseobacterium mulctrae. The sequence goes on along the minus strand of NZ_VAJL01000001.1, from coordinate 2,548,233 downwards.
CCGAAAAAGTTAGCACAAAAACCAGAACTCCTTGCTTGGAAATCCTTCTCAGTTCCATTATTTGATGATTGGTTACAATTTAAAAAACCAATTTATTTAGCGTATGGAACTCATGATATTGCAAGTGATTTGAATGACCTAGTTCCAATTTATTTCATCAGAGAAAACAATAATAATCTGACATTCAAAAGATATTTAAATCTTGAACATAATTTCTTTGAAGTAGAAAATGGAAAAGTCAATCATCAAAAACCACATTGGGAAGAAGTGATGAATGATTTTGTGGAGTGGACGCTGAAGTAAAAGTGAAAAATTTTAATGTGAAAAAAAAAATGCTTCTTTAAATCTTAGATTTTCGTTACAATTATTGTTTTGTCCAAAATTTTTAAATGAAATAAAAATTAATAAGAATAGAATCAATTCTTTTTTCATGACACTGGAGTTTGAATATATCTTTTAAATTAGAATCACAAATCCATCCATTTTTTTTCAAAAAAAACCACCTAAATCAGGTGGCTTTCATTATTATTTAATAATAATTAATACCTTCTTACCGGAAGTATAGTAGTTCCCATACTTTTAAGGGTTGATGATAAAATAACTTCAGGAGTAGGAACTCCGAATGTTTGATAAAAAATAGAATATGCCGAGTTTCCGTCAACTTGCGTAGAAGACCATGCACTCGAGCTTATGGAGATATTTCCCTTCTTTAGTTCTTTATAAAGTGTTAACAATTCCTGACTGGAAGGCAGGAACCAATCGGATTGTCCATTCAGAACAAGGTTATCACAAAGTTTCGCAGCACAGTTAGCACCAGAATTTGCACTAACAATAATATTCGTATTTTCAAGACCTTTTCCGAAATCAGAATAAGTACCGGAAATAAATGTCCCCATATTTCCCCATTGTCCTCCTACTCCACCGGAACTGTAATTAAGTGTTGTAGGATGAATTTCCATAAACCTCCATCCATTTACATATTCGCCTTTATCATAACCAACATATCCGCCTCCGGGTCCGAAATAACCTGTTGTTTTAAAACTTGTCTCTGCAGTGTATGTATAAATACCTTCACCTGTTTTTATGAATCCTCTCACATAATAGGTTGTATTGGGTTGTAACGTTCCAGACTTTACCTCAAAGTTTGTAGAACCTTGTGCAATAGTTGTCACAGAAGTATTGTTGATAACCGTAGGATTGGGTGTTGTACCATAAACAAATCCGGGAGTTTCACCTTGTCCATCTTGTTGTACAATATTAGCTCTGAATACTGCCGATGTAGGAAATATTTCTGTTGTTGTACGTAAACTGATTGTTTTCGGAGGTGTCGAAGGAATAGGATTTGGAATATTGATAAATGTAGAATCATCAGAATCACTTCCGCCACATGAATTAAGAATCATTACCATTAAGGTAAAAAATAAAAATTTGTATTTCATCATTAAAAATTTGCGACTAAAATACTTATTTTTTCAACAAAAAAAAGAATTATTTTTCAAGCTGAAAATCAATAATTTACAATTTACCAACAAAGATAAAACCACCGAATTTCGGTGGTTTCATTATATAAAATAAATTCTAAATTCTAATTGATCAATTCAAATCTCGCATATTCAGCGATCTTTTTAGGAAGCTTAATTCCTTCTTCAGTCTGATTATTTTCAAGCAATGCTGCCATAATTCTTGGTAATGCCATTGCAGAACCATTCAACGTATGCACCAATTGAGATTTTCCGTCTGCTTTGTAACGGCATTTCAATCTATTTGCCTGGAAAGTTTCAAAATTAGAAACAGAACTTACTTCAAGCCATTTTTCCTGAGCAGCACTCCAAACTTCAAAATCGTAAGTCATTGCAGAAGCAAAACCTGTGTCACCACCGCAAAGTCTCAACACTCTGTAAGGCAATTCAAGGTCTTCTAAAATTCCCTTGATATGCTCTACCATTTCTTCCAAAACAGCATACGAATTCTCAGGTTTTTCTAATCTTACAATTTCTACTTTTTCAAACTGATGAAGACGGTTCAATCCTCTTACATGAGCTCCATAACTTCCAGCTTCTCTTCTGTAACACTGAGAAAAAGCTGTATTCTTAATTGGAAGATCTTTTTCATCCAACAAAACATCACGATAAAGATTCGTCACCGGAACTTCCGCTGTAGGAATTAAAAACAATGTTTCCGCAGTTGTATTATTAGCAATTTCATACATTTGTCCTTCTTTATCCGGCAACTGCCCCGTTCCGTAACCTGAAGCTTCATTCACAACGTGTGGCGGATTTACTTCAAGATAACCAGCATCAGTATTTTTATCTAAAAAATATTGAACCAAAGCTCTCTGAAGTCTCGCTCCTTTGCCGAAGTACACAGGAAAACCAGCTCCGGCGATTTTTACACCCAATTCAAAATCAATCAGGTTGTATTTTTTTGCCAGTTCCCAGTGAGGAATTGCACCTTCACCTAAACCTTCCACATCATGAGACTGATAAATAATTTCGTTATCATCTGCAGAAACCCCTGCTTTTACCAATTCGTAAGGAACGTTTGGAATCTGATACAAAATTGTAAGCAAAGATTTCTCAACGTTTTCTAGCTGTGTCTGTAATTCTTTACTCGACTCTTTGAACTGTGCTGTTTTAGATTTGGATGCTTCAGCTTCTTCTCTTTTTCCTTCTTTCATTAAAATACCAATTTCTTTGGAAATTTTATTGATCTCGGAAAGTTGCGAATCTAATTCAAACTGAATTCTTTTTCTTTCTTCATCGGTAACGATAGCCTCGTCTACCAACTCAAGATTCTTGAATTGTCTTTTTTGAAGACCTTCTAAAACGCGTTCTTTATTGTCGCGCAAAAAATTAACCTGTAACATAAATGTTTAATGTTTAAAAGTTTAAGGTTTAAGGTTGAGTTACATTGAACTTTGAACCCTGAACTTTGAACCGTTCGTGCAAATTTAAGATTATTTTACGATTGTAGCCACATTTGGCTGATCGGGAACTTTTGTAAATATCAATTGATTATTATAAAGCACTCTCGAAACTTCGAAAACATTTGGGGAGGATCGATAAAATATTTCGAGCTTATCCTGAACTACAGGAGCATTCTGCGTTTCTGATATCTTTTTAGTCAAAGAAACCCGAATTTCCGATTTATAAATTTTACCTCCGTCAGAAGTGTCTTCTACAAACTGCCTTGTTGCTCCTGCAAGATACTCGAGATAATAAGTAGAATCAGCAAGCATTTTTCGGTTATAACTTACATTCACATTATCTTTTTCCGCCAATTGATCAGTAAAAGTAACTCCTGTGTAAGAACCAATTTCTGTAGGTTTCAAAAGGTCATTTCCGGATGAATCTTTAATGTAAAGATTAAAAAGCTGATCAATTTTCTGCAGAGAATCTTCATCACTTCCGCAACTGAGAAGCGTGAGACTGATAAGCGTTAAAACAAGAAATATTTTCTTCATTCCTACAAAGATAAAATATTAATGAAAAATAAGTTTATTGATTTTCAAAATATTTCTGATACCAAAGTTCAAAAGTCACCAATTGCCAGATTTTTACACAGTCGTATTCGTTTTTTTGGTTGTTCCACCATTCATTAATAACTTCTGGTTTGAAAAAATTTCTCTTTTTTAAGCTATTCAGATTTTCAAGAATAAATTCCCTTACTTTTGGTTCGGTTTTAATGAAATGAGCAAATGGAAAAGAAAATCCGCGCTTTGGCATTTTCAAAATTTCCGAAGGAAGATATTTTTCGGCAACTTTTCTTAAAAGCGGTTTATTCTGAACTCCATTATACCGTAATTTTTCAGGCAAAGAAGAAACATAATCGATCAAATCGTTACTCAGATAAGGATAACGAAATTCTACACCATATTTCATTGCACTCAAATCATCTCTGAAAACATGATGTGAAGACAGAGAATACTTCATATCATATTCAAAAAGCCCTTGATAATCTTTAGTTTCTGATAATTTTTTATCTTTTAAATTCGTTTTAACGGTATTAAAAACAGCCTCAGAAAAAACACTTTTAGCTTCAAAAGGCTTCATACCGACCTGACTTTGTCTGAAAAAATCAAGCATATCATCCTGAGAAAAATAATTTTTTACTTTTCTTGAAAAATCATCATTAGTGAAAATAAAATGACGGATAAAATTAAAATTCTTCCTCGAAAGCCATTTATTAAGCTTTAAAGAATGAGAATATCCCGCAAAAAGTTCATCAGCTCCATTTCCGCTTAAAACTACTTTAAAACCTTTATTTTTTGCAAATTCTGCAGCGTTCATCAAAACTTCAAGACTGCTGTAAGGTTCTTCAAAATGTTGAATATTTTCTTTTAATTGATTTAAGATCTCTTCATCGGAAACTTTTTTTACATTATGCTGAATATCAATTTTTTCAGCCATCAAAGCCGCATTTTTCACTTCACTTTCCGAAAACTGATAAGAAATAGTAAATGCATTGATGTCATTTTTGAATGGTTTAGCTTTCGCGGTAATCAGTGTAGAATCTATTCCGCCACTCATCATACTTGTTACGGGAACATCGGCAAAAAGCTGTTCTTTGACGCTCTCGGACAATAATTGATCAACTTTTTCAGCCGCTTCGTCTTCAGTTACATTTACTAATTTTTCAGTCGGGAAATTCCAATAAAACTGTTTTGAAAAGGTAAAATCATTTAAATCTAAAATTAAAAAAGAAGCAGGTTCTAACGAAAAAACATTTTGAAAACATGTTTCGGGTGTTAAAGTAGTCTGAAAAAGGAAATTGGTATAAACTCCATTCCAGTTGATTTCAGGCTTGATGTATTCATTTTTCAGAATAGATTTTATTTCGGAAGCCCAAATCAAAGCATTTTCATTTTTAAAATAAAACAAAGGCTTTAAACCAATCCTGTCTCTTCCAAGAATCAACTTTTGTTTTTCTAAATCGACCAAAGCAATCGCAAACATTCCGTCAAATCTGGGAAACATTTCCGTTCCCCATTCTTCGTATGATTTTAAAATAACTTCTGTATCTGAATTGCTTTTAAATAGATACCCTAAACTTTCAAGTTCTTTTCTGATTTTTTTAAAATTATAAATCTCTCCATTGAAGGTGATCGTAATTTTCTCATCATCTGAAAGCATGGGTTGATGTCCTTTTTCAGACAAATCTACAATTGAAAGTCGGCGAAAACCTAAAGCGATCTTCGAATTTGTTTCATTTAAAACAGGAAAAGTTTCTTTAACTTTTTTTGTAGAATCATTTCCGGAAAAAGATTCTCCTTTCGACCCATCAGAAATCCAGAAACCTTCATCATCCGGACCGCGATGACGGATTGTGCTATTCATCTCTAAAATATTTTCAGAAGAAATTTCGTTCTTAAATGAATAATAACCGCAGATGCCGCACATAAATTGTTGATAGTTTTTAGTTGACAGTTGATAGACTGAAATTCATTGTATTATAATTTGCTGTACATTTTGAACCTTGTCTTTCAAAAATAAGTGAAACGGCTTTGTTTACCTTTATTTTAGTAATTCTTAAAATTCATTGTATATCCTTGCGTTGTTTAATCGCTAAGAAAGACCAAGTTTTTTATAGAAATAATTATTTAGGATAAACAATGGCATTTCATTTATCAAAGAAATACAATTGATTAAATATTAATTTAAAGCATCTTCAAAATGCATAACAGGTTTTAACTTATCTTATTAAATTAATTGGTAAAAATAAGGATTTGGTATTAGATTTTAACCAGGAAAATTTCAATTGCTTTTTTTAGAAAAAGTTTTAATCAATGCATTAATTTCATCTTTAGAAATAATATAATCTTTAATTTTAAAATCTGTAGACTGATAAAATTTCCAAAATAATATCGCTGCAGAAACGACATAAGATAAGGTCGTTACAAAACAGGCGCCCCAAATTCCCCATTTTGGAATGGCAAAAAGCGAAAAAATAACCGTTATCAATAATCCTACAATCGATTTTATATTTAATACTTTCAACTCTTTAATTCCTGAAAAATAATAACCAATCATGTCACTTACTGCAATTGCCAAAATTCCGGGAGCTAATAAAAGCATAATGAGTTTGGTTTCACTAAATTCTTTTCCAAAAATAAATGGGTACACAAAATCCGGAATAATCAGAATTCCCAATACAAAAACAAGCATCAAAGAGAATGAAAGCTTAAGTGAAGATTTAGTTTTAACAATAGATTCTTCCCTACTTTCGCTATTTACGACATCAGAATAGAGAACGACTGCGATACTTCTTGTAATCGTCCATATTGCTTCTGAAAATGTGATTCCGATAGAAAATATCCCGACAACAGCAATTCCTTCAAAGTATTCTAAAAAATAAAAAGAAAGCCTATAATTCAAGAACTGAATAAATGCGCTTAACTGGGTTTTCCAACCGTATTCGAACATATTGATGAATACCGATTTTGAAAATGAAAACTCTGAAAATTTACATTTTTTCAGGATTAGAATAAGACTCGTCAGAAACAGCAATGCTAAGCAGAAAATCTGCGCTAAAAAGTAAACCGAAACATCTTTCAGTTTAACGATATAAATCAGAATTGCGATAAACAAAACATGAACAAGCTGCTGTAAAACAGTATAAATATTGAAAAAGCGAATGTTCTGCGTGCCAATAAACAGACTAATATTGGTCGATAATAATGATGAAAGAACAGAAATACCAATCAAATAATACAAAAATTCATTCTGAATGGCCGCAAAACTGAATATCAAAGGAACCGCAGTTCCTACAATGAGCGACCAAAGATAAGAGTAAACCAAAACCTGCTCTACCTTAAATTTTCTGGCAAAATAAGAGGTGCTGCTTCCCGAAAAAATACTGCTGAAAAAACTAACCAGAGCAACATTGGCAATCACAATTGAGATCGTGCCTTTTCCTTCACTTCCCCACATGTTGGTAGAAAAGATGACCAGACCAAAGCTCAATATCAAAATCAAGAACCTTGAAATAAAAGTCTGAACAACTTTAAGCTGCTTCATGGGTTGTTTTTTGGTAAAGAATTTTTGATAAAGTTAACAAAAGAATTCTTGATGACATTCCAATTGTAATTTTGCATAAACTCTTTTCTGGTATTGGTTGCATGAAGATGATACAGTTGCGGTTCGTTAAGATAGACTTCAATACGATCTGCAATTTTTTTAGAATTTTTCGGATTCACCAAATATCCAAAACTGGAAACATTCATATGTTTTCTTATTCCTTTCAAGCTTGAATAAATAATCGGTTTTCCCGCCCCCATGTAATAGAATAATTTGATAGGCAGCGAATGATGATTTTCAAAATTAAAAGCTCTCAGATCAAAACAAATATCGGCATCAGCAAAAGCTTTTGTAAATTCTTCGAAAGAAGTTGGTTTTCTTATCTCAATATTTTTCACCGAAGATTTGGCAAGAATATCCGAGAAATAAATTTCGTCCGCTTTTTTTCTCGCAGAACCGACAATCAGAATTTTGATATTTAAATGAGGATTTCTTTTATGAAGTTCTTCAACAGCATTGAAAAAATTCCCGATTCCTTTATCTTCTGAAATTGCGCCTGTGTAACAAAGTGTTATTTCATTTGGCTTTAATTCCTTAATGCTTTCAGAAACGAACCGTTCGTGAGGATAATAAGGCAGAATGATTTTATTTTTAAAAGGAAAAAAATAAGCCAATGGAAACTTTTTGGTCTCTTCACCAAAGATAAAATAAGTGCTTAAAAAACCTGCATACAACTGAACCAAGAAAAATTTTATTCCGTGAACCCATTTCATCAAAAAATTGTAATTCTGAAGCATCGACATCGCAGGATACCATTCTGTAATATCATAAACAACACTTACTTTTTTCGTTTTACGAAATTTGTTTGCTGCAAATACGGCAATAGGTTCAGAACAGATAATACAATCCGGCTGAAAAGAACTGCAGACTTTTATAAACTTTTGAATTTTTGTCTGTACAGATTGATTTAAAATATTAAAAGATTCTATCTCAATACCATCAATTCCGCCTTTAAATTCCGCTGTTAAACTACAAATTTTCACTTCAAAACCAGATGTAATCAATTCTTTTGCCTGATGAAAAAAGATTCTGTCATCATCAAAATTATGGGCAGTGGTTAAGAATAGAATTTTTGGCATAGAAGTGCTTATTCAAAAAATTCCTCATCAGTTTCTACGAATCAGAAACCAAGAGGAATTTTCATTATTTTATTAAGGAATTATTTTATGGTAACTGCCCAACTTTTACTGAAAGGCAATAAAAAGTTTCCTAAAAATTCTAAATACGTGTTTTTTGAGAAATCAAAAACTTCGATGTCTTTTGAAAGTTCTCCGCTTCTGATTTTATTTTTAAAATCGATAAGCTTTAAGGTCTTTACTTCTCCGTTTTCTACAAAGCTGGCTTTCATTCTGTCGAATAATCCCAATTGGTATTCTTCGTCAATCTCTCTCATTATTTTGCCTAAAGCATCGATGCTGCAGCCTGAAGCCATTTCTTTTTCTTCGTCTACACAGATAACGATAAACTGATTTTTTTCAATTTTAAAAGATGACGAAAGCGGTTTTCCGTGCGCTGCCCAACCTGCCAAGAAATCATATAATTTTTCGGTAATTACTTTGGCTTCTTTTGTAGTGAAAGGTCTTGATGCGGGATATATAATAACTCTGTAATCGTTTGCTTCAACAATATTAGATTCTTCAATTTTCATTCTGAATAAATTTAAAGAGTAAAATTACGGAATTTTCCTGAGTTGGAAACCATTGTACTTTTTGCTTAATGCATACAGAAGTACAATAAAAAGCAAAAGAACAAAACCTAAAAAGAATCTCAGATTAGCACTGTCCGGGAAAAATACAAACTTGATATAAATATTGATAAAGAATAATAAAGACAAGATTCTGATCCACCAATCTTTTGAAAAATAAAAAGTTAATGCCACTAAAATCAATGAAGCCAAGCTTATTTTTTTAAAGTTGATCAATTTAAATAGTAGAAAATCAAAATACTTCTGAAAAGTAAAATCTGCTTTTTCGGCCGAAATTATTGGTCTTCTGTAAAAGAAACTGTCGTAGAAAAGGTCTTTCCAGCCCGGATAATTGTAATATTTAATAATTGCTATATAGATTACAGCAATCAAAAACCCTTGAAGAATTAAACTATAATTGATCTGTTTATTTTCTTTAAAATATTTAAAAACGAAAACTATAAACAGATAACTCATTGCAAAAAGCACATAATCTGGTCTGATTAAAACACAGCAAAGAAGGAAAATAAATTGTAGTAATTCAGATTTTTTTTGAAGCAGGCTAATGATAAAAAGCATTAGAAAGACAAAAACGAACATATCCGGAGTTGGGTTTTGCGCCATATCTCTTACCGGAGGAAACCAGAAAACAAACAAGGAAAGTAGCGGTGCAATAAAATAATTTTGGGGAAACAATAGTTTTAAAATATAAAACATCAGTAAACCACAAATAAAATAGGAAAAAATATTGACCATAAGAACCGAAAGAGGTCCCGTAAATCCTAGTTTATAAAATACATAAACTGCGGCATTAAAGCCAAGTTTAATTTTATAATAGGGCAATTGCTCACCAAAGGCTTTATAATCTGCGTAGAAAACTTCATTGGCATGATTGTAATGAAGAATGTCGTCGAATTCTGTTTTTGAAGCTTCTTTTTCAATATCAGAATACACCTTTTCCTGTGCTTTTTTTGCATCATCAGGGAATTCCCAGGAATAAACACTGCCTAAATATCCAGGCATATCCCAATCATAAACCCTATTCTGATAGCAGGAAAAAGTAAGAAAACTTAAACCTATAATAAAAAAAAGAAAGGATAAACCCCATTTTAAATTCATAACTCAAGATTTATCCTTTCTGGAAATATATATTTACAAATCTTCAGCTTCAGCCAAAAGTTCTACGATATCTTTTACTTCAACTTCGTTATTTTTATTAAAATGTTTTACGCCATCCGTCAACATCGTGTTGCAGAAAGGGCAACCTGTTGCAATGATTTTAGGCTCGAAAGAAAGTGCTTCTTCTGTTCTTTCTACATTGATATCTTTTTTACCTTTTTCAGGTTCTTTAAACATCTGTGCTCCACCTGCGCCGCAACAAAGGCCATTGGTTTTGCAACGTTTCATTTCAACCAATTCGGCATCCAGCTTTTCTAAAAGCATTCTTGGAGCTTCATACTCATCATTGGCTCTTCCCAAATAACAAGGATCGTGGAATGTGATTTTTTTACCTTTAAAACTTCCGCCTTCAATCTTCAGTCTGCCTTCATTCATCAATTCTTTTAAGAATTGAGTATGATGAATTACTTCATAGTTTCCACCTAAATTAGGATATTCATTTTTAAGGGTATTGAAACAGTGCGGACAAGCCGTAACGATTTTTTTCACTTCATAAGCATTCAGAACTTCAATGTTCGTCATTGCCATCATCTGGAAAACAAACTCGTTTCCGGCACGTTTTGCGGGATCACCTGTACAGCTTTCTTCCTGTCCTAAAACAGCGAATTCAACACCTATTTTATTTAAAATTTTGCAGAATGCTTTGGTTATTTTTTTGGCTCTATCATCGAAACTTCCAGCGCAACCTACCCAGAAAAGAACTTCCGGAGATTTGCCTTCCATTGCGTAATCCGCCATTGTTTTTATATTGAAATCCATATCAGTTTCAAATTTATTAATATAACAGTGTAACAGTTTACCAGTGATTGTTACATCGTTACATTTTTACATTATTAGATTAATTAGTCTTTTGCCCAGTTCAGACGGTCTGCCTGATTGTATTGCCAAGGTGCGGCATTGTTTTCTACATTGGTCATCATCAGATTCAGTTCCTGTGGTGCTGCTGATTGCTCCATCACCAAGAATCTTCTCATTTCGAAAATAATAGAAAGCGGGTCAAGCAATACTGGACAAGCCTGTGTACAAGCATTACAAGTAGTACAAGCCCAAAGTTCTTCTTTCGTGATGTAGTCGTTCAACAATTTTTTACCATCATCTTTAAACTTTCCGTTTTTATCGATATTTCTACCAACTTCTTCCAAACGGTCTCTCGTTTTCATTAAAATAGCTCTCGGTGAAAGCTTTTTACCTGTAATATTTGCCGGACAAACAGAAGTACATCTTCCACATTCTGTACATGAATAAGCATTCAATAACTGAACCTGGTTCAAATCAAAAATATCTTCTGCACCAAATTTCGACGGAGCTTCTTCTGCACCTTCAGCTGGAGCTGCGTAAGGATCTGCATTCGGATCCATCATCAATTTGATCTCTTTGGTAACAGACTCAAGATTATTGAATTTTCCGTACAAATCAAGATTGGCGTACCAAGTACTTGGAAACGCAAGAATAATATGTAAATGTTTAGAATAATAAAGGTAATTCATAAAGAACAGAATCCCTATGAAGTGGAACCACCAAGCTCCTCTTTCAACAACTTCTAAAAAGATATTATCAAAACTGAAAATTTCCAGGAACGGAACCAAAGTCATTTCGCTAATTGGAAAGCTTCCATGTGCTGCTAAAACTCCTCTTTGCTGTAAAATAAAATCTGAAGAATTCATCGTGAAGAAAGCAAGCATTAAAGCAAATTCAATGATCAAAATCCAGTTGGCATCATTTTTTGGCCATCCGAAAAGTTCTTTCATCGTCAATCTTTTCACTCCGTAAAAATTTCTACGGATGAAGAAAAGAACAACTCCTACAATCACTAAAAGTGCTAAAACTTCTAATGTCGCCGTGAAAAAATTATAAAAAGTATGACCAAAAATTGTTGATAGAAAACGGTGAGTTCCGAAGATTCCGTCAACGATAATTTCGACTAATTCGATATTAATAATTACGAAACCGACGTAAACAAAAAGGTGCAAAACACCTGCAACAGGTCTTGCCGTCATTCTGCTTTGTCCCATCGCAACTCTTGCCATGGTTTCCCAACGCTCAGCTTTTCTGTCGCTGCGATTAATTTCTCGTCCTAATCTGATATTTCTATAGATCTTCAGAAGACTTTTTCCAAAAAGCCCGAAACCTGCAATAAGTAAAATCAGAAAAAATACATTATCAAGATACTGCATATTGTAGATTTTTAGTCTTTACTATTCTTACCGAAAACTGAGAAATTAATATATCTCTTAGGATTCGCTTTCATATCCTCGATTAAAGAGTTCAGATTGGTAGATGCAGAGTTCAGGTTGTTGTACAACTGATCATCTTTCATAATCTTCCCTAAACTACCTTCACCTCTGTCAATACCTGAAATCACACCGTTTAATTTTCCAACAGTTTGATCTAAATTAGCAATTGTCTGATTCAATTGTTTGGTATCGATGCTTTCCGCAAGATTTCCGTATTTGTCTAAAGTTGTTTTACCACTTTGCATGGTTAAACTTGCTTCATCAAGAACTTTCTGAAGTTTAGGATCATTGTTACCAACCAATTTGTTTACGTTTCCTGCTGTAGTTTCTAATGCACCTACAGTTTTGTTTAGGTTGTGAAGCAATATTCTGATTTCTTCTCTGTTTTGAGCATTCATTACCTGATTAGCATTTGCCATCAAAGAATCTACTCTATGCAAAACTGTTTGCAACTGGTCTTTCACAGGACCAACCTGAGAAGAAAGACTGTTCATCATTCCTAGCTTGAAAGCACCTTTCAAAGTATCTCCGTCTTTTGCAGTAGGACCACCATAAAAAAGATTCACTCTCATTTCTTTACCACCCATTAAGCTTGGCTCAAAAATCTCAAGATTTGAATTTTTTGAAAATTCAAAATTATCATCTACGGTAATCTTTACGACAAAATGAAGTTTACCATCTTTGCCTGTCTGAGGGATGATTTTATCAACCTGCCCTACTTTCAGACCATTGATGGAAACCGGAGAAGACTGTGCAAGACCTTCTACGTTATCATATTTTGCGTAAAATATATTGTCGGTAGTAAAAAGGCTTCTGCCTTTCATAAACTGAAATAAAATCACGAAGCCGACGATGGCTAAAAGCGCAATTAAACCAGCCTTTAATTCTTTACTGAATTTCACTTGTTAAATTTTTTCTAATGTAGCAAATATAGTACATTTTAAATTAATGTTTCTCTTTATTGCTCTGCGTTAAATACAAAAAAAGCGCCAAAATTACTTTGGCGCTTTTATATTTTTTAAATTAGAATCTTATTGTTGATTTCCTAATTTACTCCAGATTTCAATTCTGTAATCATCGATATCTGCATTGTCTTGTAAGCTCTTTAACCAAGCCTGACCAAACATTCCTGCATTTCTCTGGGTAACAGATTCTGTAAATTGTTTTACATCTCCTGGTTGTTTATTGATTGTTTCGTTCTTTTTAACGATAACATAAACACCAGTACCGCCTTCGATTGGATTTGAAACTTTTCCTTTTGCAATACCAAACGCAGCACCAGCAACTTTAGGCTCCATCGCTCCTGCTACAGAAGGATTAAGCATGTTAACCTGAGCCGATTGCTTAGTTGTTGCAAATTTTGTAGCCACCTGATCTAGGCTTCCTGCTTTTCCGATTTTCTCAGAAATTTGCTTAGCTGCCAATTTATTCTGAACTACTGTTTCTATCTGATCTCTTACGGATTCCGGATCTGCAAGACCTTTTTCTTGTTTTCCGTTTAAGTAAACAACTACTTTATCTCCTGTACCTTCTACAGTGAAGAATTCTGTATCACCTTTTTCTCTTTTCTTATCAAAAGCCCAAGCGATAATTTCACCGTCTTTATCAGTTCCTAAACCTTGAAGCTGACCGTCAAATCTTTTTGCAGATTTAGCGTTAGAATATTGGTAGTTTGATTTTTTAGCAATATTTACAAAATCATTGAATGATTTCCCTTGAATCTGCTGGATAAATCTTCTTGCTTTCTTATCAACTTCAGCCTCTGTAGCTTCAGAAGGCTTGATCGTTTTCACGATATGAGCAATTTTATAACCCATTGCCCCAGCTTTTTTATCTTCAATATTGATGATGTGATAACCGAAAGCTGTTTCTGCTAAACCTGTAGCGCCTTTAGGATTGTTTGCTAAAAATGCTAAATAACCTGGAGCGAACTGACTTTGAGGAGTCGTCCAACCCACACTTCCTTTTCTTTCAACAGCACCTGGTTCGTCAGAAAGCTTAAGACCTTCTGCAAATTTTGCAGGATTAGCTTTAATTCTAGCCATTAAACTGTCAGCAATTTTTTTAGCTTCTTCTTTAGTTCTTGTCGCTGTAGATCTTTCAGCTCCTTTGTAAGCGATCAAGATATGGTTTGACAACGTAGAATCTGAAGGTTTTTTGTCAATTAATTTAGACAATACATAAAGATTCTGTTCTTTGTAAGGTCCGAAAACCTGTCCGATTGCAGCCGCTTCAATTTTCCCTTGTAATCCTTGAGGCATTTGGTTTGCCTGAACATAAGCATTGTTGTAAGGCATATCTGAATTTGCCATTACAAACATAGAATCATTAGTCGTGTTCTGGAAGTTTTCTTTTCCATCGCTTGCATCAGTACCTCCAGAAAATATTTTGGTAATATCTTTTTGTACTGCAGCTTCATCTGCCGGACTTGGCTGAGAAGGGAAAAATGCAATTCCTAAATTTCTGCTTGGCTCAGTTTTAAACTGTACTGGATGTGCTTTGATATAATTAGCTAAATCCTCAGTTGTAACCTTGATCTTATTTTTCTGAAGATAAGAAGCGTAATCTACTTTTACAAAATCGATATCAGCAAGCTGATCTCTTTCTTTCATTAATTCTTCAGCTTCTTTTTTACCAGTAGTGATACCTGCAGAAACATTAGCAAAAACCTGTCTTGCCATAATTCTGTACTCAATGGTCTTTCTAGTTTTCAACCATTGATTGTATCCTTCAGGGTTTGTATTCTTTAGAGTTTCAATTTCTTTTTTTAATTCCTGAAGCTTGAAATTCCCTTTTTCGTCAAAAAGCTGTTGGTTTTGTGCAAACATTTGATCAAACTGAAGCTGATTCCAGAATAGATCATCTGTCATTTCGAAGCCCATTTTTTCAAATTGCTGTTTTACCAATTTCGACTGTACAAGTAGTTGCCAAGCTTGTTCTTCAAGTCCGTTTTTTGGTTGACCTTGCTGCTCTGCTTGTTGTTGTAATACGAAAAGCTGGTCATTATACTCTTCACGAGTAATTTTCTCACCATTTACTTTTCCTAAAACATCAGGGTTTTTACCAAAAACCTTATCAAGGCTTTCCGGGTTTACCAAAAACGCCAAAAGCGCCAATGCGATCATTCCCATCAAAAGCCAAGGTCTACTCCTAATCTGTCCTAAAATTGCCATTTTATAAATATAGTTTTTATATCAGTGTGCGAAAATACACATTTTTAAGAAATTACAGAAATATAAGTCGTGTTTTTAATTTTTAAAATTCAAATACTGTGAAAATGGAAATTTTGACCGTATTTTTTGACGATTATCAAATGGCATTAATATTGTCAATTTAATATACAGTTCATACATATTGCTTTCTCTAAGCAAATTGTGAAATATCATTATAACGACTTAAACTGAAAATGACAATTTGTCATTCGATTTATTATGACAGAATTTGAAGATATAAATTTTGATGATATTCTTGGCGATGGTTTTAACATAGTAGCCGAAGAAATCAACCTTTCTGACCTAAATATGGATAATGAGAAAAGCTCTGAGCAAAACATTTTCCCGATACTTCCGGTAAGAAACATGGTGATGTTCCCAAATGTGGTAATTCCTATCACTGCAGGAAGAAAGACCTCTATACAACTTCTTGAAGAAGCGCAACAAAACGGTGATTATATAGGAATTGTGAGTCAGAAAAACTCTGACATCGAGCAACCTACCGAAAAAGATCTTTATCACACAGGAACTTTAGCCAAAATCATTAAGATTATTAAGCTTCCGGAAGGAAACATCACTGCTATTACCAAAGGATTCCATCGATTTAAAGTAAAAAAAATCGTAGAATCTCAACCTTATTTTAAAGCTGAAATATCTAAATTAAAAGATACAAAAGCTAAAAACAAAGAGGAATACGAAGCATTACTGGAAAACATTAAAGATTTAGCTCTAAAAATTATTGAGCTTGATCCTAACATTCCGAATGCTGCCAATTTTGCTATAAAAAACATTAGTAACAATGAAGATTTATTGAATTTTGTGAGCACAAATGCCAATTTCCCTTACTTGGAAAAGCAAAAACTTTTGGAAGAAAAAAGCCTGATGGAAAGAGCCAAAAAGTGCTACGAAATGATGCACGAGGATTTCCGAAAGCTTGAATTGAGAAATCAAATTCATCAAAAAACTTCTAAAGATTTAGATAAGCAACAGAGAGAATATTTCCTGAATCAGCAAATCAGAACAATTCAGGATGAATTGGGAGGTGGTCCGGAAAGCGATGTTGAAGACTTGCTTAAAAAAGGACAAGATAAAAACTGGAAACCTGAAGTTGAAGAACATTTCCAGAAGGAAATAGGCCGACTACAGAGACAAAACCCTAATTCTCCGGATTATAATGTTCAGAGAAATTATTTAGATTTCTTTACAGATTTACCTTGGGAAACCTTCACAAAAGATACTTTTGATATTGAAAAAGCCGAAAAAGTTTTAGATAAAGCTCATTTTGGTTTAGAAGATATTAAGAAAAGAATTTTAGAACACATGGCTGTTTTAAAATTGAAAAATAACATGAAATCCCCTATCCTATTATTGGTAGGTCCTCCCGGAGTTGGTAAAACCTCTTTAGGAAAATCTGTTGCCGATGCTTTGGGAAGAAAATATGTGCGTGTTTCTTTGGGTGGACTTCATGACGAAAGCGAAATTCGTGGTCATAGAAAAACCTACATTGGTGCAATGGCAGGAAGAATTCTTCAATCCATTAAAAAATCTGGTACTTCCAACCCAGTAATTGTTTTAGACGAAATCGATAAAGTAGGAAAAGGAATGCACGGCGATCCTAGCTCAGCATTGCTTGAAGTTCTGGATCCTGAACAAAACAGCTCTTTCTACGACAACTTCCTAGAAATGGGTTATGATTTGTCTAAAGTAATGTTCTTGGCAACAGCAAACTCACTTTCCACAATCCAAACTCCGCTTTTAGACAGAATGGAGGTCATTCAAATCGCAGGTTATACTTTGGAGGAGAAAATTGAAATCGCTAAGAGGCATTTAATTAAAAAACAACAGGAAGAAAACGGTTTGACTGCAAAATCATTCAAACTTGGCAATCCTGAACTAAAACATATCATCGAAGCACATACTTCGGAAAGCGGCGTAAGAACTTTAGAAAAAAGAATTGCCGCAATTGCACGTTGGGTGGCTTTGCAGACTGCTTTAGTAAGAGAATATGATGCTAAAATTACGGTTGATAAAGTTGATGAAATCTTAGGCGTTCCAAGACCAAAAAGCTTATCTGAATTGACAGATGTTCCTGGAGTAGTAACCGGATTGGCGTGGACAAGCGTAGGTGGAGACATCTTATTCATCGAAAGCATCACAAGCAACGGAAAAGGAAATCTTACCATGACCGGAAATCTGGGAACGGTAATGAAAGAATCTGCAACCATTGCGTTGGAATACATTAAAGCCAAACATGAAGATCTGGGAATCAGTGAAGACGATCTGGAAAAGAAAAACATTCACGTTCACGTTCCTGAAGGAGCTACACCAAAAGACGGGCCTTCTGCAGGAATTGCAATGCTAACTTCTATGGTTTCTTCATTCAAAAACAAAAAAGTAAAACCTCATCTTGCAATGACCGGTGAAATTACTTTACGTGGAAAAGTACTTCCTGTAGGCGGAATTAAAGAAAAATTACTCGCTGCAACAAGAGCCGGAATCAAAGAAGTGATTCTCTGCGAAGCCAACAGAAAAGATGTGGAAGAAATAAAGCAGGATTACCTAAAAAACCTGAAAGTAAACTACGTAAGCTGGATGAAAGAAGTACTGGAACTGGCCATCGAAAAATAAATATTCAATAATAAACATAAAACCTCACCTGAAAACGGTGGGGTTTTATTATTTTTATACAGCAGATTTTTAATTATGAATTTTATCAAACTTCCATTTCTCCTGAAACTTGCATTAGCAGTTATTTCCATCATCGGAATCGGTTACCTTATCAAATTAGGACAGAGTATTTTGGCTCCGTTTTTTTTAGCATTTTTAATGGCGATGCTTTTTTTGCCGTTTGCTAATTTTATGGAACGAAAATTAAAATTCCCAAGATCTGTTTCTACAATTGTTTCGGTCATGATGATGTTGATTATTCTTACGGGAATGATTTATTTCTTCGGCTCCCAAATATCAAGCTTCAGCAGAGATCTTCCACATCTCAGCAAACAGTTTAATTTGGTTTTTCACAATCTGCAAAACTGGGTATCACATACTTTTAATGTAAAAATTGATGAACAGTTTGATTATTTAGACCAAGGTTTGGCTAAACTTTTATCTTCTTCGGGAGTAATTTTAGGATTTACTTTTGGAGTTTTTTCTTCAAGCTTAGGCTTTTTGGCTTTTTTCATCTTGTTTTTTGTCTTTATATTAAATTACAGAAGAATATTAAATAATTTCATCGTTAATGTTTTTAACGAAAAACATAAAGCCAGCGTGCAGGAAGTTGTTTCGGAGGTGAGAATAATGACCAAAAGATACATTATCGGGCTTTGTCTTCAGGTAATTATTGTTTCGGTACTTGCCACAATAGTTCTTACTATTTTAGGCGTAAAATACGCAATTTTATTGGGTGTTTTAACTGGACTATTAAATGTAATTCCTTACATCGGAATCGCTATTTCTTTATTAATTTCTTGTTTTATCGCATTTGCAACGGGCACTGTTTCTACTTGTGTTTATGTAGCAATCGGCTATGTTATTGTTCACGCTATCGACGGAAATATTGTACTGCCTTTTGTGGTAGGTTCAAAAGTAAAAATCAACGCATTATTTTCTTTCATCGGAATTCTTTTAGGTGAACATCTTTGGGGAATTTCCGGAATGTTTCTTTGTATTCCCGCAATTGCGATTATTAAAATTATTTTTGAAAGAGTAGATGGTTTAAAACCTTGGGGGAAATTATTGGGTGAGGAAGAAAAACCTCATAAAAAGAAAAAATCTTATAAAATTTCTAAAAACATCACCTTAAAAGAAATGGATTAAATATGAGTTATTAGCAATAAGCAATGAATAATTTCAGTTAAAATTAAATTTTCATTGATTTTTTCACAACGAAAAAGAATTTTATTTAATTTTAATAAAAAATCATCTCATGAAAATTATTAAACTTATTATCAGTCTTCTTTTCGGATTAATGTTTATCAATGCAGGTTTGGACAAATTTCTTCATTATATGCCCATGAAAAAACCAACTCCAGAGCAAATGGAACTTTTCACTGCATTTGATAAAATCTTTTGGTTGATGCCTTTAGTAGGAGCTGTAGAAATTATTGGCGGATTATTATTTATTTTCCCAAAAACTAGAGCTTTAGGAGCAATTGTTATTCTTCCCGTAATGGTTGGAATTGTTATTCATGTTTTCACGATGGATAAATCTCCAATGGGAATGTCAATAGCCGGTGTTTTATTCTTAATTAATCTTTGGATGATTATTGATAATAAAGAAAAATATAGAGCTTTGCTGAAATAATAATGTGAATGGTGAATGGTCAATTCGCTTTGCTTGTCAACTTCTAAAATTCACTTGCGAAGCAAGATTCACAATTCACCATTGACTTTTAAACAAATGCGCTGAACCCCGTAATCGATCTTCCAACAATCAGCGAATTGATTTCTTTCGTTCCCTCATAAGAATAAATCGCTTCGGCATCGGCAACAAACCTTGCCACATCATATTCGAGCAGAATTCCATTTCCGCCCATCACTTCTCGTGCTCTGGAAACAACATCTCTCGTACGCATAGTACAAAAAACTTTCGCTAAAGAAGCATGCTCGTCTTTCAGAATATCTTCGTCCTGCATTTCAGAAAGCCTGAAAACCATCGTTTGCATCGCCGTCAAATTTGACAACATTTCTACCAAATGTCCCTGAATCATTTGAAAAGAAGCAATTGGTTTCCCGAACTGTTCCCTTGTTCTTGTATAAGCTAAAGCACTTTCATACGCTCCTCTTGCACAACCTGTCGCCATCCATGCAACTCCGGCTCTTGTCATTCTCAAAACTTTTGCGGTGTCTTTAAAAGAATTGGCATTTTGAAGTCTGTTTTCTTCTGTAACTAAACAACCCTTCAATGTAATCAAACCATTCTGAACAATTCGAAGCGCCATTTTTCCTTTAATTTTCTCTACAGAATAACCAGGATTATCTTTTTCAACAATAAAACCTTTTACTTCGCCATCATCAAGATCTCTTGCCCAAATAATAATGACGTCTGCAAAAGTGGCATTTCCAATCCATTTTTTTTCACCATTTAAAACCCATCCTTCAGGTGTTTTTTTGCAAGTAGCCGTCAAACCTCCTGCTGCACCGGAACCCACTTCAGGTTCAGTTAAACCAAATGCACCAATTTTTTCAAACTTCTGCATTTGAGGAAGCCATTTTTGCTTTTGCTCTTCCGAACCGCAAATATAAATAGAGCCCATTGCTAAGCCAGATTGCACTCCGAAGAACGTAGCAATTGAAGCATCAATTCTCGCCATTTCCATTGCGATAACGCCCTCCATCAAAAAAGGCATTCCTTTGCAACCGTAACCTTCATATGTTACTCCGCAAATATCAAGCTTTTGAAATTTTGGAATCAGCTCATGTGGGAATTCGTCTCGCAACCAATAATGATTCACCAAAGGCTTTACTTCTTTTTCCATAAACGCTCTCACTTTAAGCTGAACTTCTCTTTGCTCGGGAGTCAAAGTATGATAAATATCGTAGAAATCGCCATCAATAGGCGGAAGTTCCTTTTTCTTTTTATTAGGATCAAGCATTTTCGATAAGCCCTGCAACTGTTTGTTATCTAATTTTGAAAAACTCTGCATCAGTTTTGGCAAATCCACCTTTTGAGAAATGGCAGTCAGCTGATCAAAATCTATTGATCGGAATAATTCTATAGCGTTTCTGATTTTGGAAAAAGTATTAGACATATTATTTGAGATTTAATTTGTAAAACATTAGCAAAAATCAATCCGAAGTACTAATCAAACAGAGCAATAAATTTTACAAAATACTGAATTTCAATAATTTAAATTTAATTAATTATTTACAAAATGTTTACCTACAATATTCAAACATTACAAGCGATTCTGCTGGAACTTTGAACTAAGTAAAACATTAAAAAATAAATATATGAAAACGACTTACATCAGATTAACCATCGCAACCGCACTTTTATTAGGAATTTATTCATGTAAAAAAAGCGAAGCTACCGTAAGCGATTATGAATTGTCAACAGCTGCAGATTCGGCTTCAGTGGAAAGTTCCGATAACATTTCTTCAGCAGCAACCATGTCTATAAAAGACAAACAGTTCATCAAAACTGCGAATGTAAACATGGAAGTGAAAGATGTTTACGGAGCAACCATATCGATCGAAAAATCGGTGCAGGAACTTGGTGGATTTGTTACGCACAGTAATTTACAGAGCAGAGTAATTTCGGAGGACACTTACAATACTTCTAATGAAGAAGCTATGCTGGTAAAAAAATATCAGACCGAAAACACAATGCAGGTAAGAGTTCCCACAGCAAAACTAGGTGAACTTTTAACCTTAATTAACGATAAAAAACTCTTCCTGAATTCCAGAATCATCAATGCCGAAGATGTGACTTCAAACATTAAATATGCAGAAATGGAAGGCAAAAGAATTAAAAAAACCAACGAGAATATTTCCGAACTCAAAACCACAAAAGACAAAGTAAAAATGAGCGATGAAAATATGTCTAAAGAAAACCAGCAACAGCTCGCAAATCTTGATATAACCGATAATCTAAAATACAGCACAGTTGATATTTACATTAAAGAACCTAAACTAAGAATTGCAGAAATTGCCATTACCAATTCTAAAAATATTGACAATAAATACAAATTCAATTTTATGTATGATGTGAAAAATGCTTTTGTGGAAGGTTTTTATTTAATTCAAAGAATTCTTGTAGGATTGGTAGCGATTTGGCCGATTGTAATTATTGCTGGTATTGCGTTTTACTTTTATAGAAAAAACAAATCTAATAAGAAACCAATTCAGGCTGATAAAGAATAAGCGTGGCATCCTAACCTTTTGGTTATTCATATATAAATATTATCTAACCTCTACATTTTGTGGAGGTTTTTATTTTTAAATCTATAATTTTTAATTTCGTTTTATTAAAAATAAATCTACACAAAGAGATTTTTTTTCTTACTTATTCAATAAAACTCAGGAAAGAGCGTTAATCATTCAAAATAAAAAAATGACCAAAATTTTTACTGCACTATTTTTTATTCTAAGCTTGTCAATTTTTTCTCAAAATAAAATCAAAATTTTAGATTCAGAAAATCAGAAGCCTATTCCTTATGCTAAACTTATTTTAAAAGACAAAAGTTACTACAAAAACACTGAAGAAAACGGCGAAGCAATTTTAGAGAAAGATGAAGAAATATCAGAAATTTAATCTTTTGGATATGAAAACTTGAAAGTTGAAAAATTCCAACAAACCTATTCATTAAAACCTCAGTTCAATGAAATTGAGGCAATAGAAATCACAAAACCAAAGTTTCAGAAATCATTTTCAGTAGGTTCAATTAAAAAAAGCAGCATGGGCTTTTCTGCTTTAAATATAAGCTGGATGGTCGTCGATTTATTTAAAAATGAAATTCCCGATGAAAAAGTTTACATTAAAAAGATAAAAATCCCAACGCAAGTTCATAATACGATAAAAGAAGCTACTTTTAACCTTATTTTTTATGAAAACATCAACGGTAAACCTTCCTTAGAAAAAACAAAAAATATTGTTGTTTCCTGTAAGTCTGGTAAACATCTTACTGAAATAGATCTATCAAAAAATCCTATTCCATTCCCTAAAGACGGTTTATTTATTGGTTTTGAGTGGATTGTAAATGAACAAAACACGTACTCTTACATCACCACTGTAAACCATCCGGACGGAACTAAAGAAAAAAATGTATTAAAGCATGGAACAGCTCCTTCTTTCAAGGCTTATGAATCAGTAAATTCAAATGTCATGGCGAATATTAATCTCGACTGGTATAACATTTTTAATACGAAAACAAGAAAAACGGTTTACAGTATTTCTATGCAATTAGAACTCACCAATTGATTTTTAATCCTCAATTAACATCATTGTACGAAAATTCCGTAAATTTGCAGATTGAAATTTAATAAATATGATTTAGCGAATTTTATTCAAAAAAAATTCTTACATCTTATAATCACTTCTACATATGTTATCAAAAATAAATCCTACACAAACAAATAGCTGGAAAGCTCTCGACGAACACTTTGGAAATAACGATTTTGAGCTGAGAACGCTTTTTCAATATAATCCAAACCGTTTTGACGAGTTTTCTATCAAAAAAGACAATTTCTTATTCGATTATTCTAAAAATTTAATCGATTCAAGAACAAAAGAGCTTCTTTTGAATCTTGCAGAAGAATGTCAATTGAAGGATGCTATTTCTAAAATGTTTTCGGGTGATAAAATCAACGAGACAGAAGGAAGAGCAGTTTTGCATACCGCTTTGAGGGATTTTTCTGATAAAGAAATTTTGGTTGATGGTGAAAACATTAAGCCTCAAATCAAAAGAGTTTTAGACCATATGAAATCTTTCTCTGAAAAAATTATTTCAGGAGACCACAAAGGTTTTAGCGGAAAAGAAATTACGGATGTTGTCAACATCGGAATTGGAGGTTCAGATTTGGGGCCTGTAATGGTTGTTTCGGCTTTAAAACATTTTAAAACAAGATTAAATGTTCATTTCGTTTCAAACGTAGACGGAAATCATATCGCTGAAGTGGTGAAGAATCTAAATCCTGAAACTACTTTATTCATCATTGCTTCGAAAACGTTTACGACTCAGGAGACAATGACGAATGCAAATTCGGCAAAAGACTGGTTTTTAAAAGCCGGAAAACAGGAAGATGTAGCAAAACATTTTGTTGCTTTATCTACTAATGTTCAATCAGTTAAAGACTTCGGAATAGCAGAAGACAACATCTTCGAATTCTGGGATTGGGTTGGTGGAAGATATTCATTGTGGAGCGCAATTGGCTTGAGCATTGTTCTTTCTGTTGGATATGAGAATTTTGAGCAATTATTAAAAGGTGCTGAAAATACAGACCAGCATTTCCAAACGGCAGATTTTTCAGAAAACGTTCCTGTTTTAATGGGACTTTTAGGAATCTGGTATCGTAATTTTTATGCTGCAACAAGTCACGCTGTTTTGCCTTACTCTCAATATTTAGACAGATTTGCAGCCTATCTTCAACAGGGAGACATGGAAAGTAACGGAAAATGCGTAGACAGAAACGGAGAATTTGTAGAATATGAAACAGGTCCGATTATTTGGGGAGAACCGGGAACAAATGGACAACATGCTTTCTATCAATTAATTCATCAGGGAACAGAATTGATTCCTGCAGATTTTATTGCCTATGCTAAAAGTCCAAACAAAGTTTCTGATCACCAAGATAAATTATTTGCTAATTTTTTCGCTCAGACTGAAGCTTTAGCTTTTGGTAAAGACGAAGAAGAAGTGGAAGAAGAATTACAAGCTTCAGGAAAATCTGAAGAAGAAATAGATTTCTTATTAAACTATAAAGTCTTCCACGGAAACACACCAACTAACTCACTATTAATTAAAGAATTAACTCCATTTTCATTAGGACAACTAATTGCATTATATGAGCACAAAATATTTGTTCAAGGAGTAATCTGGAATATTTTCAGTTTTGACCAGTTTGGGGTGGAGTTAGGAAAAGTTTTAGCAAATAAAATTTTACCTGAACTTGAAAGTAATGAGACCATTAGCTCTCACGACAGCTCAACAAACGGGTTGATTAATTATTATAAAGGAAACAAATAGAGATGTCGCTACTAAGATCATATTATTACAAATTACCTCCCGGTTTAAGAATTTTAGGAAGAAAAATTTATTATTTTCCTATTGATTTTTATGAAGGAATTACCGGAAAAAGATCGAAAAACGAGCCTAAAAAAGGAGATATCTATGTAGGAAGCAGTGATTTTCTTGCTCACGGAATTCGACAGACAAAAGTTTTACAAAAATATATTGATCTTAAAAGTAACGACCATATTTTAGATGTAGGATGTGGTATTGGAAGAACCGCCGTAGCATTAACGAATGTTATCAAAGAAGGTTCTTATGATGGTTTTGATGCCGTTGAAAAGGGAATTACTTGGTGTAACAAGAATATCAACAGGAAACATCAAAACTTTAATTTTAAATTTACTCCGATATATAATGATTTGTATAATTCTTTCAGTTTAAAAGCAGAAGAATTTACATTTCCTTACGAAGACAAAAAATTTGACAAAGTATTTTTATTTTCTGTTTTCACCCATATGCAGGTGGTCGAGATTAAAAGATATTTAAATGAAATCAGCCGTGTTTTAAAAAATGATGGTTTGTGTTTGTCAACTTTCTTCTTATACGACGATTCTAAAAAAGAAAGTGGGACAATGCATTTTCCTCATATTTATGATGGCTACAAACTAATGGACGACAAGGTAACCGCCGCAAATATTGCTATCAGTATCCCCTTATTGAATAAAATGGCAGCTGACGCTGACTTGACGGTTACAGAAATAAAAGGCGGATATTGGAGAAATGATGTAGAAAAAGAAGGAGCAGATGAGTTTCAGGATGTCGTAGTATTCAAAAAAATCTAATAAAGTAATAAAAGTAAAAATGGCAGAAATTCTTGACGGATTAAAAGTATCCAAAGAAATCAAAGCAGAAATCAAGGTTGAAGTTGACAAAATTATTGCAAGCAAAAGAAGAGCACCACATTTAGTAGCAATTCTTGTCGGGAACAACGGAGCAAGCAAGGCGTATGTAAATGCTAAAGTGAAAGACTGTGAAGAAGTAGGATTTCAATCTAGCTTAGTTAAATTTCCAAGCACCGTTTCTGAATCAGAATTGTTGGAAAAAATCGACGAACTGAATAAAGATAAATCTGTAGACGGTTTTATCGTTCAGTTACCTTTACCAGAGCAGGTTGATCAGGAGAAAATTATCAACGCTATCGATCCGAGAAAAGATGTTGATGGTTTCCACCCAACAAATTTTGGAAAAATGGCTTTGGAAATGGATACTTTCTTACCAGCAACTCCTTTTGGGATTTTAACATTATTGGAAAGATATAATATTGAAACAAAAGGTAAAGACTGTGTAATCATCGGAAGAAGTAAAATTGTGGGAAGACCAATGAGTATTTTGATGGGAAGAAAAGATTTTCCTGGGAACTCAACAGTTACTTTGACCCACTCTTATACAAAAGATATTGAAGAATATACTAAAAAAGCAGACATCGTAATTACCGCTTTAGGTGACCCTCACTTTTTGAAAGGTGAAATGATTAAAGATGGAGCAGTAATCGTTGACGTAGGAATTACAAGGGTTGATAACGATTCTCCAAAAGGATATTATTTAGCAGGTGACGTAGATTTTGACAGTTGTGCAGCAAAAGCAAGCTGGATTACGCCTGTTCCCGGAGGAGTAGGTCCTATGACAAGAGCGATGTTGATGAAAAATACCATCATTGCTTATAAGACTTCGGTCTATAACGACTAATTTGAAATGAATAAAGAAGAAGATATATTATTAAAAGAAGGTAAAATGCTCCCTGTGATGGAGCATTTTTACACTATTCAGGGAGAAGGCGCACATACAGGAAAAGCAGCTTATTTCATCAGACTGGGAGGTTGTGATGTTGGTTGCCATTGGTGTGATGTAAAGGAAAGTTGGGACCCAACGTTACATCCCTTGATGAATGCTGAAGAAATTGCAGAAACTGCCGCAAAACACTGTAAAATTATTGTTTTGACCGGTGGTGAACCGTTAATGTGGAATTTAGATATTTTGACTTCTAAATTAAAAGAATTAGGTTGCACCATCCATATCGAAACTTCAGGAGCATATCCTTTGAGCGGACAAATCGACTGGATTACGCTTTCACCAAAGAAAACAGGACTTCCGAAAGAAGAAATTTATGCTAAAGCTCACGAGCTTAAAATGATTGTTTTTAACAATAATGACTTTAAGTTTGCGGATGAACAAGCTGCAAAAGTTTCGGAAAATTGTAGGCTATATCTTCAGAGTGAATGGAGCAAAAGAGACGAAATGTATCCTAAGATTACCGATTTCATCCTTGCAAATCCGCGTTGGCAAGCATCAGTGCAAACTCACAAGTATCTGAATATCCCATAAAGAAAGCAAGTTCACTTATCTTTTAGTTTCTTTTTAAAAGAAATTAAAAATTCAACTTATCGGATAACTAATAATATTTTTATATTCTAGACATTAGTTTTTCGGTCTTAGTTTTGCTACTACTTTTCAAAGTTTTAAATAAATAGTCTAATTTAGCAGAATGTTAAAAAACTTTTTTACAGCCGTCGGAGAATACATGATTCTTATCGGTAAATCTCTTCAAAAGCCTCAGAAAATGAGAGTTTTTTGGAAGCTATTTATGCGAGAAATCAATGATTTGGGAGTCAACTCATTTGGGTTGGTTATTTTCACGTCTATCTTTGTCGGAGCCGTTGTTGCCATTCAGATGTTTAACAATTTTGATGCATCATCGTTCCCTATTCCTCCTGCATTTGTAGGTTATGCAACCAAAGCAGTTTTAGTATTGGAGTTTGCTCCTACAATTATCAGTTTAATTTTAGCAGGAAAAGTAGGTTCATATATCGCTTCCACCATTGGTACAATGCGTGTTTCGGAACAGATTGATGCTCTAGATATTATGGGAGTAAACTCTCCCAATTTTTTAATTTTACCTAAAATTATTGCCTGTCTTATTTTTAATCCGCTTTTAATTGCAATCAGTATTGTTTTTGGTATTGGTGGAGGTTATATTGCAGGGATACTTACCGGTAACTGGACGACTGCCGATTACATCACAGGAATACAAATGTACATGCCGAATCTTTTCATTTATTATGCATTTGCTAAGACCATTGTTTTTGCATTTGTAATTGCCACTGTACCTTCTTATTTTGGATATTTTGTGAAAGGTGGTTCATTGGAAGTAGGTAGAGCAAGTACACAAGCCGTGGTTTGGACGATGGTATTTATCATTATTTCCGAATTAATTTTAACACAATTAATATTAAGCTGATGATTGAGGTAAAAAATCTTAAAAAGAGTTTTGGTGATGTTGAAGTGCTTAAAGGAATTTCAACCACCTTCGAAAAAGGTAAAACAAACCTGATTATCGGACAAAGTGGATCAGGAAAAACCGTTTTTCTTAAAAGTTTATTAAATGTTTATCAGCCTTCATCAGGAGAAATCTTGTTTGATGGAAGAGATATCAATGTAATGAACCGCGAAGAAAAGCAGCATTTACGATCTGAGATCGGAACATTATTTCAGGGAAGTGCATTGTTTGATTCTTTAACTGTTGAAGAAAACATCATGTTTCCACTTGATATGTTTACCAATTTAACGTTCAGAGAAAAGAAAAGAAGGGTTTTTGAGGTAATCGGAAGAGTACATTTAGATAAAGCTAACAGAAAATTCCCATCAGAAATTTCCGGAGGGATGCAGAAACGTGTGGCAATTGCAAGAGCGATTGTAAATCACCCAAAATATCTTTTCTGTGATGAGCCAAACTCAGGATTAGATCCTTATACTTCTAATGTAATTGATGATTTGTTGCTTGAAATTACCAAAGAATACAACACCACAACCATTATCAATACTCACGATATGAACTCGGTGATGACCATTGGCGAGAAAATTGTATACCTGAGATTGGGCATAAAAGAATGGGAAGGTAATAAAGACATCCTGATTACTGCAGGCAATAAAAATCTAATCGATTTCGTTTATTCATCAGAATTATTTAAAGAATTGCGAGAATATCTTTTAGAGAATAATAAAACAATTGAGAATACTATTACAAAAATAGACGATAATGAAAAAATTAATTAGCGCAGCATTTATAGGCTTTTCAGTTTTTGCTTCGGCACAGATTTCACTAGCCGGAAAAGCAAATGTATTGATTCCAACAAGCTCAGCTTCTTGGAAAAACCTTAAAACAGCAGCTACAAATGCTGTAGAGCAAAAAGGAAAAAACATTACCGGATTTAATGTTGGTTTATCTTTAAAAATTGATTTACCAACTGCATTATACGTAATGCCGGAAATTTATTATACCAATTTCAGCAACGAAGTTACTGTACAAAATGATATAAATGCAGCTCAAACTACCATTAAAGCTAAAAACAGCAGAGTAGATATTCCTGTTTTGGTTGGGGTAAATGTATTGGGTAATTTATTAAGTGCTTATGCAGGACCTGTTGGAAGTTTCAACTTAGCTAAAAGCGACAATTTTGATAATTTCGTGCAAAAGGTTGATGCTAAAGAATTCACCGTAGGGTACCAATTGGGTGTACAAAGTGAAATTAAGAAGCTAATTCTTTCTGCAAGATATGAAGGCGCTTTTTCTAAAGATCAGAGAAAATTCATCAACAATGTTGCGGGATCAAGTCAGGAAATCAATTACGACAACAGATCAAGCTTATTTTTGTTAGGTTTAGGATATAAATTCTAATCAAACAAAAATTCAATCATAAAAAAATCCTCAAATTAAATTTGAGGATTTTTATTTATATTTTCTTTTTCAAGCTCAGCCTGACGTCTTTCAATTTCAATAGCTTGCTTTTCAAGTTCTTCTTTTTCTTTTTGAAGTTGTTTAAACTCCTTTCTTTTGGCTTCTTCTTTTATGGCACTCCCTTTACTTACATAACCAATCATTCCGCCGAATATCAAACCTATTCCAATTCCGGCCATAACTCCCATTACATGCGAAATTGTAATTTTCTCAACAGTAAAATCTGTTGTCAGATAAAAAAGTAAGGCAGATACTGCAAGAAGTATCATTCCTATAATCGAAATACTTTTCATAATAGTGTTTTTGATGGTGAATATTGACTTATAAATTTAAACTAAAATTTATAAATTCTTTCGGTTAATCCAATTAATTAAAAACTTAAAATTTTCTTTCATTAAACTTTTCCTCCTGCTCTTTTATAGTATTCTAAAGCCTTTGGTAAATCTTTCTGAATATCTCCAACTCTGGTTCCCGGACTTGGGTGAGTTGACAAAAACTCCGGTTGTCTTGCTCCTGAAGATGAAGCTTCCATCCTTTGCCAGAAAGGTATTGCTTGACGCGGATCATACCCTGCAATGGCCATTAAATTTAATCCCATTTCGTCTGCTTCAGACTCCTGAGTTCTTCCATATTTTAAAAGAGCTACTTGTGAACCAACAGGATAAACTTGTTGAAAAACACTAGACCATTGTGCATTTGAAATAGTACTTCCTAAAAGCGCTCCTCCATATTGTGCAACCATTGCCTGTGAAATTCTTTCGTTACCATGACCTGCCAAAGCGTGAGAAACTTCGTGCCCCATCACAACTGCAAGCCCGGTTTCATCTTTAGTAACCGGAAGAATTCCTGTATAAACAGCCACTTTTCCGCCCGGCATACACCATGCATTCACCTGATTATCCTGAAGAAGATTAAATTCCCACTGATAACCAGACAAATCTGCACTTCTACCGATACTTGCGTAATATTGTTCTGCTGCTATTTTTATTTTATTTCCTACTTTTTTAACCATCTGAGCCTGAGCTCCTGTTACAACTTTAGACTCTTTCAAAGTCTGCTGATATTGTTGCACAGCCGAAGAAGTTATCTGAGGATTAAGGGTTCCTATTTGTAGAGATTTTCTTCCTGTCATCGGATTTGTTGTACACGCTGCAACTGCAAAAGCGGCCGCTCCAATTCCTAATAAATGAGTAATTTTCATAATTGCCTATTATAATTGAACCTTAACAATTTCTATTCCAAAAAATATTCTGAAATTCGTTTTTGCATACATTTTGATGTATAAATTTACTAAATTTAATCTTATGAAAATTTATATAAAAATAATCTCAGTTTTTGCATTCATATTTCTTTTTCAGAATTGTGCATCGCAAAAAGTTGATCCACAAATAGTAAACAATCTGGTGAGTTCTGATGAATTTACTTTTCATGCTGAAAAAGCAAACCCGATGAATTACGATGTTATCAATGTGGTAAACTCAATCCCGAATGCCACTCAGCTTCGTACATTTCAGATTTCTGGTGAAAGCTACGGCATTGAATTTAAAAAAGGAGTGATGGAAGTTACGCTTCCTTATTTTGGAAGAGCTTTTACCTCAACGTACGGAACATCCGATAACAGTTACCGATTTACTTCAAAAGATTATGCCGTAACAAAAACTCAGAGTAAAAAAGGAAACTGGGTGTACAAAATCAAACCCAATGATGTAAAACATGTTTCTGATATTAATATTGAAATTTTTAAAAACGGAAAAGCATCAACATCAATAAGAAGCAACGATAGACAGCCGATTTCTTACGATGGATATATTTCTAAAAATGAAGAAACGAAAGAAAAGGAGAAGCTTTAGTCGTGGTTCGGGTTTGGTGATACGAGTTTTAAATCTTGTAAAATATACTTATTAAATATTCCACGAATCTTGAAAACTCGGATCTTGAAACTCGTAACTCAAATCTCAGATCTTGAATCTCTTAAAAACTTTTCTACAAATAACTTTGCTTCAGTACTTGGATTAGAAATCAGGTCTGAAGCATTTTTTTTATGCTGAATATAAGCTTCCTCCACAGAATTATCTTTTTTCATCATACTTAAAATATATTCCTGAACCCAATATTCAAAGCGTTTTTCAGATTGTTGAGTTCGAACTTCGTCAAAACGTTTCGAATTCTTTTTTAATGAAATAAAATCATTAATTTTCTGATAGACATCATTCAATCCTTCATTATGTAAAGCAGAACCCAACAAAACAGGAACTTTCCAGTCTTTTTCTTTTGCAGGAAGAAAATCTAATGCACGTTTTAGTTCAAGCTTGGTATTTTTGGCTTTTTGCAGATTACTTTCTTCTACTTTATTAATGAAAATAATATCGACCATTTCCATGATTCCGCGCTTTATTCCCTGAAGTTCGTCACCACCGCCAATAATTTTCAGAAACAAAAAAACATCGGTAATATCTGAAACCAAAACTTCAGACTGCCCTACTCCGACGGTTTCGATTAAAATATAATCGTATCCTGCAGCTTCGCAAATCATCATCGTTTCAAAAGTAGTATTGGCAACTCCGCCCAAAAATCCGGAACTTGGAGAAGGACGAATAAATGCATTTTCTTCTTTTGCCAACTCTTCCATTCTGGTTTTATCCCCCAAAATACTACCTTTATTAATCGCAGAACTGGGATCGATAGCTAAAACCGCAACTTTTTTATTATTTGAAATCGCTAATCTTCCAAAATTTTCTATAAAAGTAGATTTTCCGGCACCGGGAACTCCTGTGATTCCCACTCTGATTGAATTTCCTGTTAACGGAAGTATCTTTTTTAAAAGTTCTTCTGCCTGACTTCGATGTTCGGGTTTTGTGCTCTCAACTAAAGTAATGGCTTTTGCAATCAAACGCTTATTGCCTGATTTAATCCCATCTATAAAGTCTTCTGTTGAAATTTTCATTCATTCAAAAATATAAAAATAACCTGCAAAATCCGAGAAAAAGCTCATTAATTTTAATGCTTCTAAATTATATATCTAAACACCAATCACCTGCAAAATTCGCTATTTTTGTTTTAAACAATTAAAAAAAATATGAAAAGTCTATTTGCAGCAGCAACATTTGCCCTTATTTTATTAGCATCTTGTACTCCCAAAGCAACATCTGTAGCTGAAGCTCCAAAATCATCGACAAGTACCACAGAACAAATAGCACAGGGAAAAACAATCTTCGAAACTGCATGCAAAAGATGTCATGATTTGCCAGAACCCACCAAATTTACTTCTGTACAATGGGTAGGAATTATGAATTCTATGGCTCCAAAAGCGAAACTAACTGACGAACAACATCAATGGGTTTACGATTATGTGGTGTCTGTGAAAAAATAAAAGATTCAACCAACAAAAAATATCATCATGAAAAAATTAGTTTTAAATATGATTTTAGGGTCTGTTTTTATGGTTTCTTGCGGACCAAAAAGCACAGCCGTAACCGGTCCTAAATTTACCTCAGCTGAACATTTAGCACAGGGAAAAACAGTTTTTGAAAACTCATGCAACAGATGCCATAAACTACCGGATCCAGCAAAACACGACGATCAGGGATGGATAAAAACCTTAAGCAGAATGGCTCCAAAAGCGAAATTGAATGATGAACAACATCAAATGGTCTATGATTATTTGATTTCTGTAAATAAAAAATAGGCTTTCTTTTGAAAGTCTATTTTTGTTTAAATCTCCATTCAATTCGATACATTTCTCTTCATTTCATTATGAAAAATACTCAAACTGACGAATGTATAGCTTAGATTTACATTATAAAATTGACAAGTGAAACGAATTAACTATTCACAATTCACCGATTAATTCACTTTAAATCAATCCCTAAACCAGATTTTCCGGATAGAATAATTTTGCCATTTTCTACAAAATTCCCTGTGGCATAATCATTAGAAATAAGATTGGCGCCGTCTAAATCTACAAAATCTGCGACTCCGGTTAAAAGACATCCTGCAGAAATTCCGACTGTTGATTCTGTCATGCAGCCGATCATAATTTTATAGTTTAATTCTCTTGCTTTTTTTATCATTTCTAAAGCGGGAGTCAATCCTCCACATTTCATCAGTTTAATATTGATGCTTTTATAATACGGAATGAGTTCCTCAAGCGAATCAATATTCTGGCAATCTTCATCTGCCATCCAATTAGCAAAACTTTCTTTTTTTAAGATTCTATAATAGTCAATTGGCCGAGGTTGCTCCAAATATGAAAATTTTTGAACCTCACCATTTCCCTGAAGCCAAACACAATCTTCATCGGTAAAACTTGCATTAGAATCTAAAGCAATACTTTTATCTAATTGTAATAATTTTTCAACATTGCTTTTATTTAAACCTTTACATTTTACTTTAAATCGAGTCCATTCACTTTTCTGAATTTTATCGATTTGATTCTCAATATCTCCGATGGAAATCGTGATTGAACTTTCAACTAAATTATCTGTTGGAAGTTGATTTAATTCTAAAAAACTTTTATTTTCAAGTTTTCCAAACAGATCCCAATACGCGCAATCTAAAGCAGAAAGCAAAAACGAGTGAAGGTTTAAACTCAACAAAAACTTAAAAAAATCTTTAGGATGAATGATTTTCTGCGCTTCAATTTGATGCTGAATTTCTTTTAATTTTAAAACAAAATCGTGAAGATTAATCTGGTAATAATCAATCGCCACACATTCGCCATAACCTTTACAATTTTGATGGAAAAGCTCTATTAACAATGCATCACGATGATTGTAGTTTCCGTAAGCAATGGAAAACGTTTCTTTTAGCTGAAGCTTTTTGAGAGTAAACTTTATTTTCATAATACTAACTTACCCAAATATCATATGTTTTTAAAACCACCCATTTCCCATTCACTTTTTTATAAATCAAAGTTGAACCTCCACCGTAGAATGGTCCACAAGACATTGAATTTTGTACAAGGCAAACCGTTTTATTCTTATTAAAGAAAGGAACAGAAAAAGTTTGAATACATTTATCTCCATATTTTTTTTGAAACTGTTTCCAAAAATCCCGTTCATATTTTGCACTTAACTTCAAAATTTCGTCGGTTGTTATGAAATCTAATTTCTTTTTAATTTTACTTTTTTGGAGATTAAAATTTATTAAGTTTCTATCTTGATTTTTATAGTAAGATGAATCTTTTATTGCAAAAATGGAATCATATGAGAAATTTAACGCTAAAACAGGAGGCGGTGGCTCTTCGTTCTCATTTAATTCTTCAAAAAAAACTCTCTTAACTGCAATATTATAAATGTTATCATGTAAAGTACCATTAATGCTGTCTTCTCTAATTTGGTCAGTAATAAGCTGATTCAAAACTTCGTACTTCAAGTCCAAAGTTTCATCTTTCGGGGTTATTTCTTTTCTCGCTTCGTTCTTTTTGCAGGAAATCAATAGCAATAGAATCAAAAATAAATAGTGTTTCATAAATTAAATTTACAAAAAAAGGAGACTTATTTCGTCTCCTTCTTGTTTTTAGATTTTTTCTTGGGCATTTTAGATTTTATAAATTTCTTGCGCTCTTTTACAACATCCAAACTATGCGACGAGAAACAATATTTTTCAGCTTCAGTTAAAAATTTTAAAGCATTCGGAAAGCTTCCTCTTTTTTCGGAAAGCAGAGATCTGTAAAACCAGATAGTCGCTTTATCAATTCCTTTTATTTTCAAAGAATAGTTAATCAGCTTTTCAGCTTCCTGCAAATCTTCATTATCCAAAAGACATTTAATGTAATATTTTGGCGTATTAAGATTCGTAACATCACATTGCATCGCCTCTTCAAAATAGAGCTTTCCTTTTTCGTAATCGATGAGCATTTCGCTGTAGATTCTTCCCATCAGACAAAGGGAATCTGCATCTTCAGGATCGTAAGACAGCGCATAATTCAATGCTTCCAGACAATCCGGCAAGCTATAAGGATAATTATCCAAAGCTTCGAAATAATATTTACTTTTAGTTAAGGTCATTTCTGTAGTTTTTTAATTCATTTTTCAGTTGATTTCTTTCTTTTTTGAAAGATTTCTCCTGATAATTCTTTTTAAAATCCGTTCCCGAAAATGTTCGGATTGGGTTTCCTCTTTGCACCTGCAAATGATTATTCCAAGTTTCCTGCATTCTTTTTTGAAGCTGAATGATATTCTGTTCCAAAACTTTTTCTTTCAATCTTTCAATCGAAAGTTTTTTATTCTCCAATTGGGAACGCGTATCCTGTACAAAAACACTTTGCCCGGTCGGAATATGAGTTGCACGAACAGCCGTGTTGACTTTATTCACATTTTGTCCGCCACTTCCCTGACTTCTCGTCGTCTGAAACTGAATATCTTTTTCGTTGAAATTAATTTTCTCCAAACCCTCCAGTTCAAAAATCCCGATAAACCAATTGCTTCTTTTATGTAATTTTCGGAAGGTACTTTTCCCAATCCAGCAAATACTTCCTAACCAAGTTTTTAAAAATTCATTTACATTTTTTGATTTTAAAAGTAGCGTTACTGACTTAAAAGTCAGGTTTTCATCACCATTTTCACGGTGGATGATTTCGTAATCTATCTTGTTATGTTTTGTTTCCTCAAGAAAAGCCTTCAGAACTTTGGCAACTACCCATTGACATTCTAAAGGTCCTCTTCCTGAGGTTATTTGTATTAATTTGTCCATTGTTATTTTGGTATTTCACTTAATCTTGGATGACCGACAGGATCAATTCCTTTTTCCAATAAATCTTTTGCAGCCATCACTGCCCAACATTTATCGCTGGAATGAATGTTTCTGTAAAATGAAAGCAAAACATCAGGTTTTACAACAGTGAATCCGTTTGCTTCGACAGTTTCCAAATCACTTCTTTCAAAGAAATCGATTGTAATTCTGTGAAATTTTCCGTTTTCCATTTCGATTGTTTTCTCATATCTGCGAAAATTTTCTTCGCTTGGAAGATGATCATATCTTGTCCAGACTTTCTGAAAACCTTCCTGCTGAAGAATCATAACCACTTCAGCCACATTTTCTTTATTTACAAAAACATCAATATCCTTATGATCATGTGCATGTTTGTATTCCGTATGCCCTACTTCAGACATAAAATGCCACGCCCAACCTCCTGATAAAATGACTTTATTTTTTAATTTTTCTAATATTTCGAGTTCGTTTTGAATTCTAAATTCCGGCCAGACTTCACCGTATCTTTTTATATTATGTGGTGCTCCCATTTTACTAATTTTTGTTGTTTGTTGATGGTTGTCAGTTGATGGCGTTAAAAATTCTTACAACCATCAACTAAAAACTAACAACCATTTTACTTATCCATTCTCACAATTCGAGGCTGGAAAGTTCCCAGAATATCAACCAATTCACTTTGTGCATTCATCACTTCGTTGATGTCTTTGTACGCCATAGGTGCTTCTTCTGTATTTCCGCCCATCAAAGTGACATTTTTAATTTTTAATTCTTTTTTAATGTCATTTTGAGTGAAAAGATTTCTGCATTCTCCTCTAGAATGAGCTCTTCCGGCTCCGTGAGAAGCTGATTTCAAAGAATCCGGATTTCCTTTTCCACGAACGATAAAGCCTTTTGCAGTCATTGATCCGGGAATCATTCCCAATTCATTTTCGTTGGCTGGAGTTGCGCCTTTTCTGTGAACGATCACTTCTTTTCCGTTATGGATTTCTTTCCAAGCAAAATTGTGATGGTTTTCAATTCTGGCTTTTACCCTTCCTCCGACGGCTTTTACCAATCTTCGGTGAATGTCGTCGTGACAAGCCGAAGCGTAATCTCCCGCGAGATTCATCGCCGTCCAATATTCTAAACCGAGATGCGTATTCAAATCCAGCCACGCAAAGTTTTGCGCTTCTTTTGGTAACGGACATTGCTCTGTCGCCACTCTCGAATAATATTGAGCGATTTCTGCTCCCAATCCACGAGAGCCGCTGTGTGAAAGAATTCCGAGATATTTTCCTTTTGGAAGCCCGATTTGTTTGTCTTCTTCTGTGATTTCTACTTCTCCGAATTCTACAAAGTGATTTCCGCCGCCGGAACTTCCCATTTGTTTGATGGCTTTTCCTTTTAGTCTTCTTAAAATCGGAATTAAATCAAACGTATCTCTCTCGAAAATTTCGTGGCCAACGTGAGATTTATGTGTTTCGTACATTCCAAATTTGGTATGTTCAGCAAGAGCTTTTTCATATTTATCTCTCGCTCCGTCAAGATATGAAATAGGAGTATCCAAAATACTGAGCGACATTCTACAGCCAATATCCATCCCGACTCCGTAAGGAATTACGGCATTTTCTACCGCCAAAACTCCGCCGATCGGAAGTCCATAACCGCTGTGTGCATCGGGCATTAAAGCACCTTGCGTGGCAATTGGCAATTTCAATGCAGTGTACAACTGGTTTTTTGCTTCATCCGAAATATTGTTACCGAAAATCTGGAAAGATGCACGGTTTGTATTGAGCATTCTTTTTTCAGTTTTTTTGGATGAAAGTAAAGCTTCTGCAATCTGTCCGAAGGTTAAATCTTTTTCAAATTGTTCCGGATTTTGTTGAATTTCCTTTAAAAGAGATTTCACATAATGAATATTTTTGGTTGCAAAATTTCTTTTCATGACTTCTAAAGCGATGTTCACGCTCTGATTGTTTGGATAGCCTAATTTTAATATATCTTTTCCTTTAAGTTTTAAATTTCCCATTGTTTTTGTTTTAAACATTTATTGGACTTATTCGTCCATAAAATAGTCGGCAAACGCAGTTGCTGACATTTTGTAGCGAAAGTATTTTTCACTTTCGTTCAGATCAGATTCATATTTAATTTTCCATGAATTTGATTTACCATAAATTTTCTTCTGAATAATTCCCTGAACTTTATATTGCTTTACATAAAATTCTATTTCTGCATATTCTTTTTCCAAATCTGCATTTACAGGTTTGTAATGCGTAATCATATTGGGTTTTATTCTTAAAATAAACCTCCATGGTTCAATAAAATCGTAGTAATCGTAATCTATTTTGCGAAAAGGACAATATTCTTTTCTTTTTAAAAAGTATTGTTTTTCTCGTTCTGTAAGCTGCAACTTTGGGTTATTCCACTCATAAGATGAAAGAGACTTTAATTTCTGTTCTCTTTCTACATATATTCTCCTTCCAAATTTTTTTCTCTTTTTTAAAAAGTGTCGAATTTCTGAATACATGAATGTGTTTATTTTCTTCAGAATTCCTTCAAAAAAATCGGCATCTTTTGTGCGCATTACTTCTTCTGTTACAGCGAAGAATCTTACAAAACCTCTTTGATAAGGTTTTTCTAAAGGAATCCAAAGAATATCTCTTTTAATTTCCCAAAGTTCATTACTACGTTTATACTTTTTTCTGATCTGTTTTTCTACATCTTTTTTTATGCTTCTTTTTCTGCTTCTCAGACTTCGCAGTCGGTAAAACAGAAGGTTGTCTTTTTCCATTTATCAATTAGATTATTAGATGCAAGACGCCAGATTTCAGACTTTCTGAAGCTGCATTTTTGCATCAAATCTTTTATCAACTAAAATATTAGTTGATTTTAAATTACGTCATTTTTGTCAACGAAAAAAGAGATTCTTCCTTCGTCAGAATGACAATGCGGAGTTGTAATTCTTAGCCCCGATTGCAGCGACATCCTTTTTTTGCGGTGGCTTGAAAAAAGCGGTGGCAAAAAAGATATAGCGGAAAGCGGGATTAAGCTCCTAATTGTTAATATTTATTTTTTTCATTCTCAGAGATTGAACTTCTACGGAGTTCTTTCGTTGAATGATAAATTCACAGATATTGCTCCTATGGAGCAGAAAAATTTCACTGTGAACATTTAAAATAAAATGTAATACCATTTAATCTTAGAATAGACCTTTTTTTATTAAGTGCTCCAGAGGAGCAATATCTGTGTAGTAGAAAATTATACAGCACACAGTGGAACTCCGTAGGAGTTCAATCTATTTCTAGTAAATTTAAAATAGAAATGGTATAAAAGATTTCGGGGGAACTTGTTTTGAGTTTGAAATATTGCGCAATAAAAAACCCGAAAATCTTACGACTTCGGGTTTTGATATTTCAATATACTATTGTTCTATGAGTGTACCAAACCACGAAGCCTCGCCTTTGCAAAAGGCAATCCTACTGATGAATGTTGATTGTATTTGAACATTGCTTCGTTGTTTTTTTAATGGTTAAACTTGATTTTCAGTTGCAAAGATATTATTTTTTTTGAATTACAAAATAAAAAATCAGAAAATTATTTATCACTTATTAATGACTTCCATTAGATCGAAAATGCTATATTTGTTTTCTTAACCAAAAAATATATGAAAAACACATTAATGAAATCCCTGCTGTGCGCATTTGCATTCGTGATTCTATTTTCCTGTAATTCTAACAAGAATGACGACATTTTAAAATACACCACAGATACCACTTTAGGTTTATCGAGAGTGAATTTAAATTCTATTTCTGATAAAATTCCGGTTGAAAAGATTCTAAAGGAAAAGAAAAACCTAAACGATGAGGGAAGAGTTCTTTTGCAGTTGATCAGCAAACCAAAAGAATCGGGTATCGATATCAGCAAACCGCTTTACATCATGGTGGAGCCCGGAAAATCGAATTCAGATCCTGATGTGAAAGCATTTTTCTGGATCAGTGACAAGGCGAAATTCCAGAAAAGCATGTCTGATCTTACCAAAACTAAAATAACAATCGATAAAAAGGATTTTATTTTTGAAGACGGAAAGATTACAGGAAGCATCAAAGGTGATATGGCGATTATGTCGAGCGAGAAATCTTTTTCTTATTCAAGATATAATTCTATGGATGGCGTTGCAAAACTTAGCGAAAAATACTTTACTGATTTTTGGGCAAGAAAAGGAACTTCAAACAAAGTAATCATCGATCAGGTAAACGAATCTCTGGTAAGCGGAAAAGATGTAAGCGGATGGATGAATCTTGGAGCTGTTGCAAGCTACGTTTCTAAAGGATATATAGAAACTCTGGCTGTAAATAAGTTGATTAAAGATTCAGGAATTGGTTTCGATTTCAGCTTCGATAAAGGAAAAGTGGAAATGGATACCAAAACATTTTTCAACAGCGATATGAAAAAAATTGTTGAGAAATATTACAGCAAAAACAACATCAACTACGATCTTGTAAAAAATGTAGAACTCGACAATGCAAAGTCTTTTTCTATCGGTTATTTCAGTTTAGATTTTATGAGATATTTGATCAAGGAAGCTGGGTTTGAAGCTACAGTAAATCATTATTTAGCATCTACCAACACAACTTTAGAAGACATTACAACAACTTTCACGGGAGATTATGCGTATATGGATATGAAAGAAAATCCTGCAGATTCTTTGGAATATTATAGCAATAAAAGAGCAATGGTTTTAGGTTTTAATCCTAAGAAAAAAGATGTTCTTACCTCATTGCTTCAAGGTCCTTTGGGTGAAAGCAAAAAATATACTATTGTAGATAATCAGGTAATTTTCTCTGATGATCAAAGTGTGAATGCACAATTTCAGGCGAAGAAGGCTGCGAAAAATTCTAAACTGAGCAAAAAAACTGGTATAACAGCTTATTCTTGGTCTGACGGAAGCGACTATAACAGAAGAGAAACTGTACCTGCAAAAGTAATTGAGATCTCAAACGAGTCTAAAGAAAATGCCGGAAATTTAGTTTCTAAATCGCTTATCACCTTAGACAAGAAAGACGAAAATGCACTGTATTATTTTATAATGAATGACTAATTTAGTATTAGAAAACATTTTCCCTAAATATTTCACTCCCAGAAATATCGAACAGTCTGAAATCTGGAATAAAAACATTTCCTTCCAAAAAGGAAACAAGTTTCTGATTGTCGCACCTTCCGGGAGTGGAAAATCTACTTTGGCAACAGCCATGTTGGGTACTCATTTCCAATATGAAGGAAGTATAAAAT
This sequence comes from Chryseobacterium mulctrae, assembly GCF_006175945.1. Classification (NCBI taxonomy): domain Bacteria; kingdom Pseudomonadati; phylum Bacteroidota; class Flavobacteriia; order Flavobacteriales; family Weeksellaceae; genus Chryseobacterium; species Chryseobacterium mulctrae. The sequence continues at coordinate 2,506,406 of NZ_VAJL01000001.1, read as the reverse complement.
ATGACCAACAAGTTGTAAAAAAACTTCACCTCGAAGAAATTGTAAAAAACAGAAAAGATGGTGTAAGCTTGCTTTTTCAGGATGTAAGATTGATTAAAGATGTTACTATTTCTGAGAATATTCTGCTTCGTGTTTTTAATAAAGACCGAAAACAGTTCATTCCAAAAATGGAAGAATACGCCAAAAGATTAGGAATAGAAAACCTTCTGAATAAAAAAGCAGAAAACTGTTCTTATGGAGAACGCCAAAGAAGTGCCATTGTGAGAAGCCTCATCAATCCTACAGATTTTATTATTTATGATGAATGTTTCAGTCATTTGGACTTGAATAATAAAAAAATTGCCTTTTCATTAATTAATGAAGTTTCAAAAGAAAGCGGAAGTTCGGTGATCTTTTTTGAGCTGAACGAGTTTCCATTTGAGCATGATTATCAAATTCTTCATTTATAAAAGCTTATGAAGAAAATTTTTAATTCAATTATTTTATACGCAGGATTATTCATCGCCTTTATTTTGGTCTTGTCTTGTTTGCAACTGTACGAAAATGCGAACCGCCTTTTTGGAAGTAAAAGCAGCGACAGCAATTATTGGCTGACTTTTAGCAAAAAAATCACTCCGGATAATATCGGCAGAAAAGAACTTCTTGGTTTTAATGAAAGTGATATTTCAAAAATTAAAACCTGGAGTGAAGTAAAAGCCATTTATCCTTTTTCGGCAAATGAATTTAAAGCTTCTGCAAATGGCGGTGACTTTATTCCTTTTTATACTGATCTGTATTTTGAAGGTTTAGATTTAAAAGCAATTGATTCTGATTTGACAGACGAAGAGTTTCAGGTAAAAGGTGACGAAATTCCAATTATTATTTCAAGAGAATATCTCAATCTTTACAATTACGGATTTGCTTTAAACCAAGGTCTGCCGCAGATCTCAGAAGATTTTGCCAAGAAAATTGAAGTCAACATCAACATCACTGTCAATAAGCAGAATAAGACGTATAAAGGAAAAATGGTCGGTCTTTCAGACAGAATACATTCCGTCTTGATTCCGAAAAAGTTTCTTGATTCTCTGAATATGGCAGAAAAGCCTGAGCTTGCTACACAGCCCAAAATCTACAACAGAGTTTTGGTACAGGTAAAAGATTCTGGAGATGAAGGTTTGGTCTCTAAAATGAAAGAAAACGGCTACGAGTCTAATCAGGAAAGTCTCCGTTCGGCAAAAATAAAGTCAAAGCTATTTTTAGTTTTAAAAATAATTGCTGTTTTGGGAGTTTTCATCTTTGCCTTGTGTTTGTATATCATTGTAAGCTTTATAAAGATTCAGTTTTTAGAAAAGCAAGAAGAAGTTTCGATTAAAAATAGCTTAGGATATTCGCCAAAGAAAATGGTGAGCGATATCAGTAGGAAATTCAGTTTGAATTTAATGTTTGTATTAATTTTAAGCTTAGGACTGATCGCAGCTGGACAATATTTTATTGCAAAATCTGATGTTTCCAACGGTTTACTTTCGATGTATATTAATCCTTTACTTTGGTCAATGATTATCATCATTCCAATAATGGTTTATTTCTTCGTCAATATTCTTATCTACCGATGGCTGATTAAGTCCTGGAAAATATAACAAAACGACCATCATTTGATGGTCGTTTTTATTTTTTATAAAGCTGTTATTTAATCTTTCGATCCTTGACTATCCATTGTATCTCCCATTCCTCTGCTGTTTGGAGAATATACTCTTTCTTTATCTAAGAAATAAACATTATGCCTTGCCTTTGCGATAATTCCATTGTAAACATCTTCCGGCAAACCTGTCGACTCAGAATCACTCTGGTTAACAGAAGGTTTATTATAAATTTTTAATGCTCCATATTGATCCAAAACTTTTTTTGCGTTTTGTGCATCTGTAAGATTGGAAGCATAAACCACCAAATTGATTTTACCCACACTTTCCTTACTGTAAGCTGCTAAAATCTCGTTATCATTTACAAAAACATGATTCCAAAAACTTCTTGTTTTTTCATCATCTTCGTATTCATTCGTAGAAGACTCTTCATCAAATCTCGATTTAGAAACAATAATGTCTGCGTCGAGAAATCCTTTGTTTTTTAATTCTGATTTTATTTCCTCTGTATTCACAGTTTCCGGAAATACTGAAATTACTGTATAAGCCATATTAATTTATTTTTTGGTTATGGCTTACAGTACAAAAGCTGTGCAATTTGAAGTTTAATGAAATGTTAAATTACATTTCCGGGAAATTTATTTTAGCTTTTCGAAATTTGCAATCCAAATTTTTACCTCTTTTAAAACCGTTTCGTTAAAATTGCTAAAAGTGACATCTTGATAGTGGAAACTCATCTTAAAATCTTCTAAATCTCCCCATGAATAATATAATAAGTAAAACGGATAAACATTTTTTCATACTCTGATTCTACACAAATTCTGGCTAATTTTTCGAGGCAAGAAAGCACATCGTTCTCACCATTAACAATCTTCTGTATATAATAATAAGATCGACTTTGAACTGCTTTTTCCCTTCGAATGCTTCAATATTAAACTCTTTTAAAACTTTACTTACAAAAGGTTTAATTTCCCACGCATTGGTAGGTTTAGAAAATGCGGAAAGCATTTGAATGTTATTCGTCACAACTTCTTTTTGCATTAGATCTATCGCCCAATCTACACAAATATCATAATTAAATGAAGAAAACCCTTTATGTGACTGAACCAGCCACGTAACATCAGATTTCTCAATTAAAATATTCACTTGATTACGCTAAAAATCTATTCAAAATATCAACCGCACATTTAGGAAGATTTGTTCCAGGACCGAAGATGAAATCAGCTCCGTTTGCATATAAAAACTCGTAATCCTGTTGCGGAATAACTCCGCCTACAACAATTGTAATATCTTCTGCACCTAATTTCTTTAACTCTTCAACGACCTGTGGAACCAAAGTTTTGTGACCTGCTGCCAAAGATGAAACTCCCAAAATGTGAATATCATTTTCTACAGCCTGTTTTGCAACCTCTTCCGGAGTTTGAAATAACGGCGCAACATCCACGTCAAATCCCATATCTGCAAACGCAGTTGCTACCACTTTTGCACCACGATCATGACCATCCTGCCCCATTTTCGCCACCATAATTCTTGGGCGACGACCTTCTGCTTCTTCAAATTTTTGGGTAAGCTCAAGCGCTTTTCCAAAATATTCATTTTTACCTGCATTCATAGCGTAAACTCCTTGTATCGTTCTGATGTTGGCTTTGTAACGTCCGAAGCTTTCTTCCATTGCGTCACTCATTTCACCTAAAGTTACTCTTCTTCTTGCCGCTTCAATACACAATGCCAAAAGATTTCCGTTTCCTGTTTTTGCAGATTCACGAATTTCATTTAAAATTTGCTCAACAGATTCAGAATTTCGGCTTAATTTAATTGATTCTAATCTCTCAATTTGCTTTCTACGAACTTCAGTATTGTCGATATCTAAAATTTCAATTGGAGTCTGTTTTAAGGCAGATTTAAAAGAATTTACACCGATGATAAACTCTTCGCTGCTATCGATTTTGGCTTGTTTTCTTGCGGCAGCTTCTTCAATTCTCATTTTCGGAATTCCGGCTTCGATGGCTTTTGTCATTCCGCCTTCTTTTTCTACCTCATCAATGTATTTCATTGCCTCTTCGATCATTTGCTGAGTCAAAGATTCAACCAAATTACTTCCACCCATTGGATCGACAACATCACAAATTCCACTTTCCTGTTGAAGAATAATTTGAGTATTTCTAGCAATTTTTGCCGAATAATCTGTAGGTAAAGCAATTGCTTCATCCAAAGCGTTCGTGTGAAGAGATTGAGTTCCACCTAAAGCTGAAGACAATGCTTCAATCGCCGTTCTTGTGATATTATTGAAAGGTTCTTGTTCCGTTAAAGACCAACCTGAAGTTTGTGAATGCGTTCTTAACGCTAAAGATTTCGGATTTTGAGGGTTGAATTGTTTTAAAAGCGTTGCCCAAATATATCTTGCTGCACGCATTTTAGCAATTTCCATAAAATGATTCATTCCGATAGCCCAGAAAAATGATAATCTTGGGGCAAAATCATCGACATTCATTCCTGCTTTAATTCCGGTTCTTACATATTCCAAACCATCCGCTAAAGTATAAGCCATTTCTAAAACGGGAGTTGCTCCTGCTTCCTGCATGTGATATCCGGAAATCGAAATTGAGTTGAATTTCGGAATATTTCTTGAAGTATATTCAAAAATATCAGCAATAATTTTCATGGAAGGAGTTGGCGGATAAATGTAGGTATTACGCACCATAAATTCTTTCAAAATATCATTCTGAATGGTTCCCGAAAGCTTGTCCTGAGAAACGCCTTGCTCTTCTGCAGCCACAATATAAAATGAAAGAATTGGCAAAACCGCCCCATTCATCGTCATTGAAACCGATATTTCATCCAAAGGAATTTCATTGAATAAGATCTTCATGTCCTCAACAGAATCAATCGCAACACCGGCTTTACCAACATCTCCAACAACTCTTGCGTGATCTGAATCATATCCTCTGTGTGTTGCCAAATCAAAAGCTACCGAAAGTCCTTTTTGTCCGGCTGCTAAGTTTCTTCTGTAAAACGCATTAGATTCTTCGGCTGTCGAAAATCCTGCATATTGACGTATCGTCCAAGGTTTTTGAACATACATCGTAGAATAAGGACCTCTTAGGTAAGGAGCAATTCCCGGAGAACTGTCGCTAATGTCTTTATTTTTTACATCTTCTGCCGTGTATTTTGATTTCAGCTCAAGTCCATCCTTTTCAAATTGATAGATTTCCTGCTGATTTTCAGATATATTAAATTGAGGAATTTTGTTCTTTATTTCCCTTCTCATTTCTTCAGATTTAAGATTTTAAAAATAAGCATTTTTACGGGAATGTTTTGTGATTGATTTTCAGAAGGAAAAAGTAAGATTAAATGCTAAAAATTAGAAATTATTTGACACATTAGTCATAAAGAGTTTATTGCTCTTCTGAATAAAAGAACACATTCGTTTTTTAAAAATCTTTGAGTTTTAATTTGGTATAATTGTTTTTAAATTCAACTGAAAAATATGTTATTGTTAATATGTATGAATTAATAGGATTTTATCCTATTCTTCGTTAAATCATCCCTTCAGGACTTCTTAAAAATACAAAAGCGAGACTGTAATAATACAATCTCGCTTTTTATCTTAAACTCTTTAATGGTGTTTAAAATTATTTTCCAAGTTTTTTTATTCCCATTTCGTACAAAGCGAAAGAAATTAAATCTGCATTTTCGCTGATCACCTGATCTGTTGCTCTTCCTGCTCCGTGACCTGCATTTTTCTCAATTCTTAATAAAATAGGATTTGCACATTTTTGTTTTTCCTGTAATTCTGCACCAAATTTAAATGAATGCGCCGGAACTACTCTATCGTCGTGATCACTTGTAATAATCATTGTTGACGGATAACAAGTTCCTGCTTTTACGTTATGAACCGGTGAATATGATTTCAAATAATCAAACATTTCTTTGTTGTCTTCGGCAGTTCCGTAATCATAAGACCAACCTGCTCCAGCAGTAAATTTGTTGTATCTCAACATATCTAAAACTCCAACTCCAGGAAAGGCAACTTTAGCCAAATCAGGACGCATCGTCATTGTTGCTCCAACTAACAAACCTCCGTTTGATCTTCCAGAAAGCGCCATATATTCTTTTGAGGTATAACCTTTCGATTGTAAATATTCTCCAGCTGCAATGAAATCTTCAAATACATTTTTCTTCTGCATTTTCGTTCCTGCATCATGCCATTTTTTACCGTATTCACCACCACCACGGATGTTTGGAACGGCGTAAATCCCACCATTTTCCATCCATATTGCATTAACTACTGAGAAAGAAGGCTGCAAACTAACGTTGAAACCACCGTAAGAATAAAGAATTGTAGGATTTTTGCCATTCAGCTTTATTCCTTTTTTATAATTGATCATCATCGGAACTTTGGTTCCATCTTTTGATGTATAAAATACCTGCTCAGAAACATAATCTTCAGGATTAAATTTCACTTTCGGTTTCTGGTAAACTTCAGATTTTCCGGTATCTGCATTGAATTTATAAGTTGTTCCCGGAGTAATATAATTGCTGAAAGAATAATACAATTCTTTTTCTGTTTCTTTACCACCAAAACCACCTACATTTCCTTTTCCTGGCAACGAAATTTCTCTGATTAATTTTCCGGTTTTGTCAAACTGCTTCACCTGATCAATTGCATCGATCATATAAGTAGCAAAGAAATAACCGCCACCTCCGGAAATCCCCAACACATTTTCTGTTTCCGGAATAACGTCTTTCCAGGTTTCAGGAGACGGATTTTGAATGGTCGTTTTTACCAAACGCATATTTGGAGCATCTTTATCAGTAAAAATGAAAAGATTATCACCTTCTGTGTCAACAATATTTACATTGATATCAAAACCTTTGTTGATCTGAACGAAATCACCTCCTTTTTTTAGGTCTTTCACATACAATTCGTTTCCGTTGGTTGCATTCGCTGCAGAAATAATCAGATATCTCTGATCTTCAGAAACTCCTGCTCCCAAATATCTTCTCGGAGTTTTATCCCCACCAAAAATCAGCTGATCAGCAGATTGCTTTGTCCCTAATTTATGAAAATAAACTTTGTGTTTATCAGTCATTCCGGAAAGTACAGTTCCTTCTTTTGGCTTGTCGTAGCTTGAATAGTAGAAACCTTCATCACCCTGCCAAGAAATTCCGCTGAACTTTACATCAACAATTGTTTCATCAATTTGCTTTTTGGTAAGGGCGTCGATAATGATAATTTTATTCCAGTCGCTACCTCCTTCAGAAATAGAGTACGCTGCCAAGTTTCCTTTTTTGTTGAAAGACAAACTGGAAAGCGAAGTCGTTCCTTTATCTGAAAATTTATTAGGATCTAAAAATACTTCTGTGGTTTTTGTCTTATTATTGGTTCTGTACAAAACAGCTTGTGCCTGTAAACCATCGTTTTTATAATAATATGTAAAATCTCCTTCTTTGAAAGGTGCCCCTATTTTTTCGTAGTTCCAAATATCTGTTAACTGCTTTTTAATCTGCTCTCTAAATGGAATTTGTGATAAATATTTTTGGCTATAAGCAACTTCTTCATCTACCCATTTTTTGGTAGGTTCTGAATCATTTTCTAAATCTCTGTACGGATCTGCAACAGCAGTTCCGAAATAAGTATCAGTTTGATTTCCTTTGATCGCTTTAGGATAAGTCATTTTTTGAGCATAAACTGTAGCCGAAAACAAAACTCCGGCTGTTAATAACATAGGTTTAAAATTCATTGTGAAGGATTTTCTCAAAAATACGCAAAGTTGTGGGAATACAAAAGCCTACATTGTGTGACTTTTTTATGAACTTCTAAAGATAATTTGTACAAAGTTTAGAACACAAAAAAGACCTCTAAACAATAGAGGCCTTTCTTAATTATGTATTAGAATTTATAGATCAGGCTTACTTTTTTATTAATCCCAATTCAATTAATCTTTCGTGTAAAAACTCTCCGGCTGTTGTATCTTCATATAACTTTGGATTGTTTTCGTCAACACAGTTTTCTAAAGCATTCAGCGACATTTCGCTTACCGGATGCATAAAGAAAGGAATAGAATATCTTGAAGTTCCCCACAACTCTCTTGGCGGATTTACCACTCTGTGAATGGTAGATTTCAGTTTATTGTTGGTATGTCTCGAAAGCATATCTCCTACATTAATCATCAATTCATCTGGTTGTGCAATCGCATCGATCCATTCTCCTTTGTGATTTTGTACCTGAAGACCTTTTCCCTGAGAACCCATCAAAAGGGTAATTAAGTTGATGTCTCCGTGAGCTGCAGCTCTTACTGCATCATCCGGTTCCTGAGTAATTGGAGGATAGTGAATTGGTCTCAAAATAGAGTTTCCTTCTGCAATTTTATCGTCAAAATAAAATTCATCAAGACCAAGATACAATGCTAAAGCTCTCAAAACATATTTTCCTGTTTTTTCAAGCATCTGGTAAGTTTCTTTACCTACCTCATTAAATTGTGGAAGCTCATCTACGATGACGTTGTCAGGATATTCGCTTTTGTATTTTGAGTCATCCGAAACATATTGTCCGAAATGCCAAAATTCTTTCAAATCACCTTTTTTAAAACCTTTAGCCGTTTCTTTACCAAAACCAACATAACCTCTTTGCCCTCCAATTCCGGGGATCTCATACTTTTGCTTGGTTTCTGTTGGAAGTTCAAAGAAGTTTTTCACTTCTCCATAAAGATTGTCTACGAGTTTGTCATCAAGGAAATGTCCTTTTAAGGCTACAAAACCAATTTCTTCGTAAGCTTTTCCGATTTCATTTACAAATTTCTGTTTGCGTTCCGGGTTGTCCGAAAGGAAATCACGCAGGTCTACACTAGGTATTTTATCCATTTTATAGAAATTTTACGTGGGGCTAATTTACAGATTTTTTGAATTAAATGATTTTAGAATTCATTATTTATAAACTAAATTTGCTTTATGAAATTGCAAAAGGCTCAATTAGTAAATAAATACAAGAAAATTAAAGCGATTGCATTTGACTTAAAAAAACAATAGAAATTTTCAAATGAAAAAATATTCTTCTAAGAGAAGTATTCAGGTACTTGCTAATATTCTTCACCAATACGGAATTTTAGACGTTGTGATATCTCCGGGATCCAGAAATGCCCCTTTGGCGATACATTTTTCAGAGATGGATGATTTCAACTGTTTCAGCATTGTTGATGAAAGAAGTGCAGCTTTTGTTGCTCTCGGAATGGCAATGAGCGAGAAAAAACCTGTTGCAATTACCTGCACAAGTGGTTCTGCAGCAGCAAATTATTATCCTGCAGTTACAGAAGCTTTTTATCAGAATATTCCGTTGTTGATTTTAACGGCAGACCGACCAACAGATTATGTTGATCTTTTTGACGGACAGACAATCAGACAAAATAATCTTTTTCATCAGCATTCTTACGGAGATTTTCAGTTAGTTGAAGACAGCAAAGACGATGCAGAAAGCATCAATTCAGATCTTATAAAAAAGGCAGTCGAGCTTTGTTTTGAAAAACAAGGTCCGGTTCATATCAATATTCCTTTAGAAGAACCTTTGTATGATTTGGTTTCAGAACTTCCAACTTTTCCGGAGGTTGAGAAAACCATTAAAAAGAAAGAATACGAAATTCCTTCCAATTTAGTAGCAGACTGGAATACTTCACAGAGAATTATGATTCTGGTTGGGACAAAAGCTTACAGTCCTGAATTGGAAAACCAACTTACGCAATTGGTTAAAAATCATTCTGTTGTTGTTTTAAGCGAAGCGAATTCAAATTTATATCATGAGAAGTTTTTCAGACATATCGACCGATATATTTTTGCATTTACCGAAGATGATTTTAAAACTTACGCTCCAGATTTATTGATTACCGTTGGGCAAAATGTGGTTTCTAAAAAAGTAAAACAATTTTTAAGAAATGCACATCCGAAACAACATTGGCATTTGGATGAAGTTTGGCAACCCGACACTTATTTTTCTCTGACTCAGAAAATAGAAATAAAGCCTGAGCTATTCTTTTCTAAATTATTAAATTTCATCAACTTAGAACCTAGACCTTATTACAATCTTTGGGATGTTTTAAGAGACAAAAAAGATAAAAAGCATAACGATTTTTTAAACTTAACAGAATTTTCAGATTTCTATTTCTTTAATAAAGCTTCACAGAGCATTCCTGAGAATTACAATATACATTTCAGCAATTCATCAGCAATTCGTTATGCACAGTTATTTGATTTTGGAAAGAGAAAAATGTACTGCAACCGCGGAACAAGCGGAATCGACGGTTCTACTTCCACCGCAATGGGTTTTGCCATCAAGAACAAAAATCCTACCCTATTGATTACAGGAGACTTAAGCTTTTTCTATGACATCAATGGTCTGTGGAACCAATATATCCCACCTTTTACAAGAATTATCATTTTTAATAATGGAGAAGGAAATATTTTTAAAATAATTCCGGGTCCTGGAAATGCCAACTCAAATACCGTAGATGAATTTATTTCTACAAAGCATCATAAAAATGCAGAGTTTATGGCTAAACATTTTGGCTTTTCTTATGTAAAAGTTGAAGATGACGGAACTTTAGACCGCGTTTTTGAGAATTTCTTCAAACCAGATTCGCTTCCTAAAATAATGGAAGTCAACACACAAGGTAAAAATAATGCAGATACGCAGAAAGCTTATTTTAATTTTTTAAAGGAAAGCTAAGAAATACTGAACCATTAAGGAAAGTTAAGCAGTTAAGATAGGTTAAGAAATCTATAGATTTTTTAAGCATGAATTCTTACAGCGAAGCTAAATCTTAATGTTCTAAACTTCTTAAAAAATTTTAATGATAAAAAAAGCAGATTTATTTAATTATAAATCTGCTTTTCTATTTAATCTGCGAGAGAAAAATATTTTAAAGAAATTATTTAAATATCCAAATAATCATCATTCCCAGGAAGATTGGTGATTTTATGAATCGGATAAATAAACATATCATCAAAATCATTCATTGCATTAATCAATTGAAAATGTGAGAATTCCTTGATATTTTGCAAAGTAATTTCGGCTTCTTTTATTTTCTTTTTCTTCAAAAGATATTGTCTTTGCACTCCGTTTAAAAGATAAGTGGATGGCGTAAACCAATCTTTTCCTTTTTGGAATAATATATTTGAAAATGAAGTATCTGTGATGTGATTATTTTTTACGATAATAATTTCCTCAGCTTTAGACTTCATCTTCATTTTTTCAAGCTCTTTGCGGTCTTCAAACTTAAAAGAATAGTCATAACTGTTATTTTCAACCAACTGAAAATCCTGAATTTCAGGAATTGCATAAGGCATCATCATCGTTCTGAATTTTTTATCAAGGTCATAAACAAGTCGCAGTTTGTATAAACCGTCTTCGTCGTGTTGAAGATCTTTAAAAATCTTCTCCAAATCAATAGAACCTTCTTTCCCAAAATGGGCGAAAGTCTCATTCACGCGTTTCTGGTGAAACTCCAACAGGAACAATTCCTGATCTTCTACTTTAATACTTTCAATGAATTGGGACATAAATTTTATTTTTCATTTCCTGATACTCGTCTTCTAGCTTGCTCATGTGTGTAATTCCGCCACCACTTTTGAAATACAGCTGATCGCCTTCTTTATCTATAAAACGAATCATTACACAACTGTCTAAATCTTTTCCATCAAACCAACCGCAAACTCCGGTGTAAAAACCTCTGTCGAAACCCTCCGCTTCAAGGATAATTTCTAACGTTTTAGGTTTTGGTGCTCCTAAAATTGAACCTGCAGGTAAAAGTTTTTTCATGATACTTCCTACTTTTCCTTTAAACTCAGGTTTTAAATTTCCTGAAATTTCAGAACTCATCGCATACAGATCTTTCTGTTTTGTTTTCAGAAAATCAATATACTGGAATTTATCAACTTTCACATCATTTGCAACCATACTTAAATCATTTCTAAGCAAATCGACCACAGTATAATGCTCTGCCTTTTCTTTTTTATCATTCTTCAAAATTTCTGCAGCATTCTCCAAAGAAGCATCAATCGTACCTTTCATCGGATAGGTCTGAATTTTATCATCAACAATCTTTACGAAAGTTTCAGGAGAAAAAAATACGAAAAAATCTTTATATAAAACCTTGTATTTTGCAGAAGAATGATGAAAAATTTCTCCCAGGTTGAGATTTGTTTCAATTCTGGTTTTCCGGGTGTAGTTGGTAAGATAAGAATTTCCCTGACGAATATTTTTCTGAACGTGATCGAAGCCTTTTTTAAAGCTTTCCAGTGATTCGGGAAATGATTTTAATTCTATTTTCTTATCTAAATCTTCCTGTTTTTTCACATTAGAAAAACCTTGAAAATCAATCAATAAACCTTTTTTTTCAATTTCATTCTCTGTGAAGATTTCTACCTGATCAACCAGGAAGTCTATGATAAAGAAAAAGGGAACTTTCTGATGTGAAAGTTCATCCATTTCAATAAATTTTTGATGATTCGCTGAAAACATTCCGCAAAAGTAGTTATTGATGTTTACTTTTGCATAAAATTTTTTCAATGCAGGAGCAATATCCACAAAAACCGGGAATCGATTTTATTTTAAAACAAGCATTTTTTTACTGGAACAAAACGTTGGTTTACCAAATGATTTTTTCGGTTATTTATCTGGCTTTGTTTTCTACGGTTTTCTTATACTTTTCAGGTCGATACGGAATCATGGATCAGCTTTTGGGCGCCATGTCTGATTATATGAAAATAGGACCTGCAGGATTAGAAGCGTACAAAAATAATGTTTCCGCAATCATGATCAGTAAAGGTTTCCAAAACTTTTATCTTGGCTTGGTAGGAACTCTGATTTTTCTTTATCCGTTAAATTTAGGATTTTTTCAAATCTTTAGAAAAATTGATCTTAAAGAAAATGTTGAATTAAGAGATTTGTTTGCCGGATACAACGGTCTGAATTTCTTCAGATATGCAAGTTATTATATATTCTGGTATTTCTTGTACAGCTTTATTGCTCAAACCCTTATTCTTCCTGTTGTTTGGGTAATGATAACATTGTTTGTGGCTCCATTAATGTTTTTTCAGAACAAAACTATTTTTGAAGGAATTGCATTAAACTGGAAAGCTTTAAAAATGTATTTTATCGAAATATTAGTTTGTACAATGGTCGCTGTTTTATTTAAATACATCGGTTTCGGGATCTTTTTGATCGGTGGATTATTCACTTTCCCATTTTGGAATGCGATGATTTATTCATTGTATACAACTATTTTTACCGAGAAAGTCTGATTTTGAAAAATGTGTGATGTTTTTGTTCTCAAAAAAAATTAAATTTGAGAAACATTAAAAACAAACACCATGTCCGAATTTAACGAATTTGATCAGCAAGGCTCTGTACCTGAAAGAAATACCGGATCTATTATTTCTCATGCTTTCGAAATGTATAAAGGCGTTTTTCTTTATGCTTTGGTAACGATGATTGTTTATGTTATTGCAGATTCTATTATACAATCTATGACAGGATTAAAATGGTATTCCAATTACAGCAGTTTCAGAGACTTTGACGAAGACAATTACAGAAATATTTTGATAAACAGACCAGGGAGTTCTCTTTATTTTTCATTTTCGGGTTTACTGACTATTCTTTTGTCGCCTCTTTTTGTTGGTTTAATCTATATTACAAATAAATTCAACACAAAAGCTTCAATCGAGTTTTCCGATTTATTTATTGGTTACCGTCAAAATCTAGGAAATATTTTATTGTACAGCTTGATTACCAACATTATTTTATGGATTTCTATCGCCATGTGCTTTATTCCTGTATTTTTTGTTTATCCGTTGTTTCTTTTAGGCTACCCTATTTTATTGTTTGAAAATGCTAATGCGATGGATGCTATTTCAAAAACGTATAATATTGCCAAAGAAAATTACAGCATTTTTTTAGGAACTTCTTTTTTAGGAATAATAATTAGCGCCGCCGGAATCATTTTATGCTGTATTGGTCTAATTTTTACATTACCATTTATTTATATCGCAATGTATTCTATTTATTGCGCATATTTGGGAAAACCACGACAAATAACATATAATAAATGATACCACAAAATAAAGACAAACAAATCAGCAGCACAGCGATAAAACAAGTTTCTTTGCTTGCAATTATTTTGGTTTTAGCAGGTTTAATCTGTTTTAATCTTGCGCTTTTTATCCCTTCAGTTTTGGGAGCCATAACGATTTATGTCGTCTGCAGAAAATATAATTTTTACCTGCAGGAAGAACGAAAATGGAAACCGTGGGCTTCTGCCTTGGTTCTCATGTTGGCAAGTTTAATTATTATTATTCTTCCGGTATATTTTATTGCCGATTTATTGATTGAAAAGCTTGGAAATGCACAAGCTTATATGGATAAGTTTAATGTGTTTGTCGAAAAAATTCACTCTTTTATTTATAAAAAAACCAGCTTTGACATCATGAGTAAAGAGAACATGGTTAAGCTGAAAGAATTTGCCGGAAAATATTCCACATCAGCATTAAGCGGAACATTTAATACTTTGACGGTAGTAATGTCGATGTATTTTATTCTTTACTTCATGTTTGAAAAGCCAAGATTCTTCGAAAGAATTTTAGCTTCAGCAGCTCCCTTGAAAAGATCTAATGTCTCTTTGATCGGCGAAAAAATGCGTAAACTGATTATGGCAAATGCAATCGGTCTCCCTGTTGTTGCTTTGGGACAGGGAATAATCGCATTGATTGGTTATTTTATCTTTGGTGCACCAAGTCCTATTTTGTTATTTGCATTAACCGCAGCGGCATCAATGATTCCGGTTGTGGGAGCGGCAATTATTTATGTTCCGATTTGTATTTTTATGATTGCAGAAGGTCAAACCGGGCCGGGAATCGGTCTTGCTCTTTATTGTGTAATTGTTGTGGGATTAACAGATAACGTGCTTCGTTTTACTTTGCTTAAAAAACTGGAAGATATTCACCCTTTAAATACCGTTTTCGGAATTATCATGGGAATGAATCTTTTTGGATTTATGGGATTGATTTTCGGGCCTATTTTAGTGTCGTTCACACTCCTTCTTATTCAGGTGTACAGAAATGAATTTTCTGATGATGAAACTCCTGAACTTCAACTTTCAGAGAAAGACAAAAACGAAGATTTAGAAAATAAAATTGATTTAATAATTTAAAAAAATGGAGCAAGGAATAAATCCTGAAATTTTACAGGAAATATGTGTGGTAAAAATGCCTTTCGGAAAATATAAAGACACTATTTTAGCTGATCTTCCGATAAGTTATCTGGAATGGTTTCAGCGCCAAGGAATGCCCCCCGGAAAACTGGGAATGCAACTTTCTACGATTTACGAAATAAAACTAAATGGTTTGATGGATTTGCTTACGCCTCTTCGTGGTGGAAAAGTGAGTTATGAAAAACCTAAAACTAAGATTTATAAGTTTTAAATATTTTATAAAAGTTTTGGCGGCACCAAAGGTGCCGCCGAAACTTTTATTTATGTAAAGATTAAATTATTTAGGCTCCCACAATTCAACTTTATTTCCTTCCAAATCGAGAATGTGAACGAATTTCCCAAAATCGTAAACTTCAACTTCATCAAGAATAGTTACACCCTCTTTTTTTAATTCTTCAACTAAAGCTTCTAAATTTTCAACGGTATAATTAATCATAAACTCTCTTTTCGAAGGTTCAAAATACTCAGTTGTTTCTTTAGTCGGGCTCCATGTAAGGGAACCTTTTGCGTCAGAATCAGACATTTCTTTCCAGTCAAATGTTGCTCCGTAATCGTTAGTATAAATTCCAAGATGGGTTTTATACCATTCTTTCATTTTGATTGGATCTTTACATTTGAAGAAAATTCCTCCAATTCCTGTTACTCTTTTCATTGTATCGTTTTAGTTTATTTAAATGATCATCCTTTCAAAGCTACAATTTCGTCTCTCAGTTTTGCAGCTTTTATAAAATCAAGATTTTTTGCGGCAGCTTCCATTTCTTTTTGCTTTTGAGCGATTATTTTTTCAATATCCTCAGTAGCATAGGTAGCTTTTACTTCGGCAACTTTTTGGGTAATTTCCTTTTGAGTATATTTTTCGTCAGGGAAATCTTTACTTCTTCCGACAAGATTTTCAGATATTTTTTTGTTTAATGCGGTCGGAACTTTTCCATGCTCTTCATTGTACTGCATTTGTTTTGCACGACGATATTCGGTTTCATCTAAAGCTGCCTGCATCGATTTGGTAATTTTATCGGCATACATAATAGCTCTCCCATTTACATTTCTCGCAGCACGACCAACGGTTTGAATCATCGACCTTCTACTTCTCAACATTCCTTCTTTATCAGCATCTAAAATGGCAACCAATGAAACTTCAGGTAAATCAAGACCTTCTCTCAATAAATTGACTCCAATTAAAACATCAAAAACACCGAGACGCAGATCCTGCATGATCTGAATACGCTCTAAAGTTTCAACATCAGAGTGAATATACCTCGTTCTGATTCCGAATTTTGTGAAATATTTTGTGAGCTCTTCCGCCATTTTTTTAGTTAAAGTAGTCACTAAAACTCTTTCATCAATTTCAGCACGTTTATTTATTTCTTCCATTAAATCATCGATCTGATTTAACGATGGTCTTACTTCAATAATTGGGTCTAAAAGTCCTGTAGGACGGATGATCTGCTCAATATATTCACCACCGGTTTTCTCTAATTCATAGTCTGCCGGAGTTGCCGAAACATAAATGACTTGGTTTTGAATCGCTTCAAATTCTTCAAACTTTAAAGGTCTGTTATCCATCGCTGCAGGAAGTCGGAAACCATATTCCACCAAGGCTTCTTTACGGCTTCTGTCACCGCCATACATCGCATGAACCTGCGGAACCGTAACGTGGCTTTCATCAATTACCATTAAGAAATCTTTTGGAAAATAATCTAAAAGGCAGAAAGGACGAGATCCCGGAAGTCTTCCGTCAAGATAACGCGAATAATTTTCAATTCCTGAGCAATAACCAAGCTCTTTGATCATTTCAAGGTCTAATTCTGTTCTTTCCTGCAGTCTTTTTGATTCTAAAGGCTTTCCGATTTCTGCAAAAAAGTCGACCTGTTTTACCATATCATCCTGAATGTTTTTTATCGCACCATTCAAGGTTTCTTTTGTGGTTACAAAAAGATTGGCAGGATAGATCTGGATCTGATCAAAATTAGAAGTTACATTTCCGGAAACAGGATCAAAGCTTTGAATTTTTTCAATTTCATCGCCAAAAAACTGAATTCTTATTCCGTTATCTGCATACGCAGGAAATACATCAATTACATCTCCTTTTACACGAAACGTCCCACGCTGAAAATCAGCCAATGTTCTAGAGTACAACGCATTAACTAAAGAATGAAGCAATGCTGTTCGCGTTGTTTTTTCACCAATCTCAAGAGAAATTAATGATTTATGAAATTCAGCAGGGTTCCCAACACCATAAATACATGATACTGAGGCAACGATCAAAATATCTCTTCTTCCAGAAAGCAAACTTGCAATCGCAGAAAGACGCAATTTTTCTACCTCTTCATTGATGCTTAAGTCTTTTTCTATATAAGTTCCTGAGCTTGCAATATAAGCTTCGGGTTGATAGTAATCATAGTAACTCACGAAATATTCAACCGCATTTTCGGGATAGAATTCTTTAAATTCCATAAAAAGCTGAGCCGCCAAAGTTTTGTTATGCGCCAAAACCAAAGTCGGTTTCTGAACGTTATTCACAACATTGGCAACAGTAAATGTTTTTCCGGAACCCGTTACCCCAAGCAAAGTTTGATATTTTTCGCCGATCTCTATTCCGGCAGTCAATTTTTCAATTGCTTTAGGCTGATCTCCTGTAGGTTGATATTCTGATTGTAGATTGAATTTCATACTTCAAATTTAGGAAATAAAAAAATGCGGAGAAGAAGAGTGCGATCATAAATTGTAATTTCTCATTTGAAGATTTTCATTAAAAAATTATATAATAAAAAACCGCAAAGCATTAAACTTTACGGTTGAAATTGATATAGCTGAAAACGCTATTATATTTATTGTGCTTCTTGATAAACTTCAAAATTCATAGCGATAGGCATTTTATACTGAAATGCTACAGGTTTACCATCTTTTGTAGCAGGCTTCCAAGTTACATTGTCATTTGCCAGTTTTGTGACTCTATATATCTCATTGTTGATTTTTTCATTTTCACCAGATATTTTAATATCTCTTACCTTCCCGTTTTGATCAACAACAAAAGTTACAATAGATTTTACCATCCCTTCATTGCCCTTCATTACAGCGCTATTAAAACTTGTCTGAATCAAATCTCTTAATTTATTGGATCCTCCAGGGTATTCTGCCTGAATAAGATTAGCTGCTGTACCTTCAACAGCTTTAGAAATATCTTGTACTGTATTTTTTTCTAACCTGTTATCTGTATTTCTTTTAATAGGAATGGTATCTTTTCCTTTAATGAAAGCCTTTGCTTTAAAACCCATAAATATTTTTTCTTTTTCATTGCGGTAATCCTGAAAATACTGATTAGTCATTAAATTGACTTGATAAGGTTCCGGATTTTTTTTACTTATTGCATTAGGATATCTTTTACTTACA
Organism: Chryseobacterium mulctrae; assembly: GCF_006175945.1. NCBI lineage: Bacteria > Pseudomonadati > Bacteroidota > Flavobacteriia > Flavobacteriales > Weeksellaceae > Chryseobacterium > Chryseobacterium mulctrae. Next base: position 2,488,144 of record NZ_VAJL01000001.1, on the reverse strand, counting down.
GACTCATGTGAGAAATCTTCCGGTTTATATTTTTTAAGATCCTGGTTATTGGTTTTCTTACCGTCAATCCACAAACCATATTTTTTTGAGTTCATAAAATCATCGAGTTGTTTTTGACTTACATTCACTTTTTCAGATTTTTTTACATCAAAAAAATATAAAGGCGTTTCATCTCTCTGCTCTTTTGTAAGTTGAAAATAAAGTTCTTTAAGTTTAGCACGATCCGACAAACTAATTACTTTATCAAACTCAGCATACTTTTTTTGCTCGACAAGATTGCCGTATTTTTTTATAATTCGGTTATATTCTGAAAAAGGATCGTTTGAAAACATATCAGAAACTACATTTTCTTTTTCCTGATTTAGGTTTTCAGTATTTTCTTTTGCGTATGTTTTTTCTGCGAAAATTATCGCTAAAACAGCAAATGCGGGAACAGCAAGATAGTTTTTCACTTTGGCAAATTTTGAATTTTTGGTGTTCATCATAATAAATCTTTTTTTGGTGTTATTAAAATTAAATTGATGGATTAAAGGAAGATTCTGTTGTTTTAAAATTTCCTGCAGAATGAGCTCCTGATAACTTTTTATGTTTTTATTCTTACTAATTACACTTTCGTCAGCAATAAACTCATGATTATCGACCATCGCTTTTTTATAGAAATAGATAAAAGGATTGATCCAGAAAACAGCTTTTAAAACTTCTACAAAAAGAATGTCTAAAGAATGTTTTTGTTTCACATGAATTTCTTCGTGTAGAAAAACAGAGTCTTCAATTTTAGAATCTTTAAAATAAGTTTCTGAAAGATAAATGGTACTCCAAAAACTGAAAGGAGCTAGGTCTTGCTTCAGAAGAAAAACAGTTCTGTTTTGATACTTAATTTTTCTTCCTTTTAATTTTTTAATCTTTATAATAGAATATCCAATTTTTAAAATTAAAATCCCTGAAACGATACAATAGCCAATTAAAAGAGCTTTTGTATAATCGAAACTTTCCTGTGGTGTCACAATTTGTGCTTCTATAGGTTGTTCATTTCCTTCTACAAAAACGGTTGCAGGAATTTCTTTTACAGCCTCTTTTGTTTCTATCGTCGCAAATGGAATACATAATGAAAATAGCAAAGCTGCAATCAGATAAAACCTATTGAATGTAAAAGTTTTTTCTTTCGCTAAAAACAAATGATACAAACCGAGTAAAATTCCCGAACACAGAATTATTTTTAAAACGATTAACATAATTATTATTTTATCTGTTGATCAATAATATCCCGAAGTTCTTTCAATTGTTTCTGTGACAGTTTAGAATTGGATGTAAAAAACGAAGCAAACTGCGTTACTGAACTGTTGAAAAAACGGTCAATCATAGAAGTCATTTCATCATTGAAATATTCTCCTTTTGCCACTTTTGGAAAGTATTCACGAGAGTTTCCAAAAAGTTTGAAGCCTACCAAATCTTTATTCTGCATTCTTTTAAGCACTGTTGCAACGGTAGTTGTTGCCGGTTTAGGATCAGGATATGATTCTAAAATATCTTTCAAAAATGCTTTTTCTTTTTCCCAAAGAATATCCATCAATATTTTTTCGGAGTTTGTGAGTTTTATTTCATTCATATTCTACAAAATTAAATCTTACTCTACAAATGTAGAATAAATTTTTAATTGTGCAACTTTTTTATGGCATTATTTTTCCTTTCATTTCAGAAATCAATCTAAATTTTAAATATGAAAAAACTTCTCTTACCCATTCTACTGGCTTCAGCAACCACAATCGTTTCTTGTCAGGGAAAAGGAAAACCAAGCGAACCTTCTGCAAAAGATGAAAAAGCCAATACCAATTACAAGCCCGCTTTTGAAGGGCAAACCCGCATTACTCCTGTAAAAACTACAACCCCTTATAATGTAGAAGTTCTAACTAAGGATTTAGGCAGACCATGGGGAATCATCAATTTACCTGACGGAAGATTCTTAATTACAGAAAAAACAGGCTTCATGAATGTTGTTTCAACTGATGGAAAACAAATTTCTAAAATTGAAGGATTCCCGAAGGTCGACGCAAAAGGACAAGGCGGAATGCTCGATGTTGCGCTTGATCCTGATTTTAAATCCAATAATATTATTTATTTCTGCTATTCTGAACCTTATGAAAGCGGAAATCATACTGCCGTTGCAAAAGGAAAACTTTCATCTGATTTAAAAAATATTTCTGACGTAAAAGTCATTTTCCGTGCAACTCCAACGTATGATGGTGATAAACATTACGGAAGCCGATTGGTTTTTGATAAAGACGGAAATCTTTTTGTGAGCACGGGTGAAAGATCAGATAAAGAAACTCGTGTTTATGCTCAAAAAACCGATAATTATTTAGGAAAAATTTTAAAAATAACCAAGGATGGAAAACCTGCTCCGGGAAATCCTTTTATCGGTAAAACCGGATACAAACCTGAAATTTATGCGTTCGGAATCAGAAGCCCGCAAGGTTTGGCTTTAGATGAAAAAGGTCAGCTTTGGGATATTGAAATGGGACCAAGAGGCGGAGATGAAATTAATTTAATTCAACCCGGAAAAAATTACGGTTGGGGTGATGTAACGTATGGAATTGAATATTCCGGAGAGAAAATAAACAACGGAACCACCCAAAAAGAAGGAACTGAGCAGCCTGTTTATTATTGGGATCCTGTAGTTTCACCAAGCGGTGTTACTTTCTACACCGGAAATATTGATGAATGGAAAAACAATTTATTCATCGCCTGTCTGAGCGGTCAACACATCAACAGGATTGTTTTAAAAGACAATAAAGTGGTTGGTGAAGAACGTCTTCTTTTAGATCAAAAAGAAAGATTCAGAGACGTTTTGAACGGTTCTGACGGAAATCTTTACGGAGTTACTGACAGCGGAAAACTGTATAAAATCTCTAAGAAATAAATTTAAAAAGGGAAAGTCCCAAAGGGACGATTTAACAAAGGATAGGATAAAATCCTATCAAAAAAATATTATCAAACATAGTTTGGGCGCAAAATCTTCGATTTTGCGCCCAAACTTTTATCAATTATTATAAAGAATTTAAGCTTCTTCCAAATGCACCGTAAAGTGTCTTAAAATTTCAGGTTCCCAAGTAATATTATACCCTTTTGAGATTTCATTTCTTCTTTCATATACATTTTTCACCGCAGCTGCGATATAATCCATATGATTATTAGTGTACGTTCTTCTAGGAATTGCCAAACGAACCAATTCTAATTTTGGGTAACGGTTTTCTCTCGTTTCAGGATCTCTGTCTGCTAATAAAGTTCCGATTTCCACCGTTCTGATTCCTGCTTCTTTGTAGATCTCAAGACCTAAAGTCTGCGCCGGATATTCTGCACGAGAAACGTTTGGTAAGAAATTTAATGAATCAATGAAAACAGCATGTCCGCCAATCGGTTTCTGTACAGGAATTCCGTATTCAATTAATTTGTTTCCAAGATATTCAACCTGAGAAATTCTGCTTTCCAAATAAGCAAATTCTGTTGCCTCATCAAGACCAACTGCCAAAGCAGCCATATCTCTTCCCGCCATTCCACCATAAGTAATGAAACCTTCATAAATAATTGTAAAGTTTGATGCTTTTCTGAAAACCTCTTCATTATTTAAAGCAATAAATCCTCCGATGTTTACCAAACCGTCTTTTTTAGAGCTCATCGTCATTCCTTCTCCGTAAGAGAACATTTCTTTACAGATATCTTTAATGCTTCTGTTTTCCTGACCCGCTTCTCTTTTTTTGATGAAGTAAGCATTTTCAGCAAATCTTGCAGAGTCAAAAAATACAGGAATTCCATATTTATCTGAAAGAGCTTTTACCGCTTTCATATTTTCAAGAGAAACAGGCTGTCCTCCTGAAGAATTACACGTAATGGTAACCAAACAGAAAGGAATCTGCTCTTTTGGATGAGACTGATAAACTGCTTCTAATTTTTCAAGATTGATATTTCCTTTGAAAGGATGAAGATCATTAATATCAAAAGCTTCATCAATTGTACAGTCAATTGCATGTGCCTTTCTGATTTCGATATGCCCTTTTGTAGTATCAAAATGCGAGTTTCCAGGAACTACATCTCCGTCTTTTACCAAAACTGAGAACAGAACGTTTTCAGCAGCTCTTCCTTGGTGCGTAGGTAATAAATATTTAAACCCTGTAATACTTTGTACAGTATTGTGTAATTGTTCGAACGAACGAGATCCGGCATAACTTTCGTCTCCCGTCATTAAAGCTCCCCATTGTCTGTCTGACATCGCTCCGGTTCCGGAATCTGTCAAAAGATCGATATAAACCTGCGAAGATCTTAGATTAAATAAATTGAACTTAGCATCTTTCAGCCATTTTTCTCTTTCTTCTCTTGTAGATTGACGGATTTCTTCCACCATTTTAATACGAAACGGTTCTGCGTATGGTAATTCCATGTGATATATTTTTTAGATTTATTAAAGAAAAATTTGTTTGAAACTAATTTCAAAACATCAGATGTATTTTTTGATACTGTTTTAATTTTAAATAGTAAGAAAATCAATGGTTTAAGATTGATTAAGAAAACATCAAAGATGTTCTTATAAAATACAATGCTTAAATATTCTTATTAAACCAAACAGTTTTTAAAGTGAGTAAAAGAAATCTACTCAGGAGCTTTAAATATATTTTCATCTGAATGAAAACCTGCTACACCGCCGCTTACCGCAAATTTCATTGCCGTAGCTGCAGACATTCCTACAACAGGTTTGATATTTTTTTCTTCAGTCACAATCACCCAACCAGAAATTGCATAAGAATGCGGAAGGTAAACTGCTACAAAATTGTGCTTGTGTACATCAGCCATTTCTCTTTGAGTAAGAAACCCTATTCTCCAGATTTCTGGATTTTCGTTGGTTTTTACCCAAACCGGATCGCTAAATTTCTTCTTATCCCCTACAAACGAAGACATCACATCTTTGGTAGGCGAATAAATATGTTTAATACCAGGAGTTTTTTCTAAAAGTCTGTCCACCGCATCTACAAAAAATCTTCCGACAACAAATTTGTTTCCTAAATAGCCCAACAAAGCAGTAATCAGCAAAGTAGAAACAAAAACCAACCCCGGAATTTCACTTGCAACAGACGGAATGATATTGTCAATCGACGTTATCACATACCAGATTACAAAAATGGTCAATCCGATAGGACCAATAATTAACAATCCCTGAAAGAAGTTTTTCAGAAAAAAATTAGTCAGGTTTTCAAAAGTCGGCTTTTTCAATTTGCTTTTATCCGTGTATAGTTTCTTTGTTTCCGTAAGATTTTATAATGCCTGCTTCATATTCCAGCCATTCTTCCCATCTTTTATTTACTTTTTCAGGGTCACCAAGCTGTCTTGCAAAACCGATAAATGTGGTATAATGATTGGCTTCAGAAATCATTAACTCTTTATAGAAAGTTTTTAGTTCTTCGTCTTTTATATTTTCTGTTAAAACTTTAAATCTTTCGCAGCTTCTCGCTTCAATCATTGCTGCAAAAAGCATTTTATCTACAATTAAAGTATCTCTGTGACCTCCTTTTTGGATAAAATTGACCAATTCGTTGACATAATCATCTTTTCTTGTACGTCCAAAAGTGTAGCCTCGTTTTGTGATAATCTCCAGAACCTGTCCGAAATGTTCCAGTTCTTCCTGAGCAATTGCCAAAAGTTCTTTTACAATATCCGGGCGTTCCGGAAGCATTGTGATCAATCCGATCGCATTGGTAGCGGCTTTTTGTTCGCACCACGCATGATCTGTTAAAATTTCTTGAATGTTATCCTCCGCAATATTTGCCCACCTTGGATCGGTAGGAAGTTTCAACTTAAACATAATTTAAAAATTTCTGTAAATTTAAAATAAATTGCGATAAGAATTATTGTTTTGTTTCAAATTCGATAGCAGATTTAGTTTTGAGCAGCCGTTTTCTTTCTTAAAAACTCCAAAATCTTCCAGCCAAAATCATCAAATTTCTTTAAACCAGCCGCAATGATAAACGCTAAGGCAACATTTATGACGTAAATAATGACCATTAAAATCCACCAAGGCATCAATTCTTTCATCGGAACAACGAGAAAATAAACCAACGATGAGCTGATTCCCTGACCGAAATAAAAGAAAATCGCATTTTTACCAATATAAGTGACGAAATTTTCTTTGGTGATCTTTAACCTGTTGTACAAAACAAACAAAGTCGTCAATGAAAATAGGGTCCAGATAATGTATGGCGTTTGCGGTGGAAACTTTTGCTTGTTGATTTTAAAAAATATTTCGTTTCCGAAGTACCAAAACATCCAAACCAAAGCCATTGCAACCAATCCGTAAAGAACAGGAATCATTTTTGTTGGAATTTTTTTACCCCTCATTCGGTTTCCAACAAGGAAAACCGTCATATAAAAAGCAACATACCCTACTTGTCCGCTCGGATAAATTTCCGGGAAAATATTAAACAATAAAGTTAAAGCAACACAAATTCCGATAAACCAATTGACGTGTTTTGGGAAAAATTTTAAAATTAAAACTCCGAAAACCGTTAAAATAAAGTAAACCTTAAGATACCAAAAGCTTCCCATCACTACCGGAAAAGTATCTGCATTTCTGTATTCGTGAAGATACCAATTTCCTAAATTCTGCCATTGCGGAGCTGTAGAAATACTCGTTGCTGAATATTTTGAGCCAAATGTAGAATAGAAGCTCTGTAGCCATTCGAGCGAAAAGAAGGTGAGCCCGAATATTTTAAAGAAATAATCTAAAAAGAACAGTAAAGTCACAAAGATCATGTACGTTATCTGCAATTTTAGTAAACGGTAAAGCGTTTTCTCAATATTATTCCCTGAAGTGATCCCGCTTAAAGCATAAAAAATCGCAACATCAAAAACCAAAGAAAACACTCGGATCTCCGGAATAATGTAAAACTGTCCCGACCAAAATGCAGTGTGAATAAATATAATGGAAAGCGTGGCTAAACCTTTCGCAAAATCAATGTAGAGATCTCTGTTCATCTAAATGTGGAATATTTTCCAAAAGTACAAATAAAACAGAAGCAATTTAATTTCTATATTTAGAGAATCAATCACAAAAATATGAAGTTTATATACAGTCTTATTTTGGCAATATTTGCCGTTCTCAATTTATCGGCTCAGGGAAATCGTTTTATTTATGAATATCAATTTAGAATTGATTCCACAAAAACAGACAGCCTGAAAAAAGAGTTTGTGAATCTTGATATTTTCCCGACCCAATCTTACTTTTATGGACAGGCAAAATTTGCAAGTGATTCTATCACCAACAATTCCATCATTGAACAAAGAAAGTCTACACCGAATAGTTTGAGTTATTCTTCCACCACAGAAGAGTGGAATATTTCTTATTTAATAGAAAAGTCATATCCGAGTTTTAAAACTACTTGGTTTACAAATATTGAGCAAACCAATATGATCGTAGAGGAAACTCCTGTGATAAAATGGCAGATTCTTCCAGAAACACAAAAAATTGAAAACTACAATTGTCAGAAAGCGACTGCAAATTTTGGCGGAAGAATCTGGGAAGCCTGGTTTTCTAAAGATCTGCCTTTTCCGGATGGTCCGTACAAGTTTCACGGTTTGCCAGGTTTGATTGTGAAATTAGAAGATAAAACCAAATCGCATCAGTTTTTATTAAAAGGAAGTAAAAAACTGAAAGCTGAAGACCATTCCTGGGATTATATTTCAGCATTGGAAAAAGAAGCTAAACATGAATTTGAGGGAGTAAAAGTAAATCCGGCTCAATACAAAAAGTTATTTATGACTTATAAAAATGATCCTGCAAAAGATATTAAACTAGACTTGGCTAATCCTAATAATTCTATGACTGTAACTACAGGAAATGGCAAAAAAATAACCAATAATGCAGAAATTATTAAATTCTTTGAAGAATCTATGGCTAAAAAATATAAATCAATTAATAATCAGCTGGAAATAAATCTACACAGAAAGTAGAAAATTTCTCAAAATCATATTGTTACTAAAAAAATAATCAGTACATTTGCACCTCGAATTAACTAAAATTTATAGACAATGTTTGCAATTGTAGAAATAGCAGGGCTTCAATACAAAGTTGAGCAAGACCAGAAGTTGTTTGTGAACCGTTTGAAAGGAGATAAAGGAGGAAAAGTATCTTTCGATAAAATCTTACTTACTGTAAACGGAGCAATCACTGTAGGCGCCCCAGCTGTAAGCGGTATCACTGTAGAGGCAGAGATCCTTGATCACGTAAAAGCTGATAAAGTAATCATCTTCAAAAAGAAAAGAAGAAAAGGTTATGAAGTTAAAAACGGTCACAGACAATCTTTAACTCAAATCAAAATCACTGGTATTACAGGATTTGAAGGAAAAAAAGCAGAGAAGCCTGCTAAAAAAACAACTAAAAAAGCTGACGCTGCTGAAAGCGCAGAATAATTGTTAAACCAAAAAACCTTAGAATAAAATGGCACACAAGAAAGGAGTTGGTAGTTCCAAAAACGGTAGAGAATCTCATTCTAAAAGATTAGGTGTGAAGATTTTCGGTGGACAAGACGCTATTGCTGGTAACATTATTATCAGACAAAGAGGTACTCAACATCACCCAGGTGAAAATGTTGGTATGGGTAAAGATCACACTTTGCACGCTCTTGTTGACGGTAAAGTAGTTTTCAGAAAGAAAGCAAACAACAGATCATACGTATCTATTGAGCCGAACGCATAATTAAATTAGCGTTTTATAAAAATAAAATCCTCAACATTTTTTGTTGAGGATTTTTTGTATTCTTATTTTTTAATAAATTTTTGAGAATTTAATGCTCCATCGGAGGTTTTGCTTTGAATAATATAAGTTCCTGCAGGCAACTGTTGTATTGAAATTTTTGCCTCAGTACTATCATTATTATGATGATTAACTTGTTTTCCAGCCAAATCAAATATTGAAATTTCTGAAATCCTTTTATCAGATTTGATATTAATAAAATCAGACGCAGGATTCGGATAGACTTTCAATGCACTCTTCTGCTTATCAGACTCGGAAGTTGACAGCGTTTCGCTTTTTACTAAAACATCATCAACGGTAATTGATCGCCCATACCAAGCTACACCCTCTAATGCAATTTGGTAAGTTGCTGACGGCGAAGGTAATGTTAATGTACCAGAACTTGTCCAATCGCTGATGTTGCTGTTGAAAGTTGTGATTAAGGTCCAAGCTCCAGTAGTAGAAGTTCTGTAATAAACTTTAAGTACATTTTGATCACTACCCCAAGCCTTGTTTCGATAATAGAATTCTAGGGTAGGATTACTTACAGAAGACAAATTTAAAACAGGGCTTACAAACTTTGTTACGTTACTTCCATTAAATCCTGTTATGTCAAACTGCGCCATAAGACTTCCCTGATACGCACCCGTTGTATAACCAGTATACGCAGTGGCAACAATACTCCATTCTTTTGTTCCCGATTCGTAAATTTTTGTCCATTCTGCCACCGTTGGAGAGCTGGTTTCAAAAGTTTCCGTCCACGGAAATGTTGTCACTTGTGCATTAAGAGATACTCCTAATAACACAAAAGGTAGAAATAATTTTTTCATAATAATCTATTTGAATTCATAACAAATATATAATTTCAAAACTAAAAAAAACAATTATCGAAAACAAATGTGAAAATATTTGATAAATACAAAATTACACAATTCAATTAAAACTCATAAAAACCCCTGAGCAAAAAGCTTTACTCAGGGTTAATTATTATTTTTCATCCTTTAAAATATATTACATTTAAGGATTGGTCATATTTATTTTTTGATAAATTTAGAAGTAGCCACTTGTCCGTCTGAATATTTAATAGTCAAAAAGTACATTCCTGATTTTAAATCCCGTACCAAAACTTGATTAGAATTTTGTATTCCTGTTTTTATATTTTTTCCCGATACATCAGATACTGTGAATTCAGTAATTTTTAATTTGGTTTTTATATTCAGAACATCACTTACAGGATTAGGAAAAATAGAAAGCTCTGAAGATTTTGCATCAACATCCGAAACGCTCAAATTAGCAGAATTGACTTTCAAATTATCTACATCCAAACCATATCCGTATTTCGCCACTCCCTCTAAAGCAATCTGATAAGTTGCAGAAGGACTCGGAAGAGTTATTTCTCCAGAATTTGTCCACGTAGCAACATTAGTATTAAATGTTGTAATTAAAGTCCAGGTACCGGTAGCTGAAGTTCTGTAATATATTTTTAGTTCATTTTGATCCGAGCCCCAAACCATATTTCGATAATAAAAATCCAATTTGGGATTAGAAACTCCGGATAGATTCATTACCGGACTGATAAATCGCGCTAAACCATCCCTTGAATGCGATCTCGTATCAAAAACAGCCATTTTAGAGCCTTGATAAGGGCCGGAAGAACCAAAATAACCCACGCTGGTTGTTGCTTTTATACTCCAAAATAATCCATTTGGAACAGAACTATTTGTCCCTGAAATATATTCACAGACCCACTGTGAAGAAGTGCTAGAAGTGTCTTCGAAAGTTTCCGTCCAGGGAAAGCTGCTAATCTGCGCATTGCTTAAAAAAGATGCAAAAGATAAAAGTAGTAGAGTTTTTTTCATGAAATCATTTTTTTTAAATTATCAACTAATTTACAAAATTTCATGAAATAAACATTTATAACAATATAATTATCAAAAAAAATACAATTATATTTTAAAATCCGAACTGAAAACCTGCTTTAATTCCAAACTTAGAAACATCATGCCTGTCAAGATAGTTCCCCCTCCAGTTGAAGTCTACACGGAAGATTCTGATATTTCCAAAGCCAATATTTTCAATACCAAATCCGTATTCATAATACACCTGCTGATCCGGAGCAGAATATTTTAAATTATCTACATTAATGTTTTTTGACGCGTCACTCAAAGATCCGTAAGCACCTCTGATGAATGCCACTTCTCTTAACTTCAGTTTCTTAATTAAAGGGATGAAAGAAAGTATTTTACCGTTAAAATGATGTTCTATATGAAGTGTAGAATACGTATCTGCAACAAATTCATAATAATTTAACTGAGCAAATGTATTCGGAACAATTCCATACGACTGGTTTCCTGGAATGATATTCTGCAATGCTAAAGGAACAGTATCAAAGTTTTTCCCAGCTTCAAAATTCAGCAATGTTTTTCCCCAACTACCCAAAAGAATAGGCTTGTAAAACATAAACTGCAATTTGTTATAATTAAAATCAGCATTAAACAAACCTTCAATACCTCTCGTGTATTTTAAAACAATGGTCGGAGCCAAAGTTCCATGCTCATATCGGTCAACTCCGGTTTGAGAAAAAGTAGCTCCCGGTCTTGCTATTAAACTGATTGTGACATGCGAATCATTGGTGGTTTTTCTTAAATCACCATTTCTGAAATACATCAAGCTAAAACCTGAAGGATTGGCAGATTTAATACTTTGCATCGTTCCGTCAACTCTTACCTGAAAGTTTTTCCAAGGTTCAATAGAAGTGAAAAAACTCGTTTGGTTTACCGAACTTAAAGAAGCATTTTCTCCTCTCGCAAAAACTGTTGAAGAAGCAAATGAACGTGATAAAATTCCGTCTTCAGTTGTTAACTGTACTCCAAGTTGCGTAATGTCTCTTTTTGTTCCTCCTCCAATCATAAAACGATTGACCCTATTGAACATATATCGACCCTCTACTCCATATTTGAATTGCTGATCTTTAAAACCATAGGCATTGTAAAACTCAATTCTCCAAGGATCATTTTGCGTAAAATACGTTCTTGCTCCTAATCTTATTCTATCACCTTCCACTTCATTCTTCCCGTAAATAGATGTTATAGGACCCAAATCAATCCCTTTGGTAACATTATAATATCGAGAAGCAAGCGTTTCTGTAAGTTTAATAATTCTATTGAATTTTGGAGTCTGCTGTAATCGATCAAGCATTTCGTAAACCCCTTTTTCTTCTTTAGATAAAGAATCCGGTCTTGCATTCACCCAAAAAGCATCGTCCTTATCTACAAATCGATCGTCATATTCTTCTTTTTTTCTTGTGAAAACAGTATCAGATAACGGTTTATTAAAATCATAATCAGAATAGTCTACAGATCTTTTGGCAATAATGCTTTTTGCAGTCTTCTTTTTAGAAAAAGGAGTCATTTCAATTTCAGTGACATATTTTTTAGGCAAAAATGTTTCATCATCAGGATTATCATATTCCAATTCCGTAGAAATGGCGTTGATGAAATTGACATTTATTTTATTTGTTGATTTTAAAGTAGCTTCCAAAACCGCATAAGAATCGGTATCAATATAAAGATATCCCTGAAAAGCTAAAACCTCAGTTCTTCTGGGCTGATAACGTATTTTATATGCTTGTTCTCCTCTAATAGAAACCGTATCTGTCAAATTATAATCATACGTGCTAAAACCGTCAGTACCTACAGGACTAGGAAATCCTATATCGAAATAATTTAAAGTGTTATCATAAATATTGATGTCACGGTAAAGATTTTTAGCTGTAATTGCAATTACCTGATTATCCTGAAAACCAGAAGTTTTCTGAGCAACTAAAAGCTTTTTAGTTTTTTTATTAGGTTTGTTTTGTCCGAAATGATTGTAAATAGATTCATTTAAGAAGATTGGTAATGCCATTTTTCCTCTTGCGGTAGAATCGGCATAATCAAAGATAAAATCTAACTTATTGAAGATCTTCTTGTGCATAAATACACTGTCAAGATTATTGGCATCAAACTGAATCTTTTCGTATTCTTTGTATGTATAAGTATCAAACTTATCAAGACCGTTATTTCTCTTACGCTTCCAGACTTCCTGCATAATTCGATATGCCGGATTTTCTTTTTTATTTTTAAATTTCGTTTTCTCATTGTGAATAACAACTTCTTCAATGCTGCTTACTTTTTCAGAAGAAAGCTTTATTATAAGATTATTGCTATTATCCGGAGTAATTTCTACACTTTCTAAAGCATAGTTTTTTTTCTGAAACTTCAGTTTATAAATAATACTATCAGATTTCACACTGAAGCTTCCGGAAGTAGTTGTAAGAACTGGCGTGTTGCTATCATTAATAAAAACTTCAACAGCGCTAATCTCTTTGCTGGTTTTAGCGTCTACAATCTTCCCGCTTGCCGAGTTTTGGGCATGAAAAAGACTGGCTATAAAAAGGGATATGTAAAGGAAACCGTATTTAAATTGATTGGTTGACATCATTCGTATCTTCGAGCAATTAGCTAAACAAAAACTATGCTGTTTTATTATTAAATTTTAAAAGTTTTTTAAAGACTTTTGTATTTATCTGTAAAACTGCAAATGTAACGAAAATAAAGCTATGAATATTGTGCCTGGATAAAGCTTAAAGCTGATATTTGATAAAAAAAGCGAAGTTATATTTTGGGAAGAAAATAAAACAAAAAAGACTTACAATAATGTAAGTCTTTTTGCTCCTCCTCTTGGGCTCGAACCAAGGACCCTCTGATTAACAGTCAGATGCTCTAACCAACTGAGCTAAGGAGGAATGTTCCTCTTTTAGAGTGGTGCAAAGATAATATGAAAAATAATATCAAGCAAATTTTTTTTAACCAAAATCACCTGAAAAGTGCTATCAGATTATATTTCAGTAAATTAAATTTTAAAATAATTTGAAACAGGAAAGTATTAAAATCAAAAAAGACCTACAGTAATGTAAGTCTTTTTTGCTCCTCCTCTTGGGCTCGAACCAAGGACCCTCTGATTAACAGTCAGATGCTCTAACCAACTGAGCTAAGGAGGAATGTTCCTCTTTTAGAGTGGTGCAAATATAGTACTGATATTTAAACCACGCAAGTTTTTTATTTATTTTTTTAAATATTTTTAAAATTTATTGGTAATAATTTTAAAAATGTCTGCTCCAAAAATCAGTAACATCAAGCCTAACAGGAAGATAACACCAACCATCTGAGCGTTTTCTAATATCTTTTGTGGAACAGGTTTACCAACAATCATTTCATATAAAGTGAAAATAACGTGACCACCATCTAATCCTGGAATCGGAATTAAGTTTAAGAAAGCCAACCAAACAGAGAACATTGCTGTAAAACTCCAAAAAGCCGTCCAGTCGATCGATACGCTTCCGTCTTTTGCTTTATCAACAGGCATATTTTTGATGATAGCTAATGGACCACCCACTTTTTTATAACCCTGAACTTTTTTGTTAAAGATTAATTTAAATTGCTTTACCTGATATGTTAAACTCTCAATACTTCTCGTGAAACCTCTTCCGATAGATTCTCCAAAAGTAAAATGCTTAGTTATATAATATGTTTTTAATCTTTTGTCGATATAAGAAGCCAATCCTAAAGTACCTTCTTTAGATACCGATAAAACAAGCGGTTGAATTGCTCCATCTCTCATTACATCTACTTTTAAATCTTTTCCGGCACTGTTTCTTACAGTTTCCTGAAATTCATCATAATAAGAAATTTTCTTTCCATCTACTGCAACAACTTGGTCACCAACTTTTAATCCAGCTTGTAGCGTTTTAGGATTGTAGATAGAGTCGATTACCGCAGGAAATCTTGGCGTAAGAAATGCTCTAGGATTTTCATCTTTGAAAGCCATCGCTTTACCATCGTCATTCGTTGGGAATGTAACTTCTTTTCCGCTTCTTAAAACAGTAATCTCATCGCTTAATAGAACGTCTAAAGCCAATTTATCAAAATTATTCTGAGTTTTCCCGTCTACTTTTAAAATTTTATCTCCATCCTGGAAACCCATTCCTTTAGCAACACTTGTATAATTCATTGGAGCATCAACTTTCGCTGTATCAAAAGAAGTTTCACCATTGAAAAATGAAAGACATCCGTAGATCAACCAAGCAAGGAAGAAATTTACCGTAACTCCACCCAACATGATGATCAATCTCTGCCAAGCTGGTTTCGCTCTGAATTCCCAAGGTTGTGCAGGTTGCTTCAATTGCTCGGTATCCATACTTTCGTCAACCATTCCGGCAATTTTCACATAACCTCCGAAAGGAAGCCATCCGATACCGTATTCTGTTTCACCAATTTTCTTTTTAACTAGAGAAAAATAGGGGTCGAAGAAAAGATAAAACTTTTCTACTTTGGTTTTAAAATACTTTGCGGGTAAGAAATGCCCAAGCTCGTGAAGAATTACTAAGATAGAGATGCTTAATATAAATTGAAAGATCTTAATTGCTAATTCCATTAATTGTTTTTAGATTTTAATTTGCAAAGGTAACAATTATCAAAAGGATGCCAAACAAAAAAGCTCCTCTAAATGAGAAGCTTTGTCATATATTGTGGCTGATTTTTAAAAATTGAAAGAAACTCCTAAACTTCCATTATTCCCAACTTCTGCAAAAACACCAACTTTTTCTGTAAAGAAATATCTTGCGCCAATGTGAGCTCCAATACCGAAATCTCTGCCAAGAACTCCAAGATCAACTCCGGGATAAATATCAAGCTTTTCAGGCAATTCTAAAGCTTCCTTTAGATGAAAATTAACTCTTCCAAATATAAAAACTCTATTATCATCATTATTATCTTTATATCCGTCAAAATAAGCATTTGCCCCGGCTCCGACAGATATTAACTGGTTTAAACCATAGTCGTAAGTCGCGGTAATTCCCGTTCCATAACCCCATGCATTGAATCCTAAATTAACTTTCTGATCCCCTTTTCCGGTGTAGGCTTGTGCGCTGACCGCCACTCCGGCAAAAACCATCAACATAAAAACCAATTTCTTCATAGATTTTAATTTTAAATTATTACTAATCACAATTTGCAGCAAATATAAAACCGAAACCATTTAAAAACTGTAATTTTATGCAAGTTTTGAATTTGGAATATGAAATCGCCATGTTTATTTTTAAATCATAGATGTAATTTTAAAAGGGCGATTCCATACGGCAATTAAAAAAAATAGAAATCTGCGTATGAAAATTATAGGATTAAATCAGGATATTATCTGGAAAAATAAAATCGAGAACTTTCAGTTGATTGAAAATCAGCTACAAAATCAAGAGGCAGATTTATTTCTTTTGCCGGAAATGTTTTCTACAGGTTTTTGTATGGATGCTGCTGAAGTTTCAGATAAAAATGAAGAATCGCTGGAATTTTTAAAGAAAATTTCAAAAGAGAAAAATACAGCCTTCTCAGGAAGCGCTTCTGTAAAAGTTGGTGATCAGTTTTTTAACAGAATGTATTTCGTGAAGCCAGATTCTGAAGTAATATTTTACGATAAAAGACATTTGTTTTCCTTTTCAGGCGAAGATAAAATCTATACTCCAGGAAATGACAGAGTCATCGTAGAATATCTTGGAATTCGTTTTCTGTTACAGGTTTGCTATGATTTGAGATTTCCAGTTTTCGCAAGGAACAATGACGATTATGATGCTATTTTATACGTTGCCAACTGGCCGGAAAAAAGAGTCGGAGCATGGGAACATTTATTGAAAGCTCGAGCAATTGAAAATCTATCGTATGTTTTTGGCTTAAACAGAATCGGAACAGATGGAAATGATCTTTTTTACCAGGAAAGTTCACATTGTTTTTTTGCTGATGGTAAAGAAATTTCTCAGAAAAATGAAAATTTAGTTTCAGCCGAATTAAATTTGGAAGATCTTAAAGATTTCAGAAATCATTTTCAGTTTTTGAATGATCGGGATGTTTTTGAAATAAAATAATTTTTTTTAAAAACTTTAATTATTCAAAGCTTCTTTTCGCTTTCTTAATTTCCTCAATGCTTTTCTACCCAAGATTACAATAATAATTACAGTTGCAATTGCCAAAAAAGCTGCGATTACCGGAGCAACCATTGCTAAAGTTGCCATAATTCCGGCTCCTGCAGTTTCTGTAGTTCCAACGACAGGATTTCCAAGTCCACCAGTTGTCGCTGTGGAAGCCGCGCGAATTCCTGCAAATCCAGAACTGATTGTTGCCGCAGTTCCTCCTCCTGCAATTAAAGCCAATCCCCATTGTGGAAATGTTCCTAAATCTGCAAACTGACTTGCAAAAAGTACAGAACCCGCAATCGTCGCCATCGGAACAGAAACAGTATCGAGCAAATGATCTACAATCGGAATATAATAAGCTAAAATTTCTGCTAAAGTGGCAATTCCTGTAGTAATTAATGCAGGAAGACCAGAAAGCCATTCAAAACTTTCATGAGTGGGAATCCATTGGAAATAAGACGCTAAACTCACCGCAAACATCGGTAAAAAAACTCTGAAACCTGTTGCAGCAGCAAGTCCAATACCAATAAATGCGCTTAAAACATACGGAAGATAGGGAATTTGATCTAACATAAGTCATCAATTGTTTGCTTAAAGCTACAAAAAATATAAACACCTAAAGTTCAAATTTCTAAATACGATTTCACCTGATGAGAGTGATTAGTTTCGGCTCCTTCGGAGCCGAAACTTTGTAGAAAGTAATGAAAAATGAAAATTGCGCTCCGTAGGAGCGCAACCTTTTATAATTGATAAATTGTAATCTTTTATGATTTCTTCTGAGACTGACATAATTTAATAAACTCAGCCTCCACATCCTGAAATTTCTCAGGAAGTTCATTCGAAACCCAAAACAGCATAGCAATTGTTTTATCGCCAAAACTCGTTTTAAAAAGATCTTTATTCAAGCGGTAACATTCTCTTAAAAGCCTTTTCACACGGTTTCTGTACACTGCTTTTTTAAAATACCTTTTAGAAACCGAAACTCCTAGTTTTACATTTTCATTTTGTAGATCCGGATGATTTTTAAGAATGATAATGCGCAAATTTCCACAACTCCTCCACTTACCTTTTGCAAAAAGTAAAGTGATCTCATTCTCTTTTTTGAGTTTTTCTTCTTTCGGATATTTAAATTCAGACATTAATCTTTCTTCAGTAAGTGATTGATAACCTCCGAAGCTGCATACAATCCAAAAATTGCAGGAAGAAAACTGATGGTTCCATAAAAAGATCTTTTATAATTGCTTCCGTCAGTCATTTTCAAGCTATCTTCATCCTGAATTTCATCTGAAAACACACAACGAATTCCTTTATCTATTTTTTCTTTTTTCAACCTTTTTCTTACTTCTCTCGCAAGATGACAATGCTGGGTTTTGCTGATATCACGAACGATAACTTTAGACGGATCAGATTTTCCGCCCGCTCCCATCGAGCTTACAATTTTTATTTTTCTGCGTCTTGCAGCAATAATTAAGGATACTTTCGGAGTAACACTATCAATACAATCTAATATGTAATGAAAATTTCCACCGTCTAGAATTTCCGCCATTCTTTCAGGGTTCAAAAACTCATTGACTTTTACCAGCTCAAGATTCGGGTTAATATCCATCAATCTTTCTGAAACAACATCTACTTTATGCTTTCCTACAGTAGAATGCAGGGCAGGAAGCTGTCTGTTAATATTTGTAATATCTACAGTATCGCCATCTACAATCGTCATCTTTCCGACACCGGCTCTCGCTAAAAACTCAGCTGCAAAAGAACCTACTCCACCTAAACCTACAACCAGAACAGCGGCTTTGTTTAATTTTTCAACACCTGCTTCTTTTATCAATAATTCTGTTCTTTCAAGCCAAACTTTATCCATGCTGAATCGTTTCTAAATTTTCTGAAATTTGTTCGTTAAGTCTTTCTAAAGAAATCCCTTTTAATTTTGAAACCCTTATATATAATTCTTCGATATTAAAATCTTCATTATCGGTTTCCAAAAACATTTTATCTAAAGGAATTGTCTTTAAAACATTCTGCAAAGATAGATTATACAAAACAGGTTTTCCAAAACTCAAATAAAATTTATTTTTAAGTAAGTCATTTGCAATGTTCTGTTTTTTGTTAAAACCATGAATAATCATCGGTTGATTTGCCATCTTCCTGAAAGAAATCACTTCGTAGAATTTTCTTACACAATGAATAATCAAAGGTTTTTGAAACTCATTAGAAATTTCAATTTGCCTTTTAAAAACTTGTTCCTGTATTTTTTGTTCGTTAGAAATCAATCCGTCGAGACCACATTCACCAATCGCAAAACAATTTTCAGTAATATTAGAATTTAACCAATCATATTGACTCTCAATATTTTCCAATTGAATATCTTGAGGATGAATTCCTATTGAATATAGAAATTCTGGTGGAGCTTCACCATATTCCAGATTGTAAATCCCTTTACTTATATTTTTCTTATGATGATGAAAATCAAAAAATTCCATATTCAAAAATACTACAATTACCGTAAGATTGAAAATTATTAAACATCTGTTTACAGATATGTTAAAAAGTCTTAACTTTACTAAAAACCTAGTCATGGGAAAAAAGTTTTCTGAGAAGCAAATTCACATTCTTGATATTGCCGAAGAACTCATCGCCAAGAAAGGATATGAGGGAACATCTGTACGAGATATTAGCACAAAAGCCAATATCAATGTCGCAATGATTTCTTATTATTTTGGCTCTAAAGAAAAGATGATGTCTTATCTATATCAGTATAGAGTATTAAAAACAAGAGAGAATTTTTCTGAATTTGCAGACACCATAAAAGACGGCAGACCCGAAATGCAGATGAAGGAAATGATCAAATATATTGTCAGCCAGCTTTTCAGATATAACTATTTTCATGGTTTTGTCACTCAGGAACTTCGTCATACAGAGAATCTCAAAGACGAGTTACTGGATTTTTATCAGCTTTTTGTAAGAAAATTAGATGAAGTCATCAAAAAAGGGGTTACTTCAGGAGCTTTCACATTTACACCAAAACCAGAGGATATCCTTACCACAATACTTGGTTCTACCTTGTTTGTCATCAGAAATAAAAATTTCTACGAGCTGTATGTTCCTCACAAAGATGACGAATCTTACACCAAAGAAGCAGAAAAAAAGGTGAGAATGAATCTCTTAATGAATATTTTTGCTGTTTTGGGATACGCCGCAGACTAATTTTACGTTAAATAATCATAAAAAAAAATCTTTTAGCAAAAAAGTTATATTTTTGCAAATTAATAGGTCGGTAAACCCGAAAACTGTTACATTTTATATGAAAAAGTATATTTTAGGTATTTTCGCCATTGCTGTTTTGGCATCGTGCAAAAGTCAGCAGGAAAAAGCGTTGAGAAGTGCAGACAAAAACTTTATTCTTAAAGCTGCAAACGAAAATTTTGCTAAAAAGAAGTGGAAAAATGCATTGGCACTTTATGACAGACTTCCAAATTTGGTTGCAGGTACAGATGATGCGCCAAATGTGGTTTTCAATTCTGCGTATGCCAATTATTACGATAAAAACTACAGACTGGCTGGAAATCAGTTTAAAAACTTTTCGGTAAGTTTCCCTCAGGATAACAGAAAAGAAGAAGCTGCTTATATGTCTGCATTGTGTTACTACAACGGCTCTATGGATTATAACCTAGATCAGTCGAGTACAGAATTGGCTATTAATGAGCTTCAGGAGTTTTTGAATGCATATCCTAATTCTGAAAGATCAAAAAACATCAATACAATGATTGATGAGCTTTCTTATAAATTGGAATTCAAAGCTTATGAAAATGCCAAACAATATTTCAAAATGGCAGACTACAAAGCTTCAGTTACCACTTTTGAAAATGTTCTGGATGATTTTCCAAGTACAAAGCTTCGTCCGAAAATCTATGATTATATGATGAAGTCGCGTTATTCTTTAGCTTTAGGATCAAATTATGATTTAAAAGGAGAGCGTATTGAAAGCGCTTTGGCTTTTACAAGACAGGTTGAAAAAGAACTTCCGAATACAGAATATTCTAAAACAGCTCTTGACTTAAGAGAAAAACTTGAAAAAGAGAAAAAAGATTTTGTTGTCGCTAAAAAACAAATGGAAGAAAAAATTGCAGTACTTACAGCAAAACAAAAAAAGATTGCCGATAAGCTTGCAGAACAGAATAAAACAGAGCAGCAAATAAAAGAACAAATCGCTAACGAGAAGAAAGCAATGCAAATTCAGAGGGACAGTGCAGCGTTACAGACACCTCCTCCTGCGGCGACTTTCAAAATCCAAAGATAATTCGTAAATTTGCCACCTTATAAATAAAATAATTTTCTCAAAATGAGCGTAAAAGATACAAAAGCAGAAGTAAATACTATTACTTACGATAAAGATAAGATTGAAGATAAAGTAGGTTCAATCTATGAAGCTATTGTGATCATGGGGAAAAGAGCAGAGCAGATCAATGCAGAAATCCGTACTGAATTACACAATAAATTAGACGAATTTGCTGTTCACAACTCTACTTTGGAAGAAGTTTTTGAAAACAGAGAGCAAATCGAAATTTCAAAACATTACGAAAAACTTCCGAAGCCAACATCTATTGCTATCCAAGAATGGTTAGACGGTGATGTATATTTCAGAAAGACTGAAGAAAGAAAATAATAAATTTTATTTTTATAAAATATAAAATCATAGAAGATTCGTTTCTTCTATGATTTTTGTTGTTTGTATATATCAATTCTGTTTAAATTCTCAATTGCAGATAAAATGCTGATCATTAAGATAAAGACATTCTTGAAAAAATCAGTAAATTAGTCCTTTAAAAAAATCTACATGAGTATTTCCGGGAAAAAGATTCTCATTGCCGTTTCTGGTGGAATAGCTGCCTATAAAATTCATTTTCTCATTAGAGATTTGGTAAAAAAAGGCGCCGAAGTTCAGGTAATTATGTCTCCTGATGCAGAACATTTTGTGACCAAACTGAGTCTTTCCACGCTTTCAAAAAATCCTGTTTATACAGAATTTTACAGCGACAACGGAACCTGGAACAGTCATGTTGAAATGGCACTTTGGGCAGATGTAATGATTGTTGCGCCTTGTACAGCAAATACTTTGGCAAAAATGATTCACGGGATTTGTGATAATTTGTTGATTGCGACATATATGTCTGCAAAATGCCCGGTTTTCATTGCTCCTGCAATGGATTTGGATATGTATCAACATCCTTCAACTAAAAACAATCTGAAACTTGCCGAAAAATTTGGTCACACTGTAATTCCTGCAGAAAGTGGCGAACTGGCAAGTGGTTTAGTCGGCCAGGGAAGAATGGCAGAACCAGAAACGATTGTAAAAACTATTGAAGAGTTTTTTAATTCAGATCAAAAAAAATATTTGCAAGGAAAAACGGTTTTAATTACTGCCGGACCAACTTATGAAGCCATTGATCCTGTTCGTTTTATAGGAAATCATTCTTCAGGAAAAATGGGGTTTTCTTTGGCTGAAGAAGCTGCAAAAAGAGGAGCAAAAGTAATTTTGATTTCAGGACCAAGTTCTTTGAAACCTAAACATCAAAATATCGAGTTACACAGAATTACATCAGCAAAAGAAATGCTCGATAAAGTTTTCGAATATTATGATACCATCGATATAGGAATCGCAAGTGCCGCAGTTGCAGACTACGCTCCGAAAGTAGTGGCCTCGGAAAAAATTAAAAAAAACGAAGACACTTTCACAATAGAACTCATCAAAAATCCAGATATTCTGAAAACGATGGGTGATAAAAAAGCGCACCAGTTTTTAGTTGGATTTGCTTTGGAAACTCAGAACGAAGAAGAAAATGCAAAAGGAAAACTGGCAAAGAAAAATCTAGATATGATTGTTCTGAATTCACTTCGTGACGAAGGTGCAGGTTTTAAAAATGACACCAATAAAATAAAGATATTTACCAAAACAGAGAAAATGGAATTTGATTTAAAATCAAAAGAAAATGTCGCTAAAGATATTCTCGATTGTATTGAAGCTCAGTTTTTAAAATAAATGTTATAAATTTCCGTTTTCAACTTTTAATTTGTCAAATGAAAAAAATAATCATACTCTTTTTTCTGATTGTATTCAATTTTGGGGTTTCTCAGGAACTTCTGGCTACAGTTAATGTAAATTCTCAGCAATTGGGCGGAAGTAACACACAGGCTTATAAAGCTTTGGAGAAAAGTCTCAGAGATTTCATCAACAACACAAGCTGGACAGGGAAAAGACTTCAGAATTTTGAAAAAATAAAATCAAATTTCTCGATTGTTCTCAGCGAGAGAGATGGAAACAGATTTAAAGGAATTTTAGTTGTTCAGGCGGTTCGTCCTGTATTTAGCAGCTCATACGAATCTCCACTTTTAAATCTTCAGGACACCAGATTTGCTTTCGAATATGCTGAAAACGAAAATCTTATCTTCAACGAAAGACAATTTTCGGGAAAAAACTTAATCGATGTGATCAGCTTTTATGTTTACCTTATTTTAGGCTACGATGCAGACAGTTTTCAGTCGATGGGTGGAACTCAGTGGTTTTCTAAAGCGCAACAGATTGCCCAAAACTCACAAAATAGAAATTATGAAGGCTGGAATCAGATTAATGAACCCAAGAGCCGTTCTATTTTAATTGGTGAGATTCTTAATCCGAATATGAGCCAACTTCGTTCTACGATTTATACTTACCACAGAGCTGGTTTAGACGGGTTGTTTAATCAGGACCAAACACAGGCTAAGAAAATTATTTTTGATGCTTTAATGCAGCTTAAAACCTACGAAAACTCTTTCCAGCAGAATTATTTCTTCAATCTTTTTATGGATAATAAAGCAGATGAGATATTCAATATTTTCAATTCCGGAAATAACGGAGCTGTAAACATCGGTACGTTGAAGCAACAGATGATTATTTTCTCTCCAAAGAACACAGAATCCAGATGGAATAAGTGGAAGTAACAGGCATAATTCTTGAATTCTGACTTGTAAATTTTATATTTGCACTAACAAACGTAATCTGATTCTGATCTATGCTTTCAAGAATTTACATTAAAAATTTTGCCCTTATTGATGCTCTCGAAGTATCTTTAAAAAATGGTTTACAGGTAATTACCGGTGAAACTGGTGCGGGTAAATCGATTATTCTCGGTGCTCTCCGATTGGTTTTGGGTGAAAGAGCAGATATAAAATCAATTTCAAAAACTGAGGAAAAAAGTATCGTTGAGACAGAGTTTGAACTGAACAATCAGTTTAAAAAATTCTTTATTGAAAATGATCTCGATTATGAGCATCAGACAATTATCAGACGAGAAATTTTGCCTTCAGGAAAATCCAGAGCGTTCATCAATGATGTTCCGGTAACTTTGGATATCTTGAAAGAACTGACTTCTCAGTTGATTGATATTCATTCTCAGTTTGAAACCTCAAATCTTTTTACGTCAGAATATCAGTTTAAAATCATCGACGGACTTTCGGATAACAAAAACCTGATTGAAAATTACCAACAGGATTTTTATGAATTCCAGACTTTAAAAACTCAGCTTAAAAAGTTTCAGACTCAGCTTTCAGAAAACACCAAAGAAAGTGATTATAAGCAATTTCTTTTGAGCGAGCTGGAAGATATGAAAATGGATGATGTAAATTATCCAGACCTGCAAAATCAGCTTTCTATGCAGGAAAATGCAGGAATGATTTCAGAAAATCTGGGACAACTTTTATCCAGATTTCATCAAGAAGAAATAGGAATTCTTTCCTTTTTTAATGAAGCAAAATCTAAACTTTCTAAAATTGCAGAAGTTTCGACCAACTTTGCAGAGCTTAACGAAAGATTTGAAACTTCTTTTGTAGAAATCAAGGATATCCTTTCTGAATTGGAAGACGAAGCCGACAGAATTGAAATTAATCCTGAAACTTTAGCCCAGCTTTTAGAATTTAACAATAAAATAAACACCCTTTTTCTAAAACATAATGTTTCTGATATTGAAGATTTAAAAGAAATCAGAGATCAGCTTTCAGGCGAACAGAAAGGAACGGCAGAAATTGAAGCGTACATCGCACAAATTCTTGAAAACATTTCTAAAAAAGAAAAATCTCTGGAATCTTTAAGCCAGAAACTTTCGAAAAACAGAAAAAAAAGCATTCCTGTTTTCATTAAAAAAGCAGAAGATTTACTTAAAAAACTAGGACTTGAAAAAGCAAAAGTTGATATTGAAATCAGTGATGCTTTAGAATACAACCAGTTTGGTAAAGAGAATATTCAGTTGTTATTTCAGGCAAATTCAGGGTTTCCGTTAAAGCCTATTCAGACAGCCATTTCAGGTGGCGAAAGATCCCGTGTAATGCTTGCTGTCAAGAAAATCATTGCTGAAAGCGATGAACTTCCGACTTTGATTTTAGATGAAATCGACACCGGAGTTTCAGGAAAAGTAGCCGAAGAAATTGGAAACCTGATGCGCGAAATGTCTGAAGATATGCAGCTGATCGTTATCTCTCATTTAGCACAGGTTGCTGCAAAAGGAAATGATAATTATAAAGTTGTAAAACAGGATATTAACGGAAAAACTCAGTCAACGATTATCCCTCTCAACGACGAAGAAAAACTGAACGAAATTGCACAGCTTCTTTCCGGAAGCAAAATTACCGAAGCGGCATTAACGCAGGCAAAAGAATTAATTGGATAAGAAATTGTTGATGGTTTGATAGTTGTCAGTTGATGGTTTAAATTTAAAATAATCTCAATTGCTGTTCTTTAGTTCCTGTAAAACCTTCGGTAGAAAGTTTCGGAAATTCTTTCCCATCAAAAAACTTTTTTCTTCCGATTTTGAAAGTATTATGAATCATTTCCGCAATATTTCCACTGCCTCTTTGTCTTTCAAAATATCTTTTGTCTCCTAAATTTCCGCCACGCATAGAACGGATTAAGTTTAAAACCTTCTGCGCTCTGTCCGGAAACTGAGCTTCAATCCATTTTACAAAAACAGGTTCTACCGTATCATTCAGTCTTACCAAAGTATAACCAAAACTCTGAGCTCCTGCTTCAGAAATTGTTTTTAAAATATTCAAAGGTTCATCACTATTCAGCCCTGGAATAATAGGAGCAACCATAACATTAACCGGAATATTATTTTCAGAAAGTAATTCTATCGCTTTTAGTTTATTATTTGTCGAACTAGTTCGAGGCTCCATTTTTCTACGCAAATCTTCATTGATTGTCGGAATGCTCAATGATACAGAAACTAAATTTTGCTCAGCCATTGGTTTCAGAATATCTATATCACGAAGAACCAATGCGTTTTTTGTCAAAACATTTACGGGATGCCTGTAATCAAGACAAACTTGCAGAAGTTGTCTGGTAATTTCAAATTGTCTTTCGGCGGGTTGATAACAATCGGTATTTCCCGACATTAAAATGGGTGCCGGTTTATAACCTCTTTTTTTGAAAAATTTTTCTAATAATTCCGGAGCATTTTTCTTGACCATTATTTTTCTTTCAAAATCAATTCCGGCGCTGTAACCCCAATATTCGTGTGTTGGTCTAGCAAAACAATAAGAACATCCATGTTCACAACCCTGATAAGGATTCATGGAATATTCCATCGGTAAATCTTCACTTTTCACCTGATTGACAATGGTTTTAGGAAAAACCTCTGTAAAAGACGTTTTGACTAATTCGAAATCTTCATCTTCAGGCTCAAAAGTAAATCTGTCGAAACGGTTGATTACATTTCGCTGAGCTCCTTGTCCTTTTATGATATTTTCGTTCTGCATTTCTGATGTAAAATTATAAACCTTTCATTCTAAAATAATAAATTTTAACATTAAAGTTTTCCACAAAAAAAATCCAACACCAATAAAATTGGATGCCGGATTTAAAAAAATCTATATCTATTTACTACTTCTTACTTTAATGCGAAAAACTCGATACCATGATCGTCTTCAACATTTTTTTTATCAAAATGTCTGTGATGATCAGAATAGTACTCGTTATATTTTTTATGTTTTTTACCTAAAATTTTCTTTACGCTTAAAAAACTTAATACTGCCAAAAGACCTACTCCTCCTGCCAGTAAAACTCCTACTTCTTTTTTCATGTTTTTTACGATTTTGTATTGTGTTATATCAAATAGTGTACCTTTTTATATTTCTGAAACAACAAATTTTGTTAATATCTAAAGGAATTTGGTTAAAGCTGAATTAAAATAAACCTGCGCAATTATGGTTTAATAATTGTAGTAAACAATGAAAATATTATTATGGAACATTCAGAAAACAATGACCAAATGACAACCCTGAGTCAGGTCATGGAAACCTTGAGAAAAAGGGGAATTCATAAAGAATTCCGAATGAACGAGCAATGCCAAATGAAATATGACAACTCTGAAAAAAATTATCTTCCCGAAGAATTATCAATTCTGAAAACTTATCGTTTCGAAGGCGACAGTAATCCGGATGATAATGTTGCTTTGTATGTATTGCAGGATAATGAGCAAAATTTAGGAATTATCATTGATTCTTATGGCGCAGAAAGTAATTATCCAGGAGAGGAATTTGACACCTTCCTTCGTGCTATTCCGATTCAGGAGAGCGACGAATATTAAATCAAACTTAATCAATATATAAAAATCCCGAAATTATTCAGTTTCGGGATTTTCTTTTTTCTTAAATATTTTTTTGAATAAGCCTTTCTTTTCTTTTGGCGTTTCAGGTTTCTTTTCCTCTTTTGGCATATTGGTTTTAGGTGAAGCCAGTTCTTTAGAAATATCTTCCTTTGCCTGTTTCACAGATTTTTTCACGTCTTTCACGCTACTCTTCACATCTTTCACTGTATTTACAGCTCCTTCAACGGTCTTTTTAGTTTTGTCAATGTTTATTCCGATCAACGTTTTCTTTAAACCATCTTCAACACCTTTCCAGAACATATTGAAAAATGATTTTGTAGGATCTCTTTCCACACCTTCTACCACAACCGATTCCGGAAACTTGCCCGAATCTGTTTTAATGAAAATATTGGCAACCGCACTCAAAACTCCTTTTTTCTCTTTGCTGTTTTTATCTAAAATCGAAATTTTAAGATCTTTATGTTTAATATTAAATGTTCCTCCAATTCCTTTCGGATTTCCTTTAAAATTAAAAAGCATCTGCTGAATCGTTCCCGTTGCCGAAACACTTAGATAAGGCACGACAAATGAGTTTAAAGCCGTCGCAGGAATATTGTCCAAATTACCCGCAATTGTAAAACGATCTCCCTGATCAGCCGTATTGAAACCCCAATTCACAGAGAGCGGTGAAGATTTCATAAACATACAGTCGATTTTGATCTGTACATTAGTGGGTTTTCCTTTCATTTTAGCAGAGTTCAGGTTTTTTACATTCATATTAAAATTACTGAATGTCAGTTTTCCTGGTCCGCTGCTTTTTGGGGTATCTTCTTCGTATTCTAAAATAGAATTTTTTAGATTTAAATTACTGACATACATCGGAACTTTAATCGATCTCAACATTCTTGAATACAAAGGTTTTATTTTCGGATCATCTGCCGGAATTTTACTTCTGAAAATATTGGCATTGGCAGAATTTACCGTGACATTACTTGCATTAATAAATTTATTTTCAGAAAATAAATCCCAGTTTCCCTGTGCTGAAATACTATTTACTTTAATATCATACAAATCACTTTCCACAGGAATCATTCTGATAAACTGAGCTCTGGAAACCAAAGGTGTCATCGCAAATTGATTAATGTCAATTTTATTTTTATTTAAAGCTAAAGCAGCAACGTTCATTTTATAGAACTTTGTTTTGTATACAAAATTTTTGGTTGAAAGCGCATAATCTTTCACTTTTACCGCCATTCCGTTTTTGGCAGTATTTTCTACCAACTCAAGCTGATTAACAATTGCATTGAGATCGTTAAAAGTTAAAGGCTGATTTTTGCTTTCGTAAGTAATATTTGAATTTTTAACTGAAATTTTTCTTACCACAATTGGAAACTGAATTCCTGTGACTGCTTCTTTTTTCTTCGGAACAGCATTTCCTGCAGTAATTTTACCGTTAATTCCATCAATCAGAACATCTTTAACGTCGAGATTTAATTTCTTATCAACAAATTTGAAATCATTGATGGCAAACTGAACCAGATTTGTTTTAAAATCCATTCCCATTTTGGGTGAACTGGTATGTTTTGCTACAATGTTTCTGATTTGCCCGCCTTTCGGATTTAGATTAAAACTTTCAACAGAAATATTTTGCTGATCATTGTAATGAATTCCTTTTCCTGAAATTTTAAAATCTTTATAAAGTACAGGAATCACTTCTTTTGAACTTTCTTTGGTAAGCTCTAATTTATTGATATTAACATTTAAATCTTCCGCAAAAAACAAATCAGATTCATCAGCTTTTACAACCTGAACTTTAGCATGATTCAGTTGAATATCATCTAAATTAAGCTCAAAATTCCGTTTCTTTTCAACTTTTTTAACAGCAGAAACTCCTGTTTTATAAACTTTTATAAAAGGATTTTGAAAGTCTGCATTTGCTAATGAAACTTTATTTTTTTTCAGAACAATATCCTTAAAATTCATTTTAGGAATACTGAACTGAAACATTTGCGTTTTTTTAGGATAAGTTTTTTTAAACTGTTCAAATGAAATATTCGGCATTAACTGAAAGTTTTCAACAGACATTTGCCCGTTTGCAGTAGCAACTTTATCAATTTTTAAAGTATAAATATCATTCGGCTGAAAGAAAAAATTTTTTCCTCGAATACTGTAGCGATCAAAAACGACAGGAAGTTTATTTTCTACCGATTCTTCAGTCATCTGAAGATTTTCAACATATAAATCAAGCTCATCTACGCTTACGAATTTCTGTTTGGTATATTTAAAAACATTGATTGTTCCTTTATTAATTCTGATATTTTCAAAATTGACAGGATTTCTTTTTTTACCCGTTTTCTGATCTTTTGGTTTGGCAAGAATAATATTAAGATTCGGTTTTGAAAGCAGTAAATCTGATGAGCTTATTGTTTTATTAAACAATGCGTCATAAATTCCGAAACGACTGATTTTTAAAGTGTCAATTGTTCCCTGAAGTCCAATAACATTCGTGTTTTTCGGATCTTTATTGTTGACGGTAATTCCGGTTGCAAAAATATTTCCGGTTCCCAAATCTACATCCAGCGATTTGTACGAAACTTTGTAAGCCGTATTTTTTTTGATATAATCAGGAAGTTGGGTTTTAAGCCAGATATTAAGTCCGAAATTGGCAATCAGAACAAGCCCGAAAACAATTCCCAGACCTATCAAAAGCTTTTTAACCCAAGGTTTCTTCATTATTATACATTTAAATACAGTCGATTAATTTTTTACAGTCAGCTCAATCACATATCCTTCATGACCTCTTACATTCATAAAATTTCCACCTTCAAAACTCAGATATTGTCCTTTAATACCGTTTAATACCGCAGTAAACTCAGGCTTTTTATCTAAAGTGAATGAAGCAACTTTTTCAGGTTTTGAAAATGGATAATCAAACTTCCACATTTCTTCACCTTCAGAATAGAATTTCTGAAAATCATCAGGAAAATATTCTCTTATTTTCTGCTGAAAATCTATTAAATCCACCTCGTCCTCAAAATCATCCTGCAGCATTTTTCTCCAGTTGGTTTTATCGGCAAGATGTTCTTTTAGGGCAACTTCTATCATTCCGGCTTCGTATCGGTTTTCTGTTCTCGCAATCGGTAAAGCAAATGTTGCGCCTTGATCGATCCATCGTGTCGGAATTTGTGTATTTCTCGTGACTCCCACTTTTACATCTCCTGTATAAGCTAGATATACGGTATGCGGCTGCAATTGGATTTGTTTTTCTACTTCCAAATCTCTTTCGCCAATTCCTAAATGCGCTGTAGAAAGTTCCGGACGAATAATTGTGTCACTCGCATAAGGACTTTCAAAAAAGCAACTTTTACAAAATCCCATTCTGTAAATTGTTTTATTCATTCCACAATTCACACACTGAAAACCTGTATGTTTTATCGTTAATTCTTTACCAAACAATTCATTCATATGAATAAGATCACCTGAAAGATTAAGATAATATTGGATAGGTTGATCATTGAAAGTTGTCATTTTTAAAATTTGCCCTTGAAACTGCATGTTAAATAATTTAAAAGTAAAAGTACAAAAACAAGAAACATTCACATCATCGTTTTTGAATGCTTTTCTTTAATTTCAATCCTCATTTTATTTAGCTTTAAATATTATCAATTTATTAAAGGAAAGAACTTCTTAAATTTATACTTTTGTGTAACTAAAACACTCAGATGACATATCTCGTAACAGGAGGAAGCGGATTTATTGGTTCTCATTTAATAGAAAAATTATTGAAAGAAGGACATTCTGTCATAAACATTGACAATTTTGATGATTTTTATGATTATAAGATAAAAATTAAAAATACTTTAGCTTCTCTTGAAAAAAATATTGATTTTGAATTTTCTGAAAAAGAAAACGATATTCAAAATTTAATTTCTATTTCAAAATCAGAATCTTACACTATATATTTCCAAGATATCCGAGACAAAAATGGTTTAGAGAAAATATTTCAAAATCATCCGATTGATTTAATCATCCATTTGGCAGCTCTTGCCGGAGTACGTCCTTCTATTGAAAGACCTTTAGAATATGAAGAGGTCAATGTACGCGGAACAATGAATCTTTGGGAACTGTGTAATCAATTTAATATTAAAAAGTTTGTTTGCGCTTCATCGTCAAGTGTTTATGGCAACAATGAAAAAACTCCTTTTTCTGAAACCGATAATGTAGACCAACCCATCTCACCCTATGCGGCAACAAAAAAAAGCGGAGAAGTTTTAGGACATGTTTATCACAGTTTATATGGAATAGACATCATTCAGCTTAGGTTTTTTACGGTTTACGGACCAAGGCAAAGACCTGATTTGGCGATTCACAAATTCACAAAACTCATTTCAGAAAATAAAGAAATCCCTTTCTACGGCGATGGAAACACAGCAAGAGATTACACTTATATAGACGACATCATTGATGGAATCTTAAAGTCAGTCGATTACCTGGAGAAAAATTCTGACATCTATGAAATTATCAATTTAGGTGAGAGCGAAGTTGTCACTTTATCTGAAATGTTGTCAGAAATTGAAAAAAATCTCAATAAAACTGCCATCAGAAAAATACTGCCACTACAGCCGGGTGACGTACAGAAAACCAGCGCAGACATTACAAAAGCTAAAAATCTGATTAGTTATAATCCCACCACAAACTTCCAAAATGGCACAAAAAAATTTGTGGAATGGTTTTTGAGAAAATGACATCAACCTACCGCGATTGCACTCATAAAAGCATTTGCAGTAATATATAGACAAAAATTAACAAAAGAATTGAAAATCAAGTCATAAAAAAAGTTTATAATATAAGCTATTTTTATACTTTTGCAAAAAATAATAAATTATGTACTGGACATTAGAATTAGCTTCATATTTAAGCGACGCACCTTGGCCGATGACAAAAGCAGAACTTATCGACTATGCAATAAGAACTGGTGCACCAATGGAAGTGGTAGAAAACCTTCAGGCAATCGAAGATGAAGGAGAAATTTATGATGCTATCGATGAAATTTGGAGCGACTATCCAACAGATGAAGATTATCTTTGGAACGAAGACGAATATTAATGAAAAGCATTTAAGCTTTAGGTGGTATACTTAAAGCTTTTTTAAATATATAATACACACCAAAGCGTGTAATTTTAATATGCTTAAAGCAATAAGCTTTGAGCTTAAATCAAATTCTATGAGTTTTTTAAATAAAGTTCTTAAAGGGTTTTTGGGAGACAAAAAAGCGCAGGACCTAAAGGAAGTAAAAAAAGTTGTAACAAAAATCAAAGCTGTTGAGCCAAGTGTCGGAGAATTATCTGATGATGGTTTGAGAGAAAAAACTGCCGAATTTAAATCTAAAATAAAAGAAGCGACAGCAAGTATCACAGCGCAGATAGAACAAATTAAAGAGCAAATAAAAAACTCTACCAATGTTGATGAGAAAGAAGCGCTTTTTTCTAGAATAGAAGCTTTGAAAAAAGATTCTTACGAGATTGAAGAAAAAGTTCTTTTGCAGGTTCTTCCGGAAGCTTTCGCCTTGATTAAAGAAACATCAAGAAGATGGGCTCAAAATGGAGAAATTCGTGTAACAGCAACAGATTGGGACAGAGAATTGGCTGCTGCCGGAAAAGATTTCATTGAAATCCAAGGAGATCAGGCGGTTTGGAAAAACTCATGGAATGCAGCCGGAACACCAGTAGTTTGGGATATGGTGCATTACGATACGCAGTTTATTGGTGGTATAATCCTTCACAGCGGAAAAATTGCTGAGATGGCAACCGGAGAAGGTAAAACTTTGGTAGGAACACTTCCTATTTACTTAAATGCTCTTCCTGAAAGAGGAGTTCACGTTGTAACAGTGAATGACTATCTTGCAAAAAGAGACTCGGCTTGGATGGGACCTTTGTACCAATTCCACGGAATGGCTATCGACTGTATCGATAATCACCAACCGAACTCAGACGGAAGAAGAAAAGCATACAACTCAGATATTACTTACGGAACCAACAATGAATTTGGTTTCGATTACCTGAGAGATAACATGGTAACTTCACCTACAGAACTGGTACAAAGAGAGCTAAACTTCGCAATCGTGGATGAGGTTGACTCTGTATTGGTAGATGATGCAAGAACTCCATTGATCATTTCTGGTCCGGTTCCTCAAGGAGACAGACAAGAATTTGATCTTTTAAAACCTTCTATCGACAGAATCGTTGAAGTACAGAAAAAAACTGTTTCTGCAATTTTTAATGAAGCTAAAAAATTAATCGCTGCAGGAAATACTAAAGAAGGAGGATTCAAATTGCTTCAGGCTTACAGAGGTCTTCCTAAAAACAGACAATTAATTAAATTCTTATCGGAAAGCGGAAACCGTGCATTGCTTCAAAAAACTGAAGCGCAATACATGCAGGATAACAACCGTGACATGCCGATTGTAGATAAAGACTTATACTTCGTCATTGAGGAAAAGAACAATCAGGTTGATTTGACAGACAAAGGTGTTGAATACATGTCTCAAGGAAACTCTGATGCTAACTTTTTCGTTCTTCCGGACATCGGAACTGAAATCGCTGAAGTAGAAGCTAAAAATTTATCTAAAGAAGAAGAATTTGAAGCTAAAGAAAAGCTTTTTAGTGATTTTGCTGAAAAATCTGAGCGAGTTCACACGATGAGCCAGTTATTGAAAGCGTATACATTATTCGAAAAAGATGATGAATATGTTGTAATTGATGGTGAAGTAAAAATCGTTGACGAGCAGACCGGTCGTATTATGGAAGGTCGTCGTTATTCAGACGGTTTACACCAAGCAATTGAAGCTAAAGAAAGTGTAAAAATCGAAGCAGCGACTCAGACTTTTGCTACAGTTACCCTTCAGAACTATTTCCGTATGTACAACAAACTTGCGGGGATGACAGGTACAGCAGAAACTGAAGCTGGAGAACTTTGGCAGATTTATAAATTAGACGTAGTGGTAATTCCTACCAACCGTCCAATTCAGAGACACGACAAACAAGATTTGGTTTTCAAAACCAACAGAGAAAAATACAACGCAGTAATTGAAGAAATTGAAAACCTAACTTCGGCTGGAAGACCAGTATTGGTAGGTACAACTTCTGTTGAAATTTCACAATTACTTTCAAAAGCACTTCAGCTAAGAAAAATTCAACACCAGGTGTTGAATGCAAAACTTCACAAAAAAGAAGCAGAAATCGTTGCCGGAGCAGGTCAGCCAGGAGTTGTAACAATTGCAACCAATATGGCGGGTCGTGGTACCGATATTAAGCTTTCTAAAGAAGTAAAAGAAGCGGGTGGTTTAGCAATTATCGGAACAGAAAGACACGATTCTAGACGTGTTGACAGACAGTTGAGAGGTAGAGCGGGACGTCAGGGAGATCCGGGAAGTTCGCAATTCTATGTTTCTTTGGAAGACAACTTGATGCGTTTGTTCGGTTCTGAAAGAATCGCTAAAATGATGGACAGAATGGGTCATAAAGAAGGTGAAGTAATTCAGCATTCTATGATCAGTAAATCTATCGAAAGAGCTCAGAAAAAAGTAGAAGAAAACAACTTCGGAACAAGAAAGAGACTTTTGGAGTACGATGACGTAATGAATAAGCAACGTGACGTAATCTACAAAAGAAGAAAGAATGCTTTGTTCGGAGATCACCTAAAGTATGACATTACAAATATGATCTTTGATGTTTCAAATTCTATTGTAAGCAAAGCTAAAGCAACTGGAAATTACAAAGATTTTGAATTTGAAATAATTAAAAACTTCACGATGGAATCTCCGGTTTCTGAAAATGATTTTAAATCAAAACAAATTCCGGAACTTACCAATATCTTGTTCAAAGCAGCTCAGGATGATTATAATATGAAACTGAACTTGCTGAAAGAAAAATCGTTCCCTATTATTGAGAATGTATATCAAAACCAAGGTTCTATGTTTAAAATGATTCAGGTACCTTTTACAGATGGAGTAAAAACTTTAACCATCGTTACAGATCTTAAAGAGGCTCACGATACAAATTGCGACAGTTTAATTAATGATTTTGAAAAGAATATCACTTTATCAATCATTGATGAAAACTGGAAACTTCACCTTCGTGAAATGGATGATTTGAGAAGATCTTCTCAAGGAGCTGTTTACGAACAGAAAGATCCTTTGGTAATTTACAAGCAAGAGTCTTTCCACCTTTTCAGTGAAATGGTAGACAAGATGAATAAAGAAATTATTTCATTCTTATATAGAGGAGAAATTCCCGCATAAGAGACAAATTATAGATTTCACAAAAACCCGCTTCAAATGAGGCGGGTTTTTGCTATTTATAGAACAATACTTATTAAATAAATATGACAAATATCAATCCATTATCTTATTTAGAATAATTAAAAAGAATATATTTGCAAAAAAATTAGGTATTACATGAATAAATTATTGATCTCTGCTTCGTTATTGGCAAGTGTATTTGCTTTTGCACAAGAGAAAAAAGATTCTACAAATTCTAAAAATATAGAAGAAGTAATCATAAGTTCCGTACTTAAGAAAGATTCAGAATACACCAATAAAATGCCACTAAAGGCAATAGAAAATCCACAATTATTTTCTACGGTTGATAAAATATTTTTTGAAAATCAGATGATTTATACCGTAGATGATGCCTACAGAAATGTTACGGGAATTCAAAAAATGTGGAGCGCTACAAACAGAGCAGGTGATGGAGGAGCTTATATTGCTCTAAGAGGTTTTGTATCTAACAACTCTCTTAGAAATGGTTTGGTTGCTCCCGTTACAACGTCTATTGATGCGGTAAATGTTGAAAAGTTAGAAGTTTTAAAAGGACCTTCTGCAACATTATACGGAAGTAATGTTACCTCATACGGTGGAGCTGTTAATAGAGTTACAAAAAAACCTTATGATAGGTTTGGAGGTAGTATATCTTTAACAGGCGGAAGCTACAATTATTACAGAGCACAAGCGGATGTAAATGCACCTCTTACAAAAGATAATAAGCTTTTATTTCGTTTAAATACTGCATATACCAACTCAGGAACTTTCCAAAAGACCGATGCAAAGAATACTTATTTTGCATTTACCCCATCATTGCTTTATAAGGTAAATGACAAATTAGATATTAGCTTAGAATATGAAATGTTTGACACCAGAGCTACACCGGAACAATCATTTTTCTATCTATCAAAAGCTACAACTGGAGTTGATAATGCAAAAGATTTAGAAAAATTAGGTTTAGATTATAAACAATCTTATTTTGGAGACGGAATGTATACCACCTCAAAAGTAAGAAACCTTTTAGGGCAGGTGAATTACAAAATCAATGACAACATTCGTTCATCTACAAATGTAAGTACGGCTTATACATTTTCCGATGGTTACAACCCTTATTTTACGGCATCTTTGAATCCTTTAGACAATCAAATTTATGTAGGAAGAGCAGATCAGTCTACCGATAATAGTAAGAAAACATATTTCCAAGTTCAACAAAATTTCAACTTTGATTATAAATTCGGAAACGACATGCGTAATAGAACTGTTGTTGGGTTTGATTATATGAATATTAAAAACAAATTACAATACCTATATCTTTCACAGGGGTTTTTAGATTCTGTTCCAGCAAACGGATATGATTATGCTGGTACATTTAATTCAAATACTTTAGCCCAGGCTTATCAAAATTTACCTAGCAGTACTTATAATCAGTACGATGAACAAAATACTTACAGTGGTTATATTGCCAATGTATTTACTCCAATTTCAGGTTTAAATATTATGGCAGGTCTTCGTTACGAAAGTAATGAGTTTCAAGGTGGAACATTATGGATAAATACTTTACCGGCCTATAATCAATCTGCATTTTCTCCTAAAGCTGGTGTCGTATATGAAATTATAAAAGATAAATTCTCAGTTTTTGGAAATTATCAAAATAGTTTTAAGAGCAACGGTTACTATATTTCAGATAATACCGGAGCAACAAGTTTATCCGATCCTGAAAGAGCTAATCAGTTTGAAGGAGGTTTCAAAGGAAGTATCTTTAAAGGTAAAGTAAATGCTACTTTAAGCTATTATAACATCAAAGTAAAAAATACAATATTACCAACAACTCAACCAGTATTAGATGGTAGCGGAGTGGCAATTCCGTTTACTTTTGTACAGGATCAGGCTGGAAAATTGAGTAGTGAAGGTGTTGAATTAGAAGTAAATGCTTATTTACTAAAAGGTTTATCTTTAGTAGGAGGTGTAAGCTATAATGATTCAAAATTCATTGAGTCTGCTCCTGAAACAAAAGGAAGAAGACCAGGAACAGCAGGCTCACCTTGGTTGGCAAGTCTATATGCAAGTTACCAGATTCTTGATGGTAAGCTAAAAGGATTAGGTTTTGGTCTTGGAGGAAACTATGCAAACGATCATAGAGAAATCAATAACAATATTATTCAAAACGGTGTTGTTACAGGTGAAAGCATTTTCATTCTTCCAAAATATTTGGTATTAAACGCAAGTGCATTCTATGATACTAAGAAATATAGAATCGGAGTGAAAGTTGACAACTTTACTAATCAACATTATTGGGTAGGATTTACAACTGCAAATCCTCAGCAATTAATCAATGCTTTAGGAAGTTTTACTTACAAATTTTAATTAAATTTTAAAAAAACATCTGCCAAACTGCACCCGTAGTTTGGCAGATTTATTTAGATCAAAAACTCTTTTTATAATTAATCTAAATAAAAACAGAAGACTTATCTTTGCGCATCCTTAAAAATTTCATGAAAAAAAAACATCACAATAAAAAGAAACCAAGCGTCTATAAAAAATGGGCGGGTAAACTGCACCTTTGGTTTGGCTTATCTGTAGGGCTCATTATTTTTATTGTTTCTTTATCGGGAACGATGTATGTTTTTAAAGATGAAATTCAGAATCAGCTTAGAAAAGAAGCCATTTATGTAAAAGCTGAAACGGTTACACAACAACCTCTATCAATTGAAGTTTTAAAAGAAAAAATCACTTTAGAACTCAATGAAAAATATCCGGTAAGCTCGGTTGAAATTCCTTTAGATAAAAGCAAATCTTACAAATTTCTTTTTTATGAAAAAGACAAAAAGGCGTGGAATTATTTTGATGAAGTAAAAATCAACAAACTTATTTATGTCAATCAGTACAATGGTAATATTTTAGGAATTTATAACGAAAAGTATGACCTCTTCCCTATTCTGAAATCCATTCATTGGAGTTTGCTTTTAAAATCTGACTGGGGGAAATATGTTGTCGGAATTCCGGTTGTTCTCTTTATTATTATGCTCATTACAGGAATTATTCTTTGGTGGCCAAAAAACAAAAAAATGCGGAAAGGTCGTTTTTCATTCGAATGGAAAAACGTAAAAACCTGGAAACGTAAAAACTATGACCTTCACAATGTCTTAGGATTTTATGCTTCGTTTATTGGTTTATTACTTAGTCTTTCAGGATTATATTTTGCTTATCCGTGGGTGAAAAACGCATTTAATTTTGCATTATCCGGTTCGTTAGAACTTCCAAAAGAAAAGACAATCAAATCACCAGACTCACTTTTAGCAAAAAACAAGTCGGTTTTTGATCTTACCATTCTTCAAACTC
This sequence comes from Chryseobacterium mulctrae, assembly GCF_006175945.1. Classification (NCBI taxonomy): domain Bacteria; kingdom Pseudomonadati; phylum Bacteroidota; class Flavobacteriia; order Flavobacteriales; family Weeksellaceae; genus Chryseobacterium; species Chryseobacterium mulctrae. The sequence goes on along the minus strand of NZ_VAJL01000001.1, from coordinate 2,449,094 downwards.
AAAAAATATATTCAAAATCTTCAAGCTTCCGAATTCCTTTAAACGGAAAAAACAAAAAAGGAAAAGAACTTGAAAATATTCCCGTTACCACGTATGGTAAAGACGGTAGATATAGTGAAAGGAATCAGCTATGCTACGATAAATATTCGGGAAAACTATTATCAAATAAACCTCATCAAAAATTAACAAACGCTGAAAAATATGCCAATGCCAATTATGACGTACATGTTGGGTCATACTTCGGGATTTTCGGCAAAATCTTATGGTTTGTAACAGGATTGGTTTGTACTTCATTACCGGTAACCGGTTTTTTGGTATGGTGGGGAAAACGTAAAAAACAAGGAAAGAAAACATTATGAAAAAGGCTTTTTTATCAGTAGCTTGCCTTAGCACAATTGCTGTTTTTGCACAGGAAAAAGACAGTTTAAAAGTAAAAAATGTAGATGAAGTGGTACTTACAGCTTCCCGAAAAAAGGAAAGTATCAAAGAAATACCAAGTTCTATTACCATTGTTAGCGAAAAACAAATTCAGTCGCAGTTGACTGTTAATTCAGACATTTCTAATATTTTACAATATACCGTACCGAGTTTAGGACCAAGTTCCGGACAGACTTCCAACTCAGGACAAACTTTAAGAGGCCGACAGGTTTTGGTACTTATTGACGGGATCCCACAGTCTACTCCACTAAGAAACGGAGCAAGAGACATCAGATCGATCGATCCTTCGGCAATAGAAAGAGTTGAAGTCATAAAAGGAGCTTCATCAATCTACGGAAATGGCGCAGATGGTGGTATCATCAACTATATTACTAAAAGAAACAAAACATATAAAAAAATATCGGGAACTTCTCAGGTAGGTATTACCGGACAACCGTATGGCGGAACTTTAGGTTTCAGAGCCAGTCAACTTTTATCAGGTAAAATTAAAAAATTCGACTACGTGGCGTCTTTGGCTTATGAAAGAACCGGAAACGCAAAAGACGGCGACGGTGTATTGTTAAGCCCGACTTACAGCACCGCACAAATGAACAATTACAACGGATTGTTGAAGCTTGGTTATGATATTAATGATGACCAGAGAATCGAAGTTTCTTATATGGGTTATGCATCAAAATCTGATCTAAATTTAGGTATAAAAACCGGAAAATACGGCGTTACTCCTACCATTGGTGAAGGTGAAGGGAAAAGTTTAGAAACAACTCCACAAGGAACTCCACGTAACCATAATTACAGAATAAACTACGACAACAAAAATCTTTTTTGGGGTTCTACAGCATTGAATGTTAATGTTTATATGCAGGATTTCAGAACAGTTTACGGATATAGCGATACCTTTTTTGGAGGCGGACAATCGAATATTATTTCTAAAAAAATGGGAGCCAGAATTAATTTTGACACCCAACTTTGGTCATACAACAATTCTCAGGCAGAAGTAATCTACGGTCTAGATCTACTGAACGATAAAACCGTACAAAAACTTGAAGACGGAAGATACTGGACTCCGGATATGGATATGATCAACACCGCTCCTTTCCTTTTATTAAAAATTGATTTACTGAAAAAATTAACGATTAAAGGAGGTCTGAGATACGAAAATATGACGGTAAATGTGGGTGATTTCAACACACTTTCTTCAGTAAAAAGTGACGGAACTTTCACTAAAAGTATTTTTGTAACCGGAGGAGACTTAAAATACAACGCTTTGGTGGGGAATATTGGTCTTCGATATAATATCAATAACCAGATTAATCTTTTCGGAAGCTTCTCACAGTCGTATTCTATCAACGAGATTGGAAGAATTTTAAGAACATCTACACAAAGTAATCTTGCCCAAATAGAAGCCAAACCAATTATCGTAAACAATTATGAATTGGGCTCTACCGGACAGATTTCCAACTGGTTAAACTATGAAGTAACATCTTATGTAAGTACTTCAAAACTGGGAGCTTCATTTGTACAAGGTCCAGACCGATCTTTTACCATTCAAAGATCTCCTGAAGTGGTGTACGGTGTTGAAGGTTTCTTGCATTTCACACCTGCAAAATGGATTAATTTCGGTGGAAGTTATAGCTGGTTAGAAGGGATTACTTCGCTTAAAGATGATGGAGATTACTCCGCAAAAGTAAACAACAGCAGAATTTCCGCACCAAAAATTTTGGCTTACGTTCAGGTAAAACCTACAGAATCGCTTTCTTTAGGTCTTGATACGCTTCATTCTTTTGAGCAAGACAGATTCAGTCCCAATGCAAGCACGGGTTTGTATGCTTATGGTGAAGGAAGAGTTCCGGAATACACCATAATTAATTTTAAATCTAATTACGAAATCAACCAAAACTGGAAGCTTTCTTTAGGAGTAGAAAACCTCTTCAACACTACTTATCAACCAGCAATTGCATGGTGGAACGCAAGAGATTCTGAATTTGTAAATGCTTTGGGAATGAGAGGAACCTTCATGATTGAATATAGATTTTAATTAATCTAAATAAACTTATTTTATATTTGCACATTGCAATTTTCTATGAAGAAAAAACATCACCATAAAAAGAAACCAAGTCTTTTCAAAAAATGGACAGGCAAACTGCATCTGTGGTTTGGTCTGTCCATCGGTTTAATTATATTTATTGTTTCAATCACCGGTACTTTGTTTGTATTCAAAGACGAGGTTGAGAATTTCACCCGTAAAGATGTTATCTATCACAACGAGCAAAACATTGCACAAAAGCAGATTCTGCCAATTCGTGTTTTAGAAAAAATGGTCGACGAGCAGCTTAAAGAAAAATATAAAATCCATTGGGTGAATGTTCCTATCGACAAAAAACTGTCTTATCAATTTTACTGGTACGAACACAACACCGCAGCCTGGAATTATTTTGATGAATTTCCTATCTACAAAGTAGCGTATGTAAATCCTTATACAGGAAAAGTTCTGAGAACTTATGATGAGAAAAACGGTTTTTTCAGCATTGTAAAATCTATTCACTGGAGCTTTTTATTAAAACAGGACTGGGGAAAATATGTAGTAGGAATTCCGGTAATTATCTTCGTGATCATGTTGATTTCAGGAATTATTTTGTGGTGGCCAAAAAATAAAGCCGCCAGAAAACAGCGTTTCTCTTTCAAATGGAAAAACATAAAAAGCTGGAAAAGAAAGAATTACGACCTTCATAATGTTTTAGGTTTTTACTCTTCGATTTTTGCTTTAATATTTTCGATTACAGGTTTGTTTTATGCCTTCTTTGTGGTTCAGGCAATGATTTATTTTGTTTTCTCCGGAGGAAGTACGGTTTATCCTGACTTTTCGCACATCACAACCAAAGCACCAATAGAACTTAGAAACGAAACTACTTTAGATAAAGTGATTCACACCGTTCAGGCAAAATATCCAGACTCTTACGGATTTGCAATCGATTTGGGACATCCACACATGGATGATCATGAGCATCCTAATTTCTCTGTTTTCGTAAAGCATCTTTCTTATTCTTATCATAAAAACAGCAGTTTGATTTTTGATGAAAATTCAGGTGAACTTTTGCACACCTACAATCATGAAGATAAAAACTTTGGTGAGAAAACAGTGGCTGCCAATTATGATATTCACGTAGGATCTATTTTAGGACTACCAACCAAGATCATTGCATTTATTGTCAGCTTAATTTGTGCTTCACTTCCCGTAACCGGATTTTTAATATGGTGGGGAAGAAGAAAAAAGACCAAAAAAGTGGTCTGAATTCCAAATAAGTTAGGTTTAATAACTATTAATACAATCTTTTTTATAAATTTATTGCCTCGAAATTATACAATAAGAAAATGTCAGTAGTAGATTTGTCAAAAGAGGTTGCATTAGGTATCGATATCGGTGGAACCAATACTAAATTTGGTCTTGTGAATCACAGAGGTCAAATTTTAACCAAAGGCTCTTTGCCAACCGATCAATACAGCACGCCTGAAGCATTTGTAGATGCTCTTCACGAGCAGATTCAGCCATTGATTGATGAACATTGTGAAGGTGGAATTGAAGGCATCGGTGTAGGAGCTCCCAACGCAAACTACTACAGAGGAACAATAGAACTCGCTCCCAATCTTCCTTGGAGAGGAATCATCAATTTTGCGGACTTAATGACTGCTAAATTCAACAGTCCTTGCAAAATGACGAATGATGCCAATGCAGCAGCTTTAGGTGAAATGATGTACGGTGCAGCAAGAGGGATGAAAGATTTTATCATGATTACTTTGGGAACCGGTGTAGGAAGCGGAATTGTTTCTGGCGGAAATTTAATTTACGGTCACGATGGTTTTGCAGGAGAATTGGGTCACACTATCGTAAAACCAGGTGGTCGAAAACATTGGAGTACAGGTTCTGAAGGAAGCTTAGAAGCTTATGCTTCGGCGACAGGTATCGCTATCACTGCAAAAAAAATGAGAGCAGAATTCCCGGATTCTATGCTTAATCAATATCCTGAAGAAGCAATTAATTCTAAAACTGTACACGAATGTGCATTAAAAGAAGATCCTGTTGCGGTTGAGGTTTTCAGATATACCGGTCAGAAATTAGGTGAAGCTTTGGCGAATTTTGTAATGTTTTCTTCACCGGAAGCTATTTTATTATTCGGAGGAGTAATTAAAGCCGGAGATTTTATTTTAAAACCTGCCAAACTCCATATGGAAAGAAACCTTCTTCCTATTTTCAGAAGCAAAGTAAGATTGGTTTTCAGTGAACTTGATGAGGCAGATGCAGCTATTCTTGGTGCAAGTGCTTTGGTCTGGGAAAAATAATCTGAATTAAATTTAAAATATTGAGCATCCTTTTGGGGTGCTTTTTTTGTTTTTAGTTCCCACTGATGGCACTGATTTTCAAAGATTTTTTGATTATTCTGAAAATATTTTTAGCCACGAATGCACGAATGTTTTTTATATCTACTTAAAATATTCGTGCATTCGTGGCAAATAGATTTAGTAGTTTTTCTTGGCTTAAACCTTCTGATGATTTGTGAAATCTATTGTTATCATTTATTCTTAAAGGCTAAAATCTTATTTAAATGAAAAAGTTTTTCATAATTTTGATTTCATTTTTCAGGCTTATAAAAATTTTAAAAAGAGAATATTTAAATAAAACAATCAATTTAAAAATGGATAAAAATAATTTTCAGCAAATCACTTTTGGTGGCGGATGTTTTTGGTGTGTAGAAAGCTGTTTTAATATATTGAAAGGAGTAGAATCTGCAATTTCAGGGTATTCCGGTGGTCATAAAGATAATCCGACCTACGAGGAAGTTTGCACAGGTGAAACCGGTCATGCTGAAGTGGTACAAATTACGTATGATCCTGCAATTATTTCTTATGAACAATTGATGGATATATTTTTCTTCCTTCACGACCCTACTCAATTAAACAGACAGGGAAATGATATCGGAAATCAATATCGTTCTGTTATTTATTATAAAGACGATGCTGAAAAAGCAAAAGCTGAAGAAGCCATCAAAGCGTCACAAGAATCAGGAAGATGGTCTGGAACTTATGTGACAGAATTAACACCATTTGAAAAATTCTGGCCAGCCGAACAATATCATCAAGGATATTATAATGAAAACCCGACACAGCCTTATTGCAGTGCAGTGGTAGGACCAAAAATTCAGAAATTCAAAAAATATTTTGGAGAATTGGGAATGCTGGAAACAGATTCACAGTAAAAATTAAAGCGGAGATCTTTCTTCGCTTTTTTTATTGCCCACCACCATAAGTATCTATCATATATTCTGTAGCAAATCTCAAATCTTTTCCATTTTCAGGATTAGTTCCATCCATTGTAAAAAACTCCACATTTCCATTGTATTTAGAATACCAAACTTTTCCGAAAGCTTTATCAACCGTTAAGGTATCTTTTCTGGTAATCATTTTAAAATACTTTAAGACGACAGTATCGAGAGGTTTTAAGTCTTTATGTGGATCTTTATCGTCACAATAAGCCACTCTATATTGGCTTTTATCCCAATACATGCATTCTTTTTTCTTTTCAGGTACAGAACTTAAAAACCCAAAAGAAGAAGAACTTTCTTGATTATTTTTTTTATTCGATAAGTAAATATTTCCTGTCAGAAACAATGCTACAATAACAAAACCTGCAATTCCTAAGCTACTTTGCTTGATAAGAAACTCAGGCATTTTTAAAATCGGTTTATTTATAACAGTTATCACCAAATTTGATAATGCTTGATGTATTTTATATTCAAAACTTTTCCAGCCAGAGCAATAATCATTAAAGCTTTCAAACCCTAAATATCTACTTAAATCATCCAATATTAAGGGTTTTATAGGATAATCACCTTCTTCTTTAACAATTGCTTTATAATAGTTTTCAAATGTTTTATAGCTTAAAGTAATCTTATATTCATCACGTAATACTATTTCAAGATTCTTTAAAATCCCACTAAAAGATGTTTCAGGAGTTTCATTGGAGGCTTTTTCAAAAACATCCTCCAACAATTTTTTTCTCTCAGGTAAAAATTTGGACATACTCATGGATTATTATTGCGAAAATTAAGAAATTTCAAATCAAACACCTTACGGTTTTCCGTAAGCTATCACTGGAAAAACTTTCCAAATTCTTTCCAAAAACTTTCTAACCCCTGCCTTCATTTCCGTTGCATCTTTGCATCAGAGATTAGTGAAAAACAAACAATTACAAAAACAAATTTACAAAACTGATTTCTAAAATCACCTGATAAAACGGAAGAAAACTCCGGGTTGGGAAGCAGATGTTTCTCTTCCGTTTTTGAAGGTTTACTTCCCAAAAATTTAGAAGCGCTTCGAAATTTAACGTGTACAGCTCGAGATCAAAGTATCTGCGAGAGGAAGAAAAACAATTTCAACTTCAAAAATTTAAAGGAAATGATCCAATTAATATTAATGCTATTAAGTTTAGCATTCGGAAATAATAATGCAAATACATCAAACACCAATAATAACCAAGATCCTATAACGGTACAAAACTCAGGAGGAACTACTCCGGGAACTGGATTAGGTGAAGATGGAGGAACAAGTGGAAACACAGGACAGAAACCTCCATTTACAGACCCATCAACAAATCCATAATTCAATAAACTGAGAGAGTAATTAATTATTACTCTCTTTTTTGTAATTTTCGGAAAAAACTAACCTTGAAAAAATTCTTATTACTTTTATTCACCTTATTGATTTTAATAAATTGTAAGGAAAAAACAGAAAACAATTCTTCTCAAGAAAATAGCAATTTGAATAGAGCTGTAAAGTTTAGAGATTCTGCAAATGAAGATTCAGCTTACGTTTACTATGTTAGAGCTAAAGAAGAATTACTAAACAACAATACTGAAGCTGCCCGAGCAATTGTAAATATTGCTATTATAGAATGCAACAAAGGTGATTACCATTCAAGTATTGGTAATTCTATAGAAGCAGAAAAACTTTTAAAGAATAAAAAAGACAGCATCGCATTACAAATTGCATCCAGCAATTATAATTCTATCGCAATTGCATCTAAAAATTTAAAAAACTACTCACAAGCAATTGATTATTATAAACTTGCTATAAAAAAATCTCAGAAAAAGACAGATTCATTAGCTTTTTATAACAATATTGGAGACACCTATTTAGAGCAAAAAAATAATAAACTTGCTAAATCTTACTTTAAAATAGCCCTACAAACAAATGACAGTATAGATTATGCTCGTGCGTTAAATAACCTTGCAAAAGCTAATTTTTCAGAAAACCCATTCTATGATGCATATCCTGAGTTAGAAAAAGCTTTACAAATCAGAATACGACAAAAAGACAATAAAGAAATCACTTCAAGCTTTGCCACTTTAGCCGATTTTTATTTTAAAAAAAATCCTGAGAAATCTTTATTCTATATAAATGAAATGTATAAAATTGCTCTGAAAAATAAAAATCCCGATGATCAATTAGAAGCTCTAAACAAAATAATACTTTTAGATTCTAAAGAATATTCACAAAATTTTAGTAGATATGCTTCACTAAAAGACAGTGTCCAAAATTCGCGCAACAATGATTTTCAACGATTTGGTCTCATAAAATTTGATGTTGAAAAACAAAAACGAGCAAATCAGGAGCTAAAAGCAAAAAACTTTCAGCAAATTATAGGAATTGTATTTTTAGTTTTAGCATTAATAGGGACATTCATTTGGTATAGAAAAAGAAAACAAAGACTCCTACTAGAATCCGAAAACAAATTAAAAGAACAACAACTTAAAACATCCAAAAAAGTACACGACGTAGTAGCCAACGGAATTTATCAGGTGATGACAAAAATTGAAAATCAAAACGATTTCAATAAAGAACAGGCGCTTGATGAACTGGAATTTGTTTATGAAAAATCCAGAGATATTTCCTACGAAAACACTGATTCTCATGATGAAAAATTCAATGAAAAAATTTCAAAACTCGTAGCTTCTTTTAAAAATGATGAGATCAATACTTTTACCGTCGGAAATCAGGAAGAAACTTGGGAAAACGTTACAAAATCCACTCAAACGGAGATTTATCAGATTATCCGTGAGCTTTTGGTAAATATGAAAAAGCATAGTGAAGCCAATAACGTTGTTTTTAAGTTTGAAAAAATAAACAACCTCATCAACATCAACTATGCTGATAACGGAATTGGAATTTCTGATGAATTAATTTTTAAAAATGGTTTATCAAATACGGTTTCCCGTATAGAAAACATCAACGGAAAAATTACTTTTGAAACCAAAACCGAAAAAGGATTGAAGGTCAATATTTCATTTCCAGTTTCTTAAAAAGATAACAATGTTTAAAAAAATTCTAATTTCCGAAGACCACGAAAGCATCAATTTTTCAGTACAGAAAACTTTAGAAGACCTCAATTTTGATAATTTTGAGTATGTCTATTATTGTGATGACGCATTGGCAAAGGCACAAAAAGCCATTCGTGAAAAAAAACCTTATGATTTACTCATCACCGATCTTTATTATGAAGAAGATCATCATCCCCAAAAACTAAAAGACGGCCGTGAATTGATTTCGGCAATACGACAAGAGCAGCCTGATTTAAAAATTATTGTATTTTCTGCTGAACACAAATCCGGAATAATCGATTCTCTTTTTAATGATTACGGAATAAACGGTTATGTACGAAAAGCAAGACACGATTCTAAAGAATTGAAAAAAGCAATTACATCAGTTTATAACAATGAAAATTATCTTTCACTTGATCTTAAACAGGAGGTAAAAAAACTGAATAATTATGAGTTCACAACGTATGATATTACCTTAGTTTCTTTACTTTCTCAAGGTGTTTTACAAAAAAATATTCCGGTATTTCTACAAAACAACAATATAAAACCCAACAGTTTGAGCAGTATTGAAAAAAAACTCAATACCTTGAAAGAAGAGTTGGGAATAAGCAACAACGAGCAATTGGTTGCCTTCTGCAAAGACTTAGGAATTATATAACTTCTTCTAATTAACCATTCGAAACCTTTCAATTTTTTTTGAAAGGTTTTTTGTTTTACGGTTTCCCGTAAGGATTGGTTTTGAAAGGTTTATACTTTTGGAGTATTAAACAAAAACAATCATGGAATATAAAGTAATCCCGTTTGTTGCAACTGCAAAACAACAAAACATAAGTTCAAGTATTATCGCTCAACAATTAGAAAGTTTAATAAAGGATCAATCTCAATTAGGTTGGAAATATTTGAGACTGGAAAGTGTTTCAACTTACATTCAACCAGTAGAAGGTTGTTTTGGAATCGGTCAGCAAAAACCCGGATATATGACATCCTATCAAGTAGCTGTTTTTACAAAAGAAACAAATGAAATATCTTCTACTATTAATCATTAAATCTTATTGGTTTATAATTCCTGCTCCAAAAAGAAGAAAGTGCATTTTCAGAAAAAGTTGTTCAAAACATGTTTATGAAGAAACAATAAGTAAAGGAATTATTTCAGGATTAAAAGCTCTTAAATATAGGTTTGAAAATTGTAGATCAGGAGCTCAAATTTTTGAAAACCCAATAACAGGAAAACTTCAAATCATTTTATTAAACAATCAAATTCTTGATGAAAAAGAAATTTCAGAAAGATTTATAAAAAAATAACAATCATGGGAAAATTTACGATCAGCAAAAGAAAAAATGATGAATATCAATTTAATCTGAAAGCCGGGAACGGTGAAATTATTTTAACCAGCGAAGGTTACACGACAAAAGCAAACTGCCACAAAGGAATTGAATCTGTAAGAATCAATTCACAGGATGATTCAAGATACGACAGAAGAGTTGCTGTAAACGAAAAAGATTACTTCGTATTGAAAGCAAGAAACGGTGAAATCATTGGAAAAAGTCAGTATTACAGTTCAAAATCTAGCATGGAAATCGGAATTAATTCTGTAAAAACCAATGCTCCAACCGCTGAAATCATTGATGAAACTCTTTAAAAAACACCATTATGGATCTTAAAATTAAACTTGAGCAATTACATCAAAAAGTAGTTGGGTTAAAAGAGCAGATCACTACAGAAGAAGCTACTAAAAATGCTTTTGTAATGCCTTTTATACAAATTTTGGGTTATGATATTTTCAATCCCACAGAAGTCGTTCCGGAGCATGTTTGTGATATTGGAACCAAGAAAGGTGAAAAAGTAGATTATGTCATTAAAAATAATGACGAGCCCATTTTTATTATCGAATGTAAACACTGGAAAGAAAGTGCAGATGCACACAATTCTCAGCTTCACAGATATTATCATGTTTCGAAAACGAGATTTGGAGTTCTCACCAACGGAATTGTTTACAACTTCTACACAGATCTTGAAAAGCCAAATATTATGGATGAAAAGCCTTTTTTCACCATCAATATTGAAGATATAAAAGACAGTTCGATTAAAATTCTGGAAAGTTTCACCAAAAAAGATTACAATCTTGAAAGTATTTTGGATTCTGCAGAAGCATTAAAATACATCAAAGCCATCAGAAAAGAATTTGAAAAAGAGATTGAAAATCCTTCTGATGAATTGGTCAAATTATTAGTCAACCGTTTTTTTGAAAAACCTTTAACGGCAAACCGAATGATTTCGTTTAAAGAATATGCCAAAAAAGCGTTGACAACTTCTATTAATGAATCGATCAGCTTTAGACTAAAATCTGCATTAAGCATTAATGAGCAGATTGAAAAGCAGGATGATGATATAAAAACATCTCAATCCATCGACGAGAATAATGATTCTAAAATTGTAACTACAGAAGAAGAGCTGGAAGGTTTTCAGATCGTGAAAGCAATTTTGAGAGAAAAAATTCCTTCTTCAAGGATTGCTTACAGAGATACTTTATCGTATTTCGGGATTTTACTGGACGATAATAATCGAAAACCTCTTTGCAGATTACACTTTAATACCGCAAATAAATATCTCGAAACATTCCATAACGGAAAAGATGCCGGAGAAAAGATTTTACTGAATAATCTGGATGAAATATATAATTACAAGGCAGAACTTCTGAAAACATTAGAAAATTATAACTAAAATAAATTAATATTAAAACCATGAAAAAAATACTATTTACAAGCCTTTTAGGTTTAGGATTATTATTACCTGCTAACTTTTTAGCCAAAGAAAATTCAATTACTAAAACCGAATTTTCACCAGTTAAACCAACAAAGAAAAGCAAAAAAAGCAAAAAGAAAAGAACAGCAACAGTATCTGCAAGCCAAGACTGTACATACAACGGACGTACTTTATATGTCGGAGAAAGAGGAGGGTGCTATTATTACACCGGAAAAAGCAAAAAATATGTTGACAGATCATATTGCTCAAATTGTAATTAATAAAAAAATAATTATGAAACTTAAATTTTTACTTTTAGTCATTTTTTCATTTTCTTTTTTGACTCAATTTGGAGCACAACGAAGAACTACAAGCGTAAAAGGGTATACAAGAAAAGATGGAACCTATGTAAAACCACATACCAGAAGTTATAATTCTGGAAGAAGCTATTCATCAAGTGGATCGAGTTATTCTTCATCTTATCAAACAAGTTATGACAAGAATTATTCTCAATCACCAACATTTTCTAGTGATTATTTAACTTCTACATCTAGTTATAAAGGAGATAAAATAGAGAAATCAAGTCTCATATCTACACAAAATTCAGAAACGGAAGATGGAAATATTATTTATTTATCTGTCTTATATTATAAAGATAAAGTAATTGACATTTGCCCAATCTCAAAAAACATAATTAACAACTGGACTTTTGACGAAGTAAATCATTCTTTTAACAAAAACAACTTAAGTTCTGAGGATGCTTTAGATTTAGTTTCAAATTATGGATGGAGTATTGATAAAGAAAAAATCAGCAAAAGTTTCAGATTTGCAAGGTATGATGACAAAGGACTTCCAAATTATTTAACAAAAAAAATGGAAGCAATAAAATTAAAGCAACCATAAAATATCCAAATAATTTAGAAAAACTAAAAACACATTCCATATATTACTCAAGGCGAATTTTACATTCGTCTTTTTTGTTGAATTGAAATCAAAAAACAGAATTTTCCGTTTATTATCTTTTTCCTATTTTTGTGAAGTTCACTACTTTTTATGAAAAAAATTGTTCTGATTGAGGATGAAACCAGCGTAGTCTCTTTTATTAAAAAAGGACTTCAGGAGAAAGGATATGAAATTTCTGTAGCATTTGATGGTCGCACCGGTGTCAATCTGGTGCAGGAAAATGATTTCGATTTGGTCATTCTCGATATTATGTTGCCCGAAATGAACGGACTGGATGTCTGCAAAGAGATCAGAAAAACCAATAAAAACGTTCCTATTCTTTTTTTAACCGCATTGGGAACTTCCGAAAATATTGTTTTAGGATTAGAAAACGGCGGTGACGATTACCTTGTAAAGCCTTTTAAATTCATCGAATTGGTTGCTCGAGTAAAATCTCTTCTTCGAAGAAGTAACCCGATAAACACTCCAGATGCAACTGAAAACGAAATCGATAACGAGCATGTTTTTCAGATTTCAGATTTAATCGTGAATGATTACACCAAAAAAGTAATTCGAGCAGGTGAAGAGGTTTCTTTAACTTCTACAGAATACAAACTTCTGATGTACTTCCTCAATAATCCTGAAAAAGTGATCTCAAGAGCTGAGATTTTAGATGCAGTTTGGGGTGTCAACTACGAATTGGGAACCAATGTTGTGGATGTTTATGTCAATTATTTACGAAAAAAAATAGATAATCAGGAAGACAGCAAACTCATTCATACGGTAATCGGAATGGGATATGTTTTAAAAAAACCTTAGAAAATGTTTAATAAAGTCATTACCAATCAAACCAAAACGATGGTTCTTTTGATGGTTGTTTTTACAACCGTTATTCTGATTTTTGGTGGATCGGTGTACTTTTCTATTGTTAATTTTTCGCATCAGAGGTTTTATGAATTGCTGAAAATCCGTACCACAACGATTGTGCAGATTGAAAAAAGCAAAGAACATCTTGACCTTCCCGAAAATTACATTCTCAACAGCAGAAATGACGAAGAACTTCCGATGGAAAGAGACTATGTTTTTGCAATTCCTACAGATTCAAATTTCAAAAAAATTTCGCACGAAGTACATATTCCCGATACGTTTTTTAAAAATATCATCAGATCTGGAGAAGCCAATTACAACGATTCTGAATTTTATTATATCGGTCAGACTTTTAAATATCAAAACAAAGATTACATCGCGATTGCTTCGGCAAAAAACCATTACGTGGTTCATTATCTTGGTTTTTTAAAAAGAACGCTGATCACATGTATGATCCTTTCGATATTTTTCAGCATGATTTTCTCTTTTTATCTTTCTAAAACTTTATTCAAACCAATTTTAAAAATCACTGGAAAAGTAAAAGAAATCAGCTCTGAAAATTTACATTTAAGACTTGAACCTCAACCGGATAACAAAGAATTAAATGAATTGGTTGAAACCTTCAACACGATGTTGACAAGAATTGAGACTTCTTTTGAAACTCAAAATCACCTGATTGGAAATGTTTCGCACGAACTCAGAACACCGCTTACTTCGATTATGGGCGAAGCTGATGTTGCACTTTCTATCAACCGAACGGCAGAAGAATATAAAGAAACGCTCGAAATCATTTTGGATGAAGCCGAAAAGCTTGATAAAAAAATAAAAGCGCTTTTACTGATTGCACAAACCGGATTTGACGGCAGAATTCAAAAAATCGATAAAGTAAGAATTGACCAGCTTTTATGGGATGTTATCGAGACTTTAAGAAGAATAGATTCCCGAAATAATATTTATCTTGACATCAGCATGCTTCCCGATAATCCTAAAAAACTGAAAGTTCAGGGTAATGAGCAGCTTCTTCATTTGGCAGTTGCCAATATCATCAATAACGGCTGTAAATATTCTAATCATCAACAGGTAAAAGTTTCTTTAGGAGCAACAGATACAGATCTTTACATCATCATCAAAGACAACGGAATCGGTATTCCGGAGTCTGAAATGAATAAAATCTACGATCCTTTTTTCCGCGCTTCGAATACCAGAAATTATGAAGGTTACGGCATCGGTCTTCCTCTTGCCAGAAATATTGTGAGAATGCACAACGGCGAACTTTTGGTAAGCTCACACGAAAATCAGGGAACTACTGTACAAATGCGTTTTCCTACGATTTACGGTACTCAGAAGGAAGAAAACCCAACTTAGCTTCAAAAAGAAGCTTTTCTTAAAATGAAATTCTAATCTCATTTTAATCTCTTTAATTACATTTTAATTTCGTTCCAAAGATCTTCTAATCTTACAGATATAGTTTTGTATCATCAAAAAGATGTTACACAACTAAATCTAAAGATATGATCAAAACCATTTTAATAGCAACAGATTATTCTCTTGAGTCTCTTAACATTTTAAAAAGAGTTTTAAAAGAGAAAAACGCAGAAGAAAATGATACTCAATACAAAATTTTATTAGTATCGGGTTACGACATGGGAGATTCTATCAGAGATCTTCTTTTTACCACAAAATCTACTATTTTCAGTAAAATAAGAACTCAGGAATTTTGTGATGCTTACGGAATTATCGTTAATAAATATCCACATCTGGTTCACAAAATTGTTTGCGACGTTTTCTCAGGAAGCTTCCAGAGAGCATTCAATAATTATGTGAAAGCTGAAGAAATTTCAGAAGCATACTACTCGCCTTCGCTTAAAAATAAAAATACCAAAGGAAAATTCGATCTGAATCCTTACATCAAAAAATGTAAAGAATTGACGTCTCACGAAATGGTATTCGGAACTCCTCAATTTATGCCAGAAAAAGGCAGATTGGCGGAAGTTTTTGTGGAAGTTTAATGACTTTAAATAAACTATTTAAAATTTAAGTAAAATGTTAAGAAATTATAGTAACAGCAGGACGTTGGGAGACAACATAAAACTGGGGACGCTGACTGCCTTTACGGCAGGAACTATAAATATTGCATCTCTATTAATATTTCTCTCATTTACCTCAAACGTAACGGGACATTATGCCGTTTTTGCAGCAGAAATAAGCAAAGGAAACTGGAATCAGGTTGCCGTTGTCGGAGCCTGGATCTTCCTATTCTTTTTCGGTAGTTTTACCGCCAACTTTTTCGTTATCAATTTCAACAGAAAAAGTAAATATTTTGCGCACGCAATGCCGATTGTTCTTGAGATTTTATGTCTTTTGGCAGTAGGAATTTACGGACAGTTTTATTATCAGAAAACATTGGAAGAAGCAGAATATCTGGTCGCTTTAATGCTTTTTGCAACCGGTTTACAGAACGGTTTAACGGCAAGCATTTCCAACTTTTTGGTAAAAACAACCCACCTTACCGGAACAACAACCGACTTGGGGATTCTGATGTCTATGTTTACGCACAAAAAATACAGAAAAAACCCGGAGCTGATTGCAAGAGCAAAGCTTTTATCAAGTGTTATGTTGGCTTATGTTACAGGAGCGGTGTTTTCAGGATTAACTTATTATTATCTGGAATTCAGTGTATTTTATGTAATCAGCGTTTGCTTGGTAGTCGTTATCGGATATGATCTTTATAAAATTCATCTGAGACACTTTTATACGAGCTACAGATATTCGAAAATCTATAAAAAACCCAATCTGATGGCTTATTTGTACGACAGAATACATGGAAGCGCCGAAGTGGTAATGAAACAAAAACGACCGGAAAAATCTAAACTGGTCTTAGAAGAAAAAATGATGTGACGATCATTGATTAAAATTTGGACAGCACAAATTGTATATACTTAGTTTGGGGCTCTTAATTGTTATACAATTAGGGGCTTTTTTTAATAGGATTGTGTAAAAGTTAGGGATAACTTAATCTTAAATCATTGTTTTACTGTTTTAAATCTTATTTGCTTTGCCTATTTTTGTAAGTTCATTACCCACTTATGTCAGATATTATTCAGCTTTTACCCGATCATGTAGCCAACCAAATCGCAGCCGGTGAGGTGGTGCAGCGTCCTGCATCTATTGTAAAAGAGCTTTTGGAAAACTCTATCGATGCGGGAGCTACAAAAATAGAGCTGATTATAAGAGATGCCGGGAAAAACCTTATTCAGGTTGTTGATGATGGAAAAGGAATGTCTGAGACCGATGCAAGAATGTCTTTTGAAAGACACGCCACATCAAAAATAAGAGGAACTGAAGATATATTTAAAATAGCAACCAAAGGATTCCGCGGTGAAGCTTTGGCTTCTATTGCTGCCGTTTCTCAGGTAGAATTAAAGACTAAACAAAAAGACGCTGCATTAGGAACCAATATTTACATTGAAGGCGGAGTTTTTCAGTTTCAGGAACCAACGCAGACTTCGGAAGGTTCTAATTTTTTAGTTAAAAACCTTTTCTATAATGTTCCGGCAAGAAGAAAGTTTCTTAAAAATAATAATATTGAATTCCGTCATGTCATTGATGAATTTCAGCGTGTTGCTTTAGCTCACGAAGGTTTAGAGTTTTCACTTTTTCATGATGACGAGCCTATTTTCAAATTGAGAAAAGGAACTCAGATGCAGCGAATTGTTGATATTTTCGGCAGAAAGCTTCATCCACAACTGATTCCTATAAAAGAAGATATTATCTGGTGTAAACTTCATGGCTTTGTAGCAAAACCGGAAGGTGCTAAGAAAACCCGTGGCGAACAGTTCCTTTTTGTAAATGGAAGATTTTTTAAAAGTCCATATTTCAACAAAGCAGTTCAGGAAGCTTTTGAAGGATTGCTTTTACCTGGATACATTCCTACATTTTTTCTTTTTCTTGAATTAGATCCGGAAAAAATTGATGTTAATATTCATCCTCAGAAAACGGAAGTAAAATTTGAAGATGAGCATCTTATTTTTGCTTTGCTCCGTTCTACTATCAAACGTGCTTTAGGAATTTACAATATTGCACCAAGTTTAGATTTTGAAAGAGATCCGCAACTTGATGAAATGATGCAGAAAAGCTTTCCCAGCAAAAGCAACAACATTGGAAATCTCAAAATGCCTGAAATAATTGTAGACCGAGATTACAATCCTTTTTTGGAAGAAAGAGGAAATCCGCAAATAGAAATTCAGAATCTTACAAAAATGTATCATCAGAACATTTCTGCAGAGCCTTCAAAAATAAATTTATTTGAAGATGAGGATTTTGATGAAGATTTGATGCGACTTCCCAACGGATATTGGCTTTTCAATAAAGGAGATTCTACATTAATGCTCGATCTGGGTAGAATGCACCGTCTTTTGGTGGCAGAAAGCAATAAAAAATCAAAAAAATCTACAAACAGACAGTCTCTTTTGTTTTCGTTAGAGTATCATATGAACGAGACTGAAAAGATCAAGTACAAAGCAATAAAAAAATATCTTCCAGAACTTGGGTTTGAAATGAGCATCAATCACGACAGCGTTTTAAGTATTGATGCGGTTCCTGAAGGATTGAAAGAATCTCAGGTGATGAAATTTCTGGAGAATCTTTTTGAAGTTTTAGAATATAAAACTGAGGAAGAGTTTTTACAGTTTTATCAGAATCAATGGAACAAAATGCAGTCGAAATCCCGTTTTGATTTTATCTATAAAGCAGATGCTGAACAATTGATTAAAGATTTTACAGCATTGGGCTTCCCAGAATTTTTACCTAACGGAAAAAGATGTTTTTATGAAGTTCCGTTTAATGATTTTAAAAATAAATTTTAAGTAGATGTTTAATAATATACCGCCGATTACCCGAAATTTAATTATAATAAATGTTGTTGTTTATTTAGCAGCATTCTTGTTGCCACAATTAGATTATTATCTTGCAGGATATTATCCTTTTTCGCCCAATTTCCAATCTTGGCAAATTATTACTCACATGTTTATGCATGGAAGTCTAATGCACATACTTTTCAATATGTTTACATTATACAGTTTTGGACCTATTTTAGAGCAGTCATTAGGAGATAAGAAATATTTAATTTTATACTTTTTAAGTGGTTTAGGTGCTTTTTTTCTTTTCAATTTGTGGAATTTTTACGAAATCCAACAATGGACTGCCGAACTGTATACAAATTCCAATGTTGATATTCAAAAAATATATGAAGAGGCAGATATGAGTAAATATGGCTTTAATCCCAATTCATTTTCATCAACAGAAACAGAGTTAAACTTATATTTAGCTTTAACTGGTAGAATGGTTGGTGCTTCTGGAGCAATTTTCGGAGTTATTGCCGCATTTGCTACTCTATACCCAGAAGCAAGAATTGGAATTATGTTTATTCCCATTCCCGTAAAAGTAAAATATGTACTTCCTATTGTGATAATAGGTTCAATTTATTTAGGAATTAGCGGAAATGGTGGTGGAATTGCTCATTTAGCTCACGTTGGAGGTGCAATTGTAGGATTTATTTTAGCTAAAATCTGGAAAAAACACTTATACCGATTCAAATAATATCTTGTGAAAATTTTCCGATTAATACTTTTAATACTGCATTTAGGATTATTATTTCTGTTAACAGGAGTTTTACTGAATGCTTATATTCCACCGAAAATTTTTCCTTGGTTTAATTTACTGTCTTTAGGTTTTCCTATTTTAGTTATCGGATATGTTATTCTCACGTTCTTCTGGATTTTCAGCTGGAAAAAAAGAGCATTTGTCTTTATGTTTTTAGGTTTATTTTTTCTGAATCCTGTTAAAAGATGGGTTAATTATTCTTCCGAAAGTAAGGAAACAGCAAACCTTAAAATTCTTACGTTTAATATAAAAGCCGGTACTTTATTAGGTAAAGATGAAATACAAAAATATATTGATGATCAAAAAGCAGATCTAGTTTTTGTTCAAGAAAACGGAGGAGAATTAAAACTTCAAAACCTTACTGGAAAGAACAGTATTCCTGTCGTATCACTTTATACACATTATAAAATTATTTCCCGTAAAAATCTATTTGAAGGTCTTCCTAATAGAGATATAACTGTACAGTGCGAACAAGTAGATCTTGAAATTAGAGGCAAAATTTATCGTGTCATGAATGTTCATTTAGAATCTTTCGGTGTTGTAAAAAGCATGGTAAAGCTTAACGGAAACAGCGAGGAAGATGAGCAAAAAGTAAAAGATTTAGTTAAAAGACTGATTCCGACTTTTAAATCTCACCAAGAACAAGTTCAAATTATCAGAAAAAGTATTGATGCTTCTCCTTATCCTGTAATTGTTGCAGGAGATTTTAATGCAGTTCCTAATTCTTATGAATACTATAAAACTTCAGAAGGATTAAAAGATGCTTTCTACGAAGTAGGCAGAGGAAGTGGAACAAGTTTTCATGATTACAAATACCCTTTAAGAATAGATTATATTTTTACTTCAGAATCTATAAAACCGGTAAGTTACAAAGTTGATCGCTCTGTAAATCTTTCTGATCATTTTCCAGTGATTGCTACTTTTAAAATTGAATAAAACTAACTATTTAAATTTCATAAAACGCTGATTGGCAGAATTTTTGTTACTAAACAAACATTTGAATTCATGAAGCGGTTTCCCTTTTTACTTTTTATCCATTTAGTTGTTTTAACACTGTTAATCAGCACATTTGCAAACGCTTGGATAACTCCTAATTATTTCAGCAAGCTTAATCTTCTTTCATTAGGTTTTCCTTATTTAATTTTAGCCCATCTTTTATTTACACTTATTTGGATAATTAAAAGAAAAAAAATTGCTCTCATTTTTATTTTTTCAACATTTATTTTTTATAATCCCGTAAGACGATGGGTAAATTTCTCACCGCAAAACAGCAATATTACTTCTGCCAAAACAGATATAAAAGTTTTAACCTACAACGTGAAATATGGAAGTTTGGGTTGGAATAATGTAAAAAAATATATCCGAGATCAAAATGCCGACATCATTCTGGTTCAGGAAAAAGACACCAACAGAGCACTCAGAAGCGATTTGGTAAAATATCCTTCGGTGATATTAAAAACCAAACACAAAATTTTGAGACAGGGAGACTTAATCAATGATGCTTCTAAAGGCAATTCTTTTTTTGCTGATATTGATATCAATGGTAAAATCGTAAGAGTTGTAAATGTTTATCTGGAACCTTTTAGATTAAATAAAAACATGCTTGGAATGGAAGATGAAAACTCCGAGAAAAAGGAAAACAATAAAATGGAAGCTCTTTTTTCAAGACTAATTCCTACTTTCAGAACACATGAAGATCAGGTGAAAAAAATCAGAAAAGCAGTTGATAATTCGCCTTATCCGGTGATTCTTGCTGGAGATTTTAATTCCGTTCCTAATTCCTGGGAATACTATAATTTAGGCAAAAACTTAGATGATGCCTTTGTAAAAGCAGGAAATGGAAGTTCTACAAGTTTTCATGATTATAAATTTCCACTGAGAATAGATTATATTTTTGCATCGAGCAGCATTATTCCCAAAAGTTATAAAGTAGATTATTCTGTAAAATTATCAGATCATTATCCTGTAATTGCTGAATTTCTATTAAATTAGTCGCATGAAAAATGTGATTTTTGCCAGTGTCATTTTATCTTTATCAACGGTTGCCTGTTCTCAGCGAGAACCCGTTGTGAATAACGTTCAGGAATTAAAAGTAAAATACGACACCACCGCAATAGATTCTTTTTCGGCAGGCGCTACATCAGTTGATATTGCAAGACAAATAAGAATGTCTTCACAAAAATATCAGGATTCTTTAAAAGAGGTCTTAAAATTGCAACAAGAAGAAAAAAGAATTACCGAAGAACTTGAAAAAGAAAATAAAAAGAAAGCTGAAGCAGAGAAAAAACTAAAAGCTTCTGAAAATGCAACAGAACTCAAACAGGAATAATTAAATCATTTTTTATCGTAAAAGAAAATTTTTTGTTTCTTTTTTCGTTTAAACACATCATCTATTCATTTAAATCAACATTAAAAATATACACAATGAAAAAGCACATTTTAGCAGCAGTAGCCGTTTCTACACTATTTGTTGCATGTACAAAGTCAACAACAACTGAAAAAACTGAAAATCCTGACGGATCTGTAACAACGACAACGACGACAGAACTCGGTACAGACTTGGTAGATAGCTCAAAAATAGATAAGGCAAAAAGCGATATTAAAAATACCGTAGATAATGCGGGTGATAAAATAGAGAATACTGCTCAGAAAGCAAAAGAGGATATCAACGCTGCAGGAAAAGATCTTAAAAGCGAAGCCAATAAAGTAGGGAAAGATATTAAGTCTGGAGCTCAGGATGTGAGTAAAGATGTAAAAGATGCAGCTGCAAAAGGAGCTCAGAAAGTAGAGGATGGTGCGAAAAAATTTAAAGAAGATCTTAAAAAGTAAACATTTGATTGTTTTTTCGCTAAAAACCCTAATTATTTGTAAAACTTGTAGTATATTTAGATTTCTAAAAATCACCAAAACAAGTTACTATGAAAAAACTAACTGCTTTAAAAGCTAAAAAGCTCACAAGAGAAAATCTGAAAAAAGTACAAGGAGGCTATGTTCCAAAAGATGAAGATGACGGATGCGGATGGAATATGTGCAGAAATTCATTTGGAAGATGCTCTGTCTTTGCTTGTTGATTAAATAAAATCAACTTATTAAAATAATAAAAACCGCAGAAATTTCTGCGGTTTTTTTATGCTTTATTTAGCTCCAATAAAGGATCAATATATTCTCTGTCGTTACTCAATCTCGGAACTTTGTTTTGTCCGCCTAATTTACCCTTAGATTCAAGCCAGCAATAGAAAAGATTGGGTCTTGCAATATGCACTACCGGTTTTTTCAGGGTAATGTTATTGTATCTTTTGGCTTCGTAATCAGAATTGATGCTTTTCAGATGTCTATCAAAAATATCCGTGAATAAATCTAAATTTTCGGGATGCTCACTAAATTCAAAAATCCATTCATGGGCGCCGCTTTCATTTTCTTTCATAAAAATCGGAGCTCCGGTAAAATCTTTTACAGCAGAATTGGTTTCCTGACAAGCTTTCGTTAAAGCAGATTCCACATTGGTAATCATCAATTCTTCCCCAAAAGCATTAATATAATGTTTTGTACGTCCGGTAATTTTTATTCTGAAAGGATTGATTGAAGTGAAAATAACAGTATCTCCTATTAAATACCTCCAAAGTCCGCCATTGGTTGTAATCACCATTGCATAGTTTTTTCCGACTTCTACGCCTTCCAAACTTACTACTTTTGGATTGGAACGGTGAAACTCATCCATAGGAATAAACTCATAGAAAATTCCGTAATCGAGCATCAGAAGCATTTCGTCACTATTCGATCTGTCCTGAATTCCGAAAAATCCTTCAGAAGCATTATAGATTTCATAGTAATTAATATCTTTCCCGATAATCGGTTTATATTGCTCTTTATAAGGTTTAAAACTAATTCCTCCGTGAAAAAACACTTCCAGATTTGGCCAAAGTTCAGAAACATTTTTTACATCAGTTTCTTTTAAAACTCTCTGTAATAAAACCATCATCCAACTTGGAACTCCAAGAATACTTCCTACATCTTCATTTTTAACTTCAGAAACAATGGCTTTCAGTTTACTTTCCCACTCTCCCATCAATGAAACTTTCTTGCTTGGCGTTGTTGTAATTTCAACCCAAAAAGGAAGATTATCAATTAAAATAGCCGAAAGATCACCGAATTTTGTGTTGAAATCTGCATACAATTCAGAGCTTCCGCCTAAGCGTAAATTTTTATTGGTGAAAAGTTGATTTTCTGGATGATTATTAGCGTAAATGGAAACCATATCCTTTCCTGCTTTCATATGGCAATATTCAAGGCTTTCTGCTGAAATAGGAATGAATTTACTTTTGGCATTGGTTGTTCCGGAAGATTTTGCAAAATGCTTGATATAGCCAGGCCAACTTACGTCTTTATAACCTTGTCTTGCGCGCTCAACGTAAGGTTCAAATTCTTCATAAGTAACAATCGGAACTTTATTTTTAAAATCCTGATAACTTGAAATAGAATTAAACCCATACTTCTTGCCGTATTCCGTGTCTTCTGCATGGAATAACTGAGAAAACAGGATTCCTTTCTGTGTCTCGATAGGATAATCCATAAAATGCTGAATCTGATCTATCCTCTGCTTGATAAACCAATTGACTACCGTATTGAAAAGTGCTTTCGTTGCCATTCTGACAAATATAATAATATTTGGATTTTCAACGAGTTATTTAAACAAAAAAACCATCACAAATTTGCAATGGTTCTCATATTAATTTTTAAATGCTAAAAGATTAGCAGTACTCGTCGTAAGCAGCCTGTAGGTTTGCCGCAATAGCTCCTGCAGGATTTCCTTCAATATGATGTCTTTCAAGCATGTGTACCAATTCTCCGTCTTTGAAAAGAGCCACACATGGTGAGCTTGGAGGGAATGGTGCCAAATGTTTTCTAGCCGCTTCTACCGCTTCTTTATCGAAACCTGCAAAAACTGTAGTCAAATGGTCTGGTTTTTTATCTCCTGTTAAAGAGTAAACAACTCCCGGTCTTGCTGCTCCCGCTGCACAACCACATACAGAATTGATTACTAAAAGAGTAGTTCCTGATTGTTTTAAAGCATCTTCTACCTGAGCAGGAGTTGCCAAATCTGCGAAACCTTTATCTGTAAGCTCAGCCTTCATAGGCATTACTAAATCTGTTGGATACATTTCTTATTTTTTTTAAGTGTCTACAAATTTACACAATTCTGTATGTATTTACAATTTATAAAAACTATCTAAGTATTTAATAAACAAAATGAAAAGCCATCGATATATAACGATATAATAATAAATTTAATTAATACTTAAATAAAATACATTGATATTGAATTATATTTGTTAAATTTGAAATGATTCTAAAAACGATTTCCATGAAAAAAAACTTATTAATTAATCTTTCAGGATATTAGAGTAAATCTAATACCAATGTAATTCCCTCACCTTTATCTTTGTTTTATCTTAGGTTTTTAGAATATTCATAAAAAAACATCGGTAAAGGATTTACAATAAATGAAGTCCGAATACTAATTTCGGGCTTCATTATTAATGAGTAATAAACTAAACATAAATCTTAAAATTACTTATCTACTCAGAAAACTACAAACAAATACATTTTAAATATTGAAAATGGCTTAGGAAATTACATCCACCATTTTATTAAAAAATGAAATCAACATTCATATTAAAAATGAAGCCCGAAACATAAAGTTTCGGGCTTCGTTAATCAAATCGATATGCAAAGGTTGAATATCCTTAATAAATGGTTGATGGGTTTTGGTTGCTAGTTGATAGTTTAATCCATCAACAAACAACTATTAACCAATAACTATGAAAGTAACTTCTTAGCCATCTCGGAAATACTTTTTCCGTCAGATTTTCCGGCTAAGTTTTTTGAAGCCATTCCCATCACCTTTCCTAAATCTTTAATAGATTCGGCTCCGGTTTCAGAAATAATCTGCGTAATTTCCGCTTCCAATTCTTCAGAAGATAATTGTGCAGGTAGAAATTTCTCAATGACTTTCATCTGAGCCTCTTCTACTTCTGCCAAATCATTTCTTCCCTGAGCTGTAAACTGCTCGTAAGAATCTTTACGCTGCTTAATCATTCTTTGCAAAATTGCAATTTCCTGCTCAGATGAAACTTCAGCTCCTAAAGCTTCCGTTTTTAGCAATAATATCTGAGATTTCACAGCACGAAGAGAATCTAAAGCTACTCTGTCTTTAGCTCTCATTGCTGTTTTTATTGCTTCACTTATGGTAAGTTCTAAACTCATTATAATTAATTTAACAATGTAAAAGTGTATCAATGTACCAATAACTTAATGCACAAAATTGATACATTATTAGATTGATACATTGTTACATTATTTTAGTCTACATCTTTATTTAAAAATCTATTTTCTCTGATCTGCATGTTCCCGTTGTTGTCAGACAAATACGTGTTGATATTTTGATCTGAAGCATTAGAACCATCAATTGAAATATTTTTTCTCTTGAAGGCAGGTACAGATTCAAATTCATTCACATTATCGAAGTTCTGGTAACGAGAATTGAATTCTTTCAGTTTGTTTCTTCTCTCAACTACTCTTTCCTGCTCCGCAGGTTTATTCACAAAAGTAAATTCAGATTCTGTTTGTTTCTGAGTCTCTACTTCTGCTCTGTTTTGGAAAGTTGATCTTTCTTCTACTTTTGGCTGTTCAGGAGTTTGATAGAATGTTTCTATTTTTTGAGTAGTTTCTTCTATTTTTTTCTCGATTACTGAAGTTTCAAACTCATTTTTTGGCTGACCAAAATCATATTTAGGCTCAACAACAGGTTCGTTAACGGTGAAGTTAAACTCAACCTTTTTTTCGTCTGAATAGCTTTTGTTGAAAGAATTTTCCTTTGGCTCTTCTTTTTTATTGTCAAAATCAAAAGAAAAAGACTGAATTTCTAAATCATTCGGATCGTCATCGAAAGAAAACAAATTCACATCATTATCATCGCTCGATTCTTCGCTTCTCCAGCTCTGAATCGGGCTTTCCAATGTATCTTCCTCTCTATCAGAGAATTTTATTTCGGTTTTTACCTCTTCATCTTCAATAATCATTTTTTTTTCAGAAGACTTCATCTTAAATTGTGGCGCATCCTGATCTTCATCATCTAATCTGAAAAGATTTTTTCCTCCAAAGTCGTATCCTTGTTCAGGAGCCACTTCTCTCTCGTCTCTTGTTTTGAAAGGCGAAGTTTTTGGATTGTCTAAAGCATCATTCAAACCAATTCTGATTTTCTCAGTAGGGCCAGAAAACTTTTGGTTATCGTTAGAAAAACCAGTAGCAATCACCAATACACTTACTGCATCACCTAATTCTTCGTCAGCTCCAACACCAAAGATAATATCTGCTGTGTGACCTGCTTCTTTCTGGATATAATCCATGATGATACCTATTTCGTCCATTGTAGCTTCTTCTACACCACTTCTGATCAACAATAACACGTTTCTTGCGCCCGTAATTTTGTTGTCGTTCAATAATGGAGAATCCAATGCCTTTCTTACAGCTTCTTCAGCTTTGTTTTCACCAGAAGCCATTCCTGTAGACATCAATGCCGTACCGGAATTCTGAAGCACAG
Source organism: Chryseobacterium mulctrae (assembly GCF_006175945.1). Classification (NCBI taxonomy): domain Bacteria; kingdom Pseudomonadati; phylum Bacteroidota; class Flavobacteriia; order Flavobacteriales; family Weeksellaceae; genus Chryseobacterium; species Chryseobacterium mulctrae. Next base: position 2,422,474 of record NZ_VAJL01000001.1, on the reverse strand, counting down.
ATTTAGCATCTCTAAAGTCAATGTTTACATCAAAGTAACCGGTAATAACCTCTGCCATTCCTTTTGCAGCATTAGTTAAAACTTCATCGGCTTTTGAGAATCCCTGTTTGAAACCAAGATTACCAAATTGCTGTCTTAATTTATCATTGTTGATTACAATTAATGAATCAACATTATTTCTCAATTTATCAAGTCCTAATTCTGCCTGATCAAGTCTTCTTTTTCCTTCAAAGCTGAAAGGTACAGTAACAATACCTACCGTAAGAATTCCCATATCTTTGGCAACTTTAGCAATAACCGGAGCAGCACCCGTTCCGGTACCACCACCCATTCCTGCGGTGATGAAAACCATTTTGGTGTTTTGTCCCATTGCTGCTTTAATATCTTCGATACTTTCGATAGCTGCTTTCTCCCCTACTTCAGGATCTGCACCCGCTCCAAGACCTTCAGTAATGGTAACTCCCAACTGAACTTTATTTGAAACCGGATTGTTATCTAAAGTCTGTGCATCAGTATTACAAATCACGAAATCTACCCCGTGAATCCCTTTTTCGTACATGTGTTTTAGGGCGTTGTTTCCACCGCCACCAACACCAATAACTTTGATGATCGAAGAATTTCCTTTTGGCAGATCAAATGAAAATCCTTGTGTGCCTATATTTTCCATATTTAATTTTTTCTAAATTGATAATCGACTATGATAGTTGATGAGAAAATCGTTCATCGCTTATCATTCATCATTTATATTTTTATTCTACTTCTTCAAAGAATTTTTTAACTTTCTCCATCAGCGACTGTCCGAAGGTTGGTTTCGAAGATCTAGATGTTTGTACCGGAGCTTTAAATTCTTCTTCTATTTGCGGAGCTACTTGAGTTTCAGCATTAATATCAGTTTGTACTTCTTTGTGCTCAACTTTAGTATCAACCTCAATTTCAGCTTCCTCTTCTACAACAACTGTTTTTTTGTCTCTGATTTTTAAACTTTCCATCAGCAAACCAATAGAGGTAGCAAATTCCGGTCCTTTAAGATACTGGTTTTTATCGTTTGCAATGTATTCATTTGCAAAACCAATTCTGCTGTCGAATCCTGTTGTATAGTTTGCCAACTGACGAAGATGTTTCAAGTTTGAACCACCACCCGTCAATACAATTCCTGCAATCAGTTTTTTCTTTTGTTCAAATGCTCCGTAAGCTTTCAATTCTGTGTTAACCATTTCCAAGATTTCCTCCACTCTCGCATTGATAATCTGCGCTAAAGTTTTGAGAGAAATCTCTTTATCTGGTCTTCCGTGAAGTCCAGGAATCGTTACAAATGTGCTGTCTTTTTCCAATTCAGGAACCGCAGAACCAAACTTAACCTTTAATTGCTCAGCGTGCTTTTCTATAATTGAACAACCTTCTTTGATGTCTTCCGTAATAATTCCGCCTCCGTAAGGGATGACGCAAGTATGACGAATAATATTATCTTTAAAAATAGCAATATCTGTAGTTCCACCACCGATGTCTACAATTGCTACTCCTGCTTCTTTTTCTTCTTTGGTAAGAACCGCTTCAGAAGATGCTAAAGGCTCTAAAGTAAGCGCCTCCATTTCCAAACCTGCTTCTCTTACACATCTTGCGATGTTTCTGATGCTTCCCATTTGTCCTACAACAACATGGAAATTTGCTTCCAGACGTTTTCCGTGCATTCCGACAGGCTCCTGAATTTCTCCTTCAGAATCAACCTTATATTCCTGCGGAAGTACGTGTATAATTTCTTCTCCCGGTAACATCACCAGTTTTTTTACCTGATCTTTTAACGCTTCAATATCATCATCTGTGATAAATCTATCCGGATGCTCACGCATAATGTAATCTGAATGCTGCAGTGAACGAATGTGCTTTCCTGCAATACCCACGGTTACCTTATGAATAGGAACTCCTGCGCTTGATTGTGCTTCTGACACAGCTGCCTTAATAGAGTTAATGGTTTGTGAAATATTATTCACAATTCCTTTATGAACTCCCAGACTTTTTGCCTTCCCTACACCGAGAATTTCTATTTTCCCATGTGCATTCCTCCTTCCGACAATGGCGACAATCTTGGTTGTCCCGATGTCAAGACCTACTGAATACTCTTGATTTTCCATTGTATATATATCGATTTGATTTAATTACTTTTTAATTAAATAGGATTACATCCTATCCTTTATTAAGTCGTCCCTTTGGGACTCTTTTTTTATTCTATTTTAATTTTTGCTTTCGATTTTGTCGCCGTTTTCTTTTCGGGAGTTTTCTTTTTCTCCTTCGGTTTGACGACCGCTCTCGGCTTCGTGTTTTCTTTCGGTTTTAAAGAAGTGGAGCTCGCTTTTTTTACTATCGCAATCGGAGCTTTTGCCAAATCTTTATGACTCGCTTTTAAAATACTGTCATTTTCTTTAAAATAAGGATTCAGCGTTGTTACAATCTGATTTTGATACTTTACCGAAATCATTTTATACTTTTGCGGATCCTGAAACACCAGATATTTTTCTACAAAAGTTTTAAAACCCTTTACTTTTAATTCAATATTGTCTAAATCTCCTATTTCCACTCTATAAATTCCCTCACTAGTCAGAAGATTATAACTGTCTTTATATTTTGAGATCCCGATGAAATATTTTTTACTGAAATCATCTTTGTCAATTTTATCAACCAATTCGGCAAGCTTTTCATATTCATCTTTTTTCACATCACCAGTCACCAACATGCAAGGATGAGAATAGGTTTTAGAGATCGGAAATTCTATTCCTTTTTCGTCCACATAAAAATCCTTTCCTTTATAATTCAGCCTGAAAACTGGAACTCTTTGTTTGATGTCTAAATTCAGTTTTCCATTTAAATTCAAATATACATTCGCACTGTCAACAGCAGGAAGCGCATTAATTTTCTTTTCAAGCTCAGGAATATTTAAATCGCCAACTTTTCTTGACGGATTTTCTTTATTAACAATCTCACGAATATCTTTTTCATCAATGAAATAAACCGGAGTTTTTTCATTCATTTTTACAGAAATTTTATTGTCCGTAATCTTCTGACCCCCAAATTTCTTCAACGAGAAACTCAGCAGAAACCCAAGAATGATCACTGTGATGGCAATTTTTAAAATTCTATACTTGTTTTTCATAAATAAGTTTCGGGTTTCGGAGTTTCTGTTCCGAGTTTAATTTATTTATTTTTGTTTTTTTCTACTTTTTGAACCTGTTTCATCATATAATTGAAGTTTTCTTTCAGTTCTTTTTCATAATCCCAATCGGGTAATTCTGTTTTTCCGTGTCCTAAAGAAGTCATGTGAATCACTTTGTCTTTTTTGATCCAAAATGTACAACTCCAGCCTCCTATTATTTCTTCGTCAGATTTTTTTTTAAAAACGATACTTTGGTTTACATAAACTCTTTCTTCATTTTTTAAAAGAAAATAATCGATGTAAGTGTCGATGTAATCTCCATTATCTACCTTCCATTCTCGGGTGATTTCTACAATTTCATTTCCTTTTTTACTGTATTGATATTTTACAATTTTATTCTTACTTTTTACTTCAAATTGATATTCAGCTATTTTCGAATTTTCATTAATCGTTTCAGAATATTTATTAATGTTTTCAATTTCTAATGAATCTGCTTTCGTTTGCGAAAATGCAATTCCAAAATATAAAATCGTCAGAGTTAAGAGAATTTTAGATTTTATTATTATCAATTATTTTTCCCCTAGCCATTCACAAATCGGATCATACAACGTATCTATATTTCCCGCACCAACTGTAAGCAAAATATCAAATTCTTTTTCTTTTATTTTATTAAAGGCTTCTGCTAAACCAGAAACTTCTTTTTTATCTAAACTTACTTTCTCTAAAAGCCATTTTGATGTAATTCCTTCAAAATTTTCCTGAAGCTCTCTTGCAGGATAAATATCAAGCAAGATTAATTCATCAGAATTATCTAAACTTTCAGCAAAGCCATCAGCAAAATCTCGTGTTCTGCTAAACAAATGCGGCTGGAAAACCACCAATAATTTTTTATCCGGATAAAATGTTTTAATTGAACCCACAACAGCATTAATTTCCGTTGGATGGTGCGCATAATCGTCAATATAAATTTTACCGCTCGGATAAATATGTTTCGTATATCTTCTTTTAATTCCTTTAAAATTGGCAATTGCTTTCTTTAAGGTTTCAAAATCGACTCCCAAATTGTGAAGAATAGCTAATGCAACCGTTCCGTTTTCTACATTATGAATTCCTGGAACCTCCCAGACAAAATCTTTTATGGTTTCTGTCGGTGTATGAAAATCAAAATAGATTTTATCATGATCCATACGAAGATTGTCCGAATAATAATCTGCTTTTTCGTTTACTGCATACGTTTTATGCGCTCTCCCGATTTCAATGCCTTTTCTTACAAAAAGCTGTTTATCTTCCGGAACTAAAGCTGCAAATTGTTTAAAACCTTCTTCAATCGTATTTTTATCTCCATAAATGTCCAAATGATCGGCATCTGTAGAAGTAATCACTGCCCAATCCGGAGAAAGGTTGAGGAAGCTTCTGTCGTATTCATCGGCTTCAACAACAGAATATTGCGAACCATTGTACAGGAAATTTGATTTAAAATTCTCAGAAATTCCACCTAAAAAACATGAGAAAGGTAAATTCGCCTCTTTACACAAATGCGAAACCAAAGTAGATGTAGTTGTCTTCCCATGCGTTCCTGCAACAGCGATACAATCTGTATTTTCAGTAATTAAACCTAAAACTTTTGCTCGTTTTAAAACTTCAAATTGATTTTCATTAAAATAATCTAAAATCCCCAATTTCTTGATTGCTGGAGTATAAATTACTAATGTATTTTCTTTCTGAAGCGAGGTGATTTTTTCATCAATGACATCTTCAAAAACAATATCAATTCCCTCGTTCATTAAAGCCGTCGTCAATTTCGTGTTGGTTTTATCATACCCCAAAACATTTTTACCCGAAGCATGGAAGTACCGTGCCAAAGCACTCATTCCGATACCTCCGATTCCAACGAAGTAAAAATTTTGATATGTTTCTAAATTGTTCATTTTTTTTAATTTGAGATTTGAAGTTTGAGATTTGAAATTCATTCCAAAACTTATTCGTCTTTATCTCTATTTAATTATTAAAAAATTTCATTTTGTCATTCCGAGGAACGAGGAATCTCAATATTAGAGATTCTTCACTTCACTGCGTTTCGTTCAGAATGACAAACGTTTCTTATTTATCTTATTTAATCACTTTAAATATTTCGTCTACAATCTCTTTTGCCGCATTTGGTTTGGCAAAATATTTAAGATTTTCAGACATTTGTTTTCTTACATTTTCATTTTCACAGATTTCTGATAATGTATTCCAGAATTTCTCCTGCATTTCAGAATCTTTAACCATTTTGGCTGCATTTTTTTCAACCAGATTCATCGCATTTTTTGTTTGATGGTCTTCCGCCGCAAATGGAAAAGGAATCAATAAAACAGGCTTCTGCGCTACCGCCAATTCTGAAATGGCAATCGCTCCTGCTCTAGAAACAATTACATCCGCTGCAGAATAGGCTGTTTCCATATCTTTGATGAATTCCTTTAATTGGATTTGAGATTCGAGATTCGAAATTCGAGATTCGTTGCTCAATTCACTATAGTCCAATTTTCCGGTTTGCCAGATTAATTGATATCCTTTTTCTTTAAGGTGATCAAGATTTTCTTTCCAACCTTTGTTTAATGTTCTTGAACCCAAAGATCCGCCAACTGATAAAATGGTCAGTTTATTTTTATCTAAACCCATTTTTTCTTTAGCTGAAGAAGATTCCTGCATTCCTGAAACAATATTCTCACGAATTGGATTTCCCAAAAACTTTATTTTTTCAGCCGGAAAACCTTCCACTTTTGGGTAAGCTGTAAACACGGCTTTTGCTTTTTTACTTAAAATTTTATTCGTTACTCCTGCATGTGCATTCTGCTCTTGAATAAAAATTGGAATTCCCATTTTGCTCGCTTCATACAAAGCCGGTCCGCTTGCGAAACCGCCCGTTCCCACAGCAAAATCGGGAGCAAAGTTTTTAATTATTCTTTTAGATTTAGATAAACTTTTTAAAATTTTGAAAGGCAAACCTAAATTCGATAACATATTTCCTCTGTCGATTCCTGCAATGTCAATTCCTTCTATTTTGTAGCCAGCTTGCGGGACTTTTTCCATTTCCATTTTTCCGTTGGCTCCAATGAACAAAAACTCTGCATCAGGAAATCTTTTCTTGATCTCATCTGCAATAGCGATTGCCGGGAAGATGTGTCCTCCTGTTCCGCCTCCGGATAACAATACTTTTAGTTTTTTGTTCATACTTATTTATTATTGATAAATGATGATTGATAAGCGATATGAAAAATAAATTATCATTCATCATTTACATTTATGCGATGTCGTTTATTTCGACAATGCTTTGTTTTTTGCCCATTCCTTCTTCATCGTAAATCTGTATTCTTGAGCTTATATTTAAAATAATTCCAAGTTGGATGTACGTTACCAACATGGATGTTCCTCCATAACTTATCAGCGGCAGTGGCTGTCCTGTAACCGGAATTAGATTCACGGCAACGGCAATATTTACTGCCAATTGTATGAAAATCATCACACCGAGACTGAGAACGAGCAACGAGCCAAAAAATGCGGGCATTTTACTTGCGATCATTACAATCCGGACAATCATGATCAGGTACATACTGATCAAAAATCCAGCTCCAATCAAACCATATTCTTCTACAATAACTGCAAAAATAAAATCGGATGCAGATTGCGGAAGCATTTGTTTTAAAGCAGATTTTCCTGGTCCCATTCCGGTAATTCCACCATGAACGATGGCTGCTTTTGCCTGCATTACCTGATAATTTTTAGCTTTTACACTTTCATCATCAACATCGGCAGATTTTGCTTTGCTCGATGTAAATGTTTCGATACGGCTCATCCATGTATGTACACGGTTTCCGCCAATCATATTTGTATTTAATGCAATTAATAGAAACAATGCAATAGCAACAAATGATGCCGAAATAAAACCTGCAATGTATTTCCAGTCTAGCTGTCCGATGATCAAAACAATCACTGAAACCATTAGGATCATTAAAGCCGTAGAACCGTTATCTTTCGCAACCAACACAAAAACCAGTAAGATCGGCCCGAAAATGTACATAATGTTCTCAATCGGAAGTCTTTCTCGTGTTATTTTCTTGGTTAAATATCTGCATAGATAAATAATCAACATTAAAAAAGCAAAAGACGAAGGCTGAAATGAAATCGGTGTTCCTGGAATTTTCAACCATCTTGAAGCACTGGCTCCGTCAATCGTTTGTCCTGTAAACATCGTGACAATCAATAGAATAATCATTAATCCCAACATAATACTGCTGAGTTTTCCCATGTATTCATACTTCACGGTTCCCACCAATCGCATGATTGCCAAACCTAAAACTACAAAGAACATATGCTTCATAACGTGTCCCGTTGTAGTCCCGTTATTTACAATATATTCTAAGTTTGAACTCGCAGAATAAACCGGGAAAATAGAGAAAATGGAGATCACAAGAATGACCATCCAAAGTACTTTATCGCCCTTTAGAAATTCGAATCTGCTTTCTTCTATATTCTGTTCGTTCATACGTTTCGTATTCATGTATTTATGTAAAATGTATTCATGATGCTAGATCTCTTTATACATTAATACTTTTTACATTTTACAATTATTTTAATACTTGCTCTTTAAACTGGTGACCTCGGTCTTCGTAGCTTTTAAAAAGATCAAAACTTGCGCAACATGGTGAAAGTAAAACCGTATCACCCTTTTTTGCTAAAGCTTTTGAAGTTTTCACCGCTTCTTCCATACTTGAAGTGCTGTAAATCAATTCTTTTTTGTTTTTAAAGAAGTCAATAATTTTCTGATTATCAATCCCTAAACAAACAATTGCTTTTACTTTTCTTTTAACTAAATCTTCAATTTCGGTATAGTCGTTTCCTTTATCTAAACCTCCAACAATCCAAACCGTAGGGTTTTTCATGCTTTCTAAAGCATAATAAGTTGCGTTTACATTGGTTGCTTTGCTGTCGTTGATATATTTTATACCTTCAATTTCGGTAACAAGTTCCAATCTGTGCTCAACCGCCTGAAAAGTCATTAATGAATTTCTAATACTTTCATTATTGATTTCCAATATTTTACCTGCAATTGAGGCCGCTAAACTGTTGGCAACATTGTGATTTCCCAATAAAGACAATTCTTCAATTTTCATCGAGAATTCGTCTTTTAGTTTTACCACAATTTTATCTTCATTTACAAAACCTCCTTCATTCAATTTTTCTTTGGTTGAAAAAGGAATCATTTTGGCTTTAATTTCAAATTTTTCAAGAATGTTTTTGCTCATTTCATCATCTTTATTGTAGATGAAAAAATTGTCATTTTCCTGATTTTCAGTTATTCTGAATTTCGCCAACGCATATTCTTCGTAGTTGTAATTGTACTGATCCAAATGATCTTTCGACAAATTCAACAATAAAGAAATATACGGTCTGAAATTCTGAATATCATCCAACTGGAAAGAGCTTACCTCTAAAACATAATATTCATGGTTCTCATCGGCAACTTGTTTTGCAAAACTGTGGCCAATATTTCCGCCTAAACCAACATTCAATCCTTCATTTTTCAGGATGTGATAGATTAAAGACGTTGTCGTTGTTTTTCCGTTGCTTCCTGTGATGGCAATGATTTTTGCATCGGTAAATTCAGATGCAAATTCAATTTCAGAAGAAAGTCTGATTCCTTTCTCTTGAATTTTGATGATCATTTCTGTCTTTTTAGGAATTCCGGGGCTTTTTACAATCCAGTCTGCATTAAGAATTCTTTCCTCATCATGGTTTCCCTCTTCAAATTCAATATCATTTTCCGTTAAAAACTGTTTGTAATGATCCTTAATGGCACCTTTGTCTGAAAGAAATACTTCCAAACCTTTTTTCTTAGCCAAATAAGCAGCACCACATCCACTTTCGCCACCTCCTAAAACAACTATTTTCATATTTTTTTTATTTAATGATTGAAAGATTTAAATGATTCAAAAAATTTTTAAATGCTTAAATCTTTTCAATTTTAAATTAATTTTCTATCTCATCTTCAATGTAATGAGACACACAATTGCCAACATAACTCCTATGATAATCATCCTATTAACGATTTTACTTTCGTGAAAACCGTCTTTCTGATAATGATGATGAAGCGGAGACATTTTAAACAATCTATTATTTTGGGCATATTCCAACCCGAATTTTCTTTTTCTGTATTTAAAGACAACCACCTGAAGCATTACTGAGATATTTTCAATTAAGAAAATTCCGCAAAGCACAGGAATCATCAGTTCTTTTCTTAAAATAACCGCCAAAACAGCAATTACACCACCCAACATCAAACTTCCGGTATCTCCCATAAAAACCTGCGCCGGATAAGTATTGTACCAGAAAAATCCGATAACTGCACCTACCATTGCGACGGCAAAAATGGTGGTTTCACCCATATTCGGGAGGAACATAATGTTGAGATAATCCGCGAAAATAATGTTCCCGGAAACGTATGCAAAAAACGCAAGCGCCAAAAGAATAATCGTACTTGTTCCTGCGGCGAGTCCGTCGATCCCATCGGTAATATTGGCTCCATTTGAAACCGCTGTTACAATGAAAATAACGATAGGAATAAAAACAATCCATGCCCATTCATGGGCATCTTTGTCATTCATCCAAAATAAAATTCCGCTGTAGTCGAACTCGTTATTTTTGGTAAAAGGAACAGTAGAAACGGTAATTTTTTCTGTCGGCATAAAGTTTTGCTCAACATTATTTCTGTTGACTACTTTTGCATCAGCATATTTTCTTTTAACCGTAATATCCGGATGGAAATACATTGTAACTCCGATAATTAGCCCTAAACCGACCTGACCTACAATTTTGAATTTTCCGCTTAGTCCGTCTTTATTTTTCTTTATTTTCTTTAAATAATCATCTATAAAACCAATCGCTCCCATCCAAATTACCGTTACAATCAAAAGAACGATGTAAATATTGGTAATTCTTGTAAACAGCAATACCGGAATTAAAGTCGCAATAATGATGATAAAACCTCCCATTGTAGGCGTTCCTTCCTTTTGTTTTTGTCCGTCTAATCCCAAATCACGAACTAACTCACCCATCTGTTTTCCTCTCAGGTAATTGATGATGCTTTTCCCATAAACGAGGGCAATCGTTAATGAAAGTAAAACAGCCATTCCTGCACGAAACGAAATGTACCTCAACATTCCCATTCCAGGAATATGAATGCCTTGGCTCGTTAAATATTCGTATAGATAGTATAACATTTTTTATTTTTTTATAAATGATAAATGATTATTGATGAATGATAAAATCAATTAACATTGATCAATTATCGATTATAAATTTTATTTACTCATAAGCTTCCAAAGCTCATTAATTACTTCTTTATCGTCAAAATGATGTTTCACACCATTGATTTCCTGATAATTTTCGTGACCTTTTCCGGCAACGAGAACTATATCTTTCGGCTCGGCAAATTTTATTGCCATTTTTATTGCTTCTCTTCTGTCCGGAATTGAAGTGTATTTGCTGAAATTCTGAGGCTCAACACCTGCTTCAATTTCTTTTATAATCACAGCCGGATCTTCTGTTCTTGGATTATCTGAAGTGATGATTGCCAACGTTGATTTTTTAGTGGCAATATTTCCCATTTCAGGTCTTTTCGAGTGATCTCTATCGCCTCCACAACCAAAAACCGTAATTAGTCTTTCATTTTTCGTTCTGATATCGTTGATGCTGTCTAAAACATTTTCAAGTGCATCCGGAGTGTGGGCATAATCTACGATGAAGAAAATTCCGCCATCTGATCTAAATGTTTCAAATCTTCCGGAAACTCTTTTCAGAGTACTGATTGCCTGAAGAATTTCATCCTGCTGAAAGCCTAATTCCGAAGCAATTCCAAAGACCAAAAGCAAATTGTAAACATTGAATTTCCCCGTTAAGGTTGTCCAGAATTCTTTTCCGTTGAAATTTAACAGCATTCCGTTAAAATCAAGCTCCAAAGTTCTTCCGTGGTAATCTGCCATCGTTTTCAAAGCATAAGATTTTTTCTTTGCCTTGGTGTTTTGCAACATTACATTTCCGTTTTTATCATCAACGTTTGTGATGGCAATGGCATTTTCATTTAACTCATCAAAAAATCTTTTTTTCGTTTTCAGATATTCGTCAAACGTTTTATGATAATCAAGATGATCGTGAGTAAGATTGGTAAATCCTGCAATTTTGAAATGCAAACCTTCAGTTCTATTTTGAGAAATTCCGTGTGAGCTTACTTCCATAAAGGCAAATTCACAACCTGATTCCACAGCTTTTGCTAAGATCTGATTGATGGTAATTACATCCGGAGTTGTATGTGTCGCAGGAATTATTTCATCTCCAACTCTAATTTCTACAGTTGAAAGCAACGCTGAATTATAACCTAAATTTTTAAAGACATCAAAAAGCAAAGTAGAAACAGAAGTTTTTCCGTTGGTTCCAGTAACTCCGATTAACTTTAATTTTTCAGAAGGATTTCCATAGAAATTAGAAGCTAATTGACCTAAAGTTTTAGATGTATCTTTTACTTTAATGTAGGTAATGTTTTCATCTAAATTTTCCGGTAAATCTTCGCAAACAATAGTTTTTGCTCCTTTCTCAATAGAGGATGCAATAAATGAATGTCCGTCTGCAACTGTTCCTTTTACCGCAATGTAAAGTGAGTCTTCGGAAACTTTTCTGCTGTCGAAAACCAAAGCAGAAACTTCACGATCGTTTTTACCGTGACTTTCTAAAACTGGAATTCTATTTAATAATTCAACTAATTGCATTGCTTTGATGCTTTTTATTTTTTTATTTGATAGGATTTTCATCCTATCCTTTATTAAGTCGTCCCTTCAGGACTCTTTTTTTAATTCTGCAGAGACAAATATATTCTCTGGTTTTTGCTTATCGTTGTGCCTTCCAATGGGAACTGTTCTTTAATTCTTCCCACTCCTTTAAAGTCTACACGATAGCCTAAATTTTCCAATTGCGGGATAACGTTTTTACCGATTAGCCCAACTACACTTGGCATTTGTTTATTGTTAACCGCTACCTTTACATTCGGTTCCACCATTTTATTAAGGTTCGCCTTTCTGTCAACAAGCATTTCTTTTTCAATATTCTGTGGTGTTTTCAGGAAAGTTTTACCAGCAATTTCTTTAAAAACAGGAGCAGAAACCGTTCCTCCATAAAAGCTTTTAGCAGTATTTGGCTCGCTAATCATTACATAGCACGTATATTTCGGATTATCTGCCGGATAAAATCCTGCAAATGAGGCTCTGTATTTCATTGGACCAGGAAGCCAATATTCAAATCTTGCCGTCCCCGTTTTTCCTGCCATTTTTAGATTTGGAGTAAAAATACTTCTACCCGTTCCCTTTTCTACCGCTTTTGTTAAAGCTGCAGTCATCATCTGAATCGCTTTATCAGAAGCCATTTTCTTAACAATGACCTCTTCTTTTGCCTGAAAAATTGTTTTTCCATCTTTCATTATTTTATCAATGAAAAGAGGTTTTACCATTTTTCCTTTATTGGCAACTCCATTGTAGAAGGTTGTCAACTGCAAAAGATTAATGTTTGATGAATATCCATAAGATATTGAAGCCAATGTTGCAGCATTCCATCTTTTGCTTTCCGGAGTTACGATTTTTGGTTTTGTAATTCCCGGAAGTTCGATATCCATTTTATCAAATAATTTCCATCTTCTTAAATGATCAAGGAAAATCTGAGGTTTTTCTGCGTAATATTTTGTAATCAGTTTAGCCGTTCCTACGTTGCTTGATTTTGCCAAAACATCACTGATATCGTAAGTTCCACCACCATGACCATCAGAAATTCTCTGTTTAGCATAGGTCCAAACTCCATTTCCAACATCTACCGTTGTGTTTTCATCTATGAAACCATCATCCATTGCTGCCAAAAGAGAAATGGTTTTAAAAGTAGATCCCGGCTCGATATTATCTTTTAAAGCATAATTGTAAGCATCTTCATAAACGCCCGGTTCAGTTTGTCTTAAATTAACCAAAGCTCTCACTTTTCCGGTTTGAACCTCCATTACGATTACCGTTCCATGTTTTGCTTCGAAATTGATCAGTTGTTTTTCTAAAGCAGAATGCGCAATATCCTGGATTCTAAGATCTAAAGTCGTGTAAACGTCCTGTCCGTCAACCGGTTCGCTAACTTTCCAGAAATCGATTGGCTTCCATTGAGAAGAATTAACCCTTTGTTCCAATCTACTTCCGTCTGTTCCTGTAAGAAATTTTGAAAAAGCGCCTTCAAGACCTGATCTTACTTCACCATTATCCATTCCGATGGTTCCTGAACCAATTTCTGAAGTTGCCAATTCTCGTTTGTAATTTCTATCAACGATAAATCCACCTTTATTTTTTCCTCTTCTAAAAATTGGAAAATTTCGGATTCTGTCGTACTGATCAAAGTCTAAACCTTTTACCAAAGAATAATATTGGTTCTTCTTTTTTTTCTGCTCGTCGAATCTTTTTCTGAATTCAGCTCTCGGTTTTCCAAACATATTACTCAAAGAATCTGTAAGAGCACCAATATTATTGCTGTAAACAGTATCTTTTATCGTTTTAAAATCAAGAAAAATATCATAACGCATCACGGTTGTTGCCAAAATTGATCCGTCGGAAGCAAACAAATTTCCGCGAGCCGCTTTCAGAGTTGCTGTTCGGTAATTGCTGTTGATATAATCGTCTTTAATTTCCTGAACATTGGTGTTCTGAAGAATAACGATTCTCGCCAAAAACATCACGAATACACATAAAGCAACAGTTGCGAAGAGGTAACCCCATCGCAGTGTTTTTTTTCTTTTGTTATCGTAATCATTTTGTTTTTGCATCACTACTGTCTAGTTTGATTAACAATTTGTGCGGGTGACTTTCTAAAGTCATTAATGAATCTACAGCCACTTCTTTGCCCAATTGAGATTCCATTTTTACTTTGATCAGCTTGCTTTGAGCGTAAGCGTTTCTTGATTTATATTCTTCTGTTTCTTCTTTTAAAGCGTTAACAATCTTTATTTTTTTGTTGACTAAATGATTACTATAAATCATCGCCATCATTAAGACAAACAACAACAGGAAAAACTTGTAATGAATTTTTATTTCATCACGGTTCAGGAAATTTCCTTTTATAATATCTATAAAAGTAAGTCTTCTCTGAGGGCGATTTGTTGTTCTTTTTGCCACGTTTTCAATAATTGATGATTGATAAATTATAATTGATCTTAAATCATTTATCAATCATTATTTATCATTTATACTTTTATTCCGGTTCTCATTTTAGCACTTCTGGCTCTTGAGTTTTCTTCAATTTCCTTATCATCAGGAATAATTGCTTTGCTCTTCACCAATTCGAATGCTTTTTCGTAATTTCCGTAGATATCACGTTGCGGCTCACCTTCAAACATTCCGTTTTTCAAAAATCTTTTTACCAAACGGTCTTCCAGAGAATGGTAAGAAATAACCACCAATCGTCCACCTGGTTTTAAAATTTTATAAGACTGAACCAGCATTTCTTTTAAAACTTCAAGTTCCTGATTAACCTCAATTCTTATTGCCTGAAACAACTGCGCATAAAATTTATTCACTTTATGCGGCGGAAGATAACTGAACAGTTTTTTCAGATCTTCAGTAGTTTCTATGGTTTTATTTTTTCTGTTATGTACGATGTCACGAGCTAATTTTCTCGCTTCTCTCAATTCACCATAGTAATAAAAAATATCCGCTAAAGCTTCTTCGTCATACTCATTGATTACTTTTTTAGCATCAAGACTCTGCATAACGTTCATTCTCATATCAAGTGGCGCATTGCTTCTCGTAGAAAAACCTCTTTCGCCTGCATCGAATTGATGAGACGAAACTCCAAGATCAGCCAAAATACCGTCAACCTGAGAAACACCATACATCAAAAGAGAATTTTCAAGGAATCTGAAATTCTGATTGATTAACGTAAATTTCGGGTCGTCGATATTATTTTTAAGAGCATCAAGATCCTGATCAAAACCGTATAATTTTCCTTTTTCGGAAAGTCGGCTTACAATCTCGCGTGAATGTCCACCGCCACCAAATGTGCAGTCCACATAAATTCCGTCTGGATTGGTCACCAAATCATCCACACTTTGCTTCAATAAAACGGGGTTGTGATACATGCTTATTTGTGTTTATTTAATTATTCTTCATCAAACGCTCCCATCACATCTTCTGCAAGGCTTGCAAAATCGTCTTCATTGGTCGCAATTACTTTTTCATAAGCTTCTTTATCCCAAATTTCAAAAAGTTCTCCCGCACTCGTTATCACAATATCCTTTGTAAGGCTTCCAAAATGGGTAAGATCTTTCGAAATCTGCAGTCTTCCGGCGGTATCAAGCTCAACCGTCTTCACTCCTGCTGTAAACATTCTTATAAAATCTGCATTTTTTTTGATGAATCTATTCAACTTATTTATCTTATCCATCAGCTTATCCCAGGCTTTCATAGGGTAAACTTCAAGACATGGTTGAAACACAGAACGCTTTACCACAAAGGTTTTATCCTCAAAGTCCTCCATCTGCTTAATTAGCGATGAAGGCACTTTAAGGCGACCCTTGTCGTCTATTTTGCACTCATATGTTCCAATGAAATTTCTCATTTGGAACAAAAATATAAATATTTTTCCAAATCCTCCCACTTTTTCCCACTTTTTGACTTAATGTTAATAAGTTTCATTAAATATTGACTATCAGAGAGATAAAATAATTCATTTAATCTATAATATAAACCTTCTTGTATTCAAGGCATAACAAAAAGAATTGTAAAAAATACCACAACAATAGGTTTCATATATTATTTTTAGTTTATATTAGTTATATCAAAAAATTTTTGGTGTTTAATTTGTATTTTTGCAAGGCTTAGATAGGCATTATGAGATTTAGTACAAAAAAAGAAAAGAAATATAACTTTATAGAAGCTGGAGAAGGTCACCCTCTTGTGCTTTTGCACGGGTTGATGGGTGGATTGAGTAATTTTGATAAAATGGTGAGTTTTTTTTCAGAAAAAGGTTTTAAGGTTTATGTACCTCAATTACCGATTTACGATTTGCCGGTACTCAATACCAATCTCACAACGATTGCAAAATTTGTAATCAAATTTATCGAAACCAATATTGGCAAACCAGTTACCATTGTAGGTAATTCTATGGGTGGTCATGTTGGTTTAATTTTAACTTTGGCGCGCCCAGACTTAGTACAAAACCTTGTACTAACAGGAAGTTCTGGTTTATACGAAAGAGCTTTTGGCGACAGTTTCCCAAGAAAAAACGACCGTTCCTATATCAGAAAGAAAGCAGAAGAGGTTTTCTATGACCCTTCAGTTGCTACTGAAGATTTGGTAGATGAAGTTTTCAGCGTGGTAAATGACCGAATGAAAGGAATTAAAACGGTAATGTTGGCAAGAAGCGCCATCAAACACAATATGTTGAATGATCTTCCTAAAATCTCAAGACCAACATGTCTTATTTGGGGAAAACAAGACAATGTAACACCTCCGGAAGTTGCAATCGACATGCACAAATTTATCCCTAATTCAGATTTATTCTGGATTGATAAATGCGGACATGCTGCCATGATGGAAAAGCCAGATGAGTTTAATGAAATTCTTTACGACTGGGTAAAAGACAAAATATAAAACGATAAACCATTAAGACTCTTCTTAATGGTTTATTTTTCTAAATATAAAAATCAATAAAATGGTTATAAAAACAGCAACGTTTGTAAAAAGCAGTGGAAAATGGCAAGAATGCCCAGAACCGGACATGCCGGAATATGCTTTCATTGGGAGATCAAACGTAGGTAAGTCTTCATTGATTAATGCAATGATGAACCACAAAGATTTAGCAAAAACATCAGGAACGCCGGGAAAAACCCAGCTTATTAATCATTTTTTGGTTAACGAAAACTGGTATCTTACCGATTTACCTGGTTATGGATATGCAAAAGTTTCGAAAGTTCTAAGAAAAGATTTTGAAAAACTGATTACCAACTATATTCTTAACAGAAGAAACCTTGTGAATCTTTTTGTATTGGTAGACTCACGTCACAATCCACAAAAGATCGATTTGGAATTTATACAATGGTGTGGCGAAAGCGGAGTTCCGTTTTCAATTGTTTTTACGAAAGCAGATAAACTGAAACCCAACATTGCCATCAAAAATGTTGAAGCCTATAAAAATGAATTGCTGAAAACATGGGCTGATCTCCCTGAAATGTATGTAACCTCAGCAGAAAAGAAAGAAGGATGCGATGAAATTTTAAATTTCATTCAGACAACAAACGAATTTTTAGTTAATAATAGCGTTAATTTCAATGAGTAATATTGTTTGGAAAATAAAAAGTTTCGAAGAACTGACGACTTCAGAACTATACGAAATCATCAAAGCAAGAGTAGATGTTTTTGTGGTTGAGCAAAACACGCCTTATCCAGATTTGGATGGATATGATCAAAAAGCACTGCATCTTTGGGCAGAGCAAGAGGATAAAACCGTATTAGCATACTGCCGAATTTTTGACAGAGGAATAAAATATGACGAAACTTCAATTGGAAGAGTTTTAACCTCAGAAAAAGGCAGAGGAAAAAATCTAGGAAAGCAATTGATACAATATGCAGTTGAAACGATAGAAAACCGTTTTAAAACTTCTGAAGTAAGAATTTCTGCACAGGATTATCTGTTGAGATTTTATTCAGGTTTTGGCTTTACAGCTACCGAAAAGAAATATTTGGAAGACAACATTCCGCATACGGAAATGTTTAGACCTTAAGAATATATAGCCCTCGCAAATGTGAGGGTTTATTTTTCTCTATAGAAGAAGTAAATCAAAAGAATAATTTCAATTTAAAATACAAGGACATAGAAACAAAAAAGACTGTTAATCAATGATTAACAGTCTTTCTTTGTACCCCAGACGGAGGTATTATGAAACCTTTCTTAATTTTTCTTGTTTTTAATTCGTTTATATTCAATAACTTTGATATACAATAGGTTTCTAATTAATTTGTTTTTTCATATTTAATAATTTTAAATGCAAATTAATTCCCCCTTTTGTTCCCCCTTACATTTATTTAAATCTATTTCAACTTATGATAAAGTACAATTTTGAGTTAAGAAAGGACAAAGTAAGTCAAGACGGTTTAATGCCAATTAGGATATTATTCAGAATTGACAGCTCTATAATAAAAAGAAATACTGGATTGAATTGTAAATTAAATGATTGGCAGAACAATCGAGTGAAAGCTAATTCAAAAAAAGATACTTATTATGGCTATGACGAAATAAATGAAAAACTCCAACAGATAGAAACCAAAATTCAAGACATTTCGCTTTATTTCAGAGCAAATAAG
This sequence comes from Chryseobacterium mulctrae, assembly GCF_006175945.1. Taxonomy (NCBI): domain Bacteria; kingdom Pseudomonadati; phylum Bacteroidota; class Flavobacteriia; order Flavobacteriales; family Weeksellaceae; genus Chryseobacterium; species Chryseobacterium mulctrae. The sequence continues at coordinate 2,403,922 of NZ_VAJL01000001.1, read as the reverse complement.
CTTGAACCAACAAAGGATTTGTTTATTGAAAAGTTTGATTCAAATGAAAAAGTTGAAGCATCCAGTGAATTCGACTTTTTCAAATGCTTTACACAATATATTGACAAAGGAAAATTGATAAAAACTCCGAACACCATCAAGGGTCAAACTACTGTAAAAAACTATCTGGAATTCTTTTGTAAGGAAAATGGAATTTCGCTTTCTTTTGATAAGATTGATGAAGATTTTTTTGAATCATTAAGAGATTACTCGTACGAAATAAAAAAGATGAAGCAAAATTATTTCGCTAAAGTAATCAAGGTTTTAAAGTCATTTTTAAACTGGGCAACAGAAAAAGGATATAATGCAAACAGGGAGTTCGAGAAATTTAGAGCTGTTGAACACGACATTGACATTGTGTATTTAACATTTGAAGAGTTGATGAAACTATACGAAAAAGATTTTGAAAGCAATCGACTGTCTCACGTTCGGGATTTCTATTGTATGGGATGTTTCACAGGCTTACGGTTTTCTGATCTTTCAAAACTACATTTAGCAAATATTTCTGAAGACCATATAGTTCTTTCTATTCAGAAAACTAAAACACAGAATCACGCTATTAGGCTGAACAAATACGCAAAAGCTATTTTAGAGAAATACAAAGGAACTATCTATGAACCCCTCCCCGTTATCTCTTCTCAAAAATTCAATGAATACATCAAAGATTGTTGTGAATTAGCAGAAATCAAGCAACCATTCACAAGTCATTGGTTTGTGGGTAATAAGAAAAAATCACTCACACAACCCAAATGTAAATTCATAACAAGCCATACAGCAAGAAAAACATTCATTACAAATTCTTTACTATTAGGAATGGAGCCAAAAGCAATAAAGAAAATTGCCAATATTAAGAAAGATGCTGTTCTGGATAAGTATATGAAAGTAACAGAAGCATTCACAGACGAACAAATGGACAAAGCGTGGGGATGATTTCCTTTATATCTTGATTTATTTTTAAATAATCTACATAATCTTTATTTCTGAATTAAACAGAATAAAAGTTAAACTATATTAAAAAGGGCAATTTTTAGTTAAATTTAGTTAAAAATCCGAGACAACTCAAAAGTCTAATGTGTTATAATTTAGATTAATCTGGATTAAAAAAAATAAAATTTGGGCTAGCTTGCATTAAATTGGATGAATCCATAAAATCTGTAACTATTTGATTAACAGCTACTAAATTGATATTATTGCATTTAAATTTAAACCAATTTAAAATACAATAATATGTCCTTACAACTCTATTCCCATTCCAAAGGAGATTTGGAAAAAGCGGTTGAAATCATTCTTAAGAAGGCAACTGAATTCACGTTGCCCTCTAAAGCAGAACAACAACCGGAAGACCTCATCCCACAGATTGAAGCTGCTAAATTCCTGCACGTTTCTCTTCCCACCATTATTGATTGGAGAAAAAACAAAAACCTACCCTATTACAATTTTAGCGGTCGCTATTACTATTCCAAAAAAGAATTATTAGAATATGGAAAAAATCGAAGAAAGTAAGTGTAACTAATTCTCATTGAAAGTTGCATTTCTTCTTTTGTTTAACCTATCCGTATTTCTGTACGGAAACAAACTCTTTTAAAATGAGCGAAAAAATCCCTTATCTACGAGTAGGAACAACGTACTATAAAACGATTGAAAAACCATTAATCTCCGGAGACAAGATCTCAATTTTGGTGAGATGGAATCGTGAAACTATTATTAGCGACCACGGAAAAATCTACGTTTCAAAAGTTTCAAAGTACGATGGATTCTGCTGTATTCCCTCTCATCTGAATTATGAGCAGATAGTTGACGGATTCTACAATATCTACAATGAGATTCCTTATCAACCAATCGAAGAAAATATTAGTTCTGAAGCTATACTAAACAAAATTCCATACTCACTTAAATTTATGGAACATATTTTCGGAGAGCAATTAGAGCTGGGCTTAGATTACATAAAGATATTGCTTGAATATCCAACACAGACACTCCCTATTCTTTGTCTTGTAAGCAAAGAAAGGTCTACAGGAAAATCTACATTCATAAAATGGCTGAAATCCATTTTTGGACTAAATATGACTTACATCAAGGGAGATTCTTTCAGTAGTCAGTTCAATTCGGATTGGACATCGATGCTTATAGTTGCTATTGATGAAGTATTCTTTGACAAAAAGGAAATTACAGAACGATTAAAATATCTTTCAACGACTGATAAAGACAAGAAGGAGGCAAAAGGAAAAGATCGTGAAGAAGTGGAATTTTTTGGAAAATTCATTCTCTGTTCCAATAATGAAGATAACTTCATTCAGATTGATGAAAATGAGATCCGATTCTGGATTATTAAAGTAAGATCAATCAAAAGCGAGAACACTGAATTCCTCCACAATCTAAACAAGGAGATTCCCTATTTCCTTCGTTACCTAATCCAAAGACCTTTTCACAGCCGTAAGAAGACAAGGATGTGGTTCACTGATTCCCAGATCAGAACAAAAGCCCTTCAGAAATTGGTTTGGAAAAATAACAATAAACTGGAATCTAAGATCATCGAGCTTTTATATGTGTTTTTTGAAAATACAGAAGACAGTAATATTCATTTCGTTCCGCAGGATATTTTCAATATGTTTGGCAAAATGTTCAGCAAACAATATTGGACAGTTAACGATGTCCGGAAACTCTTGAAAGAAAACTGGAAACTCGAACCTCAAAGTAATTCTTTAGCCTATATCAAATACGACCTCGATTATGGTTTAAGTTTTTTCCAACAGAACAAAACAGGTCGGTATTTTACAATAGAAAGGAATTTTATTCTTCAAAGATTTGATGAAATGATGAGTTAGTAGATAATGAAAATAAAATCAATTAGTTACAGCTCATCAAAAGCCTCATCAAACTTTTAAACCTTGATTTTTGATGAGAGGATGATGAGAAGAATATTTCCACTTTGATGAGGTGATGAGACTTTGATGAGAACTTAAATTATTGTTAATCAATTTTTTACAAGGCTTTCTCATCAATTCATCAAAAATTACTCAAAAACAAACTCAGCCACTTTCACCGAGAGTACACAAACTATTTATTACTAAAAAACATTAAAAATTACAATAATGAACTGCAAACAATTTAACAGCATATTGTTGGAAGAAGTCCTCCTTTCTCTCGGACACCTTCCAACGAAACAAAATGAAAAAAAAGCTTGGTATCTCAACCCCTTTGGCAACGAATCCCAAGCCTCTTTTAAAATCAATAAAAGTCTAAACAAATGGTACTTATTTTCAGAAGGAATCGGGGGAAACAATACTGATTTTATGAAGAAGTATCTGAACACTTCAGTAAATGGAGTTTTAATTTGGGCAGAAAATCAAAACTTTTCTTCTTTTCAAAATCAAAATATTCCTGATCAGAAGTTCGAGAACTCCAGTAAAAATTATGAGATACTTGACGTCAATGAAATCCAGCATCCTGCACTTTTGGAATATCTAAGAGAAAGAAAAGTTGGAAATCAAACTCAGTTCTTACACGAAATTTATTACCGAATGAACGATAAAAACTATTTCGGAATTGGTTTCAAGAACGATTCTGGTGGTTACGAAATCCGCAATAAATACTCCAAAATTTGCTTGGGTAAAAAAGATATTTCTACGTTCAAAAATGATTCAAAATCACTAAGAATTTTCGAAGGCTTTTTTGATTTTCTTTCCTTTAAAAATGTGGAAAAATTCTTAGAAAAAGAACCTTCAGATTACATCATTTTAAATTCGGTAGCGATGATTTCCAATATAAAAAAATCTCTTGATCAGTATGAAAATATCGAGCTCTATTTTGATAATGATATAGCAGGAAACCGTGCTGTAGAAATGATTAAAAATGAAAGTAAAAATGCAGAAGATTGTCGGGTTTTATATTCAGATTTTAAAGATTTAAATGAATGGCTAATCAATAAAAATGTGGATTCAAAAGTAGCTTACCGATTAAAGAGATAAGATTTCACCTGCATAAAATAATATAAGGTCATCTGAAAAGCTATGTAAAATAATGCAAGGTTGAGCCTTAATAAAATATTAATATGTAGAATTAGAAACAGGTTGTAAAAATACGGTAGTATTTTGAGATTTTGAAAAATGCAACTTTGAATTCTTATTTTTTCAAATAATTTTCTCAAAATCTCGTATCATTAAACAAAGTTTCATAAATTTACATAGTATGAGTTTAATGTAACAAAAATATGAAAATAGGATATGCTCGGGTTTCAACCAAAGATCAAAATTTGCATTTACAAATTGAAGCCTTAGAAAAAGCAGGTTGTGAGAAAATTTATCAGGAGAAAATTTCGGGTGCAACAAAGAATCGTCCCGAACTTGATAAGATGATTGACCAGTTTCGAGAAGGTGACGAACTTTATGTGTGGCGATTGGACAGATTGGGTAGAAGTTTAAAAAACATTATTGATCTTGTCTTAAGTTTGAGTGATAAAGGAATTTTAATAAAAGGTCTTGTAGATGGTGTAGATACTTCAACTATCAATGGACGACTATTTTTGAATCTCATGGCTTCTTTAGCTGAATATGAAAGAGAGTTAATAAGAGAAAGAACCAACGCAGGACTACAATCTGCAAGAGCAAGAGGTAGACTCGGTGGCAGACCAAAAGGTTATACTGCAGAAACAATTTCTAAACTGTTACTTCTGCGCAATATATACAAAGATGTCACGAAACGTCCCGAAGATATTTATAAGCCTTTTGGATTGACTAGGGCTACCTTTTATCGGTATGCTAAAATTCTGGACAATTATAGTGATGAAGAAATTAAAAAAATGGGTATTAAAAGGTAAAAGTTCGCTAATCCAAAGATAAATTTGAGCGAAACAAAACTGTATGAAACTAATAATCAATTAATCAAAATAATATTTTATATTAGTAGCATAAATGGCTTTGCGAATATCATATAGTTTGGATTGACGCAATGCGTAAATTTGGAAGTTAGCAGAAAGTTTATGAACACAAATCGTAACAAAAATTATATTGTAAATTACATTTTCATTTTTGGCATTTTGATTCTATTTTTAAATGATCAAATATTCAAATTTGAATTTTCAAATTATTTTACTGGAAAATTATCTGATGTTTGTGGAATAATTATTTTTCCATTTTTTTTGACATATATTTTCCCAAAACTCAAGCAGAATAGTGTTTTTGCTGCAGCTATTATTTTCTCATTTTGGAAAAGTCAATATTCACAAAGTCTGATTAATTTCTACAATGAAATTTCACCAATTCAAACATCAAGAATTATTGATTATTCTGATTTGTTTGTTTTATTACTTTTGCCAATACCATATTATCTGATTAAAAATGTTCACAAAATAGATTTTTTAACAATAAAAAAACTGAATCCAAAATTTATTTTTGTCATATCTTTATTCATATTTATTGCAGAAGCACCGCCACCAAGTCATTACTTTACTATGAATAATGGAAATCTTCAATGTTACAAATGCAATATGAAAGTAAACCATAGCAAAGACTACGTACTTAATAAACTTAAACAAAATGGAATCGAATTTGACACGGTGAGACTAATTCATTATCGAAGTGTTATTGATTCTACAAGTGGAGGAAAAAAATATATTAAAAATGAGTTAATTATTGACAATGATACTTTACGAAATATAAGTTTTACTATTTTCCCTCTAAAAGGGAATAGAACTCAAATTTATTTCAACGGTGCTGATGTTTCACAGGATTTGAGAAGAGATGATTTTAAGTTGCAAAGAAAAATGCGGAAATATTATCGTAAAATTGTTTTCGATGAAATTAAAAGATCATTCTAAAAAAACCTTCTGCTAATAACTAAGCTTTCGTCTTGTCCGCAGGACACGAGATGAAAGCCCGTTGAACGGAAGCTCCGGGAGCTTTTTTGGCCGTCTATGTAGTTTTCGATTTTAGGATTTAGGGTAACAAAGCAGTTTTTTGGAATGACTGCTTTTTTTTGTGGCATTTGGTAGCCTTTATGAGTGGTTTTCTGCAGGTTTTTCTTCGCTGCAGCATATAAATTCCCTTACCCGCAAAGGTTATTTTGCAGACAATGGTTGGATAACGAAAAGAAATTCCGGTGGCGGACCGCGCTGCCCGAAAACAGCTATAGTGACTAAGTTTCCTTCCTTGCAACTTCGACATTTCCGGAGCAAAGTTTTCGGTTTTGCTGCAGTAACTCTGATTTTCAAATCGGATTGCAGTGCCTGCAGTTTCCCACGCTTCCAGCTGCTGCTCAGGATGCCGTAATGCCGGATCCTTACAAATCTTTTCGGTAAAATATGCATCGAAAACCTCCGGACAAACTCCGTGTTTGCAAGAGTCATTTCCTTTTTTTCGCCGCCTTTGCGGTAATCTTTGTACTCAAAACGGACCTGCTGATCCGTCACTTCTTTTATGCGGTGATTGCTGATGGCGACTTTGTGAGTGTATCTCCCCAAGTACTCGATCACCTGTTTCGGGCCGCCAAAAGGCCGCTTGGCATATACGACCCAGTTCTTGGTGAAGAGTTTCTCCATTAAATCCCGGTCAGTAATTCCACAGGCTCTTAAGGAAGTCACAAACTTTGCCCGAAAGACTTTGCTCAGCGCTTTTACTGGAAACAGAAACTTATCCGTCCTTACTTTCTTTCTCCATTTTCCCTGCATCGTGAGACCACCTCCCGGCACAATGCAGTGCAGATGCGGATGAAGACTCAGGTTTTGTCCCCACGTGTGCAAAACACCAATCATGCCCAGCTGCAGGCCTTCGGTTTTGCCGAACTGGTTCAAAGTGGCCCAGGCGGCCTCAAACAGGATCTTGTAAATAAGTTGGGGCTGGGATATTGCGAGCCCATTCAACTCCTCCGGCAGGGTAAAAACCACATGGTAATAGCTGCAGGGCAAGAGGTCCTGTTCGCGCTTCTGGATCCATTCTTCCCGTTTATGACCCTGGCACTGCGGACAGTGCCGGTTACGGCAGGAGTTGTAACTGATGGAAAGATTTCCGCAACCATCACACGTATCAATATGACCACCCAAGGCAGAAGTCCGGCAGTTGGACAATGCCCGCAATGTCTTTTCCTGATGAACGCTGAAGTTTTGGGATGATAAATTGATTTTGCGAAGAACTTCTGCTACATTCGCACCTTTACTTCGGGCCTGCATTCCTGCTGCATAAAGTAAATACCGTATCCAAAGGACTGTGCGGTTTTTGGTCCGAGAGCTGGCACACATGAAGATATTCCATTGTACTTTCAATACGCTCATGACCCAGAAGTTTCTGCACCATAATGATCGGAACACCGTCTTCCAGCAGATGAGTCGCATAGCTGTGTCGTAGCGTGTGGGTGTGCACCTCTTTGGTGATGCCTGCTTTTTTAGAGATGGTTTTTATTACCCACTGCACGCCACGCTGACTGTAGCGGGAATCGAAATCTTTTCTATTCGGAGCTAAAACATCAATATCTTCGATATTCCTGTTTTGATTGCCATTAAACAGATACTGATTAGGATTCTCAATACTGATAAAGGTTTTCAGTCCACTGATCAAATGTTCCGACAAAGGAACATACCGGTCTTTGCTCCCTTTACCCTGAACAACATGTAACATCTTCCGGTCAAAATCCAGATGCTGAAGTTCGATATTCCTTACTTCCATACACCGCAGTCCACAGCCGTAAATAAGTCCGATGAGCAGTTTATGTTTCAGGAGTTCGGCGGATTGAAGCATACGCCAGATCTCTTCCCGACTCAGGATGACAGGAAGCTTTTTCACTTGTGGAATAGCGGGAAGATGCAGAAAACTATAAGGCAGGCCTTCCGTTTTCAATAAAAAGCGAAGTCCGTAAACGGTGTGTTTAAAGTAAGTTTGGGAAGGAGTTTTGGAGCGTTGCTGCAGTTCAAAAAGATAATCTTTGACCTGTTCGGGATCCAACTCGGTAGGCAGGGTTTTAAAATGCAGTGCCAGGGCTGTCACATGGCGGGAATAATTGTCGAACGTTCTGGGGCTCCTGCCCAAGATCGAAATATTCCTTTCGAAGCGTTGCAGCAGTTCGGCAAAACCACTAACTTCGCTCGAGGCACGGTTCAGAATTTTGTTTACCCTTAACTCCTCCGGAGATTTTTTTTGTAGCCATTTTAAAGATTTTTTGTTGTTTTACCAAAGTTAATAAAACAGCGAAGGGAAAAGCTACCGGAGGTTTAGTTCAACAAGGATTTTGCAATAGTGGGGCGAAACTGCAAAGTTCAACGGCAGTTTTTCGGTTCAAATTTTGTTCAAAATTGAAGATTTGTGCTTCGAATGCCCCACCATCGCAAAGGAGCCCCGAAACGTTCTAGATCAAATAAAGTCTCAAAAAACGATACTCTAAATTACATTTGTAAATGATAAAAACTCTTTGAGGCAAGTCATAGAGTTTATTATTCTTTATTTCAGACAAATTAGTACTGTAAAATTTTAATTTATATATCTAAGTATTAAATGCAGTAAGTTTATTCGACCCTATCAACAAGACTTCCCGTGATTTAAGCTTTTCTTACACATACTGCAACCTTATAACTCGATACTGGGAGTAGGAATAAATCATCTATAATAATATGATTTAATGATAATTATGTTTATTTTTGTGGCAGGAAAAATTACAGTTGAATAAAATTCCAATAACCAGAATTATACATGTCGGATATCTGAAATATCAAAACAATTTCAACAGTTTCCGTATATTTTTAATTTTAATATTCTCCATGTGTCATTCTTTTCTTTCTGCCCAGGATTCTATTGAACATGAGATAAGACAGCAGGTAAGTATTGTAATGGCTAAAGGAGCCATTATTTATTCCACAGAGGAAAATTTCAACAAGCAGATCCTTAACAAGGATATCAGACTTAAAGGTGGTGATTTTTTGTTTAATGTCAGTAAAAAAGATCAAATACTGATTAAATCCACAGCTAGCGCCTCTAGTAAAAAAACGCCGCTAAAGGATCAGTTGCAAAATGCAGTCAAAAAGAAGAAAAAAGACGAACAGGATACGGTTGATAAAAAGATTAGAGCGTTTGAAAAGCAAAAAGAACTTTTTCACAGCCATCAGTTTTATCACCATCCTTCTTCAGGACAGTTTTTGACAGTTTATCAGGTCGCTAAAGATTATATAGTTCCGAATAATCACCACGATAATTTTTCAAAGACAGTTCACAGATATCATAATTTTCTCATAACATCATCTTTAAATTATCTTCATTCTTACAAATATTTTCATTACAATAACAAATCTTTAGATTATTGTTATTCTCAAGTCTATTCTGTAAGACCGCCACCCATAGTATAGAATAAAAAGGCATTTATTTTTTTCACATCTCAACAGACAATCGAGATAATTATTCTAATACTTTTATATGAAAAATAAAATATTTTTAATTCTATTATTAGTAGCTGTTAATTCAACACTAATTTTAGCTCAAAGCGCAGGTAAGTTATATCTGTCATCTGCAGGAACAGGGGTAGGCCACGTTTATGATATTACGGGTAATACGCCATCAACTGTTCAAACCACATTGCCTGCTTCAATTACATCACCGGCATATTACAATGCAAATAACGGTGCATCTGTAAGTAATTTAGCAATTGGTTACGATACTACGGTCGCGAACCAACCGCTTGTTTTTATTAACTCCAATACTGCGGCAAACAGTCCGATATTAAAAAATGGAACTGCAACAGGACTTACCTTACCTGCTGTTACCATCGGAGGTTTAGGAACTAATAATGTTTTGGGAAACAATTTCGGACAAGTCTTTGGTTTTAATGGTAAAAATCTTTACAGGTTGTATCCTACTGTTTCTGCTGCTATTCCTATTACAGGCGATGCAATTTGGAATGCTAATGGTGATGGAACTGCTGGTAATCCTCGTTCAACCATTTTTGCAAGTGATACATTTTATGATTATGAAAATAATGTTTACACGATTCTTCAGCATCAAAATGGTACAACTTTTATAAGGTATCTATATAAAATCGCTATTAACGGAGCTGTAACTTCTGCAACAGCAACTCAAATTACACAGATCACAGGACCTGTTGGGGTAAGAAATGCAACGGCAAATACTGCCACAACTATAGATGTAGGAAATATAAGAGGTACTGCATACTTGAATGGCTTTGTCTTTGCTTCTTCAGGAAATGGGAATGATACCGTTGTTATATATCGTATTAACATTTCTACTGGAGTATCAGAATACCTTACTCAATATACATTAACAGGATTAGGCAGTTCAAATATTGATCTTGCATCTGTTGATTATTTTCAGCCATTCACATTTAATTGTGGTGGAACAGCATTTCAGGGAACCACTCCGTATAGGGCCGGGACATCTTCAACAAGAACATTACGTATTCCTGTTTCAGATATTTATGGACCCGGAAATTATGTTTTAAATGTAATTGGAACGGATTTTACAAATCCCGCTCACTCAGTTACAGTAACTACGGCAACGACTTTCATTGATGTTCCCATTACTTACAACGGGACAGGAGCTGCAGGATCAAGAACTCTTACCGTTGACCTGAATGGAAGTACAACAACGTGTACTGTAACAGCGACAATAGAACCAGATACAGATATCGACGGATTGGCAAATACTGTAGATCTCGATGATGATAATGATGGTATTACAGACTGTACAGAAAATGGTTTGGCTGCCGCATCATTTTTAAACAATTTTACTTTCGTCCCAAATAATAATGCTTCCGGAGTAAGTGCAAATATTGCACAGTTGACTCCAAATGCGGGCTCTCAAAGTGGTCAATACTGGTCAGTCGGAAAAGTAGATTTTACAAAAAGTTTTTCTTTTACTTTTGATGCATTTGTAGGAGAATTTGATGCCGGTGCTGATGGTATAGCGGTCGTATTTCAAAACTCCCCTGCCGGAACAGCTGCTGTTGGAGCAACAGGTGTGGGAATGGGTGCACAGAATATTGCTAACGGTCTAGTTCTGGAATTGGACACTTATGATAATGGACCTGGTGTTGGAGATATTGTTGCGGATCACGGTCAGATTTGGGATTCTGACAATCAGGGTGCCGGTCTTACAACTTCCGTTGATTTGGGTCAGTTGGAAAATAATGCCTATCATCCTGTGGTAGTTACCTGGAATGCAGGGACGCAAACCCTATCGTATACAGTTGATGGAATAACTGCAGGAACTCTTACAACTGCTAATTTTGCAAATACTTATTTTGGAGCCAGCAAAGTTCGTTTTGGTTTTACCGCTTCCACAGGAGGGTCAACAAACGTACACCGTATAAGAATCAATGATTTCTGCAGTACCCCTATTGAACTTGATACAGATAACGACGGGATATCTAATCACTTAGATACAGATTCAGACGGCGACAGCTGTCCTGATGCAATTGAAGGTTCCGAAAATGTCACTTATTCTATGGTTAATCCTTTGACTTCTCCAACCAATCCGGGACAGATCAATGTAAGATTTAACGGAACGACAGCAGGTACACCTTCTCAGATCATCAGTACTGCTACAGCAGCCAATGGTGTTCCTCAGGTTGTCAATAATGGTGCAAATAACAGCAATGCGAGTATTGGTCTTGTTGCAGGTGCAGCAGCTGCAGGTGTAGCAGACAATACAGGTTCTTCTCCTGTTTCAGGAGTAGGTCAGGCTGTCGGGAATTCTCAGAACTCAGCACTTAATGACTGTAAATGCTATAGAAACCCAACCATAACCTTAGGAACTGATAATGCGACGATACACGGTATTACCGCATTTAACAGGGCGGGAGTAAATAATACAAACTGGCCAATGATCAGGAATAACGGGTGGACAGCTCTTGAAGCCAATACCAAAGCGTTTGTAATGAATAGAATGCCTGCTGCAGCTACTACTGCAGGTGCTGTTATTGCCGGTGAGCCTGTAAATGTAGCGTTGACTGCTCCTGTTATAGCTGTTCCGATAGTTGGAATGACGTTCTATGATACAACCAATAACTGTATGAAAATAAATACAGATGGTACTCGAACGGGATGGAAGTGTTTTAACACGCAGTCTTGTCCTGAAGAAAATTAATTTTAAAAAATGAAAAAAATGAAACTGATATATTCAATATTTTTAGGTCTGTCATGTTCAGCAATATTTTCTGCGCAGATCGCCATCGGAAAGACGACTACACAGACGGGTGTGTCTTTAGAATTTGGAACAGGTAATAAGGGGTTGATATTGCCGTGGGTAACGGCTGCAGCCAATGTAAGTTTAAATCCGGGAGCCACTGCGAGAGGCGGAGCTCTTATTTTTGACCGAAATGACAGCAGGGTTAAGCTTTCAAGAAATAACGGAACTTGGGTTGACCTTACGGTACGCACCACAGAATTACCTGCGGTAGGAGCAAATGTTGTAGTTACGGCTCCCATCCAGGCAAGTCCGGCTGTTGAGCAGTCCACTGCAAAAGCTCAGATTGGAGGTGTTTTTACGGATAACACTCCAGGAATTCTTGTGTTGGCTGATACCAATAAAGCGATGATTCCGCCTTTGGTGGCAGATCCTGCCAATACGATCAAAAGTCCTGCACCGGGAATGATTGTTTACGACACCGTTAAAAAGCTGTTTTGCGTTTACAACGGAACGGTCTGGTCTTACTGGAGAGCAGATAGCTAAAAGCGGATTAAATATTAAATTTTTACAACAACCACTTCATTATGAAGTGGTTGTTTATTTAAATTAAGCTGGTCCAATAACCCTAGAACTTTCCTAGTAAATTACGGCAATTAGTTACACTTATGTAATTAGTCTCATAAAATGATACATTAGCTCAGGAATAGTAAATAAACTTATAATATGGACTCACGAAGAATAGAAAAAATTTTATTAGGTGCGCTTATAATAACGGTAATTATATTTCTAATGGAAATTAACTTCTATGATGATACTAATTACACGGCAAGTAAATTAAACGAAATATTGTTCTGGTCAATTATAAGAGGTCTAGTAATCTCTGGAAGTGTTAATATAGCAAACCATTATTTTTCGAAATTAAAAGATAAATAATACTGCATTTGCAATCTCAAAAAACGATTAAAAACAAATTTCGGAACTTCTAAATTGAAGCAAATAATGCAATATAATGAAAAATCTCTCAATCTTAATTTATTTACTATTTTATAGTTATTGCCTTTCGCAAGGCACAGAAAATACAAAAGAAACAGAAAAACTTATCGTTAAAACAAAAAATCATTCAAAATCATTGGGAATTGATTTACTAATAAAGTACCCTAAAGATTGGATTTTGACTCCTGGCGAAAGACCACATATCCTATATAACATAAAAAATAAATCAAAAACAATTTATTCAACAATTTCAGTTACTGATATTTTGGAGTTTGCAAATGACAAAGAAAAATTAGAAGTATATAATCTTGATGAAAAATCGCTTTTACAAGTAATGGTTAGCACTTTTCCAGATAAAAACAATTGCTACAACCACTTTATTGAAGCAGGACATGAAAAAGCATTTTCTCCAAAATGTGAAATTACAAAAATTGAGAACTTACCAAGTTCTCTAATTAGCGCTTATGTAAGAAATGAAAGAGCAGGTAACGAAGTAGAAAGCTATCTTATTCAATATCAAATTCCCTTTAAGACAAAAATTATTACAATTGCTTTCAATTATCCCGGGTTTAAGGAAGAAAAAGATCAAATTCTAGCATTAGTTTTTACAAAATCCGTAATGAATACATTAGTTATAAACAATCTTTGGAAAAAATAATCAACAACAAAAGCAGGTAATAGCTAAGTTTTCGTTGCGTGCGAAGCACGAACAATGAAAACCCTGTTGAACGGAAGCTTCGGGAGCTTTTTTCAGCATTATGGGTTTACCGACGAAGGATTTTAAAGATATACAGGAGACTTTCAGAAAGGTCTCTTTTTTTGTGGGTGAATTTGATGGTTTTTCTTGGTTTTATCGTGTTTTCCTTCACTTTTAGGCATAAATACCCTTACCCAAAATGCTAGATTTTTGGCTTTTCAAAGTTTTGGCTCATCTCCAAAAACCAAAGGGGCGGACCGCGCAAATCGAACGTTGCAATCGTTACCAAATTCCCAACTTTGCAGCAACTACATTTCGGCTGAAAAGTTTTGGGTGGAAATTTTCCTTTGGGCTGAATGCCTAAATTCTGTTGCAGATTTTTTAGCTTCATTCGTTTCCATGTGCTGCTGAGAAAACCGTAATGGCGGATTTTCACAAATCTTTTCGGCAAAATATGCATCGCAAAACGGCGGATAAACTCCTCATGGCTCAAAACCATCTGCTTTTTGATGCCTTTTTGGCGGTAATCTTTGTACTCCAACGTTACATTTTCCGCATCAACTTTCCTGATTCTCTGGTTGCTGATCGCGATTTTGTGCGTATATCTTCCCAAATATTCCACCACAGATTTCGGGCTGCCAAAGGGTTTTTTAGCGAAAACTACCCAAGGTTTTTCCCAAAGTTTTTGTCTGAGTTTTTCATAAGTTTCTGCTTCATTTTTTCGGTTTTCAAATTGATTTTCATCATTTTCCGTCTGATTTTTATTACATTTTAATGATAACCGAACCTTCAGCTTCTCACAAAATTTAGCCCTGAAAACTTTGCTCAAAGCCTTTACAGGAAACAAAAAATTACCGTCGCTTCTGATGTTTTTCCAAACTCCGTTTTCATCCACGCCGCCACCCGGAACGATGCAGTGCAAATGCGGATGCAGACTCAGATTCTGTCCCCAAGTATGCAAAATAGCGATCATTCCCATTTTTAAACCTCGATTTTCACCAAAGGTTTGCAGCGTTTCCCAAGCCGATTCAAATAAAATATCATACAACATTTTCGGAGCATGAAGTGCGGTTTTGTTCAGCACTTCCGGAACGGTAAAAACCACGTGAAAATAAGGCACTGGAAGCAGTTCGGTTTCCCGGTTTTCAATCCATTTTTCGCGGTTTTTGCCCTGACATTTCGGGCAGTGCCGGTTTCGGCAGGAGTTGTAGCTGATGCTGATATTTCCGCATTCGTCACAAGCGTCAATATGACCGCCCAAAGCCGATGTACGGCACTTTTTTAACGCAAATAAAGTTCTTAATTGCCAGGAATTTAATCCTAAATTTTCTAGTTTTGAACCTAAAATATTCAACACATCTGCGACTTCGTATCGAGGTTGAGATTCAGGTTGAGCAGACTGTATTTTTGAGATTTCTAAACGTTGATTTTCATTAAATTTAAAGCTTGAATTTTGGCTTTTAACAAATTCAAAACCAACTACTTCGCTCTGCATTCCTCAAACAAAGTATCCAGTGGAGAGAAGAGTTTTTGGGTAGAAAGTTGGGCGATTTGAAGGTAAACGAGGGTCGTTTCGATGTTTTCGTGGCCGAGGAGATTTTTGATGCTCACAATGTTCATCCCATCCTCCAAAAGATGCGTCGCAAAACTGTGCCGAAGCGTATGAACACTCACTTCTTTCAATATTTTTGCCGTTTTTGAAGCCTGTTTCACCGCCCATTGTACGCCACGTTGCGAATATCTTGAATCGAATTCTCCACCTGCACGATTTGCTCGAGGTTCTCCAAAGAGAAAATCTTCCGGTTTTTCCGCTTCAATATATTTTTTCAAACCCCGAATCAAATGTTCCGACAAAGGCAAATAGCGGTCTTTTTTGCCTTTTCCCTGAACCACTTTCAGCTGTTTTCGGTAAAAATCCAAATCGCATAAACGGAGATTTCTGACCTCCAGACAGCGCAATCCGCAACCGTAAAGCAACCCGATTAAGATTTTATGTTTTAAAAGTTTACAGCATGACAACATCTGCCAAACCTCCTGTTTACTGAGCACAACAGGCAGTTTTTTCTCTTTTTTAATTTCCGGAAGACTTAGATAATCGTAGCTCAAACCTTCCGATTTCAACAGAAACCGAAGTCCGTAAACCGTGTGTTTAAAATACGATTGCGAGGGTGATCTTGATTTTTTCTGAAGGTAAAAAAGGTAATCGTGGATCTGCTCAGGATCCAATTCTGTCGGGATTTTCCCGAAATGCAGCGACACCGCCGCGACGTGTCTGGAGTAATTATTGAACGTGCTCTGACTGCGTCCCAACACCGAAACCGTACGTTCAAAACGGCTTAAAAGTTCTGTAAAACCAGGCACTTCGCGCTTTGCCTGATTGATGATTTTGTTTTCTCTGAGCTCGTCTAAACTCTTTTTTTTGTAGCCATTCTATTGATTTTTTAATTAACTTTACAAAGTAACTGATTTATGCGATTGGGAAAGCTACCGAAGGTTTAGTTCAACATTGTATTTGCAAAATATGGTATTAAGAAATATGTTGAACTATTCTACTTTTTTATACGCTGCTGCTTTTCATATTTTTTTAATTGGGACAATCTGAAAAATCAACTGCCGTATTAAGTTTAAAATTGAAGTAAAATTCCCTTTTTAGCCCCCACTTTGCCAATATTTATTCTGTTAATGATAGATCGAACTAATTCTTAAAAAACGATTACAAAACCCATTAATAAATCATGAAAATCACAGATTATTTTAAACTTGATTTTCATGATTTTAAACATTGTTCAATGTTATTTTATATTAAATAATCCTCTTCCTCCATATATTTTTTAATATCTTGTCCTTTAAAGATTAGAACCTCCGTAGAAACATCAAGGAAAGTTTTCTTCATCCGCTTCATATATATTTCTGGAAGAAATAAATTAAAGTGATAAGATTTCTGTTTATCATCTAGTTCATCGTTATAATCTAAAACACATTGAATTTTCATTGATTTTATATTTTTTGAATAATGTTTTAAATTTTGTGTTCTACGTAATTTATTGCTTATTGTTAGAATCAAGTAAAGCGAATCCTGCTTTTTTCCATTATTAAACACAGGATAATTTTTTTTCTCAATCATGTTTTCATACCATATCGAATCGTAGTTATAATAAATTAAAGTATATCCTTCATTTATTAAATTTACCATTTGATCATTTGCTAAAACTTCTATTTCTTTATACATATAAATTTTTATTTCCAACAAAAATAAACAATGGAGGAAAAAAAATAGATTTGCTAAATATTGCTAACTTTCAAAATCGAAATTTTTAGAAATAAATCTCAAAAAACGATAGGAAAAACCAAGATTATGGAGTTTATTCATTTCATAAGTAAATCAACTTTAGATAGCATAAAAAATAAAGGACTTCAAACCGAAAGTCACTATCAGGGTTTTGGAATTTTTATATATCCATTGATTAAAATTGATTTAAAAGCACCTAACGAGGAATTTGTTCCTGAAGAAAGAGAAATGAATTCTAATTTATCGATTGAAGAATTATGGGAAGGAATTGGTGCGTTACATATCAGGCAAGCAAACGAAAAAGTATTTGGCGTTGTTTTTAGTCTTAGTTCTGAATTTTGGCCAATGGAAATTAATATTGATGTGAGAAGTCATATATCGAAACAATTTGCGTTTGAATTTGATAAACTAAAGACAAATGATGTTTTCTATCAAAAAAATTTAAATTTAACTGAAGTTGTTGAAAGCATTTCAGCGACAAAGTATACCCTTGAAACGAAATTTAAGGTTATTTCGGAATCTGGCTTGAGATCATTAATTGAATGCTATAAAAAATCTGGTGGAGGAATCTGGGAAGCGATTTCAGTTTATTGTTTAATAACAAAAAATATTGAAGCGAACATGATAAAACGAATCGTAAAATTTTAAAACATCTGATCCGCCGCTGGCAGATATATTTATTAAAGGTAATCTCAAAAAACGATTATAAGAAATTGACTGAAAAACTTGACGCATTAACATTTATATGGATAATATTTACAAAAAACTAGAGACAATTAGGGATGTTTGGAATTTTAATATCTGGGATTATCCATATTGTCAAAGCGAAATAAATTTTAATGAAGATGCCAAAACAAATTATTTTGGTGATATGATGGGATATTTTTACGATACACTTGATATGCTAAAAATATCTGTTGATAGAAGCGGTCTGCCAGAAGTTTTTTCATATCATATTAGTTTACTACAGATTGTATATGTACAGCAAGACTTTATAGAGGATATGCTAAGATTGTTTTCAACTAATTTTAATAAGGGAGATTTAAAGAAAGATGAAAATTATGCAATTAATAGAGACATAAGAAATGAATTGGTGGGTCATCCTATTCGACGTGATAAAACAGGAAAACTAGTGTCTTCTACTTTATTTTCTTACGAGGCACATCAAGGGAAAATCGAATATCTCAGATATCATAAGGATAATGATTTTAGGTTTGAATTAGTAGAGCATAACATTAATGACGTTGTGAGCAGGCATGAACTTTTTTTGAATGCATGGTTAGATATAATTATTGAAAAATTGAGTTTAGTTGTTAGGAAACATAAATCAGAACTCAATAAAGTACTTAAAAAAGTATCAGACATTAGCAGATTTGAAAGTTTGATTAAATTATTAGAACAAAAATTTCAGCCATTCTTGAATGGAACATATCTGTACGACAGTAAATCGATTCTAAAGATTTTTAATATGCGCCAGGATCACCAACGGTATAATAATGTTTACGAAAAATTTCTTGAAGATTTAAATTTACATTTAGTTGATGCAATAAAATACTGCGATGATATCTTTACAAGGCGTTTCATTGTCTACGAGCCATTATCTATCATTGAAACACCCTTTTTTATTGATGTCGTAGGAGACAATTTAGATGAACCCCCTTCTTTAAATTTAATAAAACCAGTTAAGAATTTTAATTATGCTTTGCAAAAATTAATTGACCCACACAGAAGAAATTATAGTGATTTTGATTTTTTCAGTAGGTTAATTTCTTCGCAAACTAATGATGTTGATGTAGAAGCAGAACTTAAAAGAATGAGAGAAAATATTTTTGATGATGTAGAATATATTTCTTCTTGTAGATTAATCGAAAAAATATTAAAAAACGATGAATAACATCCTTTTAGAAATCTTAAATGACTCAAAAATGAACTTGACAGACATGACCTTGCGGTCTACTTTTGGAACAAGCTTTAATGAAACAACGTTCGACATTTCTCCAAAAGATTTTTTGAAGTTCGCAAAAGAAGATTTAAAGGAAGGAAATGAAAAAGGTTTTATAAATAGTATAACAAATTCAAAAAGAGCGATCGACTGCCAAATTGATCAAACAATCGAAACTCTAATTTCGAAGTATGAGAATTTTAATCCTATCATAAATGATTTTTTGCAATATTTCGAATTTGAATCTGATATTCCGATTAAGTTAAGAATTATTCACGCCCTTAACTTGGCTCCTAGTTTAATAATTTCAAAATCGCGAACGTTACGGAATAAGTTGGAACATATGTACAAGAAACCTGAGATTGATGATGTAAAAGAGGCTTTAGATGTCGCGGATCTTTTCATACGGTCGGTTACTGGTAAACTTGGAATGCTCTGGTCAGAATTTGAGATCGTCGACTGGAAAGATAATGAATTGACCTTTGAGTACTTGGAAAAACAGTTTAAAATAGGCTACAAAAAAGATCACAAACTTATTAAAACCTACTCTATTGATTCGAATAATTTAGAGTTTTATGGATTACTTAGGTTAATGATATCTAGTGAGGATGAAATAGAAATTGAAGAAACTTTCAAAATTCTTCTAAAACAAATAAATCATCCCATGCCTATTGATAAAATTAGACTATATCAAGGTGATTAACACATCGCCTGAAAGCGACTAAGCGAGACTGCTGATTTTCGGTAACAGGAAATTTGTTTTTACTAAGAAAGTTTTATCTTGGCAGAGAAAACCAGTCCGCTTGAATAGCAACATCACTTAAGCTGCAAAAGTTAGCAGCTATAAAAATAATCTCAAAAAACGATCAGTGAAAGAAATACTTATTAATACTCGGTCTGGAGTAAAATTATTTCTACACTAATACAGATGATATTAAATATTTTTGAGGTGCTGTAAACTAAAAAAAAGGCTCCATTATTTATGCATATCTACGCAAAACAGAAAGATATTCGGTATATAGTTATAGCCAATTATAAAAAATAGCCAAAAAACAAAATAATCACACAATGTCATTTATTCCAACTGTTGAACAGGAAAAAATTTTCCGCTTTTTTAATTCTGAACAAAATAATGGAATTATTGATGCCGTTGCAGGTTCAGGAAAAACATCAACATTAATTGAAGGGATTAAACATTTGCCTATTAACAAGAAAATTTTATTTTGTGCTTTCAACAAAAAAATTCAAACTGAAATAAGTCAAAAAGTACAGAATTTTTCAAGACCTGTATTCGTAAAAACAACTTATGCTTTAGGTTTAAATATTCTAAAAATGAATAACAATAAATTCAAAGATTGTAATATTGATGCCGATAAATATGATAAAATACTTTCTAAATACTTAGGAAAAGATCCTTTAAATGATTTACGTCAAAATGATGTGAAAGATGCTTTTGCTAAACTGAAAGAAACATTTGAAAAGAAGAAAAAATTAAAAAAAGAAATAGATTTCTCTGATCCGGAAGATTTTTCAAATTATAAAATGCGAGAGGTAGAGGAACTTTCTTTCTACGAAATTGCGGACAATAACTTCAAAAAATTGTTATCGTTATCTAGACTGACCTTAAGTTATAATCAAGGGAGAGAAGGAATTGCAAAGATTGCTAAATTTTACGGTTTAGATATAGATCTGAACTGTAATATAGAACTTGACTGTTATACAAAAATTGTTTCCTTAGTAATTAAAAAAGGGATTGAAAATGCAGAAAAAAATCAAAATATTGATTATTCGGATATGATATTTTTACCTGATGTTTTTAATTATACATCATTTTATAAATATGATATTATTTTCGTTGATGAATGTCAAGATTTATCGAATGCTCAATTAAAAATTGTGATGAAATATTACAAAAAGACAGGAGGTAGAGTTTTTGCTGTAGGAGATCCTTTTCAATCTATTTATGGATTTGCAGGTGCTTCACCAGAATCGTTCAATAATATAAAAAAACTATTAAATCCGGAAACTTTCAATCTGACAAATTGTTTTAGATGCAGTAAAAGTGTTGTTTCGTTAGCAAAAGACATTAGGGATGATATTTCTACTACAAATGTTCTTGAAGGAAAAGTAACAAAAATCGAATATAATGAAATCTTAAAAATTGTTCAACATAAGGATTTTATACTTTCAAGGTTTAACAAAGATATTGTACTTACATTCTTTAAATTAATAAGTTTGGGGAAAAGTTGTAAAATACTTGGTAAAGAAGAAATTCTTCAAGAGATAATAGATTTTATTCCCCGTAAATTCCACAAAAACCCTGATTTTTACGAAAATCTTATTGAAAATGTTGAGACAGTTTTAAACTCTTACAAAAGAAAGTTTTCGGATAATGAGACAAAAATTACAGTATTTGAAAGTATAAGAGATGTTATTATTTTTTCATATCACAATATTAAGGAAGCGGAAAATTTTAGTGATATGATTGAAGCTTTACGCAAACTTTTCAGTAATGAAAACGACGATAGCATAATTTTATCATCAATTCATAAATCTAAGGGTTTAGAATCTAAAAATGTTTTCATTCTCAATTATGACTCCTTACCTTTTATGCCAACAAAAGGAAATTTGCAGGATTGGCAGATATATCAAGAAAAATGCTTAAAATATGTCGCAATAACTCGAGCAGAGGTTAATTTGTATCAAGTTTTACCAATCCCAAAAGATTCAAATATTGACCAGACTATTATTAAAGCTGAAACAAATAATATGATAGAGAGCGAATTAAATATTTCTGAAATTAATAACTTACCTCTATAATTATCCTTTCTAGTAGTTTGCATACGAGATAAATATTTTTGTTAGAATCATTAGTATAAGTTAAGCCAATAAAAGATTATTACAATACTCATTAAAATCTCAAAAAACGATCACTTTTTTGCACAATTTTGCATCGGTAGGAAAAGAGGTATTATTCTCCTGAACGGTAGTATCGGACAAAACAAAATTTGAGGTGTTCGTCTTGGCATCGTGCATTCTTACGCTGTAGGCAAAGATTTTTTCGATACCTTTTTCGCCAATTCTTTTTCGGAAATGAACAAAATTACTCGGGTCACAAGGAAATTCGTGTTCAAAGAAAACCCTGCCACAAAAATACTGCATATAAGGATTCATGATCCAGGCTTTTTCCAACGTCTCATCGCCCAAATTATACAAATGTTTCAGTAGCAAACAACCCACCATAAACCGAATCGGATGGCTCGGATTGCCCACTTTGGAATACAAGGACGAAAATTCTTTCTCAAAATAATTTCAATCAATTTTTTCTGAAAGTAGAACAAGTTCATGCTCGTGGTCAATAAAATCCACCAACATTGGGCGGAATAATTCTGGCTTCTTTTCTGGATTTTTCCCCAACATATTTGCAAGGTTTTAAAGCTCTAAGATACAAATTCTTGCAATAAAAAACAAGCTATTTTAAACCCAAAATACTAATAATCAGTAAATTATAGGTGGTTTAAGGAGAGACTATTTACTCTTCCATTTGTAAAATGTCGGCTGGCTGATGCCGTGCTCCCGGCAGATCTCATTCACTGTTTTGCCTTGATTTTGTTCAGATAGAATCTTAATGATCTGAACTTCTGAAAATTTACTGTTTTTCATTGTCTTCCAAATTTAAAAACTATATTTTTAAATGTTCCGGTTTTTCGGGAAGATTACAATTGGCTACAGTAACCATTATTGCTAATAAAAATCCGTTTTTATCAACCACCACATGTCTTTTAATTCCTTTTACTTTTTTATTCCCGTCAAAACCATTTAATGAGCGGTTGTTTCCCCATCTTACACTCTGACTGTCCATTATGCCTAAACTCGGTTCTCTTTTTTGATTTCTTTTCAACCTGACTTTTTCCCGTAATTTCGAAAGAAGCAGATCAAAATCCTCTGCATTTGCCCATTTGCTGTAATAGTAATAGACCAATTCCCATTTCGGAAAATCATTGGGTAACATCCTCCATTGGCAACCGGTTTTCACCAAATACATTATGGCGTTCCAAATGGTTCTTAAACCATATTTTCGCTTTCTGTCATTGAGGTTCAAAGTCTTTTTTATAAATTGCCACTGATTGTCAGAAATGTTTGTCGAGTAATTTTTCACTGTAATTTAATTGATTAGTAACCAACAAGTTACGGAAAATAAACAACATAAACAACTGACAATCAGTTTTTTATAAGATTATTTTATAAAATAAACGCCGTACGAATTTTTCTAATTTAATTTTTAAACAGGCTCTTAATAATGCACTACCAGTATTTAAAACTTAATGTCAATGTATAATATCTTCCATTACCTCTTACATATTCAGCATCTCTTGCAGTGTACATAGATGTAGGAGTAAAATAGGTTTTATTAAACAGGTTCTCTACTCCCAGCCCTAACATTATAAACTGATTAAATTTATAACTTCCCTGAAAGTTGAATAGATTGAAAGATTCTACAGGCCCTTCTCCTTCTTCATATTTCCCAGATTTATCCGGAGAAAACCGATCCCTTTTGAATGAGTACATATGATATAGACCTAAATTCAGTTTTTTATCATCTGACATCCATTTAACATAAGAATTTAGTCTTGGCGGAGCAATTCTCAACCCGCTCAGATATTTTTGATAGGTATTGTCATTATTTACATCTACCTTCCCTTCCTGATAAGTATAATTCACGCCTATATTCAATCCTCTTGCCGGATAAACATTCATTACAAGATCTACTCCACTAATATATTGTGGTGCTCGCAATGGTGTCCAAAAACCATTCACAGAAACTAAATCTGCACCAAGCTTAGAGTAATTATAAAAATAACTTGCAGAAAAGTCTATAACTTTACCTATTTTACTATTAAAACCTATTTCGTAGCTGTCTACTACAACGGGTTCTGTGTTAATTTCGTTTAGCACATTACTTTTAGCATCTCTCAGTACACGTCCAAGATCATAAATGTTGAATCCTCTGGAATAGGATGTAAATGGCTGGAAATAGCTAAAGGCGGTATAACTAAGTCCGGCATTGTATGAGAAGTTTTTATACTTCAGACTTCCTCCCTGGACATTAAAAGCACTGTCTTTTCCGGAAGGAAGCGTTGTATAATCCGGAACTTTTATATTCATTAAATCCCAACGGCTTCCCATTTTTACTGTTAAATCTTCCGTAAGATATAGTTTACTTTGTATAAATGGTGCAAATGCCATCATATTCAATTCAGGAACCCATACTCTGCCATCTACTAATGGCTGCGTAGTATGTTCATTCAGTAAATCTATACCATAAGTAAGTGAAGCTTTTAATATACCTTCTTTTCTGAATTCTGTATTAAAGTCGGTACGAAAGCCATATTTCTTTTCCAGAATTGCAGATTGGCCACCTGTTTTCCAACGGGGAGCTTCTCTGTAGTCGTAAATTGTATAAAAGTCTTGAAAATAAACGGATGCATTGAACGATGTATTACGGAATATAGAAGTATTGCTATATTTCAAATAAGCGTTGTGATTATATTTAGTTCCTTCTTTTACACCAAGACTTTCTCCTATTTTACCAGTTGACGGCCTTTCACCATACTTTCCTTTATCCAGGATATATTTGGAATCCTGCAAACTAGAATAGTAATTGTACATCAATTCTATTCTGCTTTTGTCATTGAAGGAATAACCCAATTTTGCAAAGGCATTATTTACCTTTGTTTCACCAAGTCCATATCTGGGGTTTTGGACTAAACCTTCTCCATCTATCTTAACGCCATTCTCTGTGAAGGTTCCGTTTACCAGATAATCAAATTTGCCCAGCTTTCCATAAAAGCTCTGTGATATTCTATATCCGGCTCCTCCCTCAGATTTAAACATCTTGTTATTGAATAATTCATGCCCCGTAAACCCCAAGACAGTTTTTCCGGATATTGACTTTTTCGAATTATCTTTTTGAGTTATATAATTAATAATCCCTCCTTCTGCACCATTTCCATAAATAGATGTTGCTCCTTTAACAACTTCAATTCTTTCAAGTACAGAAGGATCTATACTTCTAATCTCTCTGTCGTTATTCCGAAGCGGGCTGGATTGTGGAATTCCGTCTATCATTATCAATACATTTCTTCCTCTTAATGTTTGCCCTCTGTTTCCGACCAGATTATTTCCAAAAGCCAATCCGGGAACCTGATAAGCAAGGATGTTACTAAGATCCGGAGAAATTGCAGCTTGCTCTTCAATTTCTTTACGGTTGACAATGTGTACTGTTGAGGCTGTTTTCTTTATTATCTCTGGTGTCCTGGTTACTGTTATAATGACTTCATCAAGCCTTCCTTGTTTAACAGAATCATTTACCTTAATAACATTTTTCTGGGCTTTTGCAATTCCCGATACAAGGAATACACTCCCTAAGCATAATAGTGTTTTTTTCATTTGGTAGTAGTGTGTAATTATTTTTATTTAGAATAAACAAAATTAAAAATTATTCATAATCTCGCAAAAGAAAATCTAATTATAATTTTACAATATAATAAGAGCCTGTTTAAATTTTATTCAATAAATTTTTTATAGTGGATAATTTTACCATATTTTCAGAATTTTCCATTAGTAATTCGTAATTCCTGCATAATCTCCTGTCGTTATCAAACCAGGAAAATGTCCGTTCAATAATCCATCTTTTAGAAAAGGGCTTAAAATCTGTTTTCTTTTCATCATTTCTCATCACCACATTGATTAGATAAGCAAACTTATTTTTCACCTGTTCTATGATTTCTCCTCTGTAACCTCCATCAGCAAGAATAATCTTCACAGGACTTAAGAAATATGCCAAAGTTCTCATGAGAAAATCAACAGCTTTACTGTCATGAACATTGGCTACAGTAACCATTATTGCTAATAAAAATCCGTTTTTATCAACCACCACATGTCTTTTAATTCCTTTTACTTTTTTATTCCCGTCAAAACCATTTAATGAGCGGTTGTTTCCCCATCTTACACTCTGACTGTCCATTATGCCTAAACTCGGTTCTCTTTTTTGATTTCTTTTCAACCTGACTTTTTCCCGTAATTTCGAAAGAAGCAGATCAAAATCCTCTGCATTTGCCCATTTGCTGTAATAGTAATAGACCAATTCCCATTTCGGAAAATCATTGGGTAACATCCTCCATTGGCAACCGGTTTTCACCAAATACATTATGGCGTTCCAAATGGTTCTTAAACCATATTTTCGCTTTCTGTCATTGAGGTTCAAAGTCTTTTTTATAAATTGCCACTGATTGTCAGAAATGTTTGTTGAGTAATTTTTCACTGTAATTTAATTGATTAGTAACCAACAAGTTACGGAAAATAAACAACATAAACAACTGACAATCAGTTTTTTTTATAAGATTATTTTATAAAATAAACGCCATACGAATTTTTCTAATTTAATTTTTAAACAGGCTCTATGATTTAAAAAATTAATTTTTAGAGACAAAAAAAATGCTTTTCTTTTTTATACCAATATGACTATCAATTTAATCTTGTTTCTATCATTAACGGGCGATCGAAAATTGCAGCTTATTAAAATTCGATCTTAAACAATGGAAAAAAACTTAATGAAATCAATCGCATTGATGAACTATTAAGTTCAAATGAGTTTTAAAATAGATGAGAATGATCAATCTGTTGTACTATTTATTATTCGGACGAAAATTTCACAAAAAAAATAATTCATACAATTTAAAAATGGCATTTAATTTGCCATGGTTAAAAAGTTAAATGATGCACCTTTCATGGTTAATCAAAATATGATTCTATGCGGTAAAATAATTTGGAGATTACATTGAGGATTGTTAGCAAAATGTAGAAATGATCCATTCTATTGTATAGGAATTTATTTATCCTACACCGAACTTTTCAGAGCACAGCATTAGTTTTGATTAAAATTGATTAACATAGCCCGTATGAGATGGATTTTAAATTAAATTTTTCTTTAAAATAAAAAGGATTGCTGGTTACTCCTTTGAAAGAAACGGAATATTACATGCAATTTTTAGGGATGTAGTCGAGCGAGATAAAAAAATCAAAGCAAATAAATATTATATTATGAAAAAAGAAAAACCAAATCACAGCGCAAAAATTGATGACCTTTCTAAAAACTTCATCTCGAACGACGGAAAGACATTCGTCTCGGAACACGGCATTCCTGTACATGATTCCCACAATTCTTTGAAAGCAGGAGAAAGAGGACCTTCCCTTTTAGAAGATTTTCTTTTAAGAGAAAAACTAGCACATTTCGACCGGGAAAGAATTCCAGAAAGAGTTGTGCACGCGAGAGCTGCGGCGGCGCATGGAATTTTCACCCTTCAAAAAGATATGAGCGAATATACGTCCGCCGATTTTCTCAATGGCGTTGGAAAAGAAACCCCCGTGTTTGTAAGACTTTCTACTGTAGCAGGATTTAAAGGTTCGACAGATTTGGCTCGAGATGTAAGAGGATTTGCAGTAAAATTCTATACCAACCAAGGTAATTTCGACCTCGTTGGAAATAATATACCGGTATTTTTCATTCAGGATGCAATGAAATTTCCGGATGTTGTGCATGCTGTAAAACCGGAACCTGATAACGAAATGCCACAAGCCGCATCCGCTCACGATACCTTCTGGGATTTTGTTTCTCTATCTCCGGAAGCCTCGCACATGATCATGTGGACGATGAGCGACAGAGCGATCCCGCGAAGCTTAAGAATGATGGAAGGTTTTGGAGTGCATACTTTCAAACTAGTAAATAAAAAAGGGAAAGCGCATTTTGTAAAATTCCACTGGAAGCCGGTTTTGGGTGTACATTCCGTTTGTTGGGATGAAGCGCAAAAAATTTCCGGGAAAAATTCAGATTTCCACCGTGAAGATTTATGGGAAAACATTGAAAAAGGCAATTTCCCTGAATGGGAATTTGGCGTTCAGATTATTCCTGAAGAAGATGAGTTTAAATTTGATTTTGACATTCTAGACCCTACCAAATTGATTCCTGAAGAATTAGTTCCTGTAGAAATTATTGGGAAGATGACTTTAAATAGAAATCCTGACAATTTCTTCGCGGAAAACGAGCAGTCCGCTTTCTCTCCGGGAAATATTGTTCCTGGGATTGATTTCAGTAATGATCCCTTATTGCAGGGAAGAATCTTTTCTTATCACGATACACAAATGCATCGATTAGGCGGTGCTAATTTCACTCAACTTCCAATCAACAGACCATTAAATGATGCTCATAATACACTTCGGGATGGTTTTGCACAGCATAGAATCTATAAAGAAAAATCGCATTACACTCCAAATTCGGTTGCAGGTGGCTGTCCTTTCTTAGCAAAAGCAACAGAAGGCGGTTTCATTTCTCATGGTGAAAAAATTGATGCACATATCATCAGAGGTAGAAGCGAAAGTTTCCGCGACCACTACAGTCAAGCAAAAATGTTTTTTAACTCCCAATCCACGTACGAAAAAAATCATATAAAAGACGCATTTTCATTTGAATTATCAAAGGTAAAATCCCCGGCAATTCGCGAAAGAGTCGTTCAGCAACTTAGCAATATCAGTTTAGATCTTTCATCGTATGTGGCAGAGAAATTAGGCTTAGAGGCACCGAAAGAAGCAGTACCAGTAGATAACCATGTACACAATGCAGACCAAAGTCCTGCAGATGTGGCATCAGTAATCAAAGAGCCGGCTACCAAAAAATCGGATGCTTTAAGTATGGCGAATACTAAAAAAGATAGTATAAAATCTAGAAAAATAGCGGTTTTTGTTACGGATGGTTTTGATGCTGGTTCTTTTGCCGAACTTAAAAATGAGCTAGAGAAGGAAGGAGCTGAAGCTTGCCCTATTGCTCCAAAATTAGGAAAAGTGAAAGATAGCGAAGGAAAGGAATTTGAGGTAAAGGACACTTACTTTAATACAGCTTCTGTACTTTTTGACGCAGTATATATTGTGGGCGGTGAGCAAAATTTCAAGGCGGTATCAGAAATTTCCAACGCAGTAGAATTTGCAAACGATGCCATCAAACATTGCAAAGTGATTGGCGGCTGTAATGGTTCTGAAATGTTTTATTCAAAGGCGCCACTTTTTGCAAAGGCAGGCAAAGACGATAATGCATTTATCCTGACTAGTGATGTTAAAAAATTTATAAATACTTTAAAACAACACAGAAATTGGGATCGAGAACCGAAACTAAAATAATAAATATCAGAATTTTAACTTACTGGTAATGTTATCATTTTAACCATATCCTTAAATATAAATTGAAACCTCTTTTGGTAAAATTATAATTTGAGGATATTTTTTTTATTTATTTGTCTTTATATATCTTTCAATAATAATTTTAAAATAACTCATTGGAAAATAATTCTATCCACAGTTCAACCATATCATTGATTGGTGGCGGACCTGCAGCACTTTTTATGCTGAAACATATTTATGAAAATAAACTTCAACTCAAAAAGATTTTTGTATTTGAACGAAACGAAAGATTTGGAGTAGGTATGCCTTATGGAAAATATGGCAGTAAAGAAGAACACGTGGCCAATGTTAGTGCAAACGAGTTGCCCGTATTATTCGAGTCTTTTACAGATTATATCAACAGAAAACCTGACCAAGGGTTTGAAGATTTTGTTAAGGGTGGAAATATTAATGAATATGAAGTAATTCCAAGACTTCTATTAGGAAATTATTTAGAGGAACAGTT
Organism: Chryseobacterium mulctrae; assembly: GCF_006175945.1. NCBI lineage: Bacteria > Pseudomonadati > Bacteroidota > Flavobacteriia > Flavobacteriales > Weeksellaceae > Chryseobacterium > Chryseobacterium mulctrae. Next base: position 2,374,111 of record NZ_VAJL01000001.1, on the reverse strand, counting down.
CAAAATATATGTGTCTGAAATCATTAAAATGGGTGTTGAGGTAGAATTGTATTTAAATGTTAATGTTGAAAATATCAAAAATTACGGAGATAGTTTTCATATAATAACTGAAAGTGAAACCTGTAAGTCGGACTTTCTCGTTATTTGCACAGGCCATATGTGGAATAAAGATTTTGAAGGACAAGTAGAAAATTGGTTTGACTCCCCTTATCCGCCTTCAAAATTTGCAGGTACGATGAATTTTCCTGTAGCGGTTAGAGGTGCTTCACTTACTGCCGTTGATGCAATTAAAACCCTTTCGCGTTGCAACGGAACTTATAAGAAATTAAATGATGGTTCACTAGAATATATATTATCCGATGAAAGTCCAGATTTTAAAATACATCTTTATTCATTGTGTGGATTTCTTCCTGCTTTAAGATTTCATACAGAAGATGAAGCATTTGATACTAAATGGACAATGTCAAATGATGAGATACACCAATACAAAAATAAAAATGGTGGTTTTGTAGATTTAGATTATGTCTACAAAAAAAACTTTTTAGACCGATTGAAAGTTAAGGATGAGAAATTTTACGACAGGGTAAAAGATTTATCTATCGAAGAATTTGTGGAAGAAATGCTTAAAATCAGAAATGAGTTAGACAGTTTTGTATTATTGAAAGCAGAATTTACTGAAGCACAAAAATCAATAAACAGAAATCAATCGATCGTTTGGAAAGAAATACTTTCTGCATTTAGTTATGCGGTAAATTATCCTGCAAAGCATTTTCCTGCTGAAGATATGTTGCGATTAAAAGGTAAATTAATGCCTCTAATTTCTATTATCATTGCTTCGCTTCCTCAATCCTCGTATCATGAAATAATGGCTTTGTATCATGCAAATGTGTTAGAAAGCTTTTCCGTTGACCGAGATAGTGAAGTTGTTCCTAACGAAAATTTCGGTGCAGTGTATAAAATTGTTAAGAATGGAAAAACTCAGGAAGTAAAATACAATATGTTCGTGGATGCAATCGGGCAAAAGCCGATGAATTATGGAGATTTTCCGTTTGAAAGTTTAAAAGATGATCAATTGATTTCTACCGGATTTTTGTATTTTAAAGATCATAACGCAGCGGAAGAAGAAGTATCGAAAGGAAATCCAAATGTTAAACAGGATTCTACCGGCAAATATTATTTATTGGTCACAGGTTTAAATATCGGAGATCATTTTGAAAATAAAGATATTTATGCGGTAGCCAACAAAAGGTTTTATAATATGTCCGTTCCCTTTATTGGTGGTTTAAACCCAGATTATTCCGGTATGGATTTTTGCGATACATCAGCTGAAAGAATTGTGGATTCTATTTCAGAATTTATTTCTTGATTACCACAACTAATAATTTTTTTTAACCCATTAATTATCAAGGCTGCCTTCAAATTTTTCGTGCTACTATTAATATTCATATTTAGTCGCTCCTTAATAAAAACCCCTTTCTAATTTATTTTTTAAAATAAAATTTGAAAATAGGATAATTTGTACCTGATAAAAAAAGAAAATAATTTTCTGTTTCAATATTTCCATCATTTTCTTCATGTTCCAAGCTGTTGCTGATAATAATGCGTTGATCTGTGGTCCCGTTTCTCTCATGAAGTAATTTTGAGCCAGCCTGAAATCGGTTTTCAAATGTCCGATGATAGGCTCTATTGCAGCTCTGGTTCTGAATTTTTTGCGCTTTGTCTGCTTTTGATAAGCCGTGTCTGTTTTTCTTGGAGTACTTGGAATTGAGATTTTTACACCTTTTATCTCCGATTTTCCTCTTCCTCCTCGGTCGTAAACGAGTTCTTTTGGAAGTTGCTGACCACTGTTTTCCATTTGTTCCAGAAGCGGTTCAATGGTGTGACCATCGTATGGAGTTTGCAAAAATGCTTTAATCCCGAGAATGATTTTCTTTCCTTTATTGGCAGTGGTGATCAAACCTACCTTATTCCCAAATTCATACGGGCTATGCGCTTTTCCTTTGGCAATACATCGGGTAAAAGGCTTGTGAATGCTGTAAATTTTATCGGCATCGTTTCTTTTTTGTGTGACAACCTTGGTGTACAATGTCATTAAATCTTTATAAAATTCTTGCTGTTCTGCATTAAAATTCCGTTGCAATTCACGAATCAGCCTCATGGCGATGGTTTTGAGCTGTCTTTGAGATTTCCTTGCCGCTTTTGCCCGCTTGGGATGTTTTCCGTTGTAGGTGTTGCGCACCATTTGTTTGCTGACTTTTGTGTAGCGTTGTCTTTGTTTTATGCCTTCATTTCCGGCTATTTTGTTGCAATAATCGATATTTACTTTTGATAAAAATAAGTGTAAAAGTCATTAACTAAGTGTCAATTAAGTTCCGCAGCTCAAAATTTTTTTCCATTCACATCAAAATAATTCAATATTTTTGGAGTTTTAAATTTAGATCACATTTTTAATTTTTATGAAAAAATCAATAGCTCTTATAGTTGCAAGTACTCTGTTCTTACAAAACTGCAAAGACGATTGTTATACCGTCCCTGAACCTACAGTTTTTGAATTTGTAAATTCTTCAGGCGAAAATCTGATTCAAAACGGAGTGCTTACCAGTAGCAACATTGTTGTACAGCAGGATAATGGAAATGGAAATTTTGCTGGAATTAATGTGGAAGTTCGTGATGATAAAAAGATTTTATTAAAAAATGTAGGTTTATTTGATGGTACGCGAAATTACAATGTTTATCTAACCTCGGATCCTATAAGAACTTTTAATTTTAAAATATCATCTAATCAACTAACGGGCGATTGTGATGGTTATGAAATTAATGAATTAACTATAGAAAATATACCTTCATCTGTTGATAATGGGTATTATAAAATAGTTGTTGATTAAATCAATTAGGTGAATTTTAATCATACATACTAGTTTTTCTTTTTCAAATATTTAGTTTTAGTGTTAGATGAGATTAAATTAAATCTCAAAAAACGATAAAATATATAACGTTTAATTTCTTCGGTAAAAATCCTGTAGATGATAGAGTGGGCGCAAATGTTAGCAGGAAAGGAATTGGTCCCGTCGAAAGTCTTGGAACAGGAAAATGGTCGTTCGATAATGTTTGGTTGACAGATGTTATTGAAACACTGAAATTATTGTCTGTGAATATAATTTACATGGACGGAACAGCTAAAACAATACCCATCACAGATAAATACTGGCTCGATCAGGAAGACCTTGATAATTTTAATGACATTATGGATTAATCAATTTTAAAATTTCAAACCGTGAAAAATTTTATTTTATTCTATGCCTTGCTGTTCGGGTTTCTATTCTCCTGCAACAAACCTAATCTCCCTAAAAAATACACCATCGAGGTCCGGCAAAATACCTGGTCAGATATGATGGGTGACGATTACCAAACTTTATCAGAGGAAATTACTGCCAAAAATGTAGATGAAGCCTATTATTAAGGTTACAAAAGTTATATATCAAAACAAATTGATGCAGAAGATTTTAATGGCGAGATGGCACGCCGGATAATCATAAGCTTTCGGGTTTTAGATGAAGACCGAAAAAACATTGTCACACAGGTATCTCAAAAGTCTCTTGATTCTATACATCAAACTGTGGACAAATAAACGAATTATAAAAATAATTAATTTTTACACCATGAAAAACTAAATTTACTGTTAACTCAGAACCACTATTATTTTTCAGAAAGCTAAATCCTTTCGTGACAAAAGCGAAGTATCTACAAGGTATTCCCAATCTCAATGAATCTTTTACTGTTAAATTTGCACTGAAAAAGGATAGCAAAATAAAATTTTTTTTCATTTACTTTAATTTTCCTCATACAAAATCTTTAGGTATGTCAATTAACATAAACTGAAATTTAAAAAAAATGAATAGAGTAAGCTTATTGAATTCACATAGCTATTTTAATCAGAAAAATCTTTCTTACAAAATAAAACCGTTCTCAATCGAGAACGGTTTTTTGTTAATAATCAAAACCTATTTATGACTGAACAATTGTATTTAGTTTGAACTATAATTATACGTTATATTAGCCCAAAACACTTCATCTCCGCTGTTTGTCATATTTCCCGGACCACTAAAAGTGGATGACGGAAAAATATTATTGTAATTAGCAATTCCAAAACCTGTTGTTTTTGAAATAAACAATGCTTGAGAGCTATCTGCCGGAGCCTTTTTTATATATTTAAAAACTCTTTTTAGTTTTAAAGATGATGTCGATTTATCAAAATTTCCAAAATATTCAGTATTGCTATTTTCTTTGATAAAGACAGAATCTTGCTTAATTGAGATGTTATATTTCAAATCAGACGCATTATCAGCGACGAGTTTTACAGTCATATTTTCAAGATCAAGTTCTACTTTTTTCCAAGAAGACTCCTTATAAAGTGACCAGTAATTTTGAATATAGCTTTCATCAGCAGTTATCGAATTTCCAGATGGACCTTTAAATAGATTTACATTGTTTACAGTATAAGTTTTAAAATTCATGCTGTATTTTGTGGAAGATACTGGTGTAGTGGTTGTAGTTTCGACCTGACCCTCATTTTCGCATGCAATACATGTTAATGCTGCAAGAATTATGTATGTAAATAATTTCATGACACAAAATTAGTCAATTATAATAAATGTATTGTTATTGCTTGGAAGAAGTCTATACGTATAATTCTCAGTATAATTTGAAACAAATTCACAAGGAAATCTTCCTCTAGGTACACAAACACCCTCCACTCTCGTAAGAGGTTGATTCGGAATGCTCATGCCAGTATTTAACCCTGCGTTTTGAAGGGTAATCTGTTCTGTGGTTTCTGTGTAATTCCAGCTATTAGATGTAGGCCCTCCACCTTTAACTCCTTTTTTTAATTTTTTCTCAATGACAAACTTAATACTTGGGGGAGCAATCATATTAGTTTGGCTGCGGCTTGAAGTTTAATCTGAGATCTACATTTTTATTGCGTCCGCTACTAACTATATTATCGTGAACCATTCGTACATAAACAGGTGGTTTTCTAATATCATACTTAAATGTTGTTTTTACCTGTGAGTTATCATTCAGATATGAGTAAGAACAAAAAATTGGCACTCCAGGCTGACTTTTAGAAAATGTTCCTTTAGCTACATGATTTACAAATGATTGATACCCCTGGAAAGACTGGACAGCCGTCACACCATTACCACCGATTAAATATAGATTAAAATCTGCACCATCAAGGAAGTTTCTTTCTTCCTGAGTCAAAGTACTTTCACCATTAACGAAAAGTTTGCTGAAACTTTCATTCAGGATTGTACGTGCTGTCTCTGTCAATTCATTAGTTTCAATAGAGAGAACTCCCATTCTTCCGTAAGAAATAGAACTAACATATACAGGTTCAACACCACCGGTATCAATATTTGTATCATTAACCAATACATTAGCTCAGGAATAGTAAATAAACTTATAATATGGACTCACGAAGAATAGAAAAAATTTTATTAGGTGCGCTTATAATAACGGTAATTATATTTCTAATGGAAATTAACTTCTATGATGATACTAATTACACGGCAAGTAAATTAAACGAAATATTGTTCTGGTCAATTATAAGAGGTCTAGTAATCTCTGGAAGTGTTAATATAGCAAACCATTATTTTTCGAAATTAAAAGATAAATAATACTGCATTTGCAATCTCAAAAAACGATATTTTTTTCTTAAAAACTGTAGTAATCATAACTTCTCTTCTGCAAAATCTAAAATATTTATAATTGCTTTTTCAATTTTTTTTCTTCCATCATCAGATTTTGTATCTATTCCGCAGAAATGACTTCCATTTGTAGATGCACATAAACTAAGATGGTAAATTCCCGCTTCTAATACAGCGATAATCGCTCTGTATTCTTCAGATTTTTGATGTGATTTTAAAAATAAAGCTTCTCTGGATTTTTCTTTCTGTTCAAAAAGCTTTTTTATTTCTGTTCGATTTTCTGATAGTTGCCAGAGAATAAGTTTTTGAAGTTCCTTATTTTTTCTTAAATCGTTGTATTGACTAAGTAAAGCCAATTTTAGCAACTCATTTCCATGAACTTTCATATCTACATTGGCTGTTTCTTCATCAGCAGTATTCCAGTAATCTTTTGATTTAAGGTATTCATCAATAAGTTTATCCGTACTTCCAAAATATTCATAAATAAGTTTTTTGTCATAACCGGCAACTGCTGCGATTTTACTAACCATCAATCCTGAATACCCTTTTGTTTTCAAAATTTTTCCGACTGCATCTAATAGCCTTTGTTTCGTCTTTCCCTTATCCCTAATTGGTCCCTGAACAATTTTTCTCATTGTATTTGAATTTATTGTGAATGCTAAAAGCAGATTACTTTATTTTTATTTTACTGAAACGATAGCAATAATTTAAATACCCAATAGTTTTATAATTTATAAATAAAGGGTTAAAACAATTCGAGTTTTAACCCTTCTATGTAAAATTTGTGTAAAGGAGTATAAAACGATTCCCTATACAAATATAAAATTTTTAATGAACCGCTGATACATGATACGATAGCAAATTAATTAATTATTGTCAGTGCTGGGGGAATGTCTTTTTAATGATATCCTTTGTCGACCAAAGCGGTGAAGGTTTCTATTCCTAAATTTTCTTTCGCTTCTATTGCGATTGCTGCCAAAGCATTTCTGTCATTGCGATTAATGGTGTGGGTGGCCACAACAAGTTTGTGTTTGTCATCTACCGCTGCCTGAATATTGTAACTCACTTCCACCACCTGCCCCTGAACCAAAAGTGCCCTGGAATCTTCATCCGTCATGCTGATTTGAGGCTCACCGCTCACTTTCAGTTTTTCTTCCAGAAGTTCGTACCTGATGCGGTTGGTTTTCAAACGTTCTATTTTCTGCTGAATATTGTTAATTTTTTCGCTGTTTTCTTGTACATCATTTTCGGCCAACTGGTCTAAATATTCTTGTGACTTCTCCTCAATATACGCCAGATGTTTCTCAATTTTCTTTTGATTAAAATTGGCTTTCTTGCTGTTGTGAGCTCTGCTTTTGGTACCATCTATGGCGATGGTTTCGCAGGCAATCAGATCCACATCTTTCAGGAATGAAACAAACACCTTAAACAGCTTTTTTAAGCCCGAAGGATTATCTTTTCTAAAGTCTGAAATGCTGTGATAATTCGGAATCAATCCGTACAAAAGCCACTGCAGTTCCATATTGCGAGTACACTCTTTTTCCAGTTTCCTCGAGCTGCGAAGGCCATTGAGGTAGCCGTACAGATAGATTTTGAGAAATATTTTGGTGCTGTAACTCGGTCGTCCTTCTGTTTTCAAAGTTTGAAGCTCGAAACCCAAAGCTTGTAAATCGATATTCTCTACAAAAGCATCGATAAAAAGAACCGGACTATCATCCTGAATATTCTGTTCTAAACTCGTAAAAATCATCTGATTGCGGGCGACCCCAATAATATGCTGCATCACTAAAGATACGAATTTAATCTCCCACAATTGAAATGTTTTTGCTACTTTTGAAAGTAATTAACGGAGGTTTTTTCACAGACTGACGTTAGCTGTAATTTTTAAAGAACGTCACTTTTGAACCAGATTACCATACAAAACACTAATAGTCATAACTTTTCAAAGCCAATAAACTGTCCTTTTTACCAAATTTTAGTATTTGATGGTTCGGCAAAGTTTGAAATTAATTTGACTCAATATGTATGCTCTGGCTCTACAATTTTATTTCTTACTCCCAACCAACAATTTAAATGGCTTGACGCTAATAAAACAGAATTGAAATTAATTCAGTTTCACGGCGATTATTATTGTATTGAATATCATAAAAATATGATTTCGTGCAACGGAATTCTATTCAATAATATTTATGAAAAACCTTTTTTCAATATCAATAAATCCTATTATGATGAAATTGTAAATACAATTGAAAAAATGGATAATGAGATTCAAAATGAAACAGTAAGCCCATTTACGGATTCGATTGTTAAATCCTATTTGCAATTAATCTTGTCCATATCTAGTAAAGAAAAATCTAAATATCTAGTTAATTTAAAGCCAAATGAATTGCCGAATAAAGACTTAGTTTATTTTCAAGATTTGGTAGAAAAGCATTACAAAACTGAAAGGAGTATGGCATTTTATGCGTCTGAATTTTCGTTATCAACTGATGCTTTCAGCAAAAAAATAAAGAAACAGTTTTCAAAATCACCTTCACAATTGGTTAATGAACGTGTAATTCTAGAAGCTAAAAAATTACTTCATCTCACTTATAAATCAATTAAAGAAATTGCGCAAGAATTGAATTTTGAGGATGAGTTTTATTTCAGTCGCTATTTTAAAAAGAATGTTGGCATCTCTCCTAGTTCATACAGAAAAAATGTAGGCATTTCCATCGTGGCAAAATAGTCTAGGTTATTCACTGATTTATCTATTCTTATTGCGCCACGAGTGGTCTAAATTTGCTAACATCATTAATTTATACAAAATGAAAAGTTTAGCATTTTTTTTAGCGTCACAACAATCCAATTTTATCAATTTAATTCGTATTTCCATCTTTGTTGTAATGGCTTGGATCGGAGGATTAAAAGCGTTTCATTATGAAGCAGAAGGGATTGTTCCGTTTGTTACCAATAGTCCATTGATGAGTTTTTTCTACAACAATTCGGACAAAACTGCATTAAATGAAAAAGGAGAAAGCGTTGCTGAATATACTTTACATAAAAATCCTGAAGGAAAAATCGTTCAGAAAAATATAGATTGGCATCAAGAAAATGGAACCTATTTATTTGCTTATGGTTTAGGTACAGTAATTTGGATCATTGGTTTATTTGTATTATTAGGCATTTGGTTTCCTAAAATCGGTATGATTGGAGGTCTTTTAACCTTTGGGATGTCCTTAGTTACATTATCCTTCCTTATCACCACTCCAGAAGTTTATGTTCCCAATTTAGGAGGAGATTTTCCTACGCCACAATTTGGTTTCCCTTATCTTTCTGGAGCAGGCAGACTAGTCATAAAAGATATTATTATGTTGGCCGGAGGATTAATTATTGCATCTGATAGTGCAAGAAAGTTAACAAAAAACTACAGCTAATAGCTAAGTTTTCGTTGCGTGCGAAGCACGAACAATGAAAACCCTGTTGAACGGAAGCTTCGGGAGCTTTTTTCAACATTATGGGTTTACCGACGAAGGATTTTAAAGATATACAGGAGACTTTCAGAAAGGTCTCTTTTTTTGTTGGTGAATTTGGTGGTTTTTCCAGGTTTTATCGTGTTTTCCTTTACTTTTGGGCATAAATTCCCTTACCCAAAATGCTAGATTTTAGGCGTTTCATAGTTTTGGCTCATCTCCAAAAACCAACTTGGCGGACCGCGTAAATCGAACGTGGCAATCGTTACCAAACTCCCAACTTTGCAGCAACTACATTTCACCTGAAAAGCTTTGGGTGGAAGTTTTCCTTTGGGCCCAATGCCTAAATTCTGTTGCAGATTTTTTAGGTTCATTCGTTTCCACGTGCTGCTGAAAAAACCATAATGGCGGATTTTCACAAATCTTTTCGGCAAAATATGCATCGCAAAACGGCGGATAAACTCCTCATGGCTCAAAACCATCTGCTTTTTGATGCCTTTTTGGCGGTAATCTTTGTACTCCAACGTTACATTTTCAGCATCAACTTTCCTGATTCTCTGGTTGCTGATCGCGATTTTGTGCGTATATCTTCCCAAATATTCCACCACAGATTTCGGGCTGCCAAAGGGTTTTTTAGCGAAAACTACCCAAGGTTTTTCCCAAAGTTTTTGTCTGAGTTTTTCATAAGTTTCTGCTTCATTTTTTCGGTTTTCAAATTGATTTTCATCATTTTCCGTCTGATTTTTATTACATTTTAATGATAACCGAACCTTCAGTTTCTCACAAAATTTAGCCCTGAAAACTTTGCTCAAAGCCTTTACAGGAAACAAAAAATTACCGTCGCTTCTGATGTTTTTCCAAACTCCGTTTTCATCCACGCCGCCACCCGGAACGATGCAGTGCAAATGCGGATGCAGACTCAGATTCTGTCCCCAAGTATGCAAAACAGCGATCATTCCCATTTTTAAACCTCGATTTTCACCAAAGGTTTGCAGCGTTTCCCAAGCCGATTCAAATAAAATATCATACAACATTTTCGGAGCATGAAGTGCGGTTTTGTTCAGCACTTCCGGAACGGTAAAAACCACGTGAAAATAAGGCACTGGAAGCAGTTCGGTTTCCCGGTTTTCAATCCATTTTTCGCGGTTTTTGCCCTGACATTTCGGGCAGTGCCGGTTTCGGCAGGAGTTGTAGCTGATGCTGATATTTCCGCATTCGTCACAAGCGTCAATATGACCGCCCAAAGCCGATGTACGGCACTTTTTTAACGCAAATAAAGTTCTTAATTGCCAGGAATTTAATCCTAAATTTTCTAGTTTTGAACCTAAAATATTCAACACATCTGCGACTTCGTATCGAGGTTGAGATTCAGGTTGAGCAGACTGTATTTTTGAGATTTCTAAACGTTGATTTTCATTAAATTTAAAGCTTGAATTTTGGCTTTTAACAAATTCAAAACCAACTACTTCGCTCTGCATTCCTCAAACAAAGTATCCAGTGGAGAGAAGAGTTTTTGGGTAGAAAGTTGGGCGATTTGAAGGTAAACGAGGGTCGTTTCGATGTTTTCGTGGCCGAGGAGATTTTTGATGCTCACAATGTTCATCCCATCCTCCAAAAGATGCGTCGCAAAACTGTGCCGAAGCGTATGAACACTCACTTCTTTCAATATTTTTGCCGTTTTTGAAGCCTGTTTCACCGCCCATTGTACGCCACGTTGCGAATATCTTGAATCGAATTCTCCACCTGCACGATTTGCTCGAGGTTCTCCAAAGAGAAAATCTTCCGGTTTTTCCGCTTCAATATATTTTTTCAAACCCCGAATCAAATGTTCCGACAAAGGCAAATAGCGGTCTTTTTTGCCTTTTCCCTGAACCACTTTCAGCTGTTTTCGGTAAAAATCCAAATCGCATAAACGGAGATTTCTGACTTCCAGACAGCGCAAACCGCAACCGTAAAGCAATCCGATTAAGATTTTATGTTTTAAAAGTTTACAGCAGGACAACATTTGCCAAACCTCCTGTTTACTGAGCACTACAGGCAGTTTTTTCTCTTTTTTAATTTCAGGTAAACTTAGATAATCGTAGCTCAAACCTTCCGATTTCAACAGAAAACGAAGTCTGTAAACCGTGTGTTTAAAATACGATTGCGAGGGTGATTTTGATTTTTTCTGAAGGTAAAAAAGGTAATCGTGGATCTGCTCAGGATCCAATTCTGTCGGGATTTTCCCGAAATGTAGCGCCACCGCAGCCACGTGTCGGGAGTAATTATTGAACGTACTTTGGCTTCTTCCCAGCACCGAAACGGTACGTTCAAAACGGCTTAAAAGTTCTGTAAAACCGGGAACTTCTCGCTTTTCCTGATTGATAATTTTGTTTTCTCTGAGCTCGTCTAAACTCTTTTTTTTGTAGCCATCCTAGTGATTTTTTAATTAACTTTACAAAGTAACTAATTTATGCGATTGGGAAAGCTACCGAAGGTTTAGTTCAACATGAACTGTGTAAAAAACCAAACATTTTAAGCACTTTTTACAATAAAATTATCCTGGTACGTTGTTTTGTTTTTTACTACCCCAAATACAATCTTGAGCAGCTTGTTGCACACCGCAATTACAGCTGCTTTTTTGTTTTTTCCTTTCTCTACCAGTCGGTCAAAAAGGGTCTTACATTGCGCATTGGTTTTCTTCGCATTTAGGGCACACATGTACAGAATATGGCGCAATTGTTTGAGGTAAGAAAATGAGCAGGGATAATCATGTTAGCGAAGCTTAAATACTTAAAGGGTTTGCCTATCTTATTCTGCTCATTTGTTCTTTCTTTTTTATAGTTTTATATTTAATAAATTTAAAGAATTGCAAACATAGGAAGGGTTTGGCAATAGCTGGCGGAAAGTCATCAGTTCACGTTTTCTGCTTCGGTAGTAATTTCTATTTTAGTTGAAAGTTTCAGCTTCGAAATGCCCGCCATCGCCAAGCCCCGAAACGTTATTAATTGCTATTAAAATCTCAAAAAACGATTCTAATTATGGAAGCATTTTATTATAAAAATGATGAGCCTTTTACATTAAATTTTTAAAAAAAATATAGTATTATAGTTTAATAGAATTTACGGCATAACAAATTATCTATATTCTGGTTCTTCAACATTAAAATTTCATATTTTTGCACTTAAAAAAGATGAAAAATAGTTTATATATCATTTTGATATGTTTAGTTAACCAATTAAACGCTCAAGTAGGAATTAATACGGCATCTCCCAAATCATCATTAGACATTTCTAAATCAGGCAATGCAGCAGTTCCGGAAGGTTTCTTAACATTAAGAATTACTGGACAAGAACTTGCTGCGAAGGATAATTTGTATGGTGCTGATCAGAATGCTACGACAGTTTATATTACAGCGATCCCTACATCATCAACAACTAAAACTTCAAATATAACAAGTCCCGGTTTTTATTATTACAAAAATAGCATTTCAAAATGGGTAGGTTTAACTATGCCTAAGTTTTTTTATATGCCTTCAATCCTTATTCCCACCACGACACTTGGTGCAGCTTCCCGCGATTTATATGCAGATTATCTGCAGCAATTTACAACGCCAGCAGTTTCGAGTGCTGGATCGTTGGGGAAAATACCAGTTTTGGAAAGAGGTGATCTCGAGTACTATGTAACATATCTCGATTCAACTGTTTTTACCAATGTTTCAATTACCAATGGTGGTGTTATGTCCTATACTGTGGCCAATAATGCAAATGAAAACAGTTTTATGAATATAGTTTTCGTAGTAAAATAAAAATGATATGATAAAAAAAAGAATAATTTTTTATAAAACACTTATTTTATTAATAACATTGGTTTTTTCTTTTGCTAGAGCACAATTTACGATCACCAATCCTCTTAAAACTCGAGATGCCAATGGTCTTCGTATCGGAGATAATGCCAAACTAACAGCAGCAGCCGGAATCGATCCTAATGGAGAGGGATGGCTTCGTCTAACCGAGGCTACCGGTAATCAGAAAGGGTATATGTATGTGCAACAGCAATTTCCTACAGGTTTAGGTGTCATTGCCGATTTTGAATATTTGGCATGGAGAAATGTTGATGATTTAACTTATGCTGGTGCAGATGGATTTTCTGTATTTCTGTTTGATGCATCAGTAACTGATCAAAATTTTAAGTTAGGTGGATATGGAGGATCATTAGGATATGCAACATACAGTAGTCCGGCAAACACTACAGGACTTTCAGGAGGTTATATTGGAATTGGTCTTGATGAATATGGCAACTATTCAAGAGCTGCTGAACAAAGGAATGGTGGAACTACCGGACTAAACCCAAACTCAATTGTACTAAGGGGACCTACCAATGCCACATTTACAAATTCTAATGTATATTTAACACGTCTAGATCTTGGTGATCGGTCAGGTACGGAAGGTGATATCAGAAAACGTGATGAAATTGATTTTAATACAACTACTCCTACACGACCTTCACCAGGTACATTCTATCGAAGAGTACAGATCAGTGTTACGAAACCAGGTAATGATTATGTTATCAATATAAAATGGAGGAAGCAAAATCAAACAACCTTCACAGATTTGCTAACGTACAATATGAATTCGACGACATATCCAATTCCTGCAAATCTAAAACTTGGCTTTGCAGCTTCAACAGGTGGAGGATTTAATTTTCATGAAATTAGAAATATTTTGTTAACGACACCAGGTAACTTGCGAGTTGACAGCAGATCAGATCTGGCATTTAGTTGTAATTCAAAGAAAAATACAATAACATTCAAAGTGGAAGTTACTAATGATACAGGGGCTGCTCTAAGTAATATTGGTGTAACTTCCAAAGTACAGGATGCTCTTAATAATGCTGTTCCAATTTCACTTTTTAAAATTACCGGAATTTCTACTATCGGATTTACTGCATCCACAATTCCGACATCCAGTCCAACATCCAATAATATAAGTGGAACTGTAAGTATACCTTCAAAATCTTCTGGTATACTGACTATCACAGGTGAATATACTAAAGGATTTAAGGCTAATTCTTCATTCAAACTTGTTTCTACTGTTGATCCGGGACAAATTCAAGATGATGATTTAACAAATAATACAGCAACTACCACAATTGATGTGCGTAAATGCAACGTGCCTACCAACCCAAGTTTGCCATCACGTTATTAAAATTGTATTTTTCTATTCTTAACGTGACAGTATTTTTTATAATTTTTTGTTTCATATATTGAATCTAAGTATCATTTTATTGCAAAACGATAAATTTAATATGTCTGTAATTATATAAAAACCAAACTTTATGCGAGAGAATATATTTGTTGAAACAGAGATTTCAGAATGGAAAGATTTTTTTAGATAAAAGAATCATTTATACGAAATTTCATTTTCAGAGGTCAAGGAGATAAAGATTGGACAATAAGTTCTTCTTTGGAAAGATTAGTGAACAGATTACATCCTCATTCTGTAGATCCCTTTCTAATACCTTCGCAGGAGTGGTACAATAAAAAAAGACGACACAGCACGCTGAATTACAATACAATTGAAGAATTTAATCATCAAAACAAAATTTATCAAAATGTAGCTTAACTGATACTGGACTTTTTGTTTGCATATCCAGATATGAACTTTTAACTAGTGTAACTGCTACTGTTTTTCCCAATATAAATGTTGCTCAAATGGCGGTAAATGAATTTAAGAGATTTAATCCCGGTATTGATGTTGACAATTTTAAATATGTTGAAGTTTTAAACTACAAAAAATAAATCTCAAAAAACGATAAAATGAAAAAGAAAATTCTTTTATTCCTAATTTTTAGCTACACATTGATTTTTAGCCAAAATAAAACAGTTCAAAACCATAATAATTTTTTACTAATGTCTAATTGGCCAAGAGTGTTTGTTAATAAAAAAGTAATTGCATATAGTTTTTATCAAAGTCATAAAATTAACGGGAAAGAGAAAACATCAACTAATAATCCTTCTTTAGATAATCCTTTCAATATTTATATCTCTTCTGATGAAGTGAAAGCATCTGTAAGAATAAATAACAAAAATATGAAAGAAGATATGTTTTTCTCCATTAATAAAATATACAAAGTACATGAAGATGCAAATGATTATGAATTTTTAGGAGATAAAAACTGTACAGTTAGTTATTCTTTACCAGGCGACCCAACCGACCATCAGAAATTAGTCATAGATTGCTATTATCCTAACGATGAACGGCTATTTCAAATATTCACAATATCACAGTATCACGAAATACCTAGATAAAATATTTAAATAAACAATGGATAAAGTACCTTTTACAACAGTGGACTACATAGTGCTAAATTTCTTTCAGGCGATGGCAGAACTCGTGAAGATGCAACGCGACAATATGGAACAGGCGGAAAAATGCAAGGCAAAAAATTTATGGTTTCTTCGACTTGGAACGCACCTAAAGCAAGTTTTGATGATCCAAGCAGATGCTTTTTGAAGGCAGAAGTACAGCAGATGTTTTAGTACAGATTACCAGCAACTATCGTTTTTGCGGTGTTGAAATTGTGGCTGATTATAATTGCTTTGACATTTTTAAAGATGGCGATATTGCGGGATGTTTAGAAAATTATCCTAAGCATCTGGTGAAAGTATTGAGTCTGTAACACGTTAGATTAATCGACCGTAAAGAAAAGTTTATAATACAATATAGGTAAGTACAAGGCTGAAGTGAGAACTTCAGCTTTTTTGTTTTGGTAAATTTGTATATTTATCAAATTGGAATATTTGAATTTTAATATGTTGTTTAATACTCCGAAAGTTAAAAAAGAAAAGTCTCAAAAAACGATACATTAGCTCAGGAATAGTAAATAAACTTATAATATGGACTCACGAAGAATAGAAAAAATTTTATTAGGTGCGCTTATAATAACGGTAATTATATTTCTAATGGAAATTAACTTCTATGATGATACTAATTACACGGCAAGTAAATTAAACGAAATATTGTTCTGGTCAATTATAAGAGGTCTAGTAATCTCTGGAAGTGTTAATATAGCAAACCATTATTTTTCGAAATTAAAAGATAAATAATACTGCATTTGCAATCTCAAAAAACGATAAAATATGATGAATTTATAATATTATTTTATGAAACTGCCACCAGAACTTGAGGATGAATATGTAAAAGAAGTTCTCTACAACTATTCTTTAGAAAATCTTCCTGATGAACAATGGAAGTCTATTGAAGGATTTGAGAATTATGAAATATCCAATTATGGAAGGGTGAAGAGTCTTAGCCGTCTTTCTCATACAACAATGGGAATAGAACATTGGATAACCGAAAAAATCCGCAAGCCGCATTTTACCAGACAGTATAATAACTACCTTAAAAACTACATTTACAATGTTAACTGTGGACTTTCTTCAGATGGATCTAAGTACACCAGATCTGTTGCACGTTTGGTATACTATCATTTTGTCGAAAGATTTGACCTGGAGGATCGTTCATTTGTGATTTCATGTAAAGATGATAACGTTTTTAATAAACACAGCAGCAATCTGGAGAAAATTTCAGCAAAAGAAAAGCGTATGACTATTTTTCGCAAGGATAGAACAAGAAACGTACATGTTGATTACATGAAACCAGTCAGCCAGTATACAGTAGAAGGGGATTTTATTGCTCATTATGAAAGTATCTATTCTGTAGAAGAAAAACTGGGTATCGCTTGTGAAAGCATTATGGATGTAATAAATAAGGTCATTCTGACGTCCGGAAAATTTCGATGGTTTTTGCAGGGAAATCCTCCAAAAAAAGAGGAATTTCAAATGGTCAAAATATCATATAATGTGAATAGTTTACTCAATAAATATCTCTGGGAGAAACTTGGTAAGCCGAACATTGACGCATATAACCCACCATCGTGTTTTAATTTATCCGTAAAAGATCTTTCCGGAGAATACTGGGTGCCTGTTCCTATTCCAGGCTTCGAATCCCGTTATCAGTTGTCTAACAAAGGACGGATAAAACGATTAAGCGGTTGGATTTCAAGAAACAAGTTTATTTTTTTACAGGAAAAAATACTGTCCCAGACCTTGATCATCAATAATGATAAAACTTACTCTTTGTCGTGCAAATTAAATAATGAAGGGAAATATATTCGGGTAGTAATGAGTAAACTGCTCTATTGTTGTTTTGTAGAAAAATTTGATTTATCAGACAGGAACTTGATGGTTGTCAATAAAAGCAATCCTCAATGGGATATTGATATTTCAAAACTCTCACTGCATCCGGCTAATGATGTGCTAAAAGGAAATTTTAGAAATTCTGATAAGAATGTAAATATAAGTAACTGAGTAAATAAGTTTACAACTATTCCGCGTGAGTTTATGCGTTACCATCAATCTTGAAAATATATTTATTATTCTTAAAAGGTCAATCAAAAACTCAAAACAACTCAATATGATATAGACATTATTGATAAAGCAGAAGATGCAAATGATATTGATTTACTATTAATAAGTAATAATTTCTCTTTTTCTTCTACTGAAAGTTTTGTCTTCAACGAATGTCCATTTAATACAATTAAAATAAATTCCTCTGAAATTTTAAATATTATCGCAAAACAGTTTAAACAAGGGAATTTTCTTGCTCATGCTTTTAAAACTGGAGTAGTAATTAAAGATGAGACCAGAGAGTTAATGCATATTAAGAAATACGTTATTGGGGATGTTCCTAATGCAGCAGCAGATGTAATAAGTTTTGATTTGAACGAAGTTAGATTCAAAATCAAAGATTACCTACAACCTATTAAAAAGGCTAAAGCATTAACGACGGAGAATTTTTTGCAAGCTTCGAGGGTCATTTCTTTATTAGTAGATTTTTTTCTTTTAAACAAAGGAATTTATTTAAAGACCGAAAAAAGTAAGAATAAATATTTTTTTCAAAATTTCCCTAATGAAGCTTTTGGTTTATCTACAGTTAACGAAAAATATTTATCTGAAGAAATCATTAGGGCAGGTTTAGGATGGTGGTACTTTAGGTATTCAGCTAATAAAAAATTAGGTGATTTGGAAAATATTGCAAGAAATAAAAAGGTTGGATTATGGAAAGATTCTAAAATGGTTGCGCCGTGGGAGTTTAGAAAATTAAAAAATTATAATTAATTCCTATATTTGTGTGATTCTCATGGTTAACTGAGTTTCATGGTTATTAGTTTTTAGTCCTCGAAATAGTCGGGGATTTTTTTTGTATTAAAAAAAATTTAACCGATGGCTCCAATCAAGCTGACAGAAGGCATTAACAAAGATGTTTAATCTCAGTGTCAACCCTTTTGTATATCAGCATTATTACTCTTAAATTTGTAAAATAAATGATCATAATATAAGGAAACTTAGTAATAAATTTTACCTTTTTGGAATCCGAAAATGCGCTTTGTATCTTTACAGTCTGAAAATACAGCCTAAAACAGCCAGAGAGAATTTTTAGTATCTTTGTAATACTGTCATCTGAAACGCCAATTTTCCAAGACAGTCAAACTTTTAAAATGTAAAAAACATATGAAATAAATCGTAGGTTCCACTTTTTGTATTCAAAAGCATCGTGCAGGGAACGCACTTTAATAATGCTTTTTGTCGGAGTATATATACTCAATTTAGGGTTAAGAAAATCAGTGATTACCAATGGAAATGATAACAATTTGGATTGTAGCGGTACTTTTATTTATATGTATCGTAGCAATCTGCTTGCTTTCACTAAAGAAAAAAAAGTTTAAGAGTACTCTTAAACTTTTTGAATTTAGTGTTGAAACAGAAGATTAGAAATAGATATCCGGAGCGCCGGATTAAGAATAAAAAAAAACTACCATCTGAAACGCCAATTCCCAAGGTAGTTTTTAAACTTTTAAAATGTAGAATCAAATGAAATAAATCAAAAGTTCCACTTTTGGCAAACATCGTGTACGGAACGCACTTTAATGATGTTTAGATGATTGTATAAATACAAATCAATATTTAAAGTTCAATATGAAACTCAGTGATTACCAAATTGCTGGGCTTCTTATTTAGTTTACAAAATTACAAAATTTTTTTTAAAAAAACTTAAAAATTATTTTTAAGTGGTTAAATCTCAATTAAACATTTATTGTATAAAAATTTAATTACGTCAAGTTCTGTCGTAGTGGGCATTTTGATTTGTTGCAGAAAACTTTAACAGGAAATCATAAATTAACTTATAAAAATCTGTCTAATTTTGTAGTGTGAAAAGTCCAATTCAATTATTAAAATTTACGGATGATGATAATATTATTATCCCTGTTCTCCCTGCCAAAGTAAAAGCAGGTGGTTACGGAAGTTTTGAAAGTCCTGCACTTGATTTTCCTGAAGATACAATAGATCTTCTAAAGCTTCTAATAAAAGATAAAGAAACTGTTTTTTTTGCTTTTGTTACAGGCGATTCACTAAATGGAATAGGAATTTTTGACGGTGATATTTTAATAATTCAAAAAGGAATGTTACCGAAAGAAAACGATGTAATTATTGTTTTTTTAGATGGAGAATTTTACGTAAAAAAATACAGACCAAGTTTCAAAGAAAATTCATCCAATCTTGAGAGTATTACACTGAAATCTGAAAATCCTGAATATTTGGATTTATTTATTTCATCGGATTCAGATTTTACATATTGGGGTAGATCAACATGGAACCTACATAGATTATAATAATGTTCGGATTAATTGACGGAAATAATTTTTACGCAAGTTGCGAACGCATTTTCCGTCCCGATCTTCGGGACAAACCTGTTATTGTACTTTCCAATAATGATGGTTGTGCTATTGCCCGAAGTCCCGAAGCTAAAGCACTCGGTATTAAAATGGGAGCTCCTGCCTTTCAAATAGAAGATCTAATCAAAAAATATAACGTAGCAGTATTTTCAGCAAACTTTGTATTATACGGTGATATTTCCAATCGAATTGTCAATATCAGCCGTAGATACTGCCGAGATATAGAAGTCTACAGCGTGGACGAATCTTTTCTTGATTTTCATGGATATGAATATTTAAATCTAAAAGATCATTGCAACGACCTTAGAAATACTGTTTTTAATGGTTTGGATATTCCTTGTAGCATTGGACTTGCACCAACTAAAACTTTGGCTAAAGTTGCCAATAAGATAGTTAAAAAACACTCTAATGAGTTAGGACACACTTACGTTATTGATTCTCAAAATAAGATAGAAAAAGCTTTGAAATGGCTACCATTGGAGGACGTTTGGGGTATAGGAAGAAGATACGCAGACAGATTTTCAAGAATCGGAGTAAAAAAAGCTTGGGATTTTACTCAATTGCCAGAAGCTTATTTACAAAAGGAAATGGGAATTTATGGTTTGAGAATGCACAAGGAGTTGCGGGGAATCCCTCAATATGAACTTTCCGAACATAAGCCAAAAAAAGGCATCGGTACAAGCAGAACTTTTGACAAAAGAACCGATAATTTAGAAGTTCTGAAGGAACGAGTGTCAACATTCGCATTTAAATGCTCAGAAAAATTACGCAAACAGAATTCTTGTTGTAATTTCATTACTATTTTTATTACTACAGATCGTTTCAAGCTTGATTTAAAGCAGTACAGCAACTCAATTACAATAGCGTTACCAAATCCATCAAGTTCTGCAATTGAATTGTCTGCAATGGCATTAAAAGGATTGGAAAAAATTTACTTACCTTTTTTTCAATATAAAAAAGCTGGCGTGATGCTCACAGAATTTGTGCCGGACACCGAAAGAATGACAAGCTTATTTGATGAAGATTTTCACGAAAAGCACAAGCCTATAATGACAGTAATTGACCGAATGAACAAAAGATTAGGTGCTGATAAAATAAAATTAGGCTCTATGGACGTGCAAAAGACATGGAAAATGAATCAGAAAAATTTATCTCCAAGACGTACAACAGATATAAATCAACTTTTAAGAGTGAAGGCATTGTAAATTTCATATCTTTTTGATATTTAAGTACAGATACAAATAAGCACAATTTTTGCACATTCATTTTGTCTAAATAATTAGAAAATGTGCTATAATTTTAATTCCAAAGGTGTAGATCTTAAAAAGGCAATTACTGATTTTGATGCAGAAGAAGCTGATACTTCTAATTTCAGTATAGGATTAATCAATGCTTTTGCAAAACAGACGAAACCAACAATTCCGGCAATTGTTAATCATAACGGCATTGTCCTGATGCCTACATATTGGGGTATTAAAGAAATAAAAAAATATCCTACCTCTGGTTTAAATTTAACATCTGAAAAAACATATCGGGATTATAAAAATATTCAAAAGAATGGATGTTTAATTCCTGCAACTTCATATTATGAAGGAAAAAAGGTGATTTTACCGACAAATAAATCAGGTTCCCAAAAGCACGAAATGTTTTGGAAAGATCACACTCAATTTTATATTGCCGGATTTTATGATTTTTGGTCAGATGGTAATATTGGTTTTGGACTTGTAACGACAGAACCAAATGAAGTACAGGCGCCAATTCATGACAGAATGATCATTACGTTAGATAAAAAAATGGGAAGAGAATTTTTAAATCAAAAACCAATTGAAGAATTTCAATTTCCTAATTTCTCGCCAAATCTTGATTTTCTAAATTTAGAACCGGAGAAAACTCCACAAACACTTTTTTGATATGAGCATACAAGATACAGAACAAGTGATAATGAATATCACTATGGATATGGCTGAAGATCCAGAAGGAGTTTACAATGATGTGATGGAACTCATCCGTGAAGAAGCGATTGAAAAAAAAATTGAATATGATGGTTATTATCGTATTAAATGGGAAGAAGAAGCTGAAAATGTAATGACCTTCGATAAAGAATATTTTGAAAACAAAGAACGGAGAGATTTATATGTTTTCAAGGCTGCTTTGGATGATAAAGAAATATTTCAATTATTGCATGGATATTACCTATATTCCAGTTCAGGGCGGCTATCTCTATCTTTGCGCGGTAATCGATCTGTACAGCAGGTTTGTGGTAGGCTGGAGCCTGAGCAACACGATGACTTCGGAATGGTGCCGCGATACCGTGGAGACGGCCATTGAAAAATACGGAAGACCCGAAATCTTTAATACCGATCAGGGCAGTCAGTTTACGGCAGATCTCTTCACCGAATTTATCACCAACCAGAGAATAGCCCTAAGCATGGATGGTAAAGGACGGGCGTTGGATAATATTTTTATTGAAAGACTCTGGCGAAGTGTGAAATACGAGAATGTCTATCTGTATGCTTATCAGGATGGACGAGCGTGCTATGACGGCCTGAAACAGTATTTTCAATATTACAACACGGAGAGAAGACATCAGAGCCTTGCATACGAAGTGCCCGCGCATGTCTACGACCGTACAAAAAAGGAAGCAGCATAAATGAACGTTCAAGCAGTTTTACACATTCCCACACTACACGGAAAAATCTTTGAAGGGATTTTCCCTATGTGGAAATGGGCAAAACTGCTACCCTCAAAACAAACAAAATCAAACTTAACTTTTACGATTTACTGTCCAAACTTTGGGGTTAACTATAGTGCGGGTAGTGAAGCTACCAAAAGTTCAGTTGGTTATTTTTTACAATATCGGAAATCACTTGCAACGATAATAGCGGTTTTTCGATGGAAATTTTAATCTTATTTCAAAAATAAATTACTTCAAATTATTCTATTTTAGTACTACGCAAGGCCTAAATCGGAATTTTAGAATCAATAATTACGTCATCAAACATTTTAAATTAATCAATAAAAAAAATAATGAACACATTTAAATTCTTATCCTTAGCAGCACTGACCACCTTTTTTATTTCTTGCAGCGACAGCAAATCGACCGCAGATGATGGCAATAAAGAGCAGACAAAAACAGAGGCAAAGCAAAATAATGATTTTTCGACAGGAATCTACACGGCAACATTGCCTTGCGCAGATTGTATGGGAATCGAAAACTATATTACCTTTCAAAAAGACAACAAAGCGGTTAAAAGCACCTCGTATTTAGACAGCGATGGTACTTCTGAGAACGAGTATGGTACCTGGACAAAGAATGATGATATTATTGAACTATCCATCGCAAATTCGCCCACAGAATATTATTTGGTAAAACCCAATAAAACCTTGGTAAGACTCGATGCTGATAAGAAAGAAGTAAGCGGAGAATTAGCCAAAAATTATATTTTTAAACAAATAAAAGCATATACGCCGGCCCAGTTGAACGGTACGTATCATAGCAACACCAGTGAGAAAGGATACAACGAAATCCTGACATTGACATCTGAAAACGACAGTATTTACTCAGTAAAAATTTCATTTACGGGTGCTGCGAAAGGGTGTACGTTTGAAGGAAAAGGAAAGTTAGTGAATAATCAGATTGATGTTGATTTAAAAACCATCAATAAAGATTTAAAAGGGACGATAACTATTTTATTTAAGGAAAATACAGCTGAAGTATTTACTTCCAAATTTGAAGATAGATTCGCATTAAATTACTTTTGTGGTGGCGGTGCAAGTTTAGCCGGAGATTATCATAAGAAATAGCATAATAAAGGTTTTATAAATAGCCTCGGTAAAAAACTTCGGTTGATGCATGGAAGTCCATTAACGAAAGTGTAGCTGAACATAAGGTTATTGAGCATTATATATTTTACCCTAAAAATTTTTAAAAAAATGGAAGAGACTTCCAGAAAGGTCTCTTTTTTTTGCTCGTGGTTTTCATCCGTTTTTTCAAAAATTCACAAATCCATTAGTATTTTATCGACACAATTTCAAACTGCTTTTCCGCTTTTCCCAATTTCAATGTCACGCGATCGCCGACCTTTCTGTCCATAAAGGTTTTCGCAATAGGAGAGGTAAACGCTATTTTCCCTTCTGCAACATTTGCCTCATCCACACCCACGATTTGATAATGCTGGGTTTTGGGATCGGAGTCAACTTTAAAGTACACTTCAGCACCGAACTTCACTATATTTTTGGGTTGTTTGGCAAGGTTAACAATTTTCGCAGACGAAATTCGATCGAGTAACAATTGCAATTTCGCGTTGATTAAATTTACGGCAATGCGATTTTCATTCTCGTCCGAAATCGAGGTATTGTCGCGCTCGTGAATCATTTGGTCACGTTCGGCGAGTAACTGACCGTATCCGACCTCTGTAACGAAGTTTACCGTACCGCGCGGTAAATCGGCACGGGGCGGAATCATCGGAATTTCCTCCTGATCACCCTCTTTCACAAATCCCCTACTCATATATTCCAGTTATACATTTATTCTGTTACACTTAAAATTATTGATATGTTTTGAGTTAAAAAACTACCAGATAAACATAACCGTTTTAAGGCTATAAAGGTTGCAAACCTGTTTCGAAAAGCACTTAACTACAAAGTGCGCAATTCAGACAACCGCTGTTTAGCCGCAATTGTTTCATTGTCTGCAATGTAAATATACATTTTTTAAGGAACTTCGCATTCTTCAGACGCAAGAATAAAATCTTTACAAAATGCACAATTATTTTTCGCACCGCCACTCAAGCAGCATCTCTGTCTGTACTTTGATATCTTTTCTAAACCTCACTTCTGATCCTACTCAAAGTTTCCTGAGAAATGCCAAGATAAGAAGCTATCATCCCAAGCGGAGCACGCAAAAGTATATCCGAATTATCTTCTAAAAGCTGAATATATTTTTCCCTTGCCGTCATATACTGCAAAGAATTGATGCGCCTTTCCATATTCGACATCAGTAGCCCCAACACACGGCGACTGAAATTGGCGATGGTAAGCGAAGTTTCGCAGAGTTCTTCCATTTTCGAGTAAAGGAAAAAGACAACTTCACTGTCTTCTATCGCTTCAATGGAATGCCGCGCCGGAATTTTCTCAAAAATGGTGTCTTTATTGGCCAGAATGCTGTTTTCAGGATAAAAATTGGTGGTGATGTCTTTTCCTTTTTCAAAATAAAACGAGCGCAGAAGTCCTTTTTCTACAAAATACACCTTGCGGTTTAAAGTGTTTTGATCGCTGATAACGGTACCCTTTTTCACAGAAATTTTTTCGGTCTGGGTGTTCAGAAAACTGCGGATATCATCGTCGATGGTGATGTAGGTGGCAAGCATTTCGGGAAAAGTCATCAGGATTCAATTTGTACAAAAATAAAAATAATGCCCCACAAATGAGGCATTATTCACAAACTAAACATTAAAAATAAACTATTAAAAATCAATCTCTTGTAACCACCTGAAAAGTTCGTCATACACTTTTATGCGCACCGGTTTTCTGGAAAGCACCAAATCGTGAATGCCGCCTTTTACGGGAACTATCGTGACATTCCCCTTAAAATTTTCAGCATTTTTATGAATATCATTCACGTTCAGGATGATATCGGTGGTCGTTACTTCCTCATTCCAGACTTTGGGATAGCCCGATTTTTCAGAATGCATCATCAATACCGGAACCTTGAGTTCTACATTGCGGATGTCTCTCTGTGCACGGTGAATAGCGCGGATAAAGCCAAAATTCACTTTCCCGTTGGCATTGGGTTTCAGTTTTAAATCATAATTCCATTCGCCCTTGAAATTTTTATGCAGGCTTTCACCGTATAACGTGGAAAATCCACCGCCAATTTTCGTGTCAGGATAATGTTTTCCCAAACCACTGATGATGGGAACCCCAATTTTTTTTGCCATAAACCCCATATTGAAATCGTAAAACGGACTGTTCACCCAAAGTCCGGCAATGTTCGGATTTTCAGTATGATATTTCATATACCGTGTCGTAATCAAGCCGCCGGTTGAGTGTCCTGCCAACAGAATTTTGTTATGATTTTCGGCAGCAATGATTTTTAAAGCCTCATCGATTTCGGCATTGTACTCGTCCAGATTTCTGACATTGTTAAAAGTTTGATGCGGCAAATAAGAACGCCCATATTTTCTTAAATCCAAAGCATAAAAGTCAAACCCTTTTTCATTGAATTTTTCGGCCATTTCTGCCTGAAAAAAATAATCGTTAAACCCGTGAATATACAACACTGTTTTATGGGTGGGACTTTCCGCTTTTTTACGGATGACTGTTGCGGTAACTTTTCCTTCGTAATCGTTTGGAAAATTCAATGTTTTCTGCTCAAAACCGTTTCCCAAAATATCCGGCTTATATTCCTGCGAGAAGAAAAACCCCGAAAGGAAAATCAGCAGCAGTAAAAAGTTCTTTTTCATTGTCCAGTTGTTTGTTAACGCAAAGTTCGGGCTTCTTTTGAAATTTGGCTTTGACATTTATCAAAAAAAAACGCTCGGAAATTTCCGGACGCTCTTTCTATAATAATGAAAACTTCTATTTCAAAAAGTCTTTACCCTGAAAAGTCGGGTTGGGATATTTATAAAAACCTTCGCCGCTGGAAACGCCAAGTTTTCCGGCATCGATAAACTGATTTTTCAGCACGTTGACAAATTTCATTTTTTCCTCATTTCCTGAGCGTTCCGCTTCGGTTTTAAAAATGTGGTATACCGTTCCCAAACCAACCACATCCAAAATACCGAACGGTCCTATTGGCGAACCGGTTCCGAGCATCCAGGTTTTGTCGATGGTTTCAATGTCCGCAACGCCTTTCGCATATAAAGTGATTCCTGAACTCAACAGCGGCACCAAAAGCGTATTGAGAATATAGCCAGGCTGTTCTTTTTTCAGTGGCAGCGCAATCATTCCGATTGATTTGGCGAATTCCACGAGTGTTGCAAATACTTCGGGATCGGTCTTTTCAGTGCCCATAATTTCCGCCGTGTTGTGTTTCCAGATTTCGTTGGCGAAATGCAAAGCGAGAAATTTTTCCGGCCTTCCGGTTTCATCCATCAATAAACTTGGCAAAAGCGTGGAAGTATTGGTGGCAAAAATGGTTTTTTCGGGGGCGATTTTGGATAAATTTCTGTAAAATTCCTTTTTAATGCCGATACTTTCCGGAATGGCTTCAATCAGCAGATCCGCATCGGAAACCGCGTCGTGAAGGTTGATTGAAAACTGCAGTTTTTGATAGGCTTCTTCCAGTTTTTCGGATGAAATCTGCAGGTCCGATTTGTATCGGGGCAGAAAAGTGTCAATCAGTTTTTTGGATTTTTCAATGGCTTCCCCATTGATGTCGTAAATGGTCACGTCATAGCCGTGCAGTGCGGATTGGAAAGCAATTTGCGAACCCAAAACGCCGCTTCCGGCTACGGTAATTTTTTTTATTGTTGTCATTTTTTTTTAAATTTTAGAAAACCTTAGAGGTATTCAAAACCTATAAGGCTTTTCAGGTTAAATAATTACTCCCCTTCTTGCTTATGCTCAAAGAGACTTTTTAGTTTGTCCCACTGCTGCGCGAAAAAACCATCGGCTTCGTCGTGCGAAATTTCCGGCAGAATATGCTCGAAATAGGTATCCTTCAAAACTTTATTCAGAATTCCGCTGCCCGGAAAACCTTTGCCGTCGTTCAAAGTATTGGCGGCTTTTAACAAATGACGGATGTCGTATTGCAACGGATTGATATCAGGGACCTGTTTGTTACTGTCAAGAAGTTCATAAACCGCAATTCTTGCCGTTCTTACTGAACTTTCCATTGTAAAAACTACATCGTTATTGGTTTCCACAAACTGTCCTACCAATCCGAGATTCACACAGCCATCGGGAACAACCTGTGGACGGTCACCTTTTGCACGCGGTAAAAACATGGAAGTGATATACGGCATGTAAGAGGTTTTCACGATCGTATTTTCTATGATATTATCCAGTTGATTTTCAATTCCTAAATGATAGGCCAACTCTGCCAAAATCTCGTTTCCAGTACATTCCGGCATTGTTTTCTGAACGAAATTTCCTTTTTCGTCCATCAGCAAAGCATACACCCAGATGACCAAAACATCATCCGGCTGATTCGGGAAATGAGGCTGTCTGTTGCAGGTAAAACTCATCACCCAGTTGCTGTCGGTAATCGAAATAATACCTCCTGTAACGGTTTTGCCGGAATAGGGATCGTTCACCGAATACTCTTTCAGTTTTTCTACAAAAGCAGACGGTTTACAGGTAAGCGTTGCCGACATCCATGCCGATTTGGAAACATCGGAATTGAATTTTTCAGGTTTGCCAAAAACTTCAGATTTTTTTGCCAGATTGTTCCAAACTGTCCATCCTTTTGATTTTCCGGAATTTTCTTTGGTAAAATCTACCAAGGGTGCCGTAACATTATCGCCGTAGCGTGTGTCTTCCGTCATAGAGCCGGTTGTGACGATCACAAAATCATTTTCGCGTACTGCAATGTTCACTTCAGAACCGTTCTGTTCGGTAATAATATTTCTGACAGTTTTTTTATCGCCTGCGATTTCGATATCCAGGTCTTTTACCACGGTATCAAACTGAATTTTGACGCCCAGTTCCTGTAAATGTTTCCGTAAAGGAACTACGAAGGTGTCATACTGATTGTATTTTGGAAAAACCAGCGAGGAAAGGTCATTCAAACCGTCAATAGCGTGCAGGAAACGGTGAAAGTACAGTTTGAGTTCCAGTAAACTCTGCCAGTTTTCGAAAGCAAACATGGTGCGCCAAAACCACCAAAAATTACTTTCTAAAAATGTTTCGGAAAACCAGTCTTCTATGGTTAAATCATCCAGTTCTTCCTTTTTCGCGAGCAGAAGTTTCATCACCGCCCACTGGTCTTTTTTGCTAAGCCCGAATTTGCTGAAATCCTTTACTTCGCCTTTGTTGTGAATGAGCCTTGCTTTGGAATGGTTGCGGTCGTTGTCGTTTACAATCCGGTATTCATCGAGCACGGAATAAGGCTTGGGAAGTTCCAAAGCGGGAATATCCTGAAACATATCCCAGAAATTTTCGTAGGTAAAATCCATTTCACGTCCGCCGCGAATAATGTATCCGGTTTGTGCGTTTCCGGAGCCGTCCAAAGAACCGCCTTCAATTTGGAGTTTTTCCAAAAAAGTAATATTTCCGGCAGGAATTTGGCCATCCCGAATGAAATAATAGGCAGATGAAAGTCCGGCGATTCCGCTACCTACAATATAAACTTTGCTGTCTTTAAATTTGCCGTCCGGAAGTCCTATATTTCTTTGGTAATTCCCAATCTGATCAGGAAAAGGCATTGTGTCGGTGGGAACATTCTGCAGGCGCGTTTGGCTTGCATCGGGTTGATGATTGACTTTTCTGTGATTTTCGGTTGTGTTCATAATTAATTTTTTTGTAGATTAATGATGACTCGAAGGTACGGTTTTTTTATCTTTTGACATTTGTCAAAAAGTGATTTTAACTGAAAGGAGCAAAGTTTGATAGGAGTTAGAGGTTACAGGTTAGAGGTTAGAGAAAGCGTGCTAGAACATCCACTAGTTAAGAAATTCTTTACCATAAATTTAGATTAGATTTATTTCGTACATCCTCTCAAAAACAAAAAAAACGTCCGGAAATTGCTTCCCGGACGAACAAACAAACTATAAAGAAATGAAAACTTTATATTTCTTGCGGTGTTGAGCCGTTTTCTTTGAGGTTATTTTCTGATGCTGTAATTTCATCAAAATCATCGCTTTCATCATCTTCTGAAATATGGTATTTTTTGTAGAGTGAGTTGATTTTAATTTTAAGCGCAATCCATCCTAATACAAAATACACTAACGCCAGGATCAAAAGATGGATGAAGTATTTTTGGGTTAAATAATCCGAACCACGCTCCACAACCATGATTTTTAATGCCTCGAGATAAGGCGTCAGGGGAATAATGGAATTGAAATACTGCACCAACTGAGGCATCGCCGACGTGGGCCACGTAAATCCACTTACGATGAACGCCGGAGAAGCAATCACCATCAGATATTGTGTCGCCTTCAGCGCGTCAGGAACCAGAATACTGAACAGCACGCCCAAATTGGTAGATGCCACCACGAAAATTGCGGTTAGCAGAAAAAAGTTGGGTACATTCACCGGTGACGGAATTTTAAAATAAAGGCTGCACAGGTAGAAAAAGAGGATATTGAAATTAGCAAAAACCCATACCGGAAGGCATTTTATCGCCATCACCAAAATCGCATATTTGTGTTTACCGGCAAAATCACGTTTAAAACTATCGCGCTTGAATTCCTCAGCAAAAGTCACGGCCATTGCCATCAAAATTACCTGCTGCAGTACCACCGCCATCATCGCGGGCCACATAAAAATCAGGTAATTACTCGTGGTGTTAAACAGCGTGATGTAATTGGCTTTAAACGGTTCGTACTGGGTTTTCGCAATTTCGGCATTCATGCCTTTTCTCTGCAGCCCCTTGATCTCTGCACCTGCCGAAAATGTTCCCAAGATCTGCTGAATCGCTTTCGTAGCAAAATTGGCAGTGAGTACATTGGACATGTTGACGTAAACCGTAATTTCAGGATACTTTTTCTGAAGCATCAGCGCCTCAAACCGTTCCGGAATGATGACAACAGCAGCCGCTTCGGTTTTAATGACCTCATCTTTCAGGGGAGCCGGCTCATCGATATAATTCAGGACTTTAATGGTGTGATTGTCCTCAAACATTTGGGTTACCTGGTCGGAAAGCGGTGTTTTATCGTGGTTGATGAGGATCACCGGAATATTTTCAACCTTCCCTTTTTTATACGTGAACCCAATGAGCAATGCGTAGAATGCCGGTGCCATAAAAAACACCGAAAGCATGGTTTTGTTGGTAAAAAAGAGCCGAAATTCTCTTCTCAGTAAACATGTTAACTGTTTCATTTTTAATAGAATAAAAATTCCGTCACTTATTTTAAAACCACATTGGCGTTCACCAGAATATTACCCAATTGGGCTCGATTATCTGGAATTACTTTAATCTCATAAACCGCATCTTCAGGATTATAATCCGGAAAAGCCGTCGTAATATCGGCGTATTTTGCCAATTGTTTGATGGAAACAATGCGCCCGGTAATTTCTTTTTGGTTGTAATTTACGACCATTTTTACGGTTTTCCCTTTTTGATAAGATGAAATTTTACTTTCCGGAACGGTGAATCTGAAATAAGTCGTGTCCGGAATATAGCCTGAAAAAAGCGCAAAACCGGCAGTCGCGAGTTCGCCTTTGTTCAAAGAAACTGTTTCGATTTCCATATCGTTTGTAGCGATCACGTACCTTTCAGAATAAGCCACATTCGCTTCCTGCAGCGCGCCAATCGCCTGATTGGCCTGTCCTTCCGCCATTTCTATTTTTTCGTATCGCGTACCGATCTGAACGTCGTGGAGTTCGGCATTTGCAGCGTCCAACTGTGCTTTAGCGCCTTGGTATTTCGCAAAGGCTTCATCATAATTTTGTGGCGAAAGCAGGCTGTCGCGGTACATATTTCTTGCCCTATTGTACGCTTTCTGCGCATACTGGTACTGCTCCTGAAGCCCTTTTTGTTTGGCTCTCAACTGTCGCATTTGGTCGGCGGTAGCACCGTTTCTTGCCATTAGAGCCTGTGCCTTGGCTGCGGAAGTCGCCCCCTTTGCCTGTGCGATTTTTGCAGAAACTTCAGGCACATCGAGTTTTGCCAGCGTATCCCCGGCTTTTACGGTTTGCCCCTCTTCCACATAAATTTCCAGTATTCTACCGGTTACTTTTGGTGAAAAAGTAATAAGGTCTTTTCTGGTTTTACCTTCAATGGCACGTTCTGCGGGCTTTTCGCTGCAATTGACCAAAGTTAACAGGGTAAGAACAGAAAGTATTTTTAATGTAGATTTCATTTCGTTTGCTTGTTTTTTAATTTTTTTAATTAATTAAAGATTTTCAAGATTAAGGTTTTGGGTAGATTTCATCAGTTCAATAGCGGAAACTCTCTGATTGAAAATCGCGGTCTGCAATTCCAGTTCGGCATTCTGTAAATCTGTTTCAGCGTCGATAAGGGCGGCGGAAGTTTTGGTGCCGTATCTGAATTCCTTTTCCACCTGTTCCAAACCTTTTGCTGCGATCTGTCTTGCCTTTTCTTTCAGTTTTATTTGTGCGTTCGCGATGTTGTAATTGGTTTGGTTGTTGGCGAGGTTTAAGTTCAATTTTTTAATTGCGTCTTTCTGTTTGCTCTCCAGAATTTCTTTGTCTATTTTGGCTTTTTCAATGGCGTGTTTACCTTCATTACCGTCGAAAACCTCCCATTTAAAACCAATCCCTGCGGTAAACATGGGAAATACGTTTATGGCACTGGGATGCAAATCGAGTTTTTTTTCTGTGCCGGGAAAAATTTCATCCGAGGTTGTAATGTGGTTGTTGTAAAGTCCGAAATACGACAGCGAAGTCTGCGCCTGAACTTTCGGAACCCACCATCTTTCTTCGGCTTTAATTTTAAAATCTGTCGCGTTAATACCATGCTGAAGCGCTTTCACTTCTGCCCTGTTTTCTACGGTTTCGTTCAGAACATCGTAGTTTATCGGCTGAAGGCCGTGTTCAATCATGGCAATACGCTCCCTTTCAATGCCGGTCAACAGATGGATCTGAGTGATCAGAAGATCCTTTTTACCTGCATATTCCACCATTTTGGAATCCAAAGTGGCCTGTGCAAGTTCTATTTTTTTGTGGTCGTAAGGCGTAATCAATCCGTAACCCAAGGCTTTGTCGGCCGTTTTTTTATTGATTTCCAAACGTTTTTTGGACTGATCCAGAACTTTTTTGGATTCATAGACCAGCGACAATTGGTCGTATGCTTTGGAAATTTCAGTAATGACGTCGTCCTTGGTTTTCTGCATCATCACTTCTTCCGAAAGATTTTTTTCGCGATTGGCTTCTTTCAGGTATTTTACCTTTCCGCCGGAATAAATCACCATACTGGCTTCGGCTTTTGCAGAGGCAGAAAGACCGGAAATATTGAATGTATTACTCAGTTGTCCTTCAGGCACCACCGCTCCCGGAAAAACCGGAGGAACTGCCGGAACTTTAATTTCCGGTGAACTGATATGCGCCGAAGTGTACATATAACCGGTTTTCCCGGTAACCTCCACTTTTGGGAGAAACACATCATTCAGTTTTTCGTCGTCGAGTTTTGTATACTTATTTTCTAAAACCTGCTGGTTCAGGGTTTCATTATTCTGCAGCGCACTGCTGATGAGTTCCTGCAACGTAGGTGCCTGCTGCGCATAGAGCGTGAGCGGCAGCGAAAAAACTGCGCTCATAAGGAGTTTGTGTATAGTTTTCATTTCTGTTTGTTTGTAAAATTGAACGTGCAAATTTGCGACCGCTGCAAATAAATTCCTTTGACAAATGTCAAAAAAAAAACCGGAAGCCCAAATGTTCCGGTCTATGTATTAAAATTTAAAATCATGAAATTGTTTTGGGTTAAACATTATCCGATTTTTGAAGCCTCGCATCAATGATTTCAAATGCCTTTTTTCATCTTCGAGGCTTACCATTATTTTCAAAGTGTTCGCCGTCGGCGTTGTGGTGAAGGTCATATATTTGTATTCGACCGTGTTTTCGATACCGGCATCCGCTAGTTTAGGTTTCACCAGCTGAATCTCCTGCTGTACTTCACTTTCAAATACTGGAACTTTGGTTTTGTTGGTTCAATTACCAGAGTTTCGGTGGGCTTGAAAAGCCAATAATGAATTAGAAAATCATCGAAACGAAATAAATAAATAAAAACGCTGAGATAAACGCCTGTTGGAGGGAAGCTTCGGGAGCTTTTCAGAAATTATGGGTTCATCGTAAAAAGTTTTAAAGAGATGAAGAGACCTCTAGAATGGTCTCTTTTTTGTAAGCCTGCTGTAGCCTTTTTTAATTGATCTTTACAAAGTTGTGCGAGTAGTTAAGCGACCAAAAATTAAGTTTGTTATTTTTTGCACTATGGGAAATCACCTGCCACGATAACAGCTGTTTTTCGATGGAAATTTATTCTTATCTCAAAAATAATAACTTCAAATTCTTCTATTTTAGTACTCCGCAAAGCCTTATTGGGTCTTTTAAAATTATTAATTAGGTCATCAAACATTTTAAACTAATCAAAAAAAAATAATGAACACATTTAAATTTTTAACCGTAGCAGCACTAACCACCATTTTTGTTTCTTGCAGCGACAGTAAATCAACCGTTGACACTGCAAATAAAGAGCAGACAAAAACAGAGACACAGCAGAATAATGATTTTTCTTCAGGAATCTACACGGCAACATTGCCTTGTGCAGATTGTATGGGAATCAAAACTTATATTACCTTTCAAAAAGACAACAAAGCGGTTAAAAGTACATCGTATTTAGACAGCGACGGTACTTCTGAAAACGAGTATGGTACTTGGACAAAGAATGATGATATTATTGAAGTATCCATCCCAAATTCGCCCAAAGAATATTATCTGGTAAAACCCAACAAAACTTTGGTAAGATTGGATGCTGATAAGAAAGAAGTAAGCGGAGAATTAGCCAAAAATTATATTTTTAAAGAAGTAAAAGCTTATACGCCCGCTCAATTGAACGGTACCTATAACACCAACGTCAGTGGGAAAGGATACAACCAAATTCTGGAATTGAAATCTGAAAATGACAGTATTTATTCAGTGAAAATTTCATTTACCGGTGCTGTGAAAGGCTGTACTTTTGAAGGCAAAGGAAAGTTAGTGAACAATCAGATTGATGTTGATTTAAAAACCATCAATATAGATTTAAAAGGGACGATGACGATTTTATTTAAGGATAAAACAGCTGAAGTATTTACTTCGAAATTTGACGATAGATTGGCATTAAATTACTTTTGTGGCGGCGGTGCAAGTTTAGCCGGAGATTATTATAAAAAATAATATTAAGGGTTTTATCAGTAGCTGATCGATAAAAAACTTCGGTTGATCGCTGGTAGTCCAATAATGAAATTGTTGTTGAACGGAAGGTTATTTAGCATTATAGATTTTACCGTAAAATTTTTTTAAAAAAATTGAAGAGACTTGTTGAAAGGTCTCTTTTTTTGTACGTCGTTTTCATCTGTTATTTTAATTAACTTTCTAGAGTAATTTTAAGCTGCCCAAGGAATCGTCTGAACTACTTTCTGCTGAACAGATTGTAGGTGGGCAGCACAATTTGATGCTGATTTGCGATGATCCACATTAACGTTGTTTAACATCTTTTGTATTTTTAGATTGATTAGGAAAACTTATTTTTGTTAGAAAGAGTTGAAGAACACTCTTAATAACATTAAAATTTTAAATTATGGAAAAGTTTGCAGTATTAGCAAGAGTAGAAGCAAAACCAGGTAAAGAAAATGAAGTATTGGAATTCCTAAAGTCAGCCTTGCCGCTTGCGGAAGGTGAGCCAGGAACCGTAAGATGGTATGCTTTACAAATTGGCCCTTCTACTTTTGGTATATTCGATACGTTCGAAACTACAGATGCAAGAGATGCTCACTTGAATGGTGAGATTGCAAAGGCTTTAATGGCCAATGCTTCTGAATTACTTGCTAAAGAACCTGTACTTGAAATGGTAGATCTGCTAGCAGTAAAGTAAGCAATCGAACACAAATTTTTAATACAGTTAAATGGAGCAAGGCATTTCCCCGGCTCCATTTTTTTTATATCATTTTGTGAAAGGTTGAACCTTTGCTGTGTATACAAGATTTATCTTGATTATTCAAAGAAAATTTTAATTTCGCATTAGTAATGAGGAACTTACTAATGATTCAGGTATCCAAATCTCAGGCGTTATGCAGCTAGTATAATAGAGGTAAACTTGCATTGGAGATCTTGTTGATTAAGAAAATATCTAAAACT
Source organism: Chryseobacterium mulctrae (assembly GCF_006175945.1). Classification (NCBI taxonomy): domain Bacteria; kingdom Pseudomonadati; phylum Bacteroidota; class Flavobacteriia; order Flavobacteriales; family Weeksellaceae; genus Chryseobacterium; species Chryseobacterium mulctrae. Next base: position 2,338,221 of record NZ_VAJL01000001.1, on the reverse strand, counting down.
ATAAATATGGATTATGCACTAAATTATTGAGAAAAAATAAGTGAAAATGTTTTATAAAAAATTTTAAAAATAGAACGAATTAAATATTAAAATTTCTTATCCCCCCTTTGTTCCCCCTTAAAATAAAAAACTCTCTGTTAAGCGTAGTTACAGAGAGTTTTAAGTACCCCAGACGGGACTTGAACCCGTACATCCGAAGATACAGGATTTTAAGTCCTGCGTGTCTACCAATTCCACCACCAGGGCGTGATGTGAGCGAAAAACGGGACTCGAACCCGCGACCCCAACCTTGGCAAGGTTGTGCTCTACCAGCTGAGCTATTTTCGCAATAAAGTAGTGCGGATGAAGGGACTCGAACCCCCACGCCTCACGGCACCAGATCCTAAGTCTGGCGTGGCTACCAATTACACCACATCCGCATTATTATTGAGTTATTTTAAAGAACTTGTTTCGTTTTTGTGAGTGCAAATATAGGGCAATTTTCTTTACTTCCAAACCTTTTTGAAAAAAAAATTAATTTTTTGTAAAATTTATTTCCGTGTTGCTTTATTACATTTCAATTTACTACTTTTACAAAGTTAATATTTACGATATGGAATTACAAGGAACAGTAAAGAAAATCACTGATGTTCAAACATTTGCGAGTGGTTTCCAAAAAAGAGAAATGGTTATTCTTACACAAGAGCAATATCCACAGCCAATCAACATCGAATTTTTACAGGATAAAATAAATTTGCTGGATTCTTTGAAAGAAGGAGAAAATGTAAAAGTAGGAATCAACATCAGAGGTAGAGAATGGGTTTCGCCACAAGGAGAAACTAAGTATTTCAACTCTATTACAGGATGGAGAGTAGAAAAAGTTTTGGATAATGGTTCAGAACCTACCCAAGCTTCTCCGTCTCATTCTGCAGCTCCGGTTTCAAATGACAACCCTTTTGCTGGTGACGATGATGATGATTTACCTTTTTAATCAGAAATAAAATCAAATACTAATCCTGCTTTTTGAAAAGTGGGATTTTTTTTCTCATAATGGTTCGATTAGACGAAAACGAAATATCATTTCCCGATCCTGCACAGTATGACGGTCACGAAGGCATCATCGCTTTCGGTGGTGATCTATCTGTAGAAAGAATCTGGTTTGCTTATCAGAATGGTATTTTCCCTTGGTTTAATCCCGGTGAGGAAATTCTTTGGTGGTGCCCTGATCCCAGATTTGTGCTTTTTCCTGAAGAGTTGAAAGTTTCGAAATCGATGAGAAAAATTTTAGATAAAAAAGTTTTTACCATTACCGAAAACAAGAACTTCAGAGAAGTGATAAAAAACTGTCGCGAAATCAACCGTAAAGGACAGGAAGGAACCTGGCTTTCTGATGAACTGATGGAAACTTTTAACACCCTTCACCGTTATGGGTTTGCCCGAAGCGTAGAAGTTTGGCAAAATAATGAGCTCGTTGGCGGGCTTTACGGCATACAAATCGGGAAAGTTTTTTGTGGTGAAAGTATGTTTGCAAAGGTGAGCAATGCTTCCAAAGCAGGATTTATTCATTTTATAGAAACCCACCAAGACGATTTTGAACTGATTGACTGCCAATCTCACACCGAACATCTGGAAAGTCTGGGTGCGAGAATGATTCCTAAAGAAGATTTTTTAAAAATTTTACACCAAAACAATGAACGCAGATAAAGAAAAATGGCTTCTTCTGATTTTACTAAGTGTCATTTGGGGCTCTTCATTTATTTTAATTAAAAAATCCTTAGAACATTTCAGCCCTTATCAGGTAGGAGCTTTAAGAGTTTTAATTGCCGGAATTATCTTAATGCCCGTCGCTATTTCAAAGTACAAGCTTTTCCCAAAGAAACATTTGAAATGGCTTATTTTAGCAGCTTTTACAGGGAATTTTATCCCGATGTTCTTATTTCCTATTGCCGAAACAGAAATCAGCAGCAGCATCGCAGGAATCATCAATTCTATGATGCCGATTTTCGTCATTATTGTAGGCGCATTAGTTTGGAAATTTGAAACCACAAGAAGACAGATGACCGGAGTTTTTATAAGCTTTACCGGAGTTTGCCTGCTTGCTTTTGGGGGAGACGACAGTACTCAATTTAAAATATTTCCCATTCTTTTACTTCTTTTGGCAACATTGTGTTATGCAATGAGTACAACGACTGTAAAATCAAAGTTAATGGATGTTTCATCTACCATTTTATCGGCATTTGTATTTTCTTTCGTTTTGTTTTTACCTTCAGTAATTGCTTTACTTTCTACGGGTTTTGTTTCTGAATTCACTTTCAGCAAAGAAAATATGATCGGATTAGGGTTTGTAAGCTTACTTTCTGTTTTCGGAACCGGATTGGCTATGATGATGAATTATCGATTATTAAAAGTATCCACTCCACTTTTTGCATCAACTGTTACTTTGCTGATGCCGATTGTTGCTATTATTTGGGGCGTTTTAGACGGTGAAAAACTAACGACTTTGCAATTTGCTGGAACAAGTATCATTATTGCCGGTTTAATCTTTTTAAGAGCCAAAACAGCGGTAAAAAAATAGCCGATATAACTTTCCTATTGCTCATTTAATCTTTAAAATTAATTTAACGCAAAGTCCGCAAAGTTTTTTTTGCTATTGAAAATATTTTTCGTTCGCAAAGACGTTTCACTCAGCAAAGAAAGAAGATTCAAAAAAATCCCGCATCACTGCAGGATTTTCTTATTTTAATTAAATGTTGAAAATTGATTTCAAGAAGATTGAAAACTTCTAACTTCCATCGCCCAACATCAAGCTTATAAATTCTTCTTTTTAACCTTTGCTTTAGCTTTCTTCACCTCGTCTTTGATATACGGATATTTTTTCTGCATATCTGTAATCAATGAAGGATCTAGCTCCAAAGCCTTTTCCAAAGATTCAATACCTTCTTCTTTATTATTTAGAATAAAATTACAGTTACTCAACTGATAAAACAACTCTGCTCTGTAATGATGCTTCAAGGCCAAATTTAAAACTGTAACAGCTTCTTCATATTCACCCACCAACATCAAAACTTCAGAATAGGCATACCAATTGTAAAACCTTGAAGGTTCAGCATCTACCAGTTTTTTCAAACAAGAAAGGCTTTCTTCAAATTTACCGGAATCGATGAACAAAAACGCCAGTCTTTTCTGATAATCCAGGTTGCTGTCATTTAACAATGTCGCTTCTCTTGCAAAATGTAAAGCTTCAGGCATTCCGCCCATTTCTTCATAAAGATAAGACTGCTCCATCATCGCAAGATAAAACTGAGGATCTTCTCTTAATGATTTCTGAAAAGCATTTAAAGCAATGATCGGCTGTTTTAAAGCTTTGTGACACAATCCGATTTTATAAAAAGTAAATGCTTTTGTATATTCCAACTCCAACATTTCTTCGTATACTTCAATCGCTTTATTATACTGATTTAAAGCTTCATAACAAGCTGCTTTGCTCGCATAAACTCCAACTGCGCTGGAATTGATTGCCAACATATAATCGAAACCTTTGATGGCTTCTTCGTAATTTTTTCTATTGAAATAATATTGCCCATACTCGCTCCATGCAATTTCTGAATACGGGAAATCATCAAGATAACCGTTCAGAAAAGCTATCGCTTCCTCACTCTTATTCAAATCATTAAAGCACACCATAGCGTTTTCCAAAGAATATTCATCCATCGGATCTTCTTTGAGTGCTTGCTGATAATGTTTAAGAGCGTTAAAAGGATCTCCAAGATTCACATATTCGTCTGCAATAAAGTTATTGAGGAAGTTTTCTTCTTCCTTCAGTTCTAGGGCTTTTTTGCAGATTTCGATGGATCTTTTAGGATTTCCTAAATTCGAATAATATTTGGCATAGCAAACCAAAAAGTCTGTATTCTCCATAGAAGAACCTTTTAACTCGTTGATTAATTCTTTTGCCATATTATAATCTTCCCATTCTAAAAGAACCTCCAGCTTTTTAATCTTGATTTCTAAAGAATTGGGATGGAGTTTCAGACCAAAATTAACCGCCATATCGGCATAATTAAAGTCTCCAAGCTCCAAATAATAAACAATAATGTCTTCTAACTCTTCTGTATCGAAGTAGAATTCATCATTATTTTCCATCATTTCTTCGAACTTTTTTACCAGTTCATTTCCAAAATATTCTTCCAATATAAACGAGTTTAAGATTTAAGACCAGAGATATGAGATGTACAAATACTCGCTTCTGAAAATCTTATTACTATAAAGTTAATAAATAATTTTTTTAAAATGATGAATTTAGTTTGAATATTAAATCAAACTTTTGATCTTTGCGATCATATCATCACCCAATTTATCGGCTTCTTCCTGAGATTTAGCCTCTGTATAAATTCTGATAATCGGTTCTGTATTCGATTTACGAAGGTGAACCCAATTGTTTTCAAAATCTATTTTTACGCCGTCAACTGTAGAAACCTCTTCATTTTGATATTCTTTTTCCATTTTAGTTAAAAGATCATCCACATTAATTTCCGGAGTCAGCTCAATTTTCTTTTTACCCATAAAATAGCTTGGATAGCCAGCTCTCAGTTCGGAAACCGTTTTGTTTTCTTTTGCCAAATGCGTTAAAAACAAAGCAACTCCTACCAAAGAATCTCTTCCGTAATGAAGATCAGGATAGATAATTCCACCGTTTCCTTCACCTCCAATTACAGCATTTTTTTCTTTCATTAAATTCACCACATTCACCTCTCCTACTGCACTTGCAAAGTATTCTGAATTGTGAGTCTGCGCAACATCTCTTAAAGCACGGCTTGAAGAAAGGTTTGAAATCGCCACACCATTTTTATTTTTCAATAAATAATCTGCAACGGCAACCAAAGTATATTCTTCACCAAACATTTCTCCAGTTTCATCAACCAAAGCCAATCTGTCTACATCCGGGTCTACAACAACGCCAAAATCTGCATTTTCTTTCTTTACCAGTTCACAAATATCTCCTAAATGCTCTTTCAACGGTTCAGGATTGTGAGGAAACTGTCCGTTTGGTTCGCAGTATAATTTAATTGTTTCGCAACCTAATTGATCCAAAAGCATAGGAATTGCAATTCCGCCTGTAGAATTTACAGCATCTAAGACGATTTTATATTTTTTAGCTTTAATTGCTTTTACATCAATCATCGGCAAATCAAGAATCTTCTGAATGTGAATATCAAAAGCATCTTCTCTGGTTTCATACTGACCTAAATCATCAACTTCAGCATAGTTGAAATCTTCGCTTTCAGCCAAAGCTAAAACTTCAGCACCGTTTTCTCCGTTGATGAATTCTCCTTTTTCATTTAATAACTTCAATGCATTCCATTGTTTGGGATTGTGAGAAGCCGTTAAGATAATTCCACCATCTGCGTTTAATTCAGGAACCATTACCTCAACAGTAGGAGTTGTAGAAAGTCCTAAATCAACCACATTAATTCCCAATCCCTGTAACGTTGCTGTTACTAAAGAATTGACCATCGAGCCGGAAATTCTCGCATCACGACCAATAATCAGGGTTAAGTCTTTTTTATTTTTATTGTTCTGAAGCCAGGTTCCGAAAGCAGAAGCAAATTTTACAACATCAAGCGGTGTTAAATTATCACCAACTTTTCCACCAATCGTTCCGCGAATTCCCGAAATACTTTTTATTAATGACATCTTTTATATTTTTAATTTTCTGATTATTAACACGATGCAAAGTGCATCTTTAATTCTAATAATTCAAAAAGTATAGATTATTTTTAGTTTAAATTTTCCGTTTGCAAAGATACTGAAAAGACAGTTAACTCAGAGTAGCGGAATTTTTTTCTGAATTTTATTATAATTTCTTTCTACCACTTTTGGAGGTGGAAAGCGATAACCGATGTACAGAAGCCCATAAGTATTATTATTTTCTACCGTAGAATTTTCTTTTTCGTCATAAGCTGTTGCATTAAAATTAATTTTCCCGCCAAAAAGGAAACGGTCAGAATTGTATCCTATATGCAAACCTCCTGAACTTTTTACTGTTACATATTGCTCATTTTGTTTGGGTCCTCTTGTTCCATTATCTAAAGTATCTTTAAAGCTTGTAAATTTTCCACCAAAACCTACAGTTAAAAACGGAGCAATATTCACTTTTTCGGCAATCACCCAGTTGTAAAAATATCCGATGTTTGCCCCGAAATTATACTGATATTCTTTACTTTTCAAACCATTAATAGTATTTCTGAAAACTGTAAAGTCATAATCTAAAAACGGAACCCAGCTTCCTTTGCTGTTTTTTTGCCATTCACCTTGTGTATAAAGGCTTTTTAATGAAAAATCTTTCTTTAAAATATACGCTGTAGACCCACCAAAAGTCTGAACTCTTAAATCAGGAAATTTAATGTAAGGATCTCTGTCTTTTTGCCAACCCGGAATAAGATCCTGCATATTTTCGATATAAAACCCTTCTACATTTTTATAATACGCAGCCTGTATAAACCTATTTGGAAAAAATCTAAAACTGAAATCGGTATAAGAACTGTTTCCTTTTCTTTCGTTGTCATTATTTCCGGGGAAAAATCGAGGTGCAAAAGACAAAGTAGCACTTATAATCCTGTAATCAATAGACAAGGAAGCTTTTGTCTTGTTATTGATAGAAAGTATGGTTTGATTTAAATTTTCTTCGCCACCTTCAGAAAAAGTATAGTTTTCTATATTCGTATCAAAGTTTACACGAATCATTACCTGATCTGCGTAAGACTTTATTTTTGTGCTATCTGTTTGTGCTTTTGAATAAAAACCAGACAGACAAAGAAAAAAAACAGAGACTGCTTTTGAATTCAAATTGAGATTTAGTTTTAAGAAATGAAATTACTACAAATAATTTACATTTCTAAGAACATCCGCAATCTTTATCGCACCCAGATCTTTTGGAACTGAATTTCTTTGGCGAAAAATTTTTCCTGATAAATCTATACAAAGAATAACAAGCAAAAAGCACCAAAAGCGCAATAATGATATATTGAAAAATTAATGAAGAATCCATTTTACTTTAAAATTTGATAAGCTATCAACGACACAAAATATGCCAAACCGGTCATCATTGCCACCTGAAAGCCAGTCCATTTCCAGCTTTTGGTTTCTCTGTAGACTACTGCAAGTGTAGAAACACACTGCATTGCAAATGCGTAAAACAACAACACCGAAACCCCTGTAGCAAAATTGAAGACTTTTTCGCCATTCGGTTTGATATCGTGTCTCATTTTATCGATTACTTTTCCTTCCGGAGCATCGTCATCCAAACTGTATAAAGTAGACATTGTTCCTACAAAAACTTCTCTGGCTACGAAACTCGTAAGAATTCCCACTCCCATTTTCCAATCATAACCAAGCGGCGCAATTGCAGGTTCAATAGCTTTACCCATTTTAGCCAGATAAGAATGATCTAGATGAACATCGCTTGCAACTATTTCACTTGGATTTTGTTTCGGACCGAAATAACTTAATACCCAAATAATAATACTTACAATAAAGATAATCTTTCCGGCTCCGGTAATGAAATCCCAAACTTTTCCTAAAACCAGTTTAAAATCGTATCCGAAAAGAGGTTTTTTATACGTCGGTAAGTCCATCACAAGATAAGTTTTACCATCTTCTTTAATGAAGTTTTTAAGAATTGCAGCCGATAATAGAGCTACAAAAAAGCCTAAAAGATACATTCCTAAAAGTACCAAAGCTTTGTATTGAATTCCAAAAATTGTGGCATCAGAAATAATTAAGCCAATAATAATACTGTAAACCGGAAGTCTTGCAGAACAAGTCATAAACGGTGTTACCAAAATCGTGAGTAATCTTTCCTTTAAATTTTCAATATTTCTGGTTGAAATTACCGCAGGAATTGCACAAGCTGTACCTGAAACCAATGGAACAATACTTTTTCCGTTTAATCCAAATGGTCTTAAAATTCTGTCCATCAGGAAAACAACTCTTGCCATATAACCTGAATCTTCAAGTAAATAAAGAAAATACAGAAGAATTCCGATTTGTGGTGCAAAGATGATAATTCCTCCTAAACCAGGAACAATTCCTTGTGAAACCAAAGAATTAATTGGTCCTTCCGGAAGATGTTCTCCTGCAAAACTAGAAAGCCAAGCAAAAGCTTCGTCGATCCAGTTCATCGGATATTCTGCCAAAAAGTAAACACACTGGAAAATAATTAAAAGAATAAACAAGAAAACTACATATCCCCAGAATTTATGAACAAGAACTTTGTCTAATTTCTCGGTTAAAAGTTCTTTAAACTGAGCTTTTTTAGTAATAACATCCGCTAAAATCTTGTCAACATTCTGATAACGTCTTACCGTTTCCTGAACCTGTAATCTTTTCGGAATTATATTTTTTGATTCTGAATCTGAGTTTTTTCCAAGCGTAAAATTAATCCAAGATTGATACTCATTCTCTGAGTTTTTATCAAGAAGATTTTTATGCTCGGCAGGAATTTCAAAACTCGGCTTTTCAGAAGTCACAAAATCATTAGTGAAAACAGCTTCTTTAATTGCTTCTATTCCTATCTGTTCTTTTGCATTGGTCTGAATAACTTTAATATTCAATGCCTGAGACAGTTTTTCAACATCAATGTGAATTCCTCTTCTTTCCGCCTGATCAATTTGATTTAAAACCAAAATCATCGGAATTCCCAGATCCTGAATCTGCTGAAATAACAAAAGACCTCTTTTAATGCTTAATGCTTCCAAAATATAAACGACTCCGGAATAGTTTTTTTGTCCGTCAATAAGAAATTTAGAAAAAATTGCCTCATCCTCAGAACTCGGATAAATACTGTAAGATCCGGGAAGATCTACAATTTCAACTCCTTCGTTTTTATAAGAATAATTCCCTGAATGACTTGATACTGTAACACCTGCATAGTTTCCCGTTTTCTGCTTTTTGTTTGATAAAGCGTTAAAAACGGTTGATTTTCCTACATTCGGGTTTCCTACTAAGAGTATCTGTTTTTTATTATTTTCCTGCATTAATCAATTCTTCTACAATGATGAAATCTCCTTCTTCTTTACGCAAAGCAATACGGCTTTTTTCATCGCCAAATTCAATGTAAAGGGGGCCGTTAAACGGTGCCTGATAAAGAATTTTAAACAGAGTCTCGGGAAGAAGCCCCATTTCTATAATTTTGGTCGGCATTTTTAGGTTATCATTATCATAGTCTACTATTTTCCCAATTTTATTTTTTGGAAAGCTGCTTAATGTATGTAATTGAATATCCTTCAAGACCCTAATTTTTTGTGACTGCAAATATAGTTATTTAAATTTAATCTAAATAACGTTAGTTTTCATATTTAAAGGCAGTTAGATTTAAATTATTTTCAATCATATGATACAAAAAACCCAAACACATCACTGCATCTGGGTTTATTTTAAATATAATTTAGTTGATAAGGATCTTATTTTTTGTCTTTTTCTTTACCTACTTTTTCAAGATTTCCAACACTTACAGAATTTGGTTTTTCTATAGGGTTATCATTTGCATTATAAAAATCTTTATACATTTTCTCCTGCTTTTTCATCATATCTCCTATTGTACCATCAGTTCCCGGCATTGGTCTAGACATTATTTCCTGGGTCATCATCGGTCTTACAGAAGCAAAAGGATCTTTTTTGAAGTCATTAAAAGTCTTATCAAATTTTTCTCTCGTCAATTCTTTTGGTTTACCACCCGTTGCTTGCATTAGGCTTTCGATATAAGAAAACTCGTTATATTCTTTTATTTTTTTATTTCCTTGTAATACCCAAGAATAATTTTTGTCGGCATCTTCAATTTTTACAATTAAACCAGGAAGTCCATTGAATTTATATGGGCCGTCCTGAAAAGGAATGTCTGAAGAAAACCAAGCCGTCCAAGTTCTTCCTCCATATTGGGCAGTTGCTTTTTGCGTGTTGTATTCACCAATTTTTTGCTTTTCGTTTGAGATTTTCCAATTAAGTTTCAAATCTTCTGTATAAGCAATATTTACCGGAGTAATTCCATTCGCCACTTTATCGACATACTCAATTTTCATACTTGGATAAAATTTGTGGATTCTTGCAGAAAATTTTGGTGTTTTAAGTGATTTTGAAAGATCCTTATAAACTCCTGCTTTTTGCATTGCTTCCATTTCTACTTTTGTAATAGAATCTTGAGAGATCACAGTGTAATCCTGATAAACAGATCTGTTTTTATCTGTAATATCAAGTACTGTAATTACTTTATCAACCTTAGCAGAATCTTGTTTTGGCTTAAAGGTAAGTTCGTAAAAAAAGCGGTTTGAGCTTTCTTTTGATTCTTGTGCGTTTGCAAAAGCAAAAACAGCAACAAATAGTATTGAAAATATATTTTTCATTATATAAAAGGTTTACTCAATTAGTTTGCATTAGTTGTTTTTTGTTACAGATTTTTTTAATCTTTTATTTAAAAAATAAATTTTGGTTCTTTTAAAAGTTTTAAATTTAAGCTTACCTAAACAAAAATAAATATGGATACTTTGAAACAATTAGAAACCGAGCTTGATACCGAATATCAAACTACAAAACGATTTTTAGAAATCTTTCCTGATGATAAAAATGATTACAAGCCACATCCAAAAAGTATGAAGATGATGCACCTTGCCACCCATATTACGGAGGTTTTTGGTTGGCCAGGATTTATGCTAAATTCCTCAGAACTTGATTTTGCCAAAAGCGGAATGGAACCGAAACTTCTTACCACAAAAGATGAGCTTTTAAAAATTTTAGAAGAAAACCATAAAGCAAGTATGCAAGCTCTGGATAAGGCTTCTGAAGATGATCTAGAACCAAGATGGGCTTTGAAAAACGATGGCCAAGAATTGTCTTCTTGGACAAAATATGAAGCGATTCGTCACAGTTTAAACCAAATTTCGCATCATAGAGCGCAATTGGGAGTCTATTACAGATTGAATGATATTGAACTACCCGGCAGTTATGGTCCGACTGCAGATAACCCTAATTTTTAAAGTAAATCTTCGAAGGATTTTAAAACAAAAAACCAATCTCGGTGAGATTGGTTTTTTGTTTTTATTTAAAGTTGAATTTTACTGTAAACATTACCTGACTTGGTCGAAGTTGAATCCTTGTATATCTCACTGCATTTTGTGATGCTAAAATATCGTAAGTTTCAAACACTTTTCGGTTAGCAATGTTCATCCATTTTAGCTCAAAATCAATTTTCTTAGCAGACCATGCAAACTGGTAAGAAAGGTCAAAAAATGCATTGTCAAACTTTCTTGTTCCATCAGTTGAGTTTACTTGATCCCAATTGAAACCTAAACTATGATTTTCCAAAGGATAAATAAAGGCTGCAAGATTATGATTGAATCCTTTATTCGGAGCAAGTTTTCCTCCTTGAGGAAGTCCTCTGTTCTCTTGTGTACTTCTCGAAATACTCACGTTATAATCTATGCTCATCCAACTAAAGTAAGTATTGTTAAATTTAAGACCATAAGACTGTGTATTGTTTAAGCCCTCATACTGAGTGTTGTTAAAAAAAGCATCAGAAACAGTTCTCGAATTTCTATAGTTTAATGATAAATTGGATTTAAAGTTCGGAAAGTATTTTCCGATTTCTCCACTAATACTATTACTGGTTGAAGTGTTGTCTTGATTTCTATACTGTATCAATGTAAACCCCGTGTTTGGGTCTAAGATAGGTGATGAAAGCAAGTTTCGCTTTGTATCGCTAATTCTATAATTTACATTAAAAAACAAATTATTTAATGGATTTCTATATTCTAATCTTGAACCTACAGATTTTGTATCAATTTCCGGTATAGGATTATTAGGATCCATCACATTGAAACCAGAAGGACTCAACAACATATATCCTGCATAAGCAGTTTGAATATCTCCGAAATTATTACTGATATTTCCACTTACACTTGCTTTAAAGAATGAAGCAAATGAATATTGTATAAATGCACTAGGAGTAAAAGTTGTTTTGTTTAATGACTTTGAAACTCCTCTCAGATCATCTTTAGCATTGATATTGTTTAAATTGACAGGAACATTTGCAAATATACTCCATGCATCTGATTTATAATTTATTCCGACAGATGCAGAAGGAACTGTTTCTGTGAAAGTTAAATTATTTTCATAAATTGAACTTGAAAAATCAGGCTGAACATTACCGGAACCTGTAGGTATAGTCAATCCGTCAAAGTTTGTATTTAATTTGTCCGTTGAAAAGTCGATCCCAATTTGCGGTGTAAAAGTCCATCCTTTCGTTGTAAAGCTTATATTCGCAGAATGTGACGTATCCAAAGTTTTTAGTCTAAAATTTTGAATAGCATTTGTTCCAGGTACAAAATTTATAATTCCGTATACATCTGGATCTTCTGGTTTTGCTTTTGGCTGTAGATAAGGAAACTGCATATAACTTGCAGGAGAAACTTCTAATGTTTGTCTGTCATCTTGATAATTGATATAAGACTTAAGGTTTACCATCTTTTCTTTCCAAGGAATAATGGTACTTAATGAATTTTGAAATGATGATGTCGGAGACTCTGTAGATTGATTTCCTACTCCATTGTTTCTATACGCCAATGCTCTGTCGGCATTCCAAAATTGAGAGAAAGTTGTTGTATTTTTAAAAAAACCTTTCTTTGCATTTTTAGTGAAAATCAATTCTCCTTTCAACTTATCTGTATAAAAATTATTTCTGGTAGAAGTTGTAACTATATTTAAACCATTTGAATAAATAGTTTCTACATTATCTTCTCTTTCTACAGTATTATTTGTATAGTTTGCGTTTGCTTTAAATTCCCATTCCTTTTTGCTGTCAATATTTGTCAAATAATTTGCAGAAAGATAATGTACATTATTAAATAAATATCTTTTAACAGGAAGATTAGGTGTATTTGCCGTTTCTACATTCAGCCACGTATTTTGTGAAGCATTTCCTCTTCTTCCTTCCCAAGAACTTCCAAAAGCTAAAATATTTCCTTCATTTTCCACCTGCTCTCCCATATTATTGGTCTTGTAATTCATCACCCATTGCTGCTTTTTACTGAAAAACATTGGTGTTAATTTTACATTCCAAAGCCATGGGTCTCCAAAACCAGAACCTACTTCTCCTCTACCCGTCATTGTAACTGATTTCTTCAGTTTAATATTAATTGCCGCAGCATCAGAAGGAATTTTTCCCTGTAACATTTTTACAGGCTGGTGATTTTCTAAAACTTCAAGCTTTGCGACTGCATCTTTTGGTAATGAGTTGGTAATTGTTCCATAGCCTCCTTCCATTAAATCTTTACCTTCAACATAAAATTTATTGATCGCATTCCCTTGATAAAGAATTGTACCGTCAGTTTTCACTTCAATACCAGGAATTTTTTTCATAATATCTGCCAAGGTACGGTCGCTTTTGTTGTCGAAAGCTTTCAAATCATAGGCAATGGTATCACCTCTTGCAGTAATCATTTTTGTTTTAAGCTGTACTTCTTTGATCTCTGTAGCTTCAGACTGTAATTTGAAGGTAAGTGTCTGATCACTGTTGCTGATTTGTTTTGTAATCGGTTTTTGGTTAAAAGCTTTTACTTTTAAATCTACATTTGATTCTGAAGAGGTAAAAGAAACTTTGTATTCTCCTTTAGAATTGGTAATTCCATAGGCAAGAATTGCGTCTTTTCCAGGTTCTTCAATCGTTACACTTGCGCTTGGAATCGCAACACCATCTTCGTCAGTAATTTTTCCGGAAACTGTTTTTTGGGCGAACGTAATCACGGAGAAAAACACCATCAGGAAAAGGTAAATTTTTCTTTTCATATGTATTAATTTATTTTTTAACTTTTATATAGAATCGCAAAACCTAGATTCATGATGATTATTTTATCAATCACAGCGATTTCATAATTTATTATTTGAGTAATTAGTTAGTTCTTACTGTTTTTTGTTACACTTTCATAGAGATATAAATTTTAGCCGATAGTTAAATAAGAATTTTATAACTACAAACATAGTTATAATTTTAAATAATAATTCGACTCTGTTTATAATTTATAAAACTTTAACTTTATGAACTTGTTAAAACAATAAAAGCTACAAAAGCAATCACACGTAAGTGAACAACTGTTAAAATGTGGTGAATTAAAAAAATAAAGATTCCCTTTTTAAGTCCAATTTAAAGTAAAAACAAATCTAATTTCGACTCAATTAAAATGTGATTAAGGTCATAGATTAAAAATATCTTAATTTATATTATGTAAGTAAATATTTAATAATTTTGTAACATAAAATTAAAAAAAATGGGGGTTATTCTAAAGCCTATAGATATTGTTGACGATATTACTCAAGAAGAGTTTCGTGAGAAATATCTGATACCAAGAAAACCAGTTGTGATAAAAAATATGGCCAGAAAATGGCCAGCCTATCAAAAATGGACGATGGATTATGTGAAGGAAGTGGTAGGAGACGTTACAGTTCCCCTATATGACAGTGCAAAAGCAGATCCTGCCGCGCCCATCAACACTCCCACAACGGAGATGAAATTTGCAGATTATATCGATTTAATACAAAGAGAACCTACCGATTTAAGAATTTTCTTTTTTGATCCTATCAAACGTGCCAACAAACTTCTTGAAGACTACATTTCTCCTTCAGAATTGATGGGTGGGTTTTTAGATAAATATCCTTCCATGTTTTTCGGTGGAAAAGGTTCTGTAACATTTTTACATTACGATATCGATCTAGCTCATATTTTCCATACTCATTTTAACGGAAGAAAACATGTATTACTTTTTGAGTATAAATGGAAAGAAAGGCTTTACAAATTGCCTTACGCAACCTATGCTTTGGAAGATTTTGATATTTCAAATCCTGATTTTGAAAAATTTCCGGCTTTAGACGGTGTGGAAGGAATTGAATGTTTTCTTGAACATGGTGATACTTTATTTATGCCAACCGGATGGTGGCATTGGATGAAATATCTGGATGGCAGCTTCTCTCTTTCACTTCGTGCATGGGATAAATCCTGGGCTGTAAAAGCCAATTCTCTGTGGAATCTTACCGTTCAGAGAAATTTTGACAATATCATGAAAGGTCAATTCAAAAAGAAATATATGGATTGGAAAGAAAAAAAGGCCGTAGAAAGAGCCAATTACGCATTAAAAAAAGGGTTACCTAAAAAATAAAAAATACGCTTCAAATTGAAGCGTATTTTTGTTTAATATGAATATTTATTTTAAATATTCTTTGATCAATATATCCCTTCTATAAGAGCTCTTCCATTTTCTCAAAAAGCGGGATCATTGATTTGCCTTTTTCAGTAAGATGATACTCTATATGTAATGGTTTATTCTTAATTACAACTCTTTCCAGAATATCTGCTTCTGTCAAATCTTTTAATGCAATTGCCAATGATTGCTTATTTGCACCTCTTATTTCACGAAGTAAGGTATTAAATCTCAGAGAGGATTTTGTGGCAAGAAGAAAAATTTCAGGTTTCAATTTTCCAGAAAACAATTTTAAAAGCCTTTGTAAAGGGCAAATTTGTAAATTATCATTTGTGTGTTTGGTAGTCATATTTTTTTTACTTATTGTAAAGTTATTCTAAAAAACTAATATTTGTATAAAATTATTTTTAGTAATAAGCATGATATAATTGTCAAGACTATTAAAAACATACAAAAATAATTAACTCTAAAACACATTAACGAAATGGAAAAAAAATCTTTTCTAAAAATTCTGTTTTTATGTTTAGGTCTTATGTATATCCCTATTTATTCTCAAAATATAGTGGATTTAGACCCGAATATTGAAATTACCCAAACAGTTAACCAAAAAGGTGCTGTTGTGATTAAAGGCAATTTTAAAAAGCCCGTAACCTCAGACCATGTAGTCGTTACAATTAAGTACAAAGACGCATTGGGAAGTTGGATTCCTGTATGGCACAAAACATTTATTGCTGCTAATGAATTTAACCAAAATTTAACAGCTTCTTTTGAATTACCTCCTTCTAGTGTTGCTATACAAAATGTTAAAATTGAATTAAGTTCTAATTCAAATCTTTCAAACTGGCAATCGATTCTTTGGCAAAAAACGGTATCTCATTATAAGCAATCGGATTATACATCAGGGAAATGTCAATTGGATGAAAGTGAATATACTTATTTGTTTACTCCAAAAACCATTGGAACAGTTGTACTAAATCCAGACGGAACTGTAGGAAGCGTAAAAGACAGAGTAACATCTTTGCAATTAGGCAAAAAACTAGATAATATTTCTTTATCAATCAATGCAAACGGAACATTAGATAATTCAAATCCCGACGCACCGGTTATTAATATTGAAAATCCCAATAATCTTGCATCTATAGCAAGTTCTCAAAAATATATTTATCAGGGAAGTGATACAAGTCCTTGGGAATACTCTTACCATGATCCGGTTTACATGTTTGCGGGTAAATTTTCCGCTGCTGGTTTCTTTATTAATTTCAGTAACTGGGCTTTACCTCCGGAAGAAGGAGGTGAACAAGCAGGCAGAGGATATTTGGACTTTAAAAACCCAAATGCTTTAGTCAATAGATATTATAATCTTTACAATTATATCAATGAGAAATTGACTGATGTAATCACAGATCAAGAACCTGTAGTAATCGTTATTAGTAAAGTAACCGGATTGAGAATATATAAAGCCAATGGAAGTTATGTTACTATTAATGCAATGAGTAATTATAATACGGTTAATGATTATGGCTATCCCCCTTTATACAATAAGGACAGAGGCCCCGGATCTGAAAACTTCTTCCTGAACAATACTTCAAAAGCATCCATATATGGAGTTGGAGCTATAAGAAATAGACAAGTTACTCCTGGCTGGAATGGGACTTCCAGACCTTTAGCTGAGATAGAAACAGAAATTAATAAATTTATTAATTATGTCGGTATTTTTGGTAATACAGTCAATCCTGATACTGCAGCTTGTATAACAATTAATCCAGGGGCTCAGCCAGATATCGTTGACTGGACGAAAGCACCAAACAGTTATGTTTTCACAGGTAAAGACAAAAATGGGAATAATGCAGACGGGCTATATATACCTGTAAAAAAAGCCTATGAAATGTGGAGAAACGGAAACTACATGAAAGGAACTCCTATCCCTTCAGGAGCAATAACTGCCGATGTATTGTGGGAAGACAATATGGGACTGATAAAGTCTAAAGAAAATTATATCCTGGATATTGTAGGAGTCGGTGAAAATGCAGAAATAAAAGTATCTGTAGATAAAATAAAAAAAGGAAACGCCGTTATAGCTTATAAAATAAATGGTGAGGTATATTGGTCATGGCATATTTGGGTAACCGATGATCCAACAAATGGTTCCACATATAAAAGTTATGACGATGTGAAACGAGAATTAAGCAACGGTACGGTAGAAAATATTCCAAATTCTGAATGGGGCTGGATGGACAGAAATCTTGGGGCTATTGGCAATTCATTTACTGGTGAAGGCTGGAACAGAAATGGCGGGCTTATGTACCAATGGGGCAGAAAGGATCCTTTCCCTCCATTAACAAATAATGACGCCAGTTTTTATCAAATAACCGGGAGTCTGGGAAAAATTGTTTATGACGAGGCAAAAGGAAGGCTAGAGTTCGCAAACAGCCCTTTTAATGATTACAAGAATTTTAATAGTTTCACAAAATTTGTAAATAAATCAACTGCGAATATAACAGATAACATTAGACAATCAGTAAAAAATCCATTAAGTTTAATTTATGTAACTGATGATGGAACAACCATACCATCTGTTTATGGTACCATTTCTGGTGTTCCATATTATTACAATTGGTTTGGGCAAATTCCAGGATTACAAACCAATGAATTAAGTAAAGCCAATTTATGGTCAGATAATTCCCTCGGAATACAAGCAACAGATATTACAGTTCCACAACCCTATAGAAATAAATCTTCTTACGACCCATGTCCAAACGGGTGGAGGCTTCCTTCAGCTTTGGTTGCATCAGCAACAAAAAATGTAAGGATGGATTTTACACCTTTTGGCCCTAAAGTAAGCAGCCCTCTTTCAGCTTTAAATGGAGTACAGTCAAATATTCCTCCAGGATTGTCTAACTTAAAACCATACCTTGCCGGCATAAAAGTATATCCTCAATATGGCTTTGATATGACTAATGTAGGTGGTAACAATATTGGTATATTTCCGGGAACCGGTTGGATCGGAAGAGGAAAAAGTGGAGATGGTAGATATCATACGAAATCAGCTTTCACAGATCAGCTTGAGACTTATTTATGGACTTCAACAATGACTACTTTTGGAAATATTTCATCAATAGCTAGTGCGTTAAGATTAATTCCGTCCGCAGATCAAATTGTAAATAATTATCAACCTGATGCCGCAAACTATCCTAATGTTTATGGTTTGTACAGTTATAAACCAGCAGATGATTATCCTACTAATAATGCACATGCCTGCAGATGTATAAAAGACCCTTTGTTTGTAAAAAACAACTATGATTTTGAAACGAAATTCTTCAGTGAAACAGAAACGTATAAAGTGGGATTAGATAACCCTAACAGTTATATGATCACAAAATCTACTGCAGACCAGGTAATTTCAATACCAGTAAGTAAAGCCTTTTCTGCACAAAGTAATTATTTAGGGAATACTCAAATTTTAAACCCTGCAAGTTTTAATGATTTAAAAGCAAATGTGCTTTGGACGGATAATAATGGTTTAATAACCCAATTAACTATAGATAATACATCTTCTAAAGAAGCCAATATAAATGTAAAGATAAATGCTAACAAGGCAGGAAACGCTGTAGTTACGTTACATAATGGTTCAATTAATAATCCTGTATACTGGAGTTGGCATATTTGGGTCACAAACACCGCAGTTAATTCTTTTACACATGTAAATGATACTCCTGTTACAACTGATAATTATATGAATTATACTCAATATGGAACCATCATGAAGACAACGATTATGGATAGAAATTTAGGTGCTATTGATACCACACCAACTTCTTATTCTAAATCGGCTGCGGATATACTTCAATTGAATAATTCGCAAGGATTACATTACCAATGGGGTAGAAAAGACCCTTTACCAACATTCACTAATATAGCACCACTTCTTACTAAATTTAATGTATTTACCGGCAGTACCAATAATGGCATTGTTACATATTCCACTTTGACAGAAGCTAATTATAGCTCTGGAAATGTAGTGAACTATAACACTTACAAAAGCAGCATCAATACAACTGATAAAATAGATGTAAGAATAGAAAAAATACTTGGCTATTCTGTAGCAAATCCCCTAAATTTTATGATGCCAAATGTAAAATATCCAACACGTTCCGATATAAACTTTATTCTTGGTTCCGACTGGTTATTTGATACCAATTATCATGCTTTGTATGCTGAAAGATGGGGTATTGGCAAAAAAAAATCAGTGTTTGATCCTTGTCCAAGTGGATGGAGAATACCTGAGACTGGAACAAGCCCTACAAAATCTTCCCCTTGGAGTTTAAAAAATAATCCAGAGTATATTGCCTATTCAGGCAGTGAAGGTCAACCTGTTGGTAATTCTGAAATAGGTTATTACGGATCGGTCATTTCCCATATTCCATCAGGAACCAATCCCTATGGAAGAACGGTAGGTTTTATATTTAATAATAGTCAGTACAATACCGGTAATTACCCAAAAGGATATATCAGAGGTAAAAGGTCTGTAATATATACTGCTCCTTTAACTAGTGAAATTGATCCTAATGTCGCTGGTATTCCAGGTGGAATCTGGTATGCTAATTTACAGCAAAACCTTACAGGAAGAGGCACTTATATGAATTTCGACAGATTCTCCAGAATTCTTGTGAAATATACAGATGTAGATCCTTACGCAGCGATGAATTGCAGATGTGTAAAACAGGAAGACAATGGTACAACCAGAGGACCTTTACCAGGTATTCCGGTGACACCAAATATAGGTGGACAAGCCAGAACTACTTTCACAAAAGAAGTGATAGAAGAAAAAGTAAAAACTGATAAATTAGCTTTATATCCTAATCCTGTAAGAGACATTCTGCATATCGATGCAAAAGATGATAAAGATTATTATTATCAGATTTATAATATGTCTGGACAGCTTGTAAGAGAAGGGAAATTTGAGAACAAACAAACCAATGTTTCTTCTTTAACCACGGGAGCTTATTTAGTTCGAATAAATAATTCTGAACTAATTGTGAAAATCATTAAACAATAATTTTTTTTGCAAAAGCAAAACAAAAACCCACGCATATTGCGTGGGTTTTGTTTTTATATATCTTACTTAATGCATTCTTCTTACTAATAAAATCCCTCCATATTTCTCGTGATTTCATTCACGGCAAATACAGACATTTACGGACAAAATCCAGAAACGGAGCATGAGTCTAAGTTAAATTTTAAATTTCAGCAATTTGGGCCTTACGTTATCTTTATTTCTACCTTTTTCATCAGGATATAAACTAGGAAGCAGATCACTTTGCCAGAATTCTTTGGTATCAACATTCATGATTGTTAAAGCTCCTGTGAATGCAGCTCCGGTATCTAAATTCCAAACATTAGCTTTATTGATTGGTTCTTTAATTCCCAAATGTAAAGTCGGCGTATGGCCAATGAAAATTTCTTTGTATAGAAGCAATCTTTTCGGATACAGCTCTGAGTTTTTTTCTAATTTCTTATCCATTGCAACAGCAGTTTCCCAAAGGGTTCTGTCCCATCGATAATTGCTGGAATATACTTCTTGTTCAGGACCGTGCATAGAAGAGTATCCCGCATGAATAAACAGACGCTTTTCTTCATCAACATAATAATTTTTCATTCTCTGAAAAAACTCCAGATGAATTTCCATATCTTCCAAAGAATAGTCACAGTAACTGTCAACTGTACTTTGTCCCCCGTTGAAAAGCCAGACATCGGGAGCGCTTTCGAAAGAAAGCCAATCTTCCGTCCATGCATCATGATTTCCTTTGATGAAAATACATTCTTGTTTTTCTGAAAGTTCTATTAAAAATTGAATGATTTGGGAAGATTCACTCCAGCCATCAACATAATCTCCCAAGAAAATCAATCTATCATTCTCAGTAACTTTGGCTTTTTCGAAAACCTGTTTCAGTGCTTTAAATCCTCCATGAATGTCTCCTATTGCTAATGTTCTTTTCATTTAAATCTTTTGTTATAATTCGGACAAGATTTGATAATTTCCATTGCTTCTGATAATTTACAATTTTTGTGTGCTATAATGAAATGTTTTAATGGAACCTAACCTGTCCCTTTTCTAATAAATCATCAACTTTTTATTTAAATCTTCTTTATCAAGAGAAAAGTTTTCTATCTCATCTAAAAATTCACGATCTGTCATTGTGAAATATATTTAGTATCTACAAAATCTGTCAGCCAAACATTATTTTCGGAAAGATAAAATTTTATTTTATCATCAAACATTTCCTTTGTTTTAATGGTCAGAATAATTGGTTTTCCGTGGCGCATTCCAACTTTGGTTGCAGTTTCTTTATCCTGACTCAGATGAACGTGTTGTCGGTTTCTTTTTTCAATTCCTTTTTCCAGAATGGAATCGATATTACTTTGAGCCGTTCCGTGATATAAAAATTCAGGTGGTTTTTGTGGAATTAAAGCCAGATTAATATCAATAGAATGTCCTTGATTTGCTCTGATTCTGGTTTTATCTTCATTAAAAATAAACCGTTTTTTATCGTTGGTTTCCACAATTTCATCCAATTCTTCAAAGGTAAGTCCCTGATAAGAATCTCTCTTTGATTTTGTGATTAATTCATCAACATTTGCCCATCCGTTTTCATCTAAATTTAAATTGATGAGTTCGGGATGATGTCTGAGAACGTAGCTCAGAAATTTGCTTGTTTTTTTCTTATGTTGTTCATTCATGTTTGTGTTCTAAAATATTAAGAATGTTTTGAACGTTAAAATAATCTTGTTTTAAATTTTCGAAAATCTCTTTTTCTTCTTTATCTAATCTTGCTAAAAGAGCTTTCTGTTGGTAATAATATTCCTCAAAGTTATCATTCTCATTTTCCATTTTTCTTTCTAATTCCAAATATTTTTTGATTTCATCTTCTGTAAAATTATATGACAGAAGCTTTACTTTATTATACCAATTAGAATCATATTCACCACCTTCTTTCACTTCTCTCTGAATCTTTTCTATTTTTATCTTATTTTCTTTCAAAGTTTCCCAATTATTTAATTTCCTCCATAATAAATCATAAATTATTCCTTCACCTAACTCCCCACTATCTGAAAAACTATTGCGAATAAATTCTTCAAGATCATTTAAAAATAATTCATTCTTGTTTCCATGCAAGAAAAGATTCCTAAGGTACATTCCATATCCGAAGTGCAAAGCGGAATCACCACCAAAATATCCAAGCCTTGACGCAAGAGATATATTCTTTAAAGATTTTGTACTTTCTTCGCTTAAATCTTCATTTATTAAAAAATCAACAGCCTCTTCTACAGAATTCAGATTCCTTCGTTTTTCTTTCATCTTTATTGAAATAACCTCATCTTCCCTAACCATATCTTCTATTTGTTTTCTTATTTCTTCGTCTGTAAATTTTTTAGGTTCTTGCTCTTTTACAATTACTGTATTAAAAAGATCAGCTAAGATTATTTCTCTTGAATTAGTTTCGAGAAATGTCTCCATTCTGTGTTTGAAAAAATATAATTCTTCCTCTACAATCATTTTTATTTTGGCACAATCTGCATTCTGAAGATCTTTTCCGAAAACATTTTCAATTTTAATTTTATCAATTAAAGAATGATTAAAGGTGTTCGTTTTCACTTCTGAAAGTCCACCAAACTCCGTCGGATTTTCATCAGGATGAGAATCTTTATACTCTGAAAAGCGAATCCAATCACAATCTATCTTTGCTGTAACTAAAATATTTTCGGTATACTCTATTGAAGTCTCCGCAAATTTTTCAATGCTTTCCTTATTAAATGTAAAAGGAATTTCATTGAACGGAAGTTTTGTAAAGTTATTTTTAGCAAGAAACTCCAGATCTTTCAATGTAAGCAATACGTAGAATGTGATTATTTTCTTCATTTTAATTTCTCATTTAATTTTTCACTTAGCTTTTCTATATCTTCCTTCCTCACCAACACATCAATCCATTCTTCAGGAATATTTTCAAAACCATAGTAAATCCCTGCAATTCCTCCTGTAATCGCTCCGGTTGTGTCGGTATCTTCTCCTAAGTTGACTGCTTTTAAAACAGCTTCTGAATAATTTTCAGAATTTAGAAAACACCATAATGAGGCTTCTAAACTGTGAAGAACGTAGCCTCCTGAACTAATTGTATCTTCATCATATTCTGAAATATCATTCTTTAAAACCCTATCAAAAAGTTGAATCTCCTTTGGGTTAAACCCTTGATTTTCTGTAAATTTCAACGCTACATTTTGCGTATGATGATAAGCATCTTTTTTGTCTTTTCCTTTTATTAATTCAATCGCAAAAATTACATAGATAAAACATGCAAAAACAGAACGAAAATGCCCGTGAGTAATTGAAGAAACTTCTTTTACAACCTGATATAATTTTTCAATATTTTCTTCATCTTTAAGATAAAAAGCTAAGGGAAGCGTTCTCATTAAAGAACCATTTCCATTATCTTCTTCAAAAATATTTCCTGAAAATCTGGCACTTTCTCCTTTAATTAATCTTGCAATGGAATGTCGTGTTGTTCCGCCGATATCGAACAGTCTTCCATGGGCCGTCCAATGTCCGAATTTATTCCATTTTACAAAGCTTTGTCCAATTTTTTCGAGATCATAACCTTTTGTCAATTCTTCTGCGATACAAAGCGTTAAAGAGCTATCGTCGCTCCAAGTTCCTTTCGGCTGATTCCAAGAACCAAACTCGCGCATATTTTCTACAGGGAAAACTTTTAAAGTTTCTCTTTTGTTGAACTCAACCGGGACACCTAAAGCATCGCCGATACAAACTCCAAAAATTCCTGCTTTTACAATGTTTTCCATTAGGCAAGATTTAACAATTTATCGTACAATAGTTTCATTCCTTTGGTTGCGGTTTCTTTCATTACAACGGCTCTTTGTCCGTATCCGAAGCCTGTTTCATTAGGGTTGATGACAATTAAAAGACAATCATCTTTAATATCATGAAGCAATCCTGCAGCCGGATAAACCTGCAAAGACGTCCCGATTACTAAGAAAATATCTGCTTCCTTTGCTTTTTTAGTTGCTTCATTCATTAATGGAACATCTTCCCCGAACCAAACGATGAAAGGTCGCAATTGCGCTCCGTCATCGGCTTTATCACCAATAATGATATCATCTTTTTGTTCGTAAATCAGATTTTTATTATTGCAAGAACATGATTTGAACAATTCCCCATGAAGATGAATGATATTTTTAGAACCTGCTCTTTCGTGCAAATCGTCAATATTTTGTGTGACAATCTGAACATCAAAATGTTTCTCCAAATCTGCGATTAATTTGTGTGCATCGTTTGGCTCAACTTCATGAAGCTGACGACGTCTCTGATTGTAAAACTCCAATACCAAAGCTCTGTCTTTTCGCCATCCTTCCGGACTCGCCACATCGGTTATACTATGATTTTCCCAAAGACCATCTCCGTCTCTGAAGGTTTTTATTCCGCTTTCGGCACTGATTCCCGCGCCGGTTAATATGGTTAGTTTTTTCATTTGTTTAATTTTTATCTCTCGCAGATTTAGCAAATTATGCAAATCTTTTTATCTGCTCAATCGAATTAATCTGCGAGATTATTTAAATTCGGAATATTTAAATTCATTCCAATAATTTCTTATAAATCTCTTCATTTTCGTCATCAAAACAGACGAAAATAATTTTTTCTATAACTTCTGATTTGAAATTTTTCACCTCATCAACAGCAATTTTTCCAGCCAATTCTTTTGGAACCTATACACTCCTGTACTGATATTTGGAAAAGCAATTGTTTTTATCCCTAAGCTTTCAGCCAATTTTAAAGAATTTTTATAGCAATTTGCTAATAGTTTTGAGTCTTTTTCTTCATTGTCATTCCAAACGGGACCGACTGTGTGAATCACATATTTCGCAGTAATATTTCCGGCTGTTGTTACAACAGCTTCTCCTGTTGTGCATTTTCCTTGTCGGTTTCTGATTTCAATACATTCATCTAAAATCTGTTTCCCTCCTGCGCGATGAATCGCTCCATCAACTCCACCTCCTCCAAGTAAGGACGAATTGGCAGCATTAACAATTGCATCTGCTTGTATTTTGGTGATATCTCCTTTTATTAATTCAATTTTCATAAAATCTGCTGTTTTTCCAATTTTCAACATTTTTAGTCCAATCAGGAACTGAGTGTCCATCACAACATAAAATGCTTATTCCTGCTGCCATTGCACAGGTTGTATCTCTGTCTCCCAATGCAGAAACGGTATTCCAAAGACATTCTTCAAAATTATTTCTGTATCTCGAAAGCATCCAAACAACAATCGGAATGGTATCTTGAGCAGTCATGTTAATTCCGTTTCCTAAAGTTTTAACTAATAATTCAATGCTTGGATTTCCATCTAAATATAAAGCTTTGTTTAGCTTACTTTTCATATCAGAATCATCTAGTTCATCTTGAATTTTTTGAATAAAATCCTGTTGGCTAAGTTTTATCAATCTCAAATTTTCCTGAATAGCAAAAGCTGCTGCCAATGCAATTGCTTTTGTTCCTTCAATCGCCTCTTTATTGGCATGAGTCACTTCACAAGAAAGTGCTGCATTCAATTTAAGCTGATCCAAATCGTCATAAAAATAAGCTCCAACTAGCGAAGCTCTCATCGCACCTCCATTTCCCATTGAGCCTTGTCCTTCAAACTTTGAATAAGAAACTTCATTCCAGTTTTCTCCTTCTTTTATTGCTCTAAAATACTGATGCATTGAAGGTCCGTATCCTCTATTGATGTCTAAATAATAATTTTTTGTAAACTCTTCCGCCAAAAAATCTTGATTGATCTTACCAAATTTTTCCAAAGATTTGAAAACAGCAATTGCCATAATCGTATCATCAGTAAAATCCAAAGAACTTTCAGGAACGATTCTCTCTTGAATATAACTTTTCATCAAATTTTCTTCTCCGAAAAAGCTTTCTCCAAAAGCATCGCCAACAGAAATTCCTGTAAGTGATTTTGAAGCGAGTAAGAGTTTATTTTTTTCCATTATATTCCTTCAAACGGTTTTATCATTTCCTCCTTTTTTGAGAGAATCGCAAAAACCACTCTTTTAAATTTATTTTTATACTTTCCGTGAAGATGCTTTTTAAATAATTCTGCAATTTCGTTTGGATCATTTTTAAAAACACCACATCCCCAAGCTCCTAAAATCAAGGTTTCATTTCCCTGACTTAAAGCCAAAGCCAGCATTTTATCTGTTCTTACATCCATTGCGCCGAAAATCTCGTGAGCTCTTTCCGGTTCCTGACGTTTTACAACTCCTGCATTCACCGCCGGAGAGGTAATGAAATTACACAAAACTGGCTTCGATAACAATTCGCCTTTATCTTTTCTGAAAACCGGAACTTTCGGACTATAAATCATCGTATCGGTGTAGAAACAAGATTCCATTTCGCGATGAATTTTGTAATAATCCCAGCCTTGAAGCAAACTTTCATATAATCCAGAAGTTCTTGCGAGACTTTCTTCCTGAGCTTCGGCACCATTGATGAAACCACCGCCCGGATTTTTTGCCGATGCGAAATTCAGACACATGAGTTTTTCCTGATTTTCTTCTTCGGTTAATTGTAAAATTGCTTTTAAAGAACTGCATCTCCAGACTTCAAACTGAGTTTGAAAATCAGTTTCAGGAAGTTCATTTTTTGTCATTTCCGAAAGTTCTTCCGGTGAAAACAAAATGGTTCCCTTCGTAGAAGTTTCCAGTTCATTTTCTATATTTATTTTTTCGTTGTGTTCGTTTATATAAAATTTCTTGGCAAGGATTTCCAATGTATCTTTTGCCATTCCTTTATTTGTCATCGTCAGTTTTTTTATGTTTAATAATAAATTTTCTACATCAGCATTTGCAGGCTCTTTAAAATCTTTCCCCATAAATACTTTTGTCACTTTAATATTTCCTACAATCGCCTGATTAAAAGTATCCATTTCTTCCGAAGGAACCCATAGTTCATTGTGATCTCTTGCTCCAACATTTTGGGCAGGATATTTATTGATCTCTTCTTCCAACACTTCAAATTGGGTAACAAAACCAAGATAATTTCCTGCTTCATCTCTCGTGTTCCATTTTTCTGCAATTTCGGAAGCATAATACACATCCAAAACAGGATAAAAAATTGGTTGCCATTCCAGTCTTGGAGGAAATTTTTTGTAATTGCTTTCGATAATTAAAATCATTTCTTTTTCTCCGACGGGTCTGTATAATGTTATAGTTTTCATGGTTGTGCTTTTTTATATTTTTAATTTGTTTTTTAACGCAAAGGCCGCAAAGATTTTGTTTTTAAAACTTGATGTATATTTTTTAAGTTCGCAAAGGCGTTTCACTTAACGAAGATCACCAAGAGTTCTTTATGATGATAAATTTTGACTAATAATTTTATTTCCTTCAGTCTGCGGATTTGTTGCCTCTCCTTTCAAATATGTTATTGTTTTCATGTTGATTAAATTTCAATTTTATTTAAACTTCGGCACTTTTCAATGTTTTTTAGTGTTCCACTTTTTCTTTTTTCATCAGTATTAAAATCAGCGGCTAAAAAGTGTGTACAATGTTCAATTCCAAATTGATCTCTTTCATAATCAGAAGTAAAACCACCTACTATTTTCCATTTCTCTGCCTTTGTTTTAAACAAATTGGCAAAATATCTTGGTCTTATTCCTACATGAAGAATCGTTACGTTTTCAGATTTATCTTTTAAAAATTCCATCATCAAAGTATCAGTTCCTGAAAAATCTCCTATAATAAATTCGTATTCGGAAAGATTTAGTTTTTTTAATGGTTCAATATAAAATTGATGAAAGTTTTCCCATGTTACATTCCCATTTCCAGATACATATATTTTTTTCATCGTTGTGTTTTTAATATTATTTTTAACGCAAAGTCCACAAAGCTTTATTTACTACTATCTGCTTTTAAGTTCGCAAAGGCGTTTCACTTAGCTAAGTTCACAATGTTTAATCAATTCTTTTAAAATCCTTGGAACAAGGCGAATAAGATCCAAAAACCTGATCAAATTTCACCTTAAGATTTTCTATTTTAAATGCTTCATCCAACTGATCAAGACAAGTTACCACTAGATTTTTCTTTTGCGCAACAACGTAAGCTTCATCCAATTTCAAGGCATAATTCAATAAATCATAATCCAGATCACCGAAACGCAAATCCTTTTGAAATTCATTAAAAGTACAAGTTTCCTCTTGATTATTTTTAAGGTTTAGCGATTTTTCACTACTCATCCATCCACTTCCGTGACGGGTTGAATAAGATCTTGTCACATAAAAAATTTCAACATTTTCAATCTTTAATAACTGACAGATTTCATACGCATTTTTAGAAGTTGTATTTGCAAAAGTTACATTCGGAAAAACACCGTGATCCATATCCAATAAAATTCCCTGGCTTCCTTCAAAAATAAGATGATTAAATGATTTTAAATACTCATAACCTTCTATTTTCCAATGTATTTTATCAATAGCTTCCAAAAAATCCTGCAACGCGTTTTCAATTTCTTCTCCTTCTTCAAAACCATAATAATTGGCGATTCCTTTCAATTTTTCAATCAACATTGTTCTTGGAGCGATTAAATCAACTGCAAATAACTTGTACGGACTTTCATTTCTTTTCATCGTTGCACCAACCCCTTTTCCGCAGGTTCCGTGTTCTAAGTTTTTGACATTTTTTCTGTTGTACAAAACATCAAAAGGTGTTGTCACTTTCGCCAACGGATGAATATACAATTCTATATTTCCGTTTTTCTGAATTAACTCTTCTCTTTCATTGAATAAAAACGTCGGGTGAATCGTGCAATGTTCTGTAAAATACGAAGGCAAACCACGCAGCGCACCACTCGCAAAGCTGGAATGAATGTGTTTTTTCTCATCAATCATCACCGTATGCGCCGCCTGTTGACCTCCTGAAAACCGAATAACTACAGACTCAGGATTTTGCTGAGCCAGAAAATCGGTGGTAATGCCTTTGCCTTCGTCCCCAAATCCTAAGCCTATAATTATTTGTGCTGTTTTCATTTCTTAATACATTTGAATATTATCTAACCCTAAATTCTCTGTTGTTTTCGTAAAACTATCTTTAAATTTACTGCAAACAACTTCTTTAATCACCTTTGGAACATCTCTGTAATCTTCAATAGACAAACAGTTTTGCCCCAACAGATCTTTCCAGCCTTTATCTGCATCTACCGCCTGTCCGGAATGTAAAACGCTGATGTGAAAAACTTCATATTTCTTTTGAGCTTCAGCCAACAGTTCCGTATGTTTGAAAGTCTGTTGACCCGTTCCCATCAATTCTCGGATTGCAGAAGCAGGAAGTGTTTTCAGACAAGGTTCATCACCAACAGTGAACAATAATCCTTTTTGATTTCTCTTTTCAAAAGCATCCGTTCTTGTGTGAAAAGCCGCAAAATACCAAGCCAATAAATAACTTTCTCCTGCATTTCCTCCACCTCCAGACTCAATGTAAGTTCTTGTTAACCACATATCAAGCTCTTCATCTCCCGATTCGAATTGCCCAACTTGCAAAGGATAACCGTCACATTCATGATCTCCGATTCCTAAGAATAAAAGTGCCGGATCAGGAACTCCGCCTTGGATAATTCCGCCCATCAATTTTGGAAGACCTTCTTTAATCAAATCGTAAGGAATATGTCCCATACTTCCCGTCACATCAAGCCCTAAAATAATCGGAACTGAATTCGGATGAACCGCAGAGTCTCTTGATTCTCTGAAAGAAACACCATGTGGATTCATAGATTCATGTGCTTTTCTTTTTGCATTCTGCGTGAAAATCTCACTTGCAGATTTTGATGCATATCCTGCTTTCTTTGCTCTGTCGAAACGAGCATCCATGTCGTATCTTGTACTTCCCATAACTTAAAATTTTTTGCCAAATAAATATTCGAATCTTGTTCTTGTTAATTCTAATTGAATATTTAAATTTCTGATGATTAATGATAATTCTATGTCTCTCTGAACGAATGCTTCCGGCTGAAAATCAGCGAATGTCAAACTGTTTTTGTCTAAAGGACTGATGTCGATCAAGCCTTCCTGTTCTCTTTCCAGTCTTTTGATTTTCAGTTCGATATCTTCTACTCTCCGCCTGTAAATCAGCTCTGCATCTTCTCCGATAATTCGGGCACGGTCTTCTCTTATCTGGTCATTGTTTCTTTGTAATGACTCGATGAATCTGGGTTTTAAGTCTTCTTCCATAATTTATTTTTGTTTGTGTTGTTTTTACACTAATTAAAAACTGCATGGTTTGGCTTTAATTCTTTTCGAATTTCAATAAAAAGGATTAGCTAGGATTCTTTTTAATATTAATATTTTATGTTTGGTTTTGTGTTTTTTACCTTCTTAATTCGTCTCTTACTTCCATTAAAGCAAATCCTAATAAATTTTCACCATTCCATTGTTGTGGATTTTCCGCTTTTGGATCCGTTTCCAGCATTCCGATTCCCCAAATTGTATCGTAAGGACTCGCTTCTACCAAAATTTTATCGTTTGTTGAAAGCAAAAATTCTTTAAATTTTTCGTTTTGTGAAAACTTCAACAGATTTCCCTGTTTTACGATTTCATATTTATGTTCATCCCAAAGTTGAGGATCAAAATTTTTGACTTTTCTTCCTAAACTTTTTGCCTGATTTGGAGTCTCTGCTTTTAAAATTTGTTCTAAAGTTTCAATATCATTAAATAATTTAGCTTTTCCAGCCATCATATAATGTTCAGCAGTTTTATAACTCATTCCATTTTCTTCAAATTCATAAGGAAACCATTGGCTGAAACATGCTTTTGTAATTTCTTCTTTCACAGTATGTCCCCAAAAGAATAGAAAATCTAATTTTTCTTTATTCTGAAATTTCTTAATGATATTTTCTAATGTGTATCATGATTGCGTTATTATTACACAAATGTAAAAGATTATGGTTTTAACTTCCAAATTTATTTGTGTTTATTTTACGCTAATTAATTTAATTGATTGATTTTCAGGTATAAAAATTTATTTTATAAAACACGAATTACACAAATATTTTTCACTAATAGCACAAATGATTATTGTTCATTTAAGTTTTTGGCTAAAGCCGATTGGAATTTTTGTTTATTAAAAAACGGGCTAAAGCCCGTTCCTATTGATGTTAAAATTGTATTTATTGAACTTATAATTTTGATGTAGAAAGAATCTTTAAATTACATTAAAAGATTCTTCACTCCGCATTGCTCCGTTCTGAATGACAAAGGGGAAAAATCATTGGTGAAAATTAGTGTAAAAATTAGTGATATCTGTGTTTAAATTTATTTGATCTCGAAATAAAAACCCTGCTCTTCAAGTTCTTTATATTTCTCTTGATTGAAAGTAAATAATTTTCCAGGTCTGCCGCTGCCTTCTTTTTTTAAGTTATTGGTTTCATTTAAAAGTCCGTAACTCATTATTTTTTTTCTGAAATTTCGACGGTCAATTTCCTGTCCAATGATGGTTTTATAGAGATTCTCAAGTTCAGAAAACACAAATTCATCATTTAAGAGATTAAAGCCAATCGGTTGATATTGAATTTTTGTACGAAGTCTTTTTAACGCAATATCAATAATCGTTTGATGATCAAAAGCCAATTTCGGAAGTTGATTCACACTGAACCATTGTGCATCTTCAGCATCAGAATCAGCAAACAATTCATGATAAGAAGGATTAACCAGCCCTAAATAAGCCACTGAAACCACTCTATTTCTAGGATCACGACCTACGTTACCAAAAGTATAAAGTTGTTCCAAAAAATCAGGTTTTATACCCGCCTCTTCCTTTAATTCTCTTTTTACTGCATCATCCAGATTTTCATCATCTAAAACTAAGCCTCCCGGAAGTGCCCAACCTCCTTTGAATGGTTCAATATTTCTTTTAATTAAAAGAATCTGAAGATCTTTTTTATCAAAATATCCGAAAATAACTGCGTCTACAGCAACTTTTATATCCTGTAATTTTTTAGGAGAATCCATAATTTAATTTGCGTTACGAGTACACAAAAGTAACCATTAGAAACTTTAATTTCAAAAATAAAATAATATTTTTTCCGATTCTATTTTTTGCTACATTTATAATCATCTTAAAACTAAATATTTATGAAAAATTTATTCTTTGCAGCCTGCGCTGCTCTTCTATTCATCGCATGTGATAAAGCAAAAATTGACGTGAAAACTTCAACCGGAACAGATTCTATCACCAACGAAGAATGGAAACCGGTAGATTCTGCAACCGCAAACAAAGCATGGATGGATTTTGCTACTCCTGGAGATATGCAGAAAATGCTGGCAAAATCTGATGGGGTTTGGTCCGGAGAAAATACGATGTGGATGGAAGACGGTGGAAAACCTATGACAAGTACATCGACAACGACCAATAAAATGATCTTTGATGGACGATATCAATCTAGCGAACACAAAGGAAATTTTATGGGAATGCCTTTTGAAGGAATGAGTATTACAGGTTATGACAATGCTAAAAAGAAATTTGTAAGTACTTGGATCGACAATATGGGAACCGGATTAATGACCATGGAAGGAGATTGGGATGCATCCAAAAAATCAATTGAATTTAAAGGAAAAATGACAGATCCTACAAGACCCGGAAAAGACTGTAATATGAGAGAAGTTTATACTTTTGTTGACGATACTCATCAAACATTAGAAATGTATGGTCCTGATTCTAAAACAGGCAAAGAGTACAAAACAATGGAAATAAAATACACAAAAAAATAAGACCTAAGCCGTTTCACCTGAAGCGGTTTTTTTGTACATTCAAAATTCTTACAAAAAGATTTGAATGAATAAATTCCTTTTGATTTTAATTGTATTCCTGATAAGCTGCAAGGAAGAAAAATCTTTTGCAGATGATATTGTCTTGAGTTTCCCAAAAGATGAGAAACTGACTTTTCAAAAGTTTAATGAAGGAATCGGAGAAAGCGGATCTGGAATAATCTATATTGGAAAAGATACTACCAAAATTGATGTGAAATATAACAAATCAATGATTGCTCCACCCGAACCAAATCCAAATTATATAATTAATGCTGACGAATTACAGAGGGAAAAAGAACTCTTAAAATATTTTCATCCAACTTTTGACAGAATAAAATTTTCTGAAACTCCTATCGATTTTGACTCTTTTTCCAATCGTAATGTAAAAATTGAAATTAAAATTCAGGATACTATTCCAAAATATGCTTACAACTACGAAACTGGAGATATAAAAAAATATAAAGCTTTCCCTGTATTTATAAAAAATATTTCTGGACGAAAATTATGTCTTTCTGAATTTAAAAATTTTCCTTTAGCTGTTCTCAGTGATAAAAATAAATGGCAAACAATATGGAATGACAATGCCTTTATATGTGGTGATCCCAGATGGCAATATCGTTATTGGGAACTCAATCCAGATGAAATCATTGTTGTCTCAGTTAATTATTTAACAGGAAAAAGTCAAGGCAAATTTAAAATTTGGACTGGAAGTTCTTCATCAGATGAATTTACAATGAATTACGATAAACAAATTATAAAAAACCAAAAACATTATTTTGAAGTAAAATAAAAAATCCGCAGAAAATTTCTGCGGATTTTACTTTTATCTCTTGCCTTTTTACTTGGCTCTTTAGCTAGTCATTCAGTTTCAAAACAGCCATAAATGCTGATTGCGGAACTTCTACTCTACCAATTTGCTTCATCTTTTTCTTACCTTCTTTCTGCTTTTCAAGAAGCTTTCTCTTTCTTGAAATATCTCCACCATAACATTTTGCGGTAACATCTTTTCTTAAAGCTTTAATGGTTTCTCTCGCAATAACTTTCGCTCCTAAAGCAGCCTGAACAGCAATATCAAACTGTTGTCTCGGGATCAGCTCACGAAGTTTTTCACACATTCTTTTACCAATGTAATATGCATTAGAATCATGAATCAATGAAGATAAAGCATCTACCATATCTCCGTTGATCAGGATGTCCATTTTCACCAATTTAGAAGCACGCATTCCGATTGGTGAGTAATCGAATGAAGCATATCCTTTAGAAATTGATTTTAATCTATCATAGAAATCGAAAACAACTTCCGCCAATGGCATATTGAAAGTCAATTCTACTCTATCTGCAGTCAGATAACTTTGGTTAACAATTTCACCTCTTTTCTCAATACATAGTGTCATTACAGCTCCAACGAAATCAGATTTTGTAATGATTGAAGCTTTAATATAAGGCTCTTCTACCCTATCTAAAAGATTAGGATCAATCATTTCAGACGGGTTGTTGATTAAAATTGCAGTTTCAGGATCTTTTTTAGAATATCCGTGATATGAAACGTTGGGAACCGTAGTAATCACGTTCATATTAAATTCTCTCTCTAAACGTTCCTGAACGATTTCCATGTGAAGCATTCCTAAGAATCCGCAACGGAAACCGAAGCCTAATGCTGCAGAACTTTCCGGTTCGAAAACCAAAGAAGCATCATTTAATCTTAATTTTTCTAATGAGAATCTCAATTCTTCAAAATCCTCAGATTCGATAGGGTAAATTCCGGCAAAAACCATTGGTTTTACTTCTTCAAAACCATCAATTGGTCCATCTGCAGGATTTACAAAAGAGGTAATTGTATCTCCTACTTTTACTTCACGGGCATCTTTAATCCCTGAAATAAGGTAACCTACATCACCACATTCTATCGTTTTCTTTGGAACCTGTTTTAATTTTAAAGTTCCTACTTCATCAGCTCCGTATTCTTTTCCTGTTGCGAAAAATTTAATTTTTTCGTTTTTAGAAATACTTCCGTTTACGATTTTAAAATACGCTTCAATTCCTCTGAAAGGGTTATAAACAGAATCAAAAATCAAAGCTTGAAGCGGAGCTTTAGGATCTCCAACCGGAGGCGGAACTCTTTTTACAATTTCTTCCAATAGTTCGTGAACTCCTTCCCCTGTTTTACCAGAAACTCTAAGAACGTCTTCATATTTGCATCCTAAAAGTCCCATAATTTCGTCGGTAACTTCTTCAGGATTTGCAGACGGAAGATCTATTTTATTAAGAATCGGAATAATTTCCAAGTCATTTTCTAAAGCCAGATATAAATTTGAAATTGTTTGTGCCTGAATACTTTGCGCAGCATCTACAATTAAAAGTGCGCCTTCACAAGCTGCAATTGAACGGGAAACTTCGTAAGAAAAATCTACGTGTCCCGGTGTATCAATAAGGTTTAAAGTATATTTTTCGCCATTAAGCTCATAATCCATCTGGATGGCGTGAGATTTAATCGTAATCCCACGTTCTTTTTCCAAATCCATATCATCAAGCGTCTGAGATTGTAATTCTCGTTGGGTCACCGTATTGGTGTACTCCAAAAGACGGTCTGCCAAAGTACTCTTACCGTGGTCAATATGGGCGATTATGCAAAAATTTCGTATGTTTTTCATTTAAGAACTATGTAATTTGCAAAGATAAAAAAAAGAGGGACAAATTGTCTCTCTTAATCTGTAAGCAATGAAATTATTATTTATTTATCAGAAAAATCGTATTCTCCCGTCAAAGAATCTATGTAAATTTCTTCTTTATCTTCATTTTTCATTTTCTTTTGTTTAGCTGCTTGGTCGATAGAACCAGCAACCGCTCCTATTAAGCCAAACATGCCGTAGGTACTGTTGTATTGCGCAGGAAAAATATATCCTCTGTTTGCCACTACATAAAATCCATTCTCATTTTTATTGATTTCTATGAACCCAGACATCGTTTTTCTATAAGCTTTTCCGTTTTCAACATAAGCAAACATTTTATAAGCAGGTATCTTATCTTTTTTACCGTTCTCTATTTTTATTGCTTTCGTAACTTCTCCTTTATCATTTCTTTCTAAAATATAATTTCCTTGTTCCGGATTTTGATTGAAAAACGAAGTGAAGTCTAAATAGATTCCATCCTTTAATTGTTCATTTTTAAAAGCTTCGTAGTTATTTTTAGTATAAGCTTCATAATCAACAAGATCATTGAATGTTACTGCATTTTGAATAGGTTCTAAAGTGTAAGCTTTTTTAATAAAAATAGAAAAAATCGTTGGAATATTTTTTACCATTAATTCTGAAACTTCTTTATCCTGAAAAGCAAAAACAGTATCTTTTTTATACAAAAATCTGTATTTATCTCCTTCTTTTTGAAATAATTGTGCAGCGAAATCCATTTTTCCGTTTGTTTTTTTTCCGTCACTTTCTCCTGTTGAAAGTTTCAATCTCTTTAAAATAAGAACCAATTCATTTTTCCCCGTTAAAGAATTCCCTTTATTAAACCAAGCTTGAAAATCATTTCCAGGAGTTGTAGGAAAAACAACTTCTTTCATTTCTTTATTATCACCAAAAGGGATCATACCGATTGATTTATCTTGTCTTTGATCTAAAACCTTAAATCCTTTATAAGTAACATCATCAAATCTGGTAATATTTCCTCTAAATTTGATAGCTTCTGTAGCCTGAGAAAATGATAAGATTGCCATAAAAGAGAATACAACCTGAAATACTTTTTTCATAATTATTTTTTTGCAAAAATAGATATTTCTTAAAAATTAAACGACCCTCACAATAAATTGCAAGAGTCGTCCAACATTAAAAAAATAAACTATTATGGAGTTTGCTTCGATTCTGAAGCATTCTTTTTTCCGCCGTGAGGTTTTCTTTCATTCATTTTATCTCTCATCATTCCCTCAGACTGAAAAAGCTTCAAGACTTTTTGACAAGGAATCACAGTCTGCATCTTCTCAGCATACTTTTTTCTATTATCGAATAATTTTTGCCCTACATCAAAACTTTGCTGAAGTTTTACTTTTGCTTCTTCTTCCGTGAGTTTTGCCGGGTCAAAATTTGAATCGAACTGACTTTTAATTTTTTTCTGATTGTCTAAATATTCATTATACATCGCAGTAAATTCTGCTTTATCCTGTGGAGCAACATCCAGCATATCAACAACCATGTTATTCCTGAATTGCGTAAGAAGCGCTTTTCTTTCATCTGGCGAAAGATTGTTTATTACCTCTTTTCTTTGATCGGGATTCATTTTCTTCCAATCATACTCTTTGA
Source organism: Chryseobacterium mulctrae (assembly GCF_006175945.1). Taxonomy (NCBI): domain Bacteria; kingdom Pseudomonadati; phylum Bacteroidota; class Flavobacteriia; order Flavobacteriales; family Weeksellaceae; genus Chryseobacterium; species Chryseobacterium mulctrae. The sequence goes on along the minus strand of NZ_VAJL01000001.1, from coordinate 2,300,856 downwards.
TTTGAGCTTTGAGCCCAAAACTTGAGATAATAAAAAGTGTAAATAATATTTTTTTCATCTTTCTTTTAATTATATAAATCTAAATAAACATCTTGACTGGAATTGTTTGCCAATTCTGCAATTTCTGAATTGGGAAGCGATTCTAAATATTCATTCATATGGATTTCATTAGCCGTTTTTATCGCTTTTTTATTTTGATTTCCCGAATTATTATTAACAACCTGCGAAACCACAGGCTTTATATCCATTTGTTTTTCAACTCTTTGATCACGATTTTCTACTGAAGTTAAATCTGACTCTAAAGTTTCGTATGCTATCTGACTTTCCTTTTTAGGGGCTGTTCTGTTATCAGCATAATTTCCATTTAAATCTCCATTTGTAGAAGAATCTGAATTAGATTGATATACAAATGTCGCTCCGAAAATAAGAGCCAAAGACGCTGCTGCAGCATATCCCCAATTCAATTTGAAAATCGGAGCTTTGCGTTCAGCTTTTATTTCACTCATCACTCTGTCCTGAATATTTTCAAAAATATTTTCAGGGACTTTGTAAATGTTTTTGCGTTCTAATTTTTCTAGATCAAAATCATTCACTTCGCTCAACACTCTATTCTGAATGCTTTCAAACATATTGTCTGGCATTTTATAAATGTTTTGGCGCTCTAATTTTTCTAGATCAAAATCTTTCATGTTGTGGGTTCTCAAAAATTATCTCTCGTAATTCTCTTTGATATATTCTTCTATTTTTTGTTTGGCGTAATGATAATTTGTTTTTAAAGTTCCTACCGACATATCAACTATTTTTGATATTTCTTCGTAAGGTAAATCATCATAATACCGCATCATAAATACCAGTTTCTGCTTTTCGGGCAGGCTTTGTATAGCTCTTTGCAAAAAAACTTGTATTTCTTCAGCATCACTGTGTGTGTTATCGGCAACCAGATTCTGCATATAATATTCCGGATCTTCATCGGTTTTCTGCATTTTTTTCAGTTTATTAATCTGCTGCAAAGCTTCATTGGTTGCAATTCTGTACAGCCAAGTATACAACTGACTGTCATTTTTAAACTGATGAAAATTTTGGTAAGCTTTTATAAATGTTTCCTGCAAAGTGTCCTGAGCTAGGTCTCCATCTACAATAATGCGTCTGATATGCCAATATAATCTACTCTGATAAGCATCCATCAACACCCGAATACCTTTATCAAGTGTTCGTGGGTTTTGCATCAGCGCAATAATTTCTGCGTCTTTAATCTTCATAAGATGCTTTCATTGTTTTGGATTACAAAAATATCTAAAAGTTAAATTACTTATTCAATTTTGAGTCCAATATATTAACTTTTAAGATTTATAGCAACAATATTTATTCTAAAATGTCCATTATAATTCGGCTTTCATCTCAAAACTAAAAACTCTTATCTTTGTTTTATGCAAACAGTCATTATCGGTTCCGGGAATGTTGCCTATCATTTGGCAAAAGCTTTCGTTCAAAATGGTATTTCCATAGCCCAAATCTTTGGAAGAAATGAGAAAGAATTGAATAAAATTTCAGAAGAATTAAATATTTCAAATTCAACTAAAAATCTAGTTGATTCGGATTTGTATATTATTTGTGTAAGTGACGGTTCTATAGGAGCTATTTCTAAATTGATTACTAAAAAAGATTGTCTCGTTGCCCATACTTCAGGATCTCTTCCGAAAGAAATTTTGGTTGGAGAGTACAGGAAATCCAGTTTCTACCCTTTACAGACTTTTTCTAAAACTAAAAATTTAGATTACAAGAAAATTCCTTTTTTTATTGAAGCTGAAAATGAAGAAGACCAAAAAACTTTAACTGATTTGGCTTCTAAAATTTCAGATAATGTAATGGAAAGCACCCATGAAAAAAGAAAATATATTCATCTAACTGCAGTATTTGCCTGCAACTTTGTGAATCATCTTTTTGCAAGAGCCAAGGAAATTTCAGATGCACAAGAAATTCCGTTTGATTATTTTTTACCGTTGATTAATGAAACAGTTCAGAAAATTAATGAAATAGATCCTAAATCAGCCCAAACCGGACCTGCCGTAAGAAACGACCAAAGAGTTTTGGAATTGCATGAGCAGTTATTAAAAGATGAAAGTCTTGAGATTTATAAAACAATAAATCATTCAATTAAAAAAATGTATCAATTACCATAAATTTTTAACTTTGATGAAAACCGAAAAAATGGACACAAAAATTATTCGTTCTCTCATCATCGGAGCAGCAATCGTTATTACAGCTTTCGTCTTAGGTTCAAGTTTTAAAAACAGAAATTTAAAACAAGATACAATATCCGTCACTGGTCTTGGTTCAAAAGATTTTATTTCAGACGAAATAAGTTGGGGCGGAAGTTTTGATGCAAATGCAATGGATGCAAAAGAAGCATACAATCTGATTTCGCAAGACAAAGAAAAAGTAAAGGCATTTTTCTACAGCAAAGGTTTCAAAGCTGGTGAATTTGCTTTTGGCGGAGTCAATTTTTCAAGGTCTTATCGTACGGTTACTACAAAAGAAGCAGATGGAGCAGAAAAATCTGAAGATGTTTTTGACGGATACAAAGCTACCCAAAGTGTATTTTTCAGAGCTAAGAAAAATCCGGCTTTGATGAAAAAAATTGAAAGCGTAATTGATAAAACTGCAGAACTCATCAATAGTGGAGTACAGTTTGAACCATCTTCAGCACAATATACTTATTCTGACCTTTCTTCGTTGAAACATAGCTTGATAGAACAAGGCTCCAAAGATGCGAGAGAAAGAGCGGAGAAAATTGTAAAAAGTGCAGATGGAGACCTTGGCAAATTAAAAGACGCTTCGATGGGTGTTTTTCAAATTACTGCAAAAGGTTCTACAGATGAAGATAGTTATGGAGGAAATTTTGATACATCAAGTAAGGAAAAATCAGCGAGAATTACAGTAAGACTTACTTACAATCTCGACTAATATATTTATTAATAAAAAACAAGGAATTAATAAATGCGATTGATTTGATTTTTATCATTCATCAATTAACATTTATCAATCATTAATTAAAATGAGTTATAAAGAGAAATTAAAAGATATAAAAGCATTTGTATTTGATGTAGACGGTGTATTTACAGACGGAAGCGTTTATCTAATGCCCGGAGGAAATATGAGTCGTGTAATGAATGTTTTGGATGGATATGCAGTGGTAAAAGCTTTAAAAAACGATTATCTGATTGGAGTCATTACCGGAGGAAACGACGAAATGGTGAGACATAGAATCAATTATTTAGGAATACAGGATTACTATGCAAAATCTCATGATAAAATGGTCGATTATGAAGATTTTAAGGCTAAATATAATCTTAAAAACGAAGAAATCTTAACGATGGGAGATGATGTTCCGGATCTTCATATGATGCAGAATTCGGCAATTGCAACGTGTCCTGAAAATGCCGTTCCCGAGATAAAAGGAATTGCAGATTATATTTCGCAAATAAAAGGTGGAAGTGGAGCAGTACGTGATGTGATTGAGCAGGTGATGAAAGTTCAGGGAAAATGGCATGATGATAATACGCAATCTGTATAAATAAGATGGCAAAAAATAGATAAAAGACTTACAATCAATTATCTATTCTCATGAAATATAAAATATCATCTACCATTAATCGTTTATTATTTATAAAATACTGATGAAAATACTTTTAGCATCACAATCTCCGAGAAGGAAAGAATTACTGTCAAATTTAGGTTTTGATTTTGAAGTCGTGAAAATTGACTGTGAAGAAATTTTACCCGAAAATATAAAAATAGAAGACGCTGCAGCTTATTTGTCTGAATTAAAAGCAAATGCATTCGGAAATCTGCAAAATGATGAAGTTCTATTAACTGCAGATACAGTCGTTGCCAATGAAGATCAGTTTTTGGGAAAACCAAAAAATGAAATTGAGGCAAAAGAAATGCTCAAGTCATTATCCGGAAAAATACATCAGGTTTATACTGGAATTACCATTAAAACTTTAGATAAAATCATTACAGAAACTGATGTTGCAGATGTAGAGTTTGATGAAATTTCTGATGAAGAAATTGATTTTTATATCAAAAACTATCAACCATTCGACAAAGCAGGAGGTTATGGTATACAAGAATGGCTCGGAATGTCAAAAATTAAAAAAATTAATGGAAGTTTTTATACCATTATGGGACTTCCGACGCATTTAGTCTATAAAATTTTGAAGGAATTATAGATATTTTCAAAATAAAATTTTATTATTTTTACAAAATCATCAAACTGCTGATAATAAAAAGTAAATTAGCGAGTTATATTGAAATAATGAAAAAGAAAATAGTATTCCTTTTAGCAGCGATTATTGTCGTTTCCTGTGGCACGAAAGTGAAAAAACCGGAAGCCAGATCAAAGTTTTTGAAAGGATTTTCAACCTATTATAATACCCTGTTTAATGCAAAAGATGCCTTAAACAGTGAGTTTACAGAAAGAGACAAAGCTCATAAAGATAATTTTTATGCGCCCTATATTCCCATATTAACTTATGAGGAACAACCTTTAGGAAGTGATTTGGGACAATCTTCTGCTTTTGCAGAAAATTCTATGAAAATGGCAGAAGTAAACCGACCACAAAAAAATAGTAGAAACGCTCCTACAGCGTTATCAAATGGTCCCGGAATGCCTGGAAATATGCCTCAAGATCCTAACAATCCGGGAGGAAACAAAGGAGCAACGGTTTTAGAAATTGCTGAAGCAAAAGCTTTGAAAGCAATTAATAAATATTCTGTCATCAGAAAAGGAGAGGAGCAGAACAAAACAATCTTTGATGCTTATATTATTCTAGCTCAATCTAGAATTTATCAGGGAAAAGCAATTAAAGCTTTAGATGCTTTAAACTATGTTTTCACTCACATGAAGGAAGATAAAAGACTTCCTTTAGCTCATATTTACGAAGCTTTAGCGTATTCACAAATTAAAAATTATCATAAATCTGATGAAATTTTTAATAAACTTAAAAGTGAAAAATTAAGCAAGGATCATGATAAACTGTTGAGCATTTATTACGCTGAATCTCTTTTGGATCATGGTAAAAAAGAAGAATCTATAAAAGAATTAGACCGTGCTTTTGAACTCAACAGCAACAGAAAACTAAAAAGCAGAATTGCATTTTTGAGAGGTCAGGTTTTACAAGAAACAGGAAAACAAGAGCTTGCAAGAGAGAGCTTTTTAGCCGCTTACAAATATGCCAATGATTTTGAATTTGAAGTAAAATCTCAGATCGAGATCGCCAAAACATTCAACGGAAAAGGAAATTATGAAGGCGCTAAAGATTATCTTGAAAAAATAAGCAAAAAAGGAACATACGGATCCAGAAAGAATGAATTTTTCTATGCTTTAGGTTTAATGGCCAACAAAGCCGGTAAGAAAAAAGAAGCGCAGGAATTCTTCAGAAAATCACTGCTTGAAAAAGTTTCAGACGGACAGGTGAGAGGTTTGGCTTATTATGAAATCGGTAAAGATTATTTAGACAGAAATGATTATATCGGAGCAGGAGCTTATTATGATTCTGCATTGGTTGCAATGACGTATGAACCTTCTAAAATTTTGCTGCAAGATCAGTCTAATTACATTAAAAAAATCTCTAAAAACTATTATTTAATTAAGAAAAACGACAGTATTCTGTCTTTGGCAAAAATGTCAGATGCGCAGAAAACTGATTATTTTGCAAAATATATTGAAAAACTGAAAATTAAAGAAGAAAGAGAAGAACAAGAAAGGAGACGCGCCGAAAGAAGCAAAGGTTTTGATACCGGGGATTACAATGCCAATTCTCTTTTTGCGAACAGCTCAAATTCTTTCGAAGATTTTGGGATTGCTGCAAAAGGTTTTTATTTTGGAAATACAGGGACTGTGAGCAAAGGTACATCCACCTTTAAACAGGTTTGGGGAGATCGTGCATTGGTTGACAACTGGCGTTATTCTAAAAAAATGGCATCTCTTCAAGACATGAAGAATGAAGCTTTGGGAGTGACTTCTGCACCCAATCCGAGACGTTTTGAACCTTCATTTTATATTGAGCAAATTCCTTCAGATGCCGGAAAATTATCTCAGTTGAAGAAGGATAGAGACACTGCTTCATTAGGTCTTGGAGTAATGTATCAGAATTATTTTACCAATACTCCTTTAGCAACAAAAACGCTTTATGATTTGGTAGATGTAAAACCGGAAGAAAAAGTAATGCTTCAGGCTTTGTATGAAATTTTTGCGATGAATCATGAGAAAAATCCTCAAGCTGCAGTCAGAGCAAAACAGATTTTATTGACCGATTATCCTTATAGTTCTTTTGCAGAATTCGCAAGAAATCCTAAAAGCAATACTTTTGTAAAGTCTTCAGAAGAAGTTGAAAACGAATACAAAATGGCTTTTGCCTTATATGAATCTGAAAAGTTTGCAGAAAGTCAGGGTAAAATAGAGCAGGTGGTTCTTAAATATCCTAAAGATGCGTTAGTTCCTAAACTGAATCTTTTAAATGCATTCAATGCAGGAAAAACAAGCGGAAAAGAAGTGATGATTCTGCAGCTTGAGCAAATCGTTTTGAATTACGCTAAAACCCCTGAAGGAATTAAAGCTAAGGAAATGCTGAATTATCTTAAAAGTGATATCGTATTCCAAGCAACTGATAATAAAGGAAATAAAATGCCAAATAATCCTTTTAACGGACCGGGGCAACCAACTAATATTCAACAGTCTCAAAACAGTAATCTTGTTCCAGGTAATGCTTCCAGTTCACCCATGAATAATAATGTTCCGCAAAATAACAATATTCCTAAAAAACCAGGAAATAACTCGATGCAGAAACTTCAGCAGGCTCCAGTTGAAATGAAGCCGATGAAACAATAAAAAAAGCGAAGATTATTCTTCGCTTTTTGTTTTTTTCTTTACTCCATGAAAATCTTTAAGATAGAAAGGCTCAAAATAAGCTATATCTTCAAAATCTTCATTCTTTATTTTTTCTAAAGTTTTCTTTATTAAAAACTGAGCAGAAGGATATATCTCTGCATTAAACTCTGCATTTGGAAGCTTCAGTATTTCTTTTGCTTTTAACGCTCCGTCGCCTACAAAAAGTACTTTTTTATCTTTTAATTCTTCAAAAGAATTTTCATCTAAAACTTTAGCTTCGGTCTGAATAAGTTCTTCCCCCGAAATTCCATCATAAACAGCGGTATAAACCTCCATTCGTCTTGCGTCGATCAAAGGGATGATTAATTCATAGTTTTGTTCTAAAAAAGGCTCTATCATGCTTTCCATGGAATTGACCGCAATCAAAGGAATTTTAAGTCCGTAGCAAAAACCTTTCGCAGAGGCGGCTCCAATTCTCAAACCTGTATAAGAACCAGGACCTTTTCCTAAAGAAATGGCTTCAATATCTTTTATTGATAATTTAGCTCCTTCCAAAGCCCATTCTACAAAAGTGTGGAGCGACTCGCTCTGTTTATAGTTTTCTGAAACTTCTTCTGTAGAGCAAAGCAGTTTTTCATCATCTGAAATGGCTACTGAACAGTTTTTTGAGGAGGTTTCGAGATATAATATTTTCATTTTTTATTTTAATCTTTTCCTAATTTTTTAATTTGCTTATCAAAGTCCGAAATTATTTTTTGAGTTTTGTTAAAAGTCTCATATTCTTTAATTGCTTTTTTTTCTGCAGCAATTTTAGATATATTTCCTTTTCCTTCCAGAATTCTGTATTCGTTAAAATCTAAAAACCGATTGACACTTTTAGCCAAAGATTCCATTGTAAAAGTATTTTGTCTTTCAATCAACCCTTCTATATAATCAAAATATACTGACACGGTTCTTTCCAGTTGTTTAATTTCTTTTTCTTGAAGGTAATTTTTAGCTATTAAAATATCTTGCTTCAAAACTCTTCCATCCGGAGCATTTTTCCAAGATGTTAAGCCCATATTGTCTTTGGTACAATCGGCAGTTTTATAAATAATTTCAGCAGCAGTTTTTCCGGTAATTGCAAAATGAAATTTATTCTGAACCATTGCGTAAAAGTTTTTCGTAATCTCAGAATTTCTATCATAATCAATACTACACTCAGCAAAAATATCGGTGATTTGTTGGTAAACTCTTCTTTCACTTGCTCGAATAGAGCGGATTCTCTGCAGAAGTTCTTTAAAATAATCTTTACCAAATACATTTTGACCTTGTTTCAATCTTTCATCATCTATTACAAAACCTTTGATGATAAATTCTTTCAAAGTCTGTGTTGCCCAAATTCTAAATTGGGTCGCTTTGGATGAATTCACACGATAACCAACTGAAATTATAGCATCAAGATTATAGAATTTTTGGTTTCTTTCAACCATTCTATTACCTTCTTTTTGAACCTGTAAGAATTCCTTACAAGTTGCCATTTCACTAAGTTCTCCACTCTCAAAAATATTTTTTAAATGAATTGTAATATTTTGAGGTGTTGTTTCAAATAAACTCGCCATTGCCTTTTGAGTTAGCCAGAGTGTTTCATTTTGTAAAAAAACATCAACTCTAACTTTTTCATTAGGCGTATTATAAATTAAAAAATTTTGAATCTCTTCTTTCATTGTGTTGATATTCTATGCAAATTTATGGCTTTATTTCCACACTTTGCCGGCTCCACAATTTCCAATTAGATTTCTTTTTTATCCAGATTTCAAGTAAAGCCAGTTTCATTTCAAAACTCTGATTTTTATAAAGACCAGCAACTTTTATAGTTCTTCGAATGCTTACTGTATTTTTAAACTGTTTTAATTCTGAAATTTCAAGTTGTGTAATTTCTTTATAACTGACTTTTTTAGAAGAAAAATCTTTCTTGAAATCTTCCAAATTCTGAATCCATCCATTGGAATGACCAAACGAAACATCTGAACAAAATAAATCGATAATTTGAGTATCATTATTCGACATCAGAGAATCAAGCTTTTTTGCTTCCAATAAAACCGCTTTCTCATCTTTTGAATAATTTTGGGAAAATCCAAAAACAAAGCAAAACAAAAATAGAATAGGGAAGAACCTCATTTTTCAAATTATCCTTTTCTGTAAATTGTTCTCGGCTCGCTCTGTGCACTTGGATAAATCGTCATATCAGAAACCGTTACATGTTGTGGAGCGTTGATGCAATAAGCAATCGCATCAGCAATATCTTCGGCTTTTAAAGCTTCGTAACCTGCATAAACGGTTGCAGCTCTTTCCTGATCTCCTTTAAATCTGATTAAAGAAAAATCTGTTTCTACAGCTCCTGGTTGAATATTGGTAACTCTGATTCCGAATTCTGTGAGTTCAATTCTCATTCCTTCAGAAATAACATCAACTGCTTTTTTGGTAGCACAATACACAACGCCATTCGCATATGTTTGTCTTGCAGCAACTGAACTGATATTAATAATCTGACCAGAATTTCTTTCTTTCATCATCGGAATAAGCGTTTTAGAAACGTATAAAAGACCTTTTACGTTTCCGTCGATCATAGAATCCCAATCATCCGTACTTCCAGCTGAAAGAGGCTCTAAACCATGTGCATTTCCCGCATTATTAATCAGTACATCAATATTTTTCCATTCTTCAGGAAGTGATGAGATGGCGGTTTCAACTTCTTCAAGATTTCTTACATCAAATTTTAAACTAAAAACTTCAGTTAAAGATGATAATTCTGCTTTTACAGATTCTAAAACTTCTGGTCGTCTTCCACAGATAATAATTCTGTTTCCTTGTTTTGCTAAAAGTTCAGCGGTAGATTTTCCTATTCCGGAAGTCGCTCCGGTGATGAGTATTGTTTTCATAAAAATTTTCAATTTTTAAATTTAACAATGTATCAATATAACAGTTTACCAATAATTGGTACATTGCTATATTGATACATTGTTAAATTAATTTAGTTTGCATCAAATGCTTCAAAAGCATCTTCAATATGTTCTATAATGAGTTTTCCTTTTTCGTCGGGAAGAACAGAAATAATATCAAATCGTACTTCCTGATCTTTATTAAATTCTTCCATAAAATGATTGGCGGCAGTAACAATAAGTTTGATTTTACCTTTTGTAACAGCTTCCTGAGGCAAAATGAAAAAATCGGTTGATCTCGCTTTTACTTCTGTTACAATAATTAAATTATCCTTTTCAGCGATAATATCGATCTCAGCTTTCTGATACCGGAAGTTTCTCACAAGAATTTTGTAGCCGTTTTCCTGTAAAAACTGAACTGCCAAATCTTCTGCTAGTTTGCCGAGGTCGTTGTGATCTGCCATTTGAGTTGGAGTGTTTGAGAGTAGGGAAGTTTTAGGGTTTATTTAAAACTCAACCTTTACCTTATCATTAATCTTTACCTTAACCTGGCTTCCAATAATCAACGGTCGATTATCCTTAATGTGTCCATTTGGAAAATCAAAAACAACCGGGAAATTATACTTTGAAATTCTATCGGCAATAAGCTGGTTTGCAAATTTATCAAAGCTTTCTTCGTATTGTTTGTTGTCTTTTTCGTCACCCATATTGGTCATTCCACCAACAATTAAACCTTTTATTTTTGTAAAAACTCCCGCTAATTCAAGACTCATCGTCATTCTGTCGAGCGCATAAAAATTTTCACCAATATCTTCGATGAATAATATTTTATCTTTAAAATCAAAAGAATATTTGGTTCCTAAAAGCGCATAAATAAGCGCTAAATTCCCTCCAATCAATTCGCCTTCAATATTTCCTTTTTTATTAAATTGATTTGATTCTAAACTGTATTTTGGCTTTTTCCCTTTTAAAATATCAAAAATAAGATCATAACTTTCTTCAGTAACTCCGAAGCTTGATGTTTTAATGGTTTGACCGTGTATGGAAACAAAACCTTTTTTCAGTAAAAAACTTTGAATTACGGTATTATCAGAATAACCGATGTACCATTTCGGATTTTTGGTAAATTCTTTTAAGTTTAAACCATGAATTAAATGTTGACAGCCATAACCACCTCTTGAAGCCCAAACTGCAGAAATTTCGCTGTCATTTAAAGCCCAGTTCATATCTTTCAATCTTTGCTCCTCAGTTCCGGCGTAATTGTATCCGTTTGAAAATTTAGTATAAAGATTTTCGCCCAAAACAGGTTCAAAACCTTTAGATTTAATCATTTCAATCCCTTTTTCTAATTGAGTGGGTTCCACTGAACCTGCAGGAGAAATGATGGCAATTTTATCGCCTTTCTTAAGTGACTTTGGAAATATTTTCATTAATCAGTTGTTGTTTTTTAATATGATTATTTTAGTGATTCTTAAAATTTAACGCAAAGTTCGCAAAGATTTCTTTTACTATTATTCTGCATATTTTTTGTTCGCGAAGGCGTTCTACTTAGCAAAGAAACCCAAGATATTTTCAATTGAAAAATGATTATTTTTTATATTTTAATTCCTTTTTTTCGGCTTCTTCCAGCTGTTTATCAAATTGATTAAACATTTTAAAGCTTTGAAGGAAAATGAAAAAACTGAAAATAATCAGCACAACTCCCACCCCTTTTCTGATGTTGTTTGCCAATTTTTGAGTCAGTTTATAATGGAATTGTTTTGCAAGAAAAATTTTAGCAAAATCAATTAAAAGATAAGTTGCGATTACAATTGCCAGGTAAAGAATCAATGTTTCTGTATCAGGATACTGATTTCGAACTCCAATTACTGTTACCAACCAAAAAAGAATAACTCCGACATTGAGAAGATTTAAAAGAAATCCGTTGAGGAATGTTTTAAAATAATTCTGGCTGATTATTTTTTCTTCACCCGGCAAATGCATTTTGGTTTTTGTCACCATCATGATGATTCCGTAGGTAAGAATAAGAATGGAGGTAATTCTGTAAAAACCGGGATGTTTATCAATTAAATTAACAATATCTGCACTTGCATAATAGGCTGCAACGATACATAGTAAATCTGCTGTAATAACACCAAAATCTAGCGCTAAAGCATGTTTAGGACCTCTTGTGAAACTGGTTTCAATCAAAAGGAAAAAAATAGGACCAATGAAAACCAGGCTCAACATAAAACCAAGACCAATGGCCGACAATATAAGTTCAAACATTCAAAATTGTTTCTATCCCAAATTTAAAAATTATATTTCTATTTGTCTGCAAAAATGAGTTTTTTAAACCTGAATTGTACAATAAAGACTTTTTAAAACAAAAAAAGACTGCCACAATCGGGCAGTCTTCTGTATTTATTTTTAAAATCTTAATCAACAATCTTAAAATCGAGCTGTTTCTGAATTAAATTGGCCTTTACCACTTTAATCTGAACATGATCTCCCAATTGATATCTGTTTCCTGTACGAGATCCGTAAACAGCATGTGTTGCTTTATCATACGTGTAAGAATCATCCATCAAATCGCGAAGTTTGATTAAACCTTCTGCACCGTTTTCAGGAATTTCTACCCAGAAACCAAATTCTGCGACACCGGAAATTACCCCTGTGAAAGTTTCTCCCAAATGTTTTTCCATGAATTTCACCTGCATAAATTTGATAGAATCTCTTTCTGCATCGGCTGCCAAACGTTCCATTGCGCTACAGTGTTTTGCTTTTTCTTCCAATTCATTTCTGTCGGGAGATTTTCCTCCATCCAAATAATGCTGCAACAATCTGTGCGCAAGCAAATCCGGATAACGACGGATAGGAGAGGTGAAATGCGAATAATAATCAAATCCTAAACCGTAGTGACCGATAGGATCTGTAGAATAAACTGCTTTACTCATACTTCGCATCGCCAAAGTTTCGATCATATTTTCTTCGCCTTTTCCTTTTACATCTTTCAACAAAGTATTTAAAGATTCTGCTACTTTTTTGGTATTGGCAAGATCCATTTTGTATCCAAAAGTAGAAACGAAATCTCTTAAAGCTTCAAGTTTTGCAGGATCCGGATCATCGTGAATTCTATAAATGAATGTGTTTTCATTCGGTCTTCCGCTTTTCAACGAAACAAATTCTGAAACTTTCTTATTAGCGAGCAACATAAATTCTTCGATCAGGTGATTAGAATCTTTACTGATTTTAAAGTAAACTCCAATCGGCTGATTATTTTCATCTAAATTAAATCTAACCTCACTTCTGTCGAAAGTAATCGCACCGTTTTTGATACGACCTGCACGCATAATTTTAGCCAATCTGTCTAAAACATTGATTTCCTCCTGCAAATCGCCTTCTTTAGTTTCGATTCTTTCCTGAGCTTCCTCGTAGGTAAATCTTCTGTCGGAATGAATTACTGTTCTTCCAAACCATTGTTTCTGAATTTCTGCATCGTCATTCAACTCAAAAACAGCAGAGAAAGTATATTTATCTTCATTCGGACGAAGCGAACAAACATCATTACTTAAAACTTCCGGAAGCATCGGTACAACGCGATCTACCAAATAAACAGAGGTTGCTCTTTCGTACGCTTCATCATCCAAAATAGTTCCAGGAACTACGTAATGAGAAACATCTGCAATGTGAACTCCAATTTCCCAGTTTCCGTTTTCTAGTTTGCGCATCGACAAGGCATCATCAAAATCCTTTGCATCTTTCGGGTCAATCGTAAAGGTTAAAACATCACGCATATCCCAACGTTTTGCAGCTTCTTCATCGGTAATTCTGCGGTCTATTTTATCGGCATCTCTTTCCACTTCTTCAGGAAATTCGTACGGTAAACCGTATTCTGCAAGAATAGAGTGGATCTCAGTTTCATGATCTCCTGGGTTTCCTAAAACCTGTAAAATTTCTCCTTCAGGATTTTTATCCCCAGGTTTCCATTCTGTCATTTTTACAACGACTTTATTACCGTTTTCAGCACCATTTATTTTCCCTTTCGGAATAAAAATATCGGTATTGATGGTTTTTTTATCACAAACTACAAACCCAAATTCTTTATGTGGAACCAATTGGAAAGTTCCTACAAATTCTGATCTTTTTCTTTCCAGAACTTCCAAAACTGAACCTTCCAGTTTTTTACCTTTGAAATTGTAAGTAACAATTAAAACTTTATCGCCCTGTAAAGCGTCTTTTACGTTTTTAGAGTGAATGAAAATATCATCTTTTAGGTTTTCTACAGTAACGTAAGCATTTCCGCTTTGGTTGAAATCGATAGTTCCCGTTAAAGTACCCTCAATATTGAGATTAATACTGAATTTGCCCTTTTCAGTTTCTTTAATTCTCTGGTTTGCCAGCAATTTGTGCAAAGCTTGAATCACCATTTCCCTTTGTCGAGGATTTTTGTGATCAATTCCGTCTGAGATCTGTTTGTAATTGTATAATTTGGTTTGATTTTGATTCATAAATTTCATGATCAATCTTCCAATTTCCATTAATTTATGATCGTTTTTCTGACTTATATATTTTTTCTTTTTTGCCATTTTTTAATTTAATTGTATAAAGGTATTTCCTTTAGCTTGTAATCGGAAATATTTTGTTTTATTTCTAAATTTTTATTTAATTTTTTGATGAAGTTTTTTTTAAATTAATCATCATCATTTTTTTTGGATTACTATCCTTTTTTGTTTTAGTAATAGATTATTTAGTTTTTTCTTCTAAAAAATTCCATTTTCCATCCTTGTATTGGTAAAGCAAATATCTTTTGCTGAGTTCTTTTTCTCCATTTCCTAAAATGATTGTAACGCTATAAACGCCCGAATTTTCACTTACGACAGGAAATATTTTCATATCAAGTTGAAGGTAATTCTGTGCAATTATTTTATTCTTGTCAAGGCTAATTTCTAAGCTCTCTTTTGTTTTTTTATGAGATGAATAATAAAATTCTTTCTTTTTATTATTTAAATCTCTGTAAATTCCTTTGTGAAAAGGTCCAATATTTCGTGTTTTAAGATAATTATTTTCATCCTTCATATTTTGTTCAAAAGACCAAAAAGGCAATTCAATCAAAGGAATAATTATTTTATTATCAAAGAAATTTAGAATTTTTAAATAGCCATTTTTATTCCATACCTTTTCGAAAACATCTTTGTTAATATACTTTTCATAATGTTTGCATTTAAAAAAAGAATCATTCCCGCAAGAAAATGTTATTGTAATGTAATCAGGATTAAGTATAACTATTTTTCTTTCATCAGATTTTATTTTCTGAAATTCTTTCAGTTTTAAGATCTCATCAAATAATGTTTCAAAATTAAGTTTCTGAAGCTCTTCCGACTGCTTTTCATAAAGTGCTTTTTCTTCATCATAGATTTTTTGACAATCTACTTTTCTTAGTCCTAAAATTACAACATCTTCAATTTTTTCATTGTTTACAGAATCTTTTTCCTGTGCTTGAAAACACAGAAAACTTAATAACAAGAAAAATGAAAATATAAATTTCTTCAAAAGTTAAATTTCTTTAATCAAAACCTATCAATTTTCCATTTGGAATATTTACGATGAAAGTTTTAGTTAAATTTAAAACAAATATGGAGAAGGAGAGAGAAAATTTTCTGAAAGTCTTTATAAAAGAATCTGAAATTTCGTTAGGAATCAACAGCTTGGTAATTTCTGTTGGACAGTGCAAATATATAAAATAAAAAATAAATAAGGCTTGTAATTTGATTTACAAGCCTTTACTAATTTAGCAGAATGCAATTTTATCTACTCTGTTTTGGTGTCTTCCTCCTTCAAATTCTGTATTCAAAAAAGTTTTTACAATTTCCAAAGCATATTCTTTAGCTACGAATCTTGCAGGCAATGCAACCATATTCGCATTATTGTGTTGTTTAGATAAAGCCGCAATTTCCGGCATCCAGGAAAGTGCGCAACGAATTCCTTGGTGTTTATTAGCAGAAAGCTGTACGCCTTGTCCGCTTCCACAAACTAAAATTCCTAATTCATTGTCTCCATTTTCAACAGAAGAAGCTGCTGGATGTACAAAATCAGGGTAATCTACACTTTCAAGAGAATGAGTTCCAAAATCCTGAATTTCAAATTCGTCTTGTAACTGCTGTTTCAAATATTCTTTATATTCAAAACCTGCATGATCTGCTGCAATAGCAATTTTTCTTTTCATTTTTTACTTTTAAATTTATTTTACTTTTTATCTTATATCTGCAGTTATTAAATCTTTTGGCAAAGTTACGTTAAATCCGAATTTAATCTTCTTAGTTTCATTAGGTTTTATCTCAAAATTCCAAATCAGGAAACCCGAGCTTTTGTCATAGTCTGCGTTATCCGGATTAACAGCTTCTATTTTTATATTTTCTGCCATCGAAAGCGGAATCTGATCTTTCACTTCAAGTTTCACAGAGGTATCTTTATTATTTTTAATAGTGATTTCGTAGAAGTAATTTTCAAACTTCTCCTTTTCACCTAAATCTTTAGTTTCACTTTTTACCATCTCTCTTTTGGTAAGAATATTCGGATCACTTCCAAGACTGATCAGCATTTCACTCGTCAATTGATTCGTATCAATATTTGCTGTCCCAATTTGTACATCTTCCATGAAAATATCTGCATTTCCAGGTAAGAAATTATATTGTGAATAATCTTTTATAGAAGCCAGAAGAAAAGTTTTGTTTTCTAGCTTTGGTGTTGCAAAATATTTATAATTAGTCGTTACTTCAAAGTCATTCAAATCCTCCGTTACTTCAACATCTGAAGGAAGCACTACATTTTTATCTAAAGAAATTTCTGTTTTCATCGTTCTTTGAGAAATTCTTGATCTAGAGTCTCCCAATACTGCATATTCAGCTACGTTGGAAGTTTTCTCATTACTCTTCGGTCTTTGAAATGCCTGATTAGAAACATAATAATCTCGCTCTGTTCTCAAAAACCAACGGTCCAATTCATAAGGTTTATCTTCTGAACTAAAACTTCCGTTGATTAGTTTTACAGGAATATTTTTAAATTCTAAACCTGTGTTTTGTTGAATTTTTGCTTTGTAAGAAATCTTAAGTGGAGATTTTATACCATTAGATTTTATCACATAGTAGGGTCTCCAATTCGCATTTTGAATTTGCTGATTGACTTCAAAATTAACTGTTTGCCTTTTATCACTTGTAATTTGAAGAACAATAATATTATTATTTGAGATTTCATCATCTTTGGACGATGCATATTTTCTATTCTCCAAAACCGAAATTCTTGATTGATTTTTTGCAATCTTCGCCTGAAAATCAGTTTCCTCTTTGTATAAATTTTTGAGAGTTGTCTGATTAAATTCTATCATTTTTAAAATTTCTGCAGAAGAAGGATTCCCCAATGTCTGGTTTTTCTGAATAATTCCTATTGAATTTCTAGTTAGAGTCAGCTCCTGTTCAATCTTTTTGTTAGCATTTTTATAAAATTCAATGCTGTCATTTATAGGACCAATGTTTTTATTTTTACCAAGTTTTTCTGCGTAGTTACTATTATATGTTTCGTAACGTAAAAGGTTAATCTTTTTGTCTGGTTTAAAAGATGAAATATCCATTCCACTGTTTCTCCCAAACTCTTTGATGATGATGAAATTTTTTCCTTGTGCTACATCTGCCGAGAAAGAATGTTTGATAATTCCGCCATTTGAATAAATTTTGACTTCTTTAATTTTTGAGGAGGTTGTAGTATAGTTTTCTTGTCCAAAACAATTGAAAACGATTAATACAAAAGACAATAAATTGATTTTCAGCATATTTTTAATTTTTATTTTCACTTTTTCCCAATTCTCATAAATTGTTAGTTAGTTACTCACAAATTGTTAAGATCATTGTTAATAACTGTGGAAAAGTTTGTTAAAAATAATATTTTTTTTCTTCTGAAAAAGTTGTAATAGAAATTACTTCCTAATATTTGAGTAAAAATTTTTAAAAACTTTTTTCAGAGTATTCGTTAGTTTTTCCATAAATCAGTTATTCATAATCAGAATAGTGGAAAAGTTATCCATAATTGTTAGTAAGTAGGCGAAAAAACAGATTTTCAGCATTTTAAAATGTGAATTAAATCTGAGTTACGCATAAAATAGATGTTATCAAGTTTTATCGTTAAAGTTATCCCCGAAACTCACAACACTCAACAACAGTATTCATTCTTTCTTTTAAAAAAAAAAGATGATAGTGTTGATTGGTGGGTAAAGCTTTGTGGGGAATTTTTTGAAAACTTTTAAAAGATTCGATTTTTTGCGAGACATTAAAATCTTACATTTGTGAAACTAAAATTCAAAATTATTTGTGAAATGCTTCTGAGCTTTGAAAATTTAAAATTTCAATTTGATGAAACAGTTTCACAGCACAAAAAATATACATTTAAGTATGAAAACAATCAACGATTTCAATTTTAAAGATAAGAAAGCTCTGGTAAGAGTAGATTTTAATGTTCCTCAGGATGATCAACTAAAAGTTACAGACAATACAAGAATTGTTGCGGTGAAACCAACCGTTGAGAAAATTCTTAAAGATGGAGGTTCTGTAATTTTGATGACTCATCTTGGTAGACCCAAAGGAGAAATAAAAAATGAGTTTTCTCTAAAAAATATTTTAGAAGAAGTTTCTGCAGTTTTGGGTCAAGAAGTAAAATTTGTAGAAGAGTCTGTAGGAGAAAAAGCAGAAACGGCAGCTTCTGATCTTCAACCAGGTGAAATTTTATTATTAGAGAACTTACGTTTTCATAATGAAGAAGAAAAAGGTGATGAAGGTTTTGCTGAGCAACTTTCTAAGCTAGGTGATGCTTATGTGAATGATGCTTTTGGTACAGCACATAGAGCTCATGCTTCTACTGCAGTGATCGCTAAATTCTTTAACTCAACTAAATTCTTCGGTTTATTGATGGCTAATGAACTAAAGGCTATTGATAAAGTTCTAAAAAGTGGTGAGAAACCAGTTACTGCAATACTTGGTGGTTCAAAAGTTTCAACTAAAATTACCATTATAGAAAATATTTTGCCTGCAGTGGACAATTTGATCATTGGTGGAGGTATGGCTTTCACATTTATTAAAGCGCTTGGTGGGAAAATTGGTACTTCTTTGGTTGAAGAAGATAAATTGCCATTGGCTCTAGAAATTTTAGGAAAGGCTAAACAACATAATGTAAAAGTATATCTTCCTTCAGATACGATTATTGCTGAAAGCTTTAATAATGATGCTGAAAGAAAAGAAGTAGATATTTATGAAATTCCAGAAGGATGGATGGGATTGGACGCTGGTGCAAAATCTAGAGATCAATTTAATGATGTATTGTTAAATTCCAGAACTATTCTTTGGAATGGACCAATTGGCGTTTTTGAAATGTCTAATTTTGCTGCAGGAACAATAGCTCTTGGTGAAAGCATCGCTGAAGCTACGAAATTGGGAGCTTTTTCTCTTGTTGGAGGAGGGGACAGTGTTGCCTTTGTAAAACAGTTTGGTTATGCTGATAAGGTAAGCTATGTATCTACCGGAGGTGGAGCCATGCTTGAAAGTTTAGAAGGTCTTGAACTTCCTGGAGTTGCTGCCATAAACAACTAAACTTTAAAAATATATCGAAAGTCTGCTATTTATAGCAGACTTTTTCTTTTTCTTTTTCAATTTCCTCGATTTCTTTGTATTTCCTTAATTTTTGACATTAACTTTAAAATAGAATTTTATTTTTTTAAATTTTAAGGTTTTCTCTATCTGATATACTGTGTTGTTATCAAGAAAAAAAATTCTATGCGATTCTCAGAGGGTTTGTTTGAACTTTCGTGTACGTTCTATTTTCAAATTTAGATAATCTTTTCAAAAATTTTTAAAAAATAAAATTATTTGAGTTTTACTTTTTTTAATTTGTGTTGTTTTCTATCTCATGTACTGAGTTATTATTCATTAAAAAATTTCTGTAGCATTCTCAGAGGCTTTATTTGAATTAAGAATTAAAGCTATATTTTTGAAAATTGATTTAAACCTTTCATGTGATAAAATTCAAAACATTTGATTTTTATTTTTTTGATTTGTGCTGTTCTATTTCTGCTATCCTGTATAATTATTAATTAAAAAAAATCTACGAGATTCTCAGGGGGTTAATTTTGGTTTAAATATATTTTCTCTTTTTATTAAATATACCACTTACTAACATTTTGCTAATATTTTTAGAATTGAAATCTTTAATTTTTTAAATTTTATTTTTTAAATAAAATATGGAATTAAAATTTAGAGTAGGGGAGTAGTGAATAAAATAAAAAACTCGAGATTGTGTCTCGAGTTTTTATTTTTTTAATGAAAATAGGGAAAATTGACCTTCATAAACGGCTTAAAAATCAATTTTCTATTTTTTTTCGATAATGTATATCAAACTCGAAAATTCGTTAGAAAAAAGGGCTTTTACGTTAGAAATCGTTCCGTAGATGACTGCTTTTAGCCAAAATAGGGGAGATTTTTTGTATTTTTCGCTCAACATTGAGATGTAATACGAATCTAAAACTAACGGTTTGATTTTTCTCATTTTCCAATTTGGTTTCTTTGCAATAAGATTTTCCATTCCATTTTTTGAGAAATGATAAATATGTCTCGGCACATCATAAGCTGCCCAATATTCTTTGTAATGTTTTGCATCGTAAGAAGTAGGGTTGGGAACAGCAATAATTAGTAAGCCTTTTTCTTTTAATTTTCTATTAAAAATTTCGAGCATCTCATCTTGATTTTCCACGTGCTCGAAAACATGCCAAAGTGTAATTGCATCTAAACTATGGTCTTCAATAGTATTGATATTATCTAAAATGGTAGCTTTTGAAATCTTATTTTGTACAGCTTTTCTTGCATCTGCATTTGGTTCAAAACCGAAAACTTCAAAATCATTTTCTATATATTTTACAAATTCTCCGGCTCCACATCCATAATCCAATACTCTTGAGCCTTTCTTTATTCTGTCTAAAAGAATTGTTTTTTTATACTGTAAATTAAAAGACTGTAAAAATTTGTACAATTTTTCTTTTAAACTTCCCGAATCCTGATGATGAGATATATAATCTTCGCTTTCATAATATTTAGAAATATTCGATGGAATAGGGGAGGTTTTAAAAACTCCTTTTGTTTCTGTTTCTTTAATTTCAAATATTTCCTGTGAAAGAAAATGATCCTTTATTTTCATTTAGCTTGTTTCTTTTAAATTAAAAATTAAGATATTCAGAGTTTGGAGTAAGCTCATAAATACCTTAATTTTCGCTTTTATTTTATAAATGTTTCACGTGAAACATTTTGTGTTTAACGTCCTAAATAGATAAGTAAAACATTGATATCTGCCGGTGAAACGCCACTTATTCTTCCAGCTTGAGCTACCGTTTTTGGTCTTACATTATTCATTTTTTGTTTTGCTTCAGCAGATAAGCTTGAGATTTTTAAATAATCAAAATCTTCAGGAATCTTTACATTTTCTAGGCGATTAAGCTTTGCAACGTTTTCTTTTTCCTTTTCAATATAGCCTTTATACTTAATATTTACTTCAGCCTGCTCTCTTACTTCATCGCTATATTGAGAAGAAACTTCTTTTATAGCATCAATTTCTTCCAATTTTTCTAATGTAATATTAGGTCTTGTAAGGAATTGAGAAGCTCTATAAGCTTGATCTACAGGATTACTTTCCATGCTTTCAAGAATAGGATTTATGATTCCTGGCTTTAAAGAAGTTTCTCGTAAAAAGGTTTCAAGTTCCTGGCTTTTAGCTATTTTCTCTTCAACTCTTTTTAGTCTTTCCTCTTTTGCTAGACCTAGTTGATATGCTTTTTCAGTTAGTCTGATATCTGCATTATCCTGTCTTAAAAGAAGCCTGTATTCAGCTCTTGAAGTAAACATTCTGTATGGTTCCTCAGTACCTTTTGTAATTAAATCATCAATTAAAACTCCAATATAAGCTTCATCTCTGTTAAGGATAAATTCATCCTTTTCGTGAACCTTATTGTGTGCATTGATACCCGCCATCAAACCTTGTCCAGCTGCTTCTTCATAACCGGTTGTACCGTTGATTTGACCTGCAAAATATAAATTATCTACTAATTTTGTTTCTAAAGTATGCTTTAACTGAGTAGGGGGGAAGTAATCATATTCAATAGCATAGCCTGGTCTGAATACTTTTACATTTTCAAATCCTGGGATATGTCTCATTGCTTTAATCTGTACATCTTCAGGAAGAGACGAACTAAAACCGTTTACATAGATTTCTACAGTCTTCCAACCTTCCGGTTCTACGAATAGTTGGTGTCTTGTTCTTTCTGCAAAACGATTGATTTTATCTTCAATACTTGGGCAATATCTTGGTCCTAAACTTTGAATTGTACCGTTGAACATTGGGCTTCTGTCGAAACCTTCACGTAAAATATCGTGAACTGCCTCGTTTGTATAAACGATATGACAGCTTAATTGTTTGGTTAACTTCGGAGTATCTAAATAGCTGAATTTTTGAGGGTTTTGATCTCCTTTTTGCTCTTCCATTTTAGAATAATCAAGGCTTCTTCCATCTACTCTCGGTGGAGTACCTGTCTTCATTCTTCCTGCTTCAAAACCTAAAGAAACCAATTGTTCTGTGATTCCTAAAGCTCTTGGTTCACCCATTCTTCCACCTCCCAATTGTTTGTCTCCTACGTGAATTAATCCATTAAGGAAAGTTCCATTGGTTAAAACAACAGATTTTGATCTGATCTCAATTCCCAATGAAGTTACAACACCAACAGCTTTGTTATTCTCTATAATTAAGCTTTTTACCATATCCTGAAAAAAATCAAGATTTGGAGTATTTTCTAATGCTAAACGCCATTCTTCTGCGAAAAGCATTCTGTCATTCTGTGTTCTTGGAGACCACATTGCAGGACCTTTTGAAAGATTCAGCATCTTAAATTGGATTGCAGATTTGTCTGCAATAATTCCTGAATATCCTCCCATCGCATCGATTTCTCTTACGATCTGTCCTTTGGCAATTCCACCCATTGCCGGGTTGCAGCTCATTTGTCCAATGGTCTGCATATTCATTGTAACCAATAAAGTTTTTGAACCTAAATTGGCTGCAGCAGCAGCAGCTTCACAACCTGCGTGACCTGCACCTACTACGATTACATCATATATTTCTGAAATCATTTTTTATTGCTTGTTTTAAGCCTTAAATTTTATTTTTTATCAAAATGTTTCACGTGAAACATTATTTAAATTTACAAGCTATAATGGCTTGTTGTGTGATTGTTTTAGCCCCGATCGTAGCATTTGTTTGAGCTCATTTTCTTTAAAAAAGAAAATAGCGAGTGCGGAGAGCGGGAATAAGCTCTAAAAAGATTTAGTTATACTTTGCAATATAAAAATCTTCTTTATTTCGCATTAACTGTTCTTCCTCCTTAGTTTTATCTTTATATCCGCAAAGATGAAGAATGCCATGAGCCAAGACTCTTCTGAGTTCTTCTTCATAATTTTTGGATAGGGTAGAAGCGTTGTCTGAAATGCGCTGCAAAGATACGAAAATCTCTCCGCTTATTGTTTTGCCTTTCACATAGTCGAAAGTAATGATGTCTGTATAGTAATCGTGCTGTAAATAATCCTGGTTTACCTTCAATAAATATTCGTCATCGCAAAATATATAATTGATTTCTCCCAACTTTTTACCTTCTGAAAGAATGATGTCTTTCAACCATGTAGTGTATTCTGTATTTACCGATTCGGGTAAATTTTCGTAAAAGAATTGTATCATTTTTTTTAAAACCAGTGTCCTAAAATTACACTGAATATGCCTTTTTGATTATTTTTTAATGAGTGACTGAAATTCAATTTTATTTGTCCAAACGGAGATTTATAGCCTAGAGTAGCACCTACAGAGCTATAATTAACTTTCACAGCGTCTTCAAAGCTTATGTCGTCTGAAATATTGGCGAAAGAAAAGTTTCCGCTCAAAAATAAATTTTTATAAAATTTAAACTGAAGATCATTCGAAATTAAAACTACATTATTGGAGTTGAGCTGTGCAAAATAAAACCCTGAAAAGTTTTTGAAATTGACAATATTCTGCTCAAATATTCCTCCCAATCTGTACTGATAATATTCGGGTAAATTTTCGCCGATGGTAATTCCGCCATAAAGATTCAGGTGATAACTAAGCTGTTTTGTAATTGGAAGATTAACTCTCACATCGGCTTTCACTTGGATTAATCTTTTTTCAACTTCAGATTTCATTAAGTCGATTACCTTTCCTTCGGCATTAAGATAGAACCCTTTTGTAGGAAAATCGCGGTCGTTTTGAGTATCGCTCTTTAGAAATACATAAGGGTTGAGGAAACGGTTGTATCGCTTATTTAAGCCGTTTATTTCGGCTTCAAAGTAATCATGGCTAATTCCGGTTCCTATAGCGAATTTATCTCTCCAAACAGACTGTATATAAGCTTCGTTGCGGAGCCATTCCCATTTATCTGCATTAATATTTAAATTATTTTTTAAGTCGAAACTCATTCCTGAAGAATAAATACCAAATCCGGGAATATATCCGTTATCTATAAAATAGTTTAAGTAATATCTGGGTTTATCTCCTACAACTACGTCTAAAGAAAGATTTGAATTTTTAAATAAAAGTCTTTTGGCTGAATAATTTAAAAGAAGCCCTGTTTTGAAAATTTCATCATAGTGAAGTCCAACTTTCAGAAAATGTCTTGCTTCGTCTTCGGTTACATATAATTTGAGATAATTAAAATTATTTTCTGTAACGATATCATAATTAATAAAACGGTAATTATTGGTGGCAACCAATTTGTCTAAACCTTTGTTGATGCTGCCGTAAGTTTGCAAAGAGGGAAGGCGAAGTCCCATTTTCCCGAGAACGTAGTTTTTTCCGTAAATTTTACCACCTTCTATCGAAATACTGTCAATCTTATATACATTAGAATATATTGGATTTACAGCCTGTCTGAGACGGTCGAATTCACGTTTTGGTAACTGATCTAGTATTGCAGTATATTTTAAACCTTCAACATATCCGCTATCGAGAATTTTTTTCTTGTCATCGTAGCTTGTAGCAGTCATTCCGGTAAGATTAGGTTTGATATTGATATCGGTATGTTTATACTGTCTTCTTGTATCTTTCTGAATGCCGAAATCGATGACCTGATTGAGAATTGAAATAATATTATTTAAATCTTCTCTTTTAGATAAATCCTGATTTAAATCTACACCAATTACAATATCAATTCCTTTATCTTTTAAAGGTTTTGAAGGATAATTTACGGTCATTGCACCATCTATATAAATACTGTCGCCAATTTTTACAGGATCCATTAAAGATGGAAATGCAGAACTTGCCATAATAGACTGTACCAAATCTCCGCTTTCAAAAATCTGCATATTTCCACTTTCTAAATTGGTGGCAACACACATAAACGGAATAGGAAGTTTTGAAAAATCATTAACGTTCGAAACGTTTTTAAATAATTCTTTTAAAAGATAAACATTCTTCTGCCCCGAACTGATCGAAGAGGGAAGGGTTATCTTTCCGTTTTTTAAAGGAATAGAAAAAAGATATTTGTCGACAGATTTATTGAAAAATGAACTTTCTTTTCTTGATTTTGGATCTCTGATTAATGAATAGAAATCAGTATCCATCACAATTTTTTCAATTTCCTTTCCAGAATATCCGGAAGCATACAAACCTCCTACAATCGCACCCATACTTGTACCCGAGATGTAATCTACTTTTACACCTAAAGAATCGAGTACTTTGAGAACTCCTACGTGAGAAAAACCTTTAGCTCCACCACCTGCAAGGGAAAGACCGATTTTTGGATTTTTAGGAATCACCAAATCTTTCTTTACCTGAGACTGTATCAAAAGTAGCTGAAATACAAACAGCAAAGTGAGGAGTTTTCTCATAGTTAGTCTTTTACATAAATCCGTTTTACACGAGGTGAAATGGAGGTTAATACTTCATAAGTTATGGTTTTGCAGTATTCTGCGAATTCTTTTAAGCTTGGTTTTGCATTGAAAACAGTCACCGTATCGCCTTCTTTTACATTGGGAATATGATCAACATTAATCATCATCATATCCATACAAATGCTTCCAACAATTGGCGCTAAAGTTTTATTGACGCCCACATTTCCGATTTGGTTTCCAATGAGTCTTGGAATTCCGTCTGCATAACCTACAGGAATTGTGGCAATTTTTGTCGCTTGATTAGGTTTAAATCTTCTACTGTATCCTACAGATTCCCCGTTTTCTACTAAAGAAATTTGTGAAATTACAGTTTTAAAACTTACGACAGATTGTAATTGTTTTTGTATTTCACTATTTGGTGATTCTCCGAGCATTCCTATCCCAATTCTCACCATGTCATACTGGTGATTGGTATAGCTTGTAATTCCTGATGAATTTAAAATATGTCGAATAGGAGTGTAACCCAATTTTTCAATTAAATAGCTTGAATTTTTCTCAAAAGTTTCCAGCTGCCTTAAAGTAAATTCTTTCTCGGTCGGCATATCTGAAGACGAAAGATGGCTAAAAATACTTTGAACTTTTAGGCTGGTTTTATTTAAAGTCTGGCTTAATTGATCCAATTCAAAATCTTTAAATCCAAGACGATGCATTCCTGTCTCAAGCTTGATGTGAATAGGATAATTTTTGTCATATCCTGATTTCTGAATGGCTTCATAAAATAATTCTAGAATACGGAAACTGTAAATTTCTGGCTCTAAATTATATTGAATCACCGTGTCATAACTATGTTGTTCAGGATTCATGACAACAATAGGAACGGTAATTCCTTTTTTTCGAAGCTCAACTCCTTCGTCAACGAAAGCAACTCCTAAATAATCAATATGATGGTGCTGTAAAAATTCTGAAATTTCGTAACTTCCTAAACCGTAAGCATTTGCTTTTACCATGGCCATCATTTTTGTGGCTGGTTTAAGCAAAGATTTATGATAATTAATGTTGTGCAGAAGTGCATTTAAATTGATTTCTAAAACCGTATCATGCTTTCTAAGCTCTAATAAATCTTTTATTTTCTCAATTTCAAATTTTCTAGCTCCTTTAAGTAAAATAATTTGATTTTCTATTTCTGTAAGATGTTTACTGTCAATTAATTCCTGAGTATTAATAAAAGTATGGGTTTTAGCTTTAAATAAATCACTAAATTTTGATATTTCATCACCGATTAAGAATACAGAATCAAATTTTTGTTCATTAACCAATTCTGAAACTTCTTCATACAGCTCTTTTGAATTGGAATTAACACCGACAATATCGGTCAACACCAATGATTTCTTCGGTTTTTTGTATTCATTTAAAAACTGAAGAGCAGTCTTAAGAGAATCTAAATCAAGATTAAAAGAATCATTAATCACAATATTGTTTTTTTGTCCTTCAATCGCTTCAAGTCTCATTTCGACAGCCTTTAAAGCGTTGATTTTTTCGATGATATTTTGATTTTCGATACCTAATTCTTTCAAGACCGTAATCAGCGCTAAAACATTCGTTAAAGTCACTTCATCTCTTTGATGAACAGGGAAGGATATTTCTTCACCAAAATAATGTACAACAAACTTCTCGTCTTTTGAAATGTTATTTTTAAAGTAAACCTGATTAGAATCTGAAAGTCCGTAAGAAATTAATTTTTTACTTGAATATAAATCACTTAATTTTTTATCAACAAATGGATTATCACCGTTATAAATTATCACTTCAGAATCTTTGAAAAGCTGTATTTTTTCATCGATCAAATCTTCTTCAGACTTGAAATTAGCAAGATGAGCCGTTCCGATATGGGTTAATAAACCAATTTGTGGCTGGAAGATATTTTCCAGCTTTTCCATTTCATTAGGTTTAGAAATTCCTATTTCAAAAATTCCCAGTTGATGGGTATCACTTATTTGAAGTAAAGAAAGTGGAAGTCCGATTTGTGAATTAAAACTTTTTGGGCTTTTCACCGTTGGAAACTCATTCCAAAGACATTGATACAACCATTCTTTTAAAATAGTTTTTCCATTACTTCCTGTAATTCCGATAGATTTTATTTGAGAATTTTTGAAATGAAATTTGGCTAATTTTTGAAGAAATTCTACAGAATTTTCTACAATAATCCAGGTTATATTTTCAAACTGAGAATAGTGATGCTCAGAAATAATGACATTGATTCCTCTGTCGATGGCAGATTCAATAAATTTTTCGCCAGAATTTTTAGAAGTATTAATGGCAATGAACGCAGTATTTTTGGTTGAATAAATAATTCTGCTATCAAAAGCAATGTTTTTGATAATCAGATTTTCGTTACCAATAATTTTTGCATTGGTGATGTCTGCGATTTGGCTTACTGTATAATTCATTTCATTTTAAAGATCATCAATCACAAATTTTTTATCTTCGTTTTGATAATTGTTATATAACCTCAGTATTTTGAGATATTTCGTTTCTAATTTGTAAATAAGTGTGGTCTGTTCAGTAATCAGAAGTTTATTGTAATCAGGTGATTGTTCTAATTTTTGAAAGATTACTTTTCTGTCCAAAATCAATTCAATTTTACGGTTAAGAATCTCTATGAATTTCTGATACTCTTTGTAGGTAAAACGATTTCCTATATAATCTTCAATTTGCTCGAGATCTTGAAGAGCAAAATTAGACCATCTTATTTCCATATTTCTTCAAAAAACGTTCTTCAGAAATTTTCATTACATCACTGTGAGAATAATATTTTCCTTCATCCAATTCTCTTTCTGCCTCTTTTAAAGATTGCAAAAAAGAATTTTGAGGTTCAATAATCTCAGCAATTTTCAGCAATTCTTCAGGTAAAAATTTTTTCTCCTTCATTTTTCTAAAAAATGTGGGCTCAGAAATTCCTGTCTTTTCAATAATATATTTTATTTTGAAAGGAGAGTTTCTCAGAATCTCATCAATAGAATTACTTATTTTTATATAATTTTTAATTTCTAATATCATTTTTTGATAGTTTTTACTATTAAAATTTAAACAAAATTAAAAATAAATTTGATATTAAACTTCTTTTTTGTTTAAAACTTCATCTACAAAAACTCTTCGGCTTACTGCATCGTAAGATTCTGTTTCTCCGAGTTCTACCAAGTTTTTTCCTTCGGAAGTTCTCATCGAATAATTGGCTAAATTTCCTGTTCTTCTACAGATGGCGTGTACTTTTGTAACGTATTCGGCAGTTGCCATCAAATAAGGCATCGGTCCGAAAGGTCGTCCCAGAAAATCCATATCCAAACCTGCAATGACTACCCTAATTCCGCTGTTGGCCAACTGATTGGCAATTTCTACAATACTCTCATCAAAAAACTGTGCTTCATCAATTCCGAGAACATCACAATTTGACCCCAACAAAATAATTTCGTTAGGATTTTCTACCGCGGTACTGCGAATCTTGTTTTTGTTGTGCGAAACGACATCTTCATCAGAATATCTCGTATCGGTTTTAGGTTTAAAAATTTCCACATTCTGCCCCGCCATTTCAGCTCTTCTCAGCCTTCGGATCAACTCTTCGGTTTTTCCGGAAAACATTGAGCCACAAATAACTTCCATCCAACCGCTTTGTTTGGAATGATTAATTGTATTTTCTAAAAACATTTGTTAAATTAGCCGTAATATTTTAAGATCAAAAGTAAGCAATTTTAATAAGAATCTACGATGCAGAACATTCAAGATTTAAAGGATAAGATTTTTTTTGAATCCAGGAATATCATTGATATTTTGGGTGGAATAAACAACGTTGACGAACTGATTTCGAAACAAGATCTCTTGAATGATCTCGTGGAAAAAATTGCTTTTTTAAAATTGTTGGATAAAAATCTGGGCGATTACCAACAGCAAAATTCAAATTTTACTGATTATCAGAAAGGTGAATCTTTGGTTTCTAATTATTTGGTAACAGAAGAGGAAGCGATTTTTAATAACGAACTAAACGAAATCGGAAACGAATCTTTTTCTGAAAGCGAAAATAAAATTGAGGAAGAAGAAGTCATTTTTAATAATCAATTGAATGAAATTATTGAAAGTGATTTCCATGAAAATATTGTCAATTTTGTTGGAGAAAATGAGCCTGAAGCTGATATAAATTTTGTGTCAGACGAAATTTCAGATCATCTTGAAGAAGAAGCAGTTTTCAATAATCAGTTAAATGAAATTGACGAAGATGAATCATCGGAAAATCCTGACCGAGTTTTGAGTTTTGTAGATGAAGAAAGAATTTTGGAAGATTCTCAGCCGGAAAGTGATGATGATTTTAGTGAAGAAATTTTTAATGAGGAGGCAACTGAAGAAGAGATTTCTTTCAATGATCAGTTAAATGAAATTATTGAAGAAGAAAATCATATTTCTGAAAAAGCATCTGCTGAAACTCAAATTATTCCCGATATTTTTGAGAATGAATTTGATGAAGATGAAATTTTAATTGAAGAAACTGAGAATGAATATGTTTCAACATTTAATCATGAAAATGATGAAATTATCTCAGAAAGTTCAAATGTAAAATCTATTTTAAATGAAATTAAAAAAGATTTTGAAGCTCCTGAAGAAGAAGCTGAGCTTAAAACAGAAGATTCAGGGAGAGGAAAAATTGTAGAAATAGATAAACCACAACCTGAAATAACAGCAGAAATTCCAAAATCAGACGAAAGTTTTGAAAATCTGGATGCTTATCATCAGGAAAAGAAAATAAAGCTCGCCAATATAAGAGGTTTAAAAAATATTCAAACCTTATTTGATGACGATCCTTTGGAAAGAGAAACTCTGCATGAAAAAGTTGAAATTCCAGTTGTAAAAGAAGATATCGGAAGTTTAATAAAAACAAATATTCCGACTCAATTTATGGAAGTCGAAAAGCCAAGACCAGAATTCAGACTTGATCTGAATGACAGGATTGCTTTTACAAAGGTGCTTTTTAACGGAAGCCAGACAGATCTGAATGATTCAATTTCTGAGCTTAACAGATGTAAAAATATCGAAGAGGCAAAAGAATATCTCAGCGAGCTGTATTATGATAAAAATTGGGAAAAAGTAGATGAATATGCCCAAAGACTTTGGGTATTGGTAGAAAATAAATTTTTATAATTTTGAGCGGTATTTTATATTTTGTTCCGACACCGGTCGGAAATCTTGAAGACATGACTTTCAGAGCGATCAATACGCTGAAAGAAGTAGACTATATTTTGTGTGAAGATACCCGAACTTCGGGAATTTTATTGAAGCATTATGAAATTTCAAAACCTTTGAAATCTTATCATCTTCACAATGAGCATCAAGCCACTGAAAAAGTGATTGCAGACCTTAAAAACGGTCAGAATATTGCCATAATTACCGATGCAGGAACTCCGGGAATTTCAGATCCGGGTTATTTGTTGGCGAAAGCTGGGTCAGATCACAATATTGAAATGATTTGCCTTCCCGGTGCAACCGCTTTGATTCCGGCTTTGGTGGTTTCAGGTTTGCCGAATAATGAGTTTCTTTTTGCTGGTTTTCTTCCTCAGAAAAAAGGTCGACAAACCAAGCTTAAACAGCTTGCAGAAGAAAAAAAGACAATCGTTTTGTACGAAAGTCCACACAAAATCAATACAACTTTAGAACAGATAAAAGAATTTTTCGGTGAAGAGACCAGAGCAAGTTTAAGCCGTGAAATTTCGAAAAAATTTGAAGAAACTAAAAGGGGAACAATCAATGAATTAATTGAATTCTCTAAAAGTAAAACTTTAAAAGGTGAAATTGTTTTAATCGTTAATAATTCTTTAAAGTAATTTCATTGAAAAAATTAGTTTTCATTCTGCTTTCAGGTATTTTTTCAGCACAAACCAATCAGTATAAAGAGATATTATTGTCTAAACAAGTTGGGAAAGAAGTACGCTTTTATACCAATGGTTACGGAATCATTTCAGATCCAAATTCAGGAAACTCTTCTATAGTAGATTCTCTTGGAACTATTTCTTTTAATTATCCTTTTAAAAGTGAAATTCTCCGTTTGTCGAAAGACAGATTTATTTTAAAGGTAAAAGAAGGTGAATCGAACGGAAAAACAGCTTTAATTGACGGAAATGGAAATCAGCTGATTCCATTAGATAAGTTTAAATATAAAACCTGGGAAAATAGAGACCGTTTAATTGTATCAAAAGATGGAAAAGACGGTGTTTACGATTACAATGGGAAACAGATTATTCCGTCTCAGGATAAAATAGAATTCGCAAACGACAGCAGATTTTTTATTAAAAAAGATAAGCTTTGGTTTATATATAATTTTGACGGACAACAGGTTTCTGATAGAGAATTCAAGGAAAACTTGAGATTCTATAAAGGAAAAGTTTATTTAAATACCGGAATTAAAACCGGAGATGTGATAGATATCGATGGTAAAACGGTGAGCCAGTTTTCAAATCATTATATTGAGGATATTAATGGTTTTCCCTTTTTAATTACGAAGGACATTGCCAAAAATAAGTATGGAATTGTAGATGAAAATGAGCAGGTTTTAGCGGAAAATATCTACGAACAGGCTTTTGTAGGAAGAAATTATATTTACCTTATTAAAGACAATAAAGTAAGCGTTTTTTCTAAAGCAGAAAAAAAAGTTTTCCCTACGGAATATCATTATGTAAATCATTTGTTTAATGGTAATTTTAAAACATTAAAAGATTATAAAAATCCTAAAATTGCAGTTATTAAAGAGAGTGGGGAAGTTGTTTTGCCTAAAGAATATGACGTTGTAGAAGGTTTTAAAATAAAAGGTGAAGATTATGTTTTTGTAAGCAAAGACAATGAAGAAAAGCTTTTAGATAAGAATTTTGAGAGCGTTTTGGATGAAGGCTTTCAGATCGAGAAAATCTTCTTTAATAATGTAATTGTTAAAAAAGACGAGGTTTATTATAAGTTTTCACCAACAGATAAATCTTACACGCCGATTAAAGATATTGTTTCTATAAAACCGTTTCAGTTTTACCCTGCAATTATCTGTAAAAATAAAGAAAACCTTTACGGAATGCTTGATGAAGAAGGAAAGGAAATTGTTCCGTTTATCTACGATGATATTGTAAGTTTTCTTTCTGGGGATGAAGTTGTGGTACAGAAAGGAGATAAATTCGGGGTAACGAATCTTAAAAATGAACCGCTTAAAGACGTTATTTACGACAAATATTCTGCAGATAACAAAAAGCTTACGCTCACAAAAGATAAAGAATCGGAAGTGATTGATTTTAGTTCTTCAGAATATAAAGTGATGTTTTAAAACAATGTTTAATTAGTGAATTAAAACTCGCAAAAACAAAATATATATATTTGCAATCTGAATAATTTTAAACCACTCAAGTTATTTGGATTTTTAAAATAAATAATCATTATATGAAACTATTAGAAGGAAAAGTAGCGCTAATTACCGGAGCTACAAGAGGAATCGGGAAGGGTATTGCCGAAATTTTTGCTCAACAGGGAGCGAAAGTAGCATTTACGTATGCTGGTTCTGTAGAAAAAGCGAAAGAATTGGAAACTGCTTTAAGTTCTGTTACTCAGATTAAAGGTTATCAGTCTGATGCATCAGATTACGATGCTGCACAAAAATTGGTAGATGATGTAATGGCTGAGTTTGGTAAAATTGATATTTTGGTAAACAATGCAGGAATTACGAAAGACAATCTTTTGATGAGAATGTCAAAAGACGATTGGGACACTATTATCAAAGTAAATTTAGATTCTGTATTCAATCTTACTAAGGCTGTAATTAAGCCAATGATGAAGGCTAAATCGGGCTCTATCATCAACATGACTTCTGTTGTTGGGGTAAAAGGTAATGCAGGACAGGCAAATTATGCAGCTTCTAAAGCTGGAGTTATCGGATTTACTAAATCTATTGCATTGGAATTGGGCTCAAGAAACATCCGTTGCAACGCAATTGCTCCAGGATTTATTGAAACTGAAATGACGGCTGCTTTAGACGAAAAAACAGTACAGGGATGGAGAGACGGTATTCCTTTGAAAAGAGGAGGACAACCGGAAGATGTTGCCAATGCATGTGTTTTCTTTGGTAGCGAAATGTCGTCTTATATTTCTGGTCAAGTTTTAAACGTTGACGGGGGAATGTTAACTTAAGAAAATTATTATTCTACAATATAAATCCCTTTCATAAGCTTTATGAAAGGGATTTTTTATGATTCAGAGTCGATATAATTTCTAAGCCATATCTGAAGATCTTTTTCTGGAGACAGGTGAATCTTTTTTCTGAAATTATAACGGTTATTTTCTATTGTTTTTATTGCTTTAAAAGTGCAATCTGCAATCTCTTTTGTTGTAAAACCGAGATAAATATAAGCTGCAAAAGTAAGTTCGCTCGGTTTCAGGCTTTCATTAAGCTGAAGCATTTTAGACTGAAATTTAGGATATACTTCCTGAAATCTTGTATAAAATGAAGGATTATTATCTTTTGCCAACTGAATGATTTCGTCGAAAGCTTCGTTAACCTGTTGTTTCAATTTATGCGTTTCCTGTTCGGTGATTTCTTTTTCTTTAAGCAGTTTTTGTGCGATTTCGATAGATTTCAGATTCCTAGATTTCGATTTTTTAAGAAGATAAATAATAAATAAAGTGATGAATATCAGTGAAGAAATGATGATTAAAGTTGTTCTCTGAGTTTTTTTTGTTTCAAGAGTATGCTTTATTTTTTCTTCTTTCATTACTTCATTCAACGCAAAATCTCTTTCATTCTTCATTCTGTCATCCAATTCTTTATTCGTTTTCAGATAAAGATCCTGATATTGTTTTGCTTCTGTCGCATTTCCCTGAGCAATTTTCAGCTCCGCAATTTTTTTGTACAATTCGCTCAGAATATCCGGGAAATGATGCTGATCAAAACTTTTTAAAGCCAGATTATAAAAACTTTGCGCTTCAGAATATTTTTTTTGAACAGTAAAAAGATTTCCAAGTCCTATTAATGATTCAATTTTGCAGGGATGGATTTTATTTTTAAAATAATCTAATGATTTGCTGTAATAATATTGAGCCGAGTCGGTTTTATTTTGATTCAGATAATAATTTCCAAAACCTAAACAAGAACAACCTTTTTGAATATATGCATCCTGCAAATCGATTTTTTTAAGAATCGTATCTTCTTTTTTCAAGAAGTAATGCATAGAATCCGGTTTATTGATATTTTGATAGATGTAGCTCAGGTGCGAATAAATAGCACTTTCTGTGAGAGAATCTTTTGCTGTTTTATTGGGGTTAGTTTTTAATATTTCAAGCGCCTTTCTATAGTTTTTAAATGATAGGGTATAAAGCTCGAGAAGTAGGTAATTTCCGCCTAATAAAGATGAAATATTGGCAGAATGTGTTTTGTCTGTCTCTAAATAAGAAGTATATTTTTGAGCTTCTTTTGCATAATCAATGCTTTGTTTGAACTTGGCATGATCATAATAATAAGAAGCTATATAATAATTACCATAACAAAGGCCTTTCTCATTTTTTGAAGCATTCGATAAATCAATAAGCTTTTGTGAAGCCTCCAAAACTTTGTCAGACTCTCCGGATAGCTGAATGGTATTGATTTGTTTCACTAAAAAATCAACATTTGATTGGTCTTGAGCATAAAAAAGATTGCTCAGAAGAACAAGGCTAAGTAAATATTTGTACGAATGGAGATAACCCATTTAAATAACTTGGTATTTAACTCACTACATAAAAACTTAACACCTCACGAATGTATTATTCATGGGTGTTACAGTCTTTTTCACTGTATTTTTTCACTCAATTTTTGTGCCAATATAAGCCAGTAAATTGAAAGAAACGTTTGTCAGAAGGCATAATTTTAAAGGATTAATTAAAATTAACTTTCAATTTGTTTTAAATAGATTTCATAATGAATAGATTTTGATAACTGTCGTGAATTTTTAAACTAGATAAAAAACGATTTATTATTGTAAATATTATTCAAAAAGGTACGAATTATTAAGAGTTAATCAGCCTATTTATTATTTAAAGATTTCATTAAATCAAGGCTTGCCAAATTAAACTCAGATAATGATAGAATTAGGAATTCTAAAAAGGATATTATTAAAGTAATAAATAGAAAAAAGAAGGAGGATTTTAGATATATGTATCAAAAAAAACCTCCGGAATTTTAAACTAAATTGTTTAAAATCTCCAGAGATTAATTTTTTTCTCCATCATTCGGATTTCAGTTTTTTCGAACAATACAAATAGAAGAAAAAGTAGAAAAAAGAGCAAAATATCTGGCCCTCAATTTGCCCTCTAATTTAATAAACTCTTTATTTATAAGGTTTTATAAAATATTTGAAATTATTGCAATTAATTAAATTTAACGCAAATTATATTACAATTAATCATTATAAACCTGATTTTCCTGCTCCTGAACTCTTATAAAAGTCGTTCTTTTAGATAGTTCTTTTAAGGTAGAAGCACCAACATAAGTACAGGTAGAGCGTACTCCACCCAATATATCTTTCACTGTTTCCAGCACTGTACCTTTGTAAGGAACTTTCACCGTTTTTCCTTCCGAAGCTCTATATTCTGCAACACCACCAGAATGTTTATCCATTGCAGTTTTTGAACTCATACCGTAAAATAGTTTGAATTTTTTACCATTTTCTTCTACCATTTCTCCACCGCTTTCATCGTGACCGGCAAACATTCCACCCAACATCACGAAATCTGCGCCGCCGCCAAAAGCTTTGGCTACATCACCCGGAACTTTGCAGCCTCCGTCTGCAATAATGTGACCTTTTAAACCATGTGCAGCATCAGAACTTTCAATAATTGCCGATAATTGAGGATAACCAACTCCGGTTTTTACCCTTGTTGTACACACAGAACCGGGACCAATACCTACTTTAATAATATCTGCACCTGCCAAAAGAAGTTCTTCCACCATTTCTCCAGTTACCACATTCCCGGCAATAATGATTTTATCGGGAAAATTGGCTCTTGCTCTTTTCACAAATTCTACAAAATGCTCAGAATACCCATTGGCTACATCAATGCAGAGAAACTCAATTTTTGGGTAGTTTTCGAGAATCGTTTTTATTTTTTCTTCATCCGCTTTTCCGGTTCCTGTGCTTAAAGCGATGTATTGATAAATATTTTCGGGCTGATTATTGAGGAAATTGCTCCATTCTTCAACCGTATAATGTTTGTGAATGGCAGTGATAATTTTTTCTTTGGAAAGCTCAAGAGCCATTTCAAATGTTCCCACCGTATCCATATTGGCTGCAATAATCGGTGTGCCTTTCCATTTTTTTTGAGTGTGAAGAAAGGTAAACTCACGGTTTAAATCTACTTCTGAACGAGATTTTAGGGTAGAACGTTTTGGTCTGAACATAACGTCTTTAAAACCAAGCTTTATATCATTTTCTATTCGCATAATTTAGAAATTATTTTAAATAAAATTAGGGAAAAGATTGATAGAAAAGCTTAAAATAAATGATTTTATGGTTTATTTATGACAGAGTTAATTTTCCCGCAAATCCACAGATTAATATAGATTTTATGCGTAATCATCCGTGAAAATCAGCGTCATCTGTGAGAAAATAAATTTTTGAAAAAAAGAATTGCATCATCATATTTTGAAATATCTTACTTTTGAACCAATGGATTTTCCTGTTACATTTCAGATTTTTGGTAAAACGATTCTTGCACATCCTGTGTTTGAAACCGTTGGGATTTTCATTGGGATGCGTTTTTATTTTTATTTGAAAAGAAAATCAAAAGAAAAACTCTCTTTCAATACTTCTGCAGCAGTTCTTATCGGTGCTACAGCAGGAGCTCTGATTGGTTCAAAACTCATTGGAAATCTAGAAAATCCCTATGTTTTTTTTAATGATTTTAATTTCAAAAGATTCTGGACAAATAATACCATTGTTGGCGGATTGGCTTTCGGGCTTATCGGAGTAGAACTGGCAAAAAAAATAGCTGGTCATAAAGAAAGCACCGGAGATTTGATCGTTTATCCTTTAATTTTAGCAATGATTATCGGGCGAATAGGCTGTTTTCTCACAGGAATTCATGAAGAAACTTACGGATTGCCGACAGATTCTATTTTCGGAATGCATCTGGGTGACGAATATTTAAGACATCCTGTTGCGCTGTACGAGATTGCTTTTTTGATTTTCATGTGGTTTGAACTAAAGATGATTTCACGAAAGAATAAATATCCTTCAGGTTTTATTTTTCAGCTTTTTATGTTGAGTTACTTTAGTTTCAGGTTCTTTTTAGATTTTATTAAACCTAAAATTGATATTATTGGAAATTTAGGAGCTATTCAGCTGGTTTGTATTTCAGTGATTATTTATTATTTCTTTAAACTGAGAAAAACAAAATTTGTAACTTCACTTTAAAATATCAAATCATGAATTTACTGACATTACTCGAAGTAGGAAATCTTGGCGGTTTGGTGGCGATGATTATCGGAATAATTTTCATTGTAGTTTTCGTTGTTTCATTAGTGGTTGCTGCGATTGCAAAAGTGATTTATGAATGGGATAATCAAAAGAAATTTACAACCGGACAATTTTGGAGAACGGTTTTGATTTCTATGTTGATTGGGGGATTGATCAGTGGTTTTGTTTGTGGTGGAATGTAAAAATAAATTATGCCGGTAAGAAATTATACGTATTACGATTATACAATCAGTCTTTGCCCGGAATGCCTGAAAAGGGTAGGAGCAAAGATTATCATCGAAGACGACTCTGTTTTTATGACAAAAAGATGTCCTGATCATGGTTTTTTTAAAACGATGATTGCTTCGGATGTTCAGTATTATAAAAACATCAGAAACTACAATAAAGCATCAGAAATGCCCGTTCATTTCGGTACCGATGTAGAATATGGTTGTCCCTACGATTGTGGTTTGTGTGTTGATCATGAGCAACATAGCTGTCTTTCGATTGTAGAAGTTACCGATCGTTGCAATTTGACGTGTCCAACCTGTTATGCGATGTCCTCACCTCATTACGGAAGTCATCGGACTTTGGAAGAAATTGAGGCAATGTTTGATATCATTGTCAAAAACGAAGGCGAACCGGATGTTGTACAGATCAGTGGAGGCGAACCGACGATTCATCCTGAGTTTTTTAAGATCATGGATATTGCCAAATCGAAACCGATTAAACATTTAATGCTTAATACTAACGGAATCAGAATTGCGAATGATCCTGGCTTTGCTGAAAAATTAGCGACTTATGCTCCCGAATTTGAAATTTATCTTCAGTTTGATTCTTTTAAACCCGAAGTTTTAGAAGATTTCCGAGGAAAAGATCTTACGAATGTTCGGATGAAAGCTTTGGAAAAATTAAATGAATTAAATCTTTCTACAACGCTTGTTATTGTTCTCCAAAAAGGTAAAAATATCGACGAAATCGGGAAATTAATTGATTTTGCTTTAAAACAAAAATGCGTCCGTGGAATCACTTTTCAGCCTGTAGAAGTTGCTGGAAGAAATCGTGAAGATTCTGCACACGAAAAAATTACTTTAACGGAAGTAAGACAGGAAATTTTAAACCAATTTCCGCTTTTGAACGGAGATGATATCATTCCTGTTCCTTGTAATCCGGATGCTTTGGCAATGGGGTATATTTTAAAACTGGAAGGCGAAACGATTCCTTTAACACGATATATCAATCCTGCTGATTTGTTGAACAATGAAACCAGAAATACTATTGTTTATGAACAGGATCAAGGTTTGCAGATGCAGCTTTTAGATATATTCAGTACCGGAATTTCTGTAGATAAAGTACAGCCTAAAGTAAACCAATTACTTTGCTGTATTCCAGAAGTTTCTGCTCCGAATTTAGA
Source organism: Chryseobacterium mulctrae (assembly GCF_006175945.1). Classification (NCBI taxonomy): domain Bacteria; kingdom Pseudomonadati; phylum Bacteroidota; class Flavobacteriia; order Flavobacteriales; family Weeksellaceae; genus Chryseobacterium; species Chryseobacterium mulctrae. Next base: position 2,261,182 of record NZ_VAJL01000001.1, on the reverse strand, counting down.
TTATGATAACCTCTTCAGAATCATTATCATGAATTTTATGGATGCACACGATTTTGATGTTCGAGCGGTGAAAAAATCCTGTGTTCATATTGTCAATAAAGATTTAAAAATGATCCCTTTTGAGACGATGAACCTGTTTTACAGAGACGATAAAAGTAAATATCTGGAAGAGCTGAGAAAAGAGGATAAGGTTTTATTTTAAATAAAAAAAACACAGATTTTACAAATTATCGGGATGAATGTTTGTAAAATCTGTGCTGATTTGTGAGATGTGTGGGATCAATTAATTTTAAACTTTTACACCCCATAAATTTATTTTACCTCTCAGATCAAAACCCAATTTTTCATAGAGTTTCTTTGCTCCGAAATTGTTCTCAGCAACATGAAGAAATGGTGTTTTACCATCTTCAAATATTGTATTGGAAACAAATGCGACCAACTGTTTTGCGAAGCCTTTTCCCAGATAATCTATGTCTGTGATAACGGCACTTACTTCTGTCATGTCATTCATCTGCATTCTCTGACCTGTTACAGCAACAAGTTTGTTATCTTTAAAAATACCGAAATATCTTCCTAATTCAGGAGTTCTGCTTTTAAAATAATGAGGATAAAACTTCTTAACAAAAGCCAATAATTCTTCATGGTTTTCATTCTGAAGCTCGATAATTTCTTCAGTATAATCAAGCTCAATTTTGTTTTCTAAAACGTATTGATCACAAACTAGCTGAGACATTTCTGTCTTAAATTCTCTTAGATCCGGTTTATTTCCGAAAATGAGAAAATCATCACAGATTTTTGAATATTCTGTGATGTCTTTTTCTTTTGCAAAATTTAATGAACCTCCGAAAGCGGCGACTTCAGGATTGTAAAATTTAGAATCTCCGAAGTTTAAGCAAAACTTTTCATGATATTCATTAAGTGAATGATATACAGGATTGTCTAGTTTTTCGTACATTATTTAAAATCCATTACTTCACGAAGGGTGTTCATATATTCATAAGCGGTCATATCAAACTTCACCGGAACAATTGAGATATATCCGTTTGCCAAAGCTGTTTCGTCTGCATCTTCAGATTCATCCATATTGTTGAAATATCCGGTCAACCAGTAATATTTTTTACCATGCGGATTGATTCTTTCATCAAAACTTTCTTCCCATTTTGCATGAGCCTGTTTGCAGATTTTTACTCCTTTTATTTCTTCTTTTAAAAGCTTAGGAATATTTACATTAAGCACAACTCCTTTAGGCATTGGATTTTCTAAAGTTTTTCTTACAATTTCCTGAATATATTCTTTTGCCTGCGTAAAATCCGCTTCCCAACTGAAATCTAAAAGTGAAAAACCTATCGAAGGAAGACCTTCTACACCGCCTTCTACAGCTGCAGACATCGTCCCTGAATAAATTACATTGATAGAAGAGTTTGCACCATGATTGATTCCTGATACCACAAGATCCGGTCTTCTTGGAAGTATTTTATCTAAAGCCATTTTTACACAGTCAACAGGAGTTCCGCTGCACGAATAATCGGTTTGTGGGCCTTCAAGCTGTACTTCTTCATAGCTTAATGTAGAGTTTATCGTGATTGCGTGACCTTTTCCGCTTTGTGGCGAGTTGGGAGCAACCACAATTACTTCCCCTATTTCATTCATAAATTCTACAAGATTTCTGATACCCGGAGCTGTAATACCGTCGTCATTTGTTACCAGAATAAGTGGTTTTTCCATAAAAATTTAATTTTAACAAAATTACTTAAAACTAATTGATAATTGTAAATAAGGTATTAAATTTGATAGTTTGTAACAGTCATTTAATAAATGCTACTTATTGGATGATTTAAAAGAATTTAATAAAAATATATTACAGATTTATGTGGAAAAATTTTAAGCTAAATAAATTTCTACTCTTTATTCCATTAACAAGTCTTATGTTTTGTTTCAACTCGCCAAAAAATGACGATGAGAAAATGCAGACGATAATGGTGAGTGTTAAAAATACTCTTTCTTATTTACACTACAGCCCAAAGCCGATTAACGATGCTTATTCAAAAGATGTTTACAAACATTATTTTGAAATGATTGATCCTGGGAAAAGATACTTTCTGCAGTCTGATATGAACGAATTTGCCAAGCACGAAACAAAGCTTGACGATTATATCAATCAGGGAGATTTGCAGTTTTATAAGCTGACGATCGACAGATTGTATCAAAGAGTAGATGAAATCGATAAGATTACCCAGGAAATTTTCAGCAAACCGATTAATTTGGAAGAAGATGAAACGCTTACTTTGGAATCTAAATTGAAAAAAGTTCCTGCAGATCAAAAGGAGCAGTATAATGAGTGGAAAAAATTCATCAAATACAATATTCTTCAGGAAATTGAATCGATGAACAGTAAAGAAGAAGCTCAGAAAGAAAAGAAAGATTCTGTACAGAAGTTTAAGCTGAAAGATACCATTAAACTTGAAATTTTGAGCCCTCAGCAAAAGTTGACAAAAGCAACTGATGAAGTAAAAGATTTGGTGAAGGAAACATTTACCAGATTCAAAAAAAGAAAGAAAATGGACTGGTTTTCGGTGTATATGAACGCTTATACAGAAGTTTTCGATCCACACACCAACTATTATTCTCCAAAAGATAAAGAAGATTTTGATACTCAGTTCAAAGGAAAAGTGATCGGAATCGGGGCTATTATTCAGGAGAAAAAAGGAAATCTTTATTTAGGTGCATTAACGATCGGGGCTCCGGCTTGGAAATCTAAAAAGCTTTCTGAAGGTGATAAGATCTTAAAGGTAAAATCTAAACCGAAAGAAGACCACGTAAACGTTGTGGGAATGCTTTCTGATGAGGCAGTTCGTTTGATCAGAGGAGAAAAAGGAACTCCGGTTACTTTAACGGTTCAGAAAAAAGATAAAACGATCGTAGAAGTAACGATGATCCGTGAAGAAGTGGCTATTGAAGACACTTTTGCGAAAAGTATTATTGTAAATTCTCCAAATGGAAAGAAATATGGATTCATCAATCTTCCAAGCTTTAATGCTGATTTTGAAGATGAAAAAGGAAGAAACGCTTCTGATGACATCAAAAACGAGATCATTAAGCTGAAAGCTCAAAATATTGAAGGAATTGTTTTAGACCTTAGAAATAACGGTGGTGGTTCATTAACGGAAGTTGGTGATATCATGGGATTATTTATGAATGCAGGTCCTTACGTTCAGGTAAAAGACGGAAACGGAAAAATTCAAACGCTAAAAAACAAGCAGGAAACTCCAATCTGGACGGGTCCTTTAGTAATTATGCAAAACGAAATTTCAGCTTCTGCTTCAGAAATTTTAGCTGGTGTAATGCAGGATTACGGAAGAGCAATTATTGTAGGTTCGCCTCAGTCTTATGGTAAAGGAACGGTACAAACTTTCGTAGATCTAAACAGATTCTTAAATAGTGAAGACGATTTCGGATCTTTAAAACTGACAATTCAAAAGTTCTATAGAATTACCGGAGAATCTAATCAGAGAAAAGGGATTGTTTCTGATATTCAGATGAAAGACTTCTTTACTTATGCAGAGATTGGTGAAAGATATGATGATTTTGCTTTGGCTTGGGACAAAATTCCGAGTGCTAATTTCCAAAAGTTGAGCTATTTTGATGTTAAAGCTTTAGAAAAAGCAAGCAACGATAGAATGGCAAAAAATGCAAACTATCAATTGTTGCTTGAGTCGGCTCAATGGAGAGAGCAATTAGACAAAGAAGAGACCATTACCTTAAATATCAATAAGTTCAATGACTTGATGAAACACAGAAAGTCTCAAATTGAAAAGTTTAAAAAGCTTACGAAATTTGACAACGGATTAAAATTTGAAATGTATCCTGCAGAGATCGAAAGAGAGAAGAAGGATGAGGTTTTCAAGAAGAAATCTGAAATGTGGATCAAGAACCTTAGAAAAGATTCTTACCTTCAGGAAGCAATGAATATCGTTGCAGACATGAAGGCTAAAGTTTAAGATGATATTATAATAAAGCGGCGCTAATCGAAGATTAGCGCCACTTTTTTTGTTAAGAATAGGAGAAGTTATTTAATTTCTATACAACCCACTCTTCCGCCTGCATTTCCTGTTGGCTGCGTCATAAAATCGTCTTTATCAGCATGAATGATGATTCCTTTTCCGATAATGTTTTTAGACTCGTCAACACAGTCTAAACACCATTTATCAGTTTTAAAGGTCAGTTTTGCTTTTCCATCTGTTCCGGCTTCCAGATTTCCGATATCTCCCATGTGGAAATGCTCAGATCCCCATTTTCCATGGTCATTTTTACCGGGATTCCAATGTCCGCCTGCAGAAGTTGCATCCGGAGCAGAGCAATCGCCTTTTTCATGAATGTGTACTGCATGAATTCCTGGGGTAAGATTCGTTACTTCCAAATCCATAACCACTTCGTTAACGTTTTGAGTAAATTTTGCCGTTCCGCCGGTTTCGGTTCCGCTTTTTGCCAGAACGTTGTAGGTTTTACTAGAACTGCACGATGCTGCAAATAAAGCGCAACTTGCTAATAATGTTAATGTTTGTAGTTTCATAAATTAATATTTAAATGTTGTGATGATAATTACAGAGTAACAATCTTGATACCGAAATTGATTTAGAATAAATTTCTAAAATCAAAAAAAGCGATTCAGTTTCCAAATTCTACAGCTCAGTAACAAAAAATTTAAAGGCATTAAAATTCATCCTATTTTTGATTCGAATTAAAACAGCTATGAAAACAAAACTATTATTTCTCATCTCTTTTTTCTCTTTTGCTCTGAGTTTTTCTCAGACAAAAATTACAGGAAAGGTGACTTTTAAAAATAAAGGAATAAGCCAGATCAACGTGACTTTAAAAGACTCTTACGACGGTGCAACAACAGATTCCGATGGAAATTTCTCTTTCGAAACTTCCGAAAAAGGTAATCAAATCCTGACTTTTGTTCATCCGAAATACAATGAAATTCAAAAACCGATTTTAATTGAAGATAAAGAAATTTCAGTAAATGCCGAATTAAAAGAACAAATCAATGAGATCGATGCAGTCGTTATTTCTGCAGGCTCAATAGAAGCGAGTGATAGAAAAAGAGCAACCGCTTTATTGACGCCAATTGATATTTACACAACAGCAGGAGCCGACGGACAAATTTCTTCCGCTTTAACCTATCTTCCCGGAGTTCAAAAAGTGGGTGAAACCGAAGGTTTATTCGTTCGTGGAGGAACAGGAACTGAAACCAAAATTTTTATGGACGGAAGTTTGATCAACAATTATTTCTCCAGTTCGGTTCCCGGAATTGCTGGAAGAGACCGTTTTAACACGTCTCTTTTCAAAGGAAATATTTTTTCGAGCGGTGGATATTCTGCTTTGTACGGACAGGCTCTTTCCGGAGCTTTGATGCTTGAAAGTGTAGACCTTCCAGACCAGAGTTCTTATGATTTTGGAGTTTCTCCAATATTTTTAAGTGGAAGTTTCCAGAAATTAGGTGAAAATAAAAATCATTCTTATGGTGCAAGTTTAGGATATTCAAACTTAGGTTTGATGCAGGAAGTTTTTAATTTTAATACTGATTTTATTGATGCTCCAAGAGGTTTTAATGGTGATGCAAATTTTAGAATCAAAACAAAATCCGGTGGATTTTTAAAATACTACGGAATGTTTGATACGAATAAAATGGGCGTAAAAACCGAAAGTTTAGAACCGGGATATGATTTTGCTTTGGTAAGATTAAATGGTGAAAATACCTATCATAACTTGTCTTTCAAGCAAAAATTCGGGAAGTATCTTTTCAATACAAGTGCTTCGTATTCTTACAATCAGTCGGATTTAAATTTTTCTACGGAAACCAATCAAACTGAATCGGAAAGAACAGAATTATTAAATGATGGAAATTATATCAATTTTAAAGCAGTTATCGACAGAAAGATCAATAAAATAAGCGCTTTAAGAGGAGGATTTGAAATGAATTATGCCAATGAAAAACTAAATTTCGGTGAGGTTAATAAGAATTATCGTGATTTGATTTCTTCAGGTTTTGTGGAAACAGATTTAGGTTTCAGCAATAATTTATCTGCGAAAATTGGAGTAAGAGCCGAAAACTCTTCTTATCTGAATAAAAATAATTTGGCACCGCGTTTTGCTTTGGCTTATCGTTTGGCAAAAGACTGGACAACCTCTTTTGCATACGGATTGTTTTTCCAAAATCCTGAAAGTAAATATATTAACTCATCTGCAGATTTAGGTTTTCAAAAGTCACAACATTATATTTTTCAGGTTCAAAGGTCGACAGAAGGACGAAGCTTGAGGTTTGAAGCTTTTTATAAGAAATATGATGAATTGATCAAAACTCAGAATATTGTTCCAAATTCTAGCCAGAATCAGCAAGTGCAAACCGCTTTTAATAACAACGGAAATGGTTTTGCAAAAGGGCTTGAAGTATTTTGGAGGGACAAAAAAACGTTTGAAAATATCGATTACTGGATCAGTTATTCCTTCCTGGATTCTAAAAGAGATTTTCTGAATTATCCGGTAAGTTTAAAACCCAATTTTGCTGCTGAACATACGCTTTCCGTAGTTGCTAAAAGATTTATCCCGGAATGGAAGACCGGAGTCAATCTTTCTTACACTTACGCAAAAGGACGACCTTATTACGACATCGTTACCCAAAATGACATCAATATTATAAGAAATGAAGGAAGATTGAAAGATTACAATGCTCTGAATTTAAGCTTCAATTACCTTCCGAATATTGGTAAAAAAGACTCAAAAGCATTTACTATTTTCGTTTTAAGTATTTCAAATGTTTTAGGAAATAAAAACGTGTACGGATACAATTTTTCACAAAACGGAAACCAAAGTTCCGCAGTTGTTCCGCCCGTCAATACATTTGTTTTTGTAGGAATGTTTATCAGTTTCGGAGTTGATAAAACACAAGATGCGATCAATAATAATCTTTAATAAAATTAATTTAACGGAAAGTTTAACCTTCATAAACTTTATATTTAAGAAGCAACGATGGGTCAATAAATTGATTTTATAAAGCTTATGATTTCAAGCTTCGTCAGCGACATTGTCGCCATTCTTTGCTCCTTTAAATAATACGTTTGAAATTAAAACCTTTGCGTCAAAAAGTATTTCCGGATTTAATGATTTTAGAATTTTTAAAACACATATAATCATTTAGAAAAAATATCTTTAAATAAAAAAATAACATTAAACAATTTAGAAACTATGAAAAAATACATTTTAAGTTTTGCTTTAGCTTGTATGAGTTTATTATCTTTTGCTCAGGCTAATTATGAAAAAATAATGACAGAGAAAATCGCTAAAATTGAAACCTGCAAAACACCGGAAGACTTTCAGGTTTTAGCCAACGATTTTCAGAGAATTGCAGACAAAGAAACCACAAAATGGCTGCCGAATTATTATGCTGCTTTTTCTTACATCCAAAAAGGCAGAGTGTTGATGAGAGAAGGAAAAATGCAGGATATGGATATTGTTGCAGACCAGGCTCAAAAATTTATTGATGCCGCAGAAAGTATTGAAAAAGAAAATTCAGAGATTCATTTGCTTCAAAAAATGGTTTATTCACTGAAAATGATGGTCAATCCGCAGGAAAGATACATGACTTTTGGAATGAAAGCTCAGGAAGAACTTACGAAAGCTGAAAAATTTGACCCGAATAATCCGAGAGTCACACTTATAAAAGCAGAAGATATTTACTTTACACCGGAGCAATACGGAGGAAGCAAAACAAAAGGAATGGAAATGTTTAAAACTGCTTTGGAAAAATTCAATTCGTTTAAACCAAAAACAAATTTAAGTCCGAATTGGGGAAAAGGAGAAGCGGAATATTTTATTAATCAACCGACAAAGTAATCGCTAAATTTTTAAAAAATGTATGTCTCGCAGATTTTACAGATTAAGCAGATGATATGGGAAAAAATCTGCAAAATTTGCCCGATCTGCGAGATATTAAATTAGCCCTTTCAGCACTAGAAATGCTGAAAGGTTTTTAAGATTATAAAATGATTTGTATTACCAATTGTCATATAATTAAAAATAAAGAGCCTTTGTCATGCTGTAAGCATCTCTACAAAGTTAGCTTAGATTCTTTCAGAATAACAAACATCTGTTTATCAGTTTAGAGGTATAAACAGATAGAATTATTATTACAGTTCGGAACGAAAAAGCAACCATTCAGCGAGAAAAAATTTTCACAGAGTTTAATAAAAGCTAATTTTGAAGTATAAATTAACCAATGAAACGTAAGGATTTTATCATTTTATTTTGGGTGTCTTTGGTAACTACTCTAATTTTCTTTTTCCTTTCGACGGAAGAAAAAAATCTTGAGAATTTCTCGCTTACTTTATTTATTTCAGCAATGTATTCTTTTTTGATAGGAATCGGAAATGGCTTGATTAATAGTTTTCTCAACAAAAAAGTTCCGTGGTCTGAAGCGACAACCAAAAGAGCGATTTTAAGCATTGTTTCAATTCTTATTGCCAATTTTATTTTGGTCTATTTCTGCAACTATATCAATTTTGTGGTTATTCAAAAAGCAGCAACAACAGAAGCATTTTTCTCTGGGAAATACAATTTTATCAATTGGTTTATGGTGAATGTTGCTTTGCTGATTTCAGCTTTTCTACATGCTAAAAGTTTTATGAAAGAGCTGAAAAAATCTTCCAAAAAAGAAGTGGTTGAGCAGAAACTAATCGCAAAATCTGCCAATGCCCAATTTGAAAGTTTAAAAAATCAGCTTGATCCGCATTTTTTGTTTAATTCCTTAAATGTTTTAAGCTCGTTAATTGATGAAAATCCGAGCCAGGCTCAGAAATTTACCGCTTCAATGTCAAAGATTTACAGATATGTTTTGGAGCAGAAAGATAAAGAATTAGTGACTATTGAAGACGAAATAGAATTTGCAAAAACTTATTGCGGCTTGCTGAAAACAAGATTTGAAGACAGTGTTAATTTTATTTTTGATGTAAAAGAAGACGATTTACGACGATTTGTAGTTCCGCTTTCTCTGCAATTGCTTTTGGAAAACTGTATCAAACATAATCTGGCAACATCTTCAAAACCTTTGCTGATCAGAATTTTTACAGAAGGCGACACTTTATGCATAGAAAACAACCTGCAGATCCGAGAACAGATCAAAGAAAGTGCTGGAATTGGTTTGGCAAACATTGTACAGCGCTATTCTTTACTGACGAAAAAGAATGTTTTTATAGAAAAATCTGAAGATTATTTTAAAGTAAAACTTCCGATCTTATCTGAAAAACCAAACACGGCAAGTATCGATATAAAAAGTCAGGACAAAGCTTACGAAAGAGCCAAGAAAAGAGTAAAAGAGATCAAAGGTTTTTATGGAAATCTTATTTCCTACTGCACAGTTATTCCTTTCCTAATCTTTGTGAATCTATATACTCAAAATCATTACTATTGGTTTTGGTGGCCGCTTTTAGGGTGGGGTGTCGGTGTGGCTTCTCACGCGTTTCAGGTATTTGGAATCGGAATTTCTTGGCAGGAAAAAAAGATTCAGAAAATTATGGATAAACAGAAAAAATAGAAACAATGGAAAAATTTGACGAAAATGATATCAATTATCAACAGGCAAAAAGACAGGTAGAAAGGTTGAGGGGTTTCTACGGACATTTATTTTCTTACGTAGCTGTAAACCTTTTGATCATTTATTATAATTATATCAATTTAAAACCAAATGAGAGCTATTTTCAGTTTAAAAATTTTATTACGGCTGCATTTTGGGGAGTAGGTCTTTTGGCTCATGCTTTATTTGTTTTTCTGCCCCGATTCAACTTTGCAAAAAAATGGGAAGAAAAGAAGATCAAAGAATTAATGGATAAAAATAAATAGAAAGCCAGCATTGAAAAATGCTGACTTTTTTAGTAATTAAATTACTTTTTTACGGTCATTTTGAATACTTGGAGCTTTTCTCCTTTTTCATTATTTACTTGTACTAAATAATTTCCTGAGGTTAAAATACCTTCTAAATCAAATTGTTGCTCTTTTTTGCGTTCCAAATTCTTTTTGACGATAATCTTTCCAGACATATCATAAATTGCGATGGAGCATGATTCATTTTGTAAGATACTTCCGGAAATACTAAATTTTCCGTTATTTGGGTTGTTGTACAAAATCAAATCTTTTTTAGTATTCGATTCTTCAATAGATAGTTCGTTTTTTTTATTTAATCTTGCAATATAACCTGTGTTTTCTGTTGTTGTACTTGGGTTTCTATATGGCATAAAAGCCCCTTCTGTTGCGTAGCCAACGTTGGAATTGGTATTTCCGAAAAGAAACAAAGAATTATTATCATATTTAACATTGATAGATTTCATATAAGGAGTATTTGTTGAGCTTCCCCCATAGTAAGAACACCAATCTAAATCTCCTGAAGAATTAAATTTAGCAAAGAAATTATTGGTCATATTACTGGCTAAACTTTGAGGTGAGCTTTGATATGATCCCGGAGTAGCAATATTATCTGTTGATCCTGTTGTAATTCCTGAGATGAATATTTCATGTCCGTTGAGATCAATTACTTTATCGAAAGTATTTAAGTCATCACCATTTCCTCCAAAATAAGTACTCCAAACTCTATTTCCATTATGCGAAAATTTAGAAATAAATAGATCTGAACCACCTGTTGCCTGTGTTTTATAAGCATTCGGTGTTGCAAAGAAATGGGAGTTGTTCCAATTATAATCGGTACCTGCAATATAGATTCCCGTTTCATTTACAGACAAATCATATAAAAAGCAAAAAGATGTTCCTATTGAAGGTCCATAATACGTTCCCCATACTCTTTGTCCGTTCTGAGCGTTTATTTTTGTGATAGAATAATCTGAAGTATTTGTTTGAAATGCTCCTGCGGTAGCTATTGTATTGAGTGATGGATTGGTATTGGTTGCTGTTATCATGTACAGTGCACCGTCATAGTACTTCATAGAAAAGATTCCGGTAGGAAAATAGGTTGACCAGATGAGCTCTCCATTTGAATTTAGTTTAGTTAAATAATTATTACTTTGAATATTTCCCTGAGAATAAATTACATCAAAATCTTCTTGAAAAACACCCGATGTACTTATATTTTGCTGAATGGTTGATGCCGTAATGTAAATATTTCCGGCAGAATCTGTTATCACATTAGCATGGAAAGTTTCATCAGGTAAATATGTTGCCCAGAGTATCGATCCGTTTGGAGATTTTTTCACAAGCATGTGTTTCAAAGACGTTTGAGGATTAGTCTGTAACCATGTACCTATTGTTGGATTCATAGTAGATGCTGAAGCTCCCAAATATCTGTAAACTTTGTTGTCCTGATTATCAATTGCCATTAATAATTCGAGGTCCTGATTAAATGTACTGGCATTGTAAGCATGATAACCAAAATAGTCAATCGTTCCTGTTGGGGTAATTCGGGTAGTAAAACCATTATTTATTTGGTTTGTTGTGGTATAATTTCCACCTCCGGCAATAACAAATTGATCATAGTAAGAAGCAGTATATAGACTATTAGAGAAAACACTCGCTTTTATGTGCATATTTTTTTGAGAATCGAAAATAATTCCCTGAGAAACATAATCCCCTGTAACATCAGTACCTACAGGACCAAAATACGTTCCCCAAATTCTTTCGTATTCCTGTGCTGAAACTGAATTTAATGATATTGTAAATAATAAAATACTGGTTATTTTTAGTAAATTTTGTTTCATATATATTCTCGTTTGATGTTGATGTAAATATATAAAATTCTTATAAATGTGATTTAATTGTTTTTGTTTATCGATCTTTTCATATTTCATTTTTACAGTTCAGTTATTAAATTCTACAGCTCGGTCATATTAAATTGATTTGAGAACGTGATCTGTTCTACATTTGTCTCAAGAAAAACAAACAAATAGTAATTTAAAAATAAAAGATCATGGAAAATTTATCATTAAACAAAGAAAATTTAGCGTACAGAAAAGCAGCAAGAAGAGTAAAAGATTTAAAAGGGTTTTACGGTAATCTTACTTCTTATTGCTTGGTTATTCCTTTTTTATTGATTTTAAATCTTTTGACATCGCCTGGTCATTTATGGTTTTACTGGCCAATGTTGGGTTGGGGATTAGGTCTTACCATACATGCAGTAAGCACTTTTGGAATAGGTAAAAACTGGGAAGAGAAAAAAATAAAAGAATTGATGGAGGAGGAGCAACAAAGAAGCATACGTAAATAATCAATAATGGAAAATAATCTTGAGAAACAGCGGTATAAGTCTGCCAAAAGCAGAATGAAAGAAATAAAAAAATTCTACATTATGCTGACTGGATGTTTTTTGCTCACGCCTTATTTAATTTTTATCAATATGAAAATAAATCCCGAATTACAATGGTTTTGGTTCCCGTTATTCGGTTTTGGAATAAGTATTCTGGGCTACGCATTTTATCTTTTTACGGGTAAAAACTGGGAAGAAAAGAAAATAAAACAATTGATAGAGCAGGAGATGAAGAACTAAAAATTACTTTAAATAATAATCATTAAAAAATTAATACAATGGACTATAATAGCGCACAACAAAGAGTAAAAAGGCTGAGATCATTCTATAAAAACTGCATGTGGTTTGCAATCGTTGCCGGATTTATTCTGATCAGAAATTTTATTAAATATTCTGGAACAGACCACAATTTTCAAGGATGGTTTATTCTTACGATTTGGGCAATAATTTTAGGAGTGAAAGCTATAGATCTTTTTATATTTGATGCTAAATGGGAAAATCAGATGCTTGAAGAAGAACTTAAGAAGTCGAAAAAGTCGATTAATTTTTAAAACTAAAAAGATTTGATTATTTTTATTTAAAATTAAACTAAAAGCCAAGTAATGATCAAGACAGTCATCATCGAAGACGAGAAACCTGCCGCAAGAAAATTAGAAAGAATGTTGAGTCTTTTTCCTGACCTGCAATTGGTTGCCAACCTGGGATCTGTGGAAGAAGCGGTAAGCTGGTTTGCCGAGAATGAGCATCCGCAACTTATCTTTTCAGACATTGTTTTAGGAGACGGTCTTTCGTTTGATATTTTTGAAAAAATTTCAACCAAAGCTTTCATTATTTATACCACGGCTTTTGATCAGTATACGTTGAAGGCTTTTAAACTCAACAGCATCGATTATCTTTTGAAACCCATTATGGAAGAAGATCTTGCCGGAGCTATAGAAAAATTCAAATCATTTATTCCTTCAAGTGAGTTGGTTAATTCACACGAAATCAAGCAATTGATTAAAAAAGAAAAAACAATCCTGTCGAGAATTTTAGTAAAGATTGGCTATAATCTGAAGATTGTACAGACTCCGGAAATAAGTTGTTTTTTTAGTGAAAATAAAATTGTTTATCTGCAGACTCAGGACAGGGTTTATCCTTCAGAATTTACTTTAGATGAATTAACGGATGTGCTTGATGATAAGAAGTTTTTCCGTGTCAACAGGCAGTTTATTATCAATTCAGATTACATTAAAAATATTCATACTTCGCCCAATTATAAAGTGGAGCTCAATTTTCAGCCAAAAGAAGAAATTACGGTGAGCCGTGAAAGGGTAAAAGATTTTAAAGATTGGTTGGTTAATTAATAGTTTTGCAGAATGTTTGAAGTATTTATAATCCTTTTTATTGTACTGTTTATAATTGGCAGTGTTTTTTATTTAATTAATACAGAAAAGCGTAAAAATCACCGCACTGCCTATCAAACGATATTTATGGTTATTCTTTTGGGTGTATGTTGGTTTACAGCGGTACATTCTTTTAATGATAAAACAAGAGTAATTAGTTTTTCTGGCAGACTGGCCAATTTGGGGGCAAGTTTATTATTTCCGATCTTGCTCTACATCATCCATAAATTGATTCCCCGAAAACTTAAAAACGATTATTTTCTTTACATGCTTTTGTTTCTAATTTCTGCATGCGCTGTAATGATCGTCTCATTTTTGGCTGTGGTAGCGACTGCTAAAACCGATTAAAAAAAGGCTTGAATTTCTTCAAACCTCTATTTTAAATTATTTCTGAATTTCTTTTTCAGGTTTATAACCATATTTTTCAACCATAATATAAGTTAAAACCACCAAGATAATGCTTATCGTTAATCTTGAATTTTCTGGATGTACAATTTCCTGGTAAAGATTGTACCCTAAAGTTGCAGAAACTACCGCAATTAAAATTTGGTTGACGTAAGCGTACTGATTTTTTAAAGTCGTTTTCATGATAAATATTTTTAATTGTTATTTACTGAGTAAGTATCACAATCTGAAATATGTTACAGAAAACTTTTTACATTAACCTGAATTTGAATTAAGCAATAATAAATTTCTTAACAAAAAGCTTGATTTTCGCAAGTTTTATTTAAGCTTCATCAGCGACTTGTCGCCCTTCTTTGCTCCTTAAAATAATAAGCTTAAAAATTAAGATCTTTGCGTTAAAAATTCAGTGCTAAATTATGAAATTACTCCGCTTCCAATCAATTCATCATCAATGTACCAAGCTGCAAATTGGCCTTCTGCAATGGCCGATTGAGGCTTTTCAAATTCTACAAAAAAACTATTTTCAAACTGATAAATCATAGCTTTCTGAAGTTCTTGTCTGTAACGGAATCTCGCCATCACTTCCACCGATTCTCCATTTTTTAATCTTAAATCTTCCCGAACCCAATGCAGCTCAGAATTATCAATTTTTAGTGCTTTTTTATGCAATCCCGGAAAGCTGTGACCTTCTCCCACGAAAATAATATTGTTTTCCATATCTCTCGATACGATAAAACAGCTTTCTTTATGTCCGCCGATTCCTAATCCTTTGCTTTGTCCAATCGTGAAAAATTGAGCACCTTGATGCTTTCCGATTACTTTTCCGTCAGCTTTTTTATAATTAATTTTTTGGCTTAAAAATTCTAATTCTTCCTCTTTAGATGAAAAACTTGGCGTTTCCTGTGCGAAAAGGGGAGAGTCTTTGAAAATTTCTATAATTTCACCTTCTTTCGGAACCAATTGCTGTTGTAAAAATTGTGGAAGACTTACTTTTCCGATAAAACAAAGTCCCTGAGAATCTTTTTTATCTGCAGTTACCAAACCAATTTCTTTTGCAATTTCTCTTACTTCAGGCTTCGTCAGTTCACCAATCGGAAACAATGCTTTAGACAATTGATCCTGATTCAGCTGACAAAGAAAGTACGACTGATCTTTATTGTTGTCTTTTCCTGCCAACAAATGAAAGATTTCCTTTCCGTTTTCATCAAAAGTAGAATCTACTCTTGCGTAATGTCCTGTCGCCACTTTATCAGCACCTAAAGACATTGCCGTTTTCATAAAAACATCAAACTTTACTTCTCTGTTGCACAGAACATCAGGATTGGGAGTCCTTCCTTTCTGATATTCGTCAAACATATAATCAACGATACGCTCTTTATAAAGGTCGCTCATGTCAATCACCTGAAACGGAATTCCCAGTTTTTGAGCAACCATTAAAGCGTCATTACTGTCCTCAATCCACGGACATTCATCTTCTAAAGTTACAGATGCATCATTCCAGTTTCTCATAAAAAGAGCAACTACTTCATGCCCTTGTTGCTGCAGCAAATACGCTGTAACGCTTGAATCTACGCCTCCTGAGAGACCTACTACTACTTTCATATATTCAATTTTACGAAACTCTTAACGGGAGCTCTTAGTTGAGCCGCAAAATTACGATAATCCTATTCACAAAAAAAATGATAATTTTATACATTGATAAAAACGATAGTAACACAAAATCGTTGTTTAAATGTTCACCAAAAAAATATCTAATATGAAAAAACTGTTTATTTCTTTATTTATCCTGATTTCCGGATTGTCATTTTCTCAAGTTGCAATAGGAACACCCACTGCTGAAACAAATAAGTGGACTTTCGGTGGAGGATTAGGTGTTGGTTTCGGAAGTAATTCTTATTTTAATCTTCAGGTTGCACCGAGAGTTGGTTACCGACTGACCAATGATTTGGAGGCCGGTTTAATTGGAAGCGTTTCCTGGCAGACTTCGGATTTTTATAAATCGACGATGTTTGGTTTTGGTCCTTTTGTCAATTATTATTTTGCAAGATCTTTCTTTGTGAGTGGAAATCTGCAGCATTTTTTCATCAATTATGAAGACAAATATTACGATTTCAAAAACGATCAGCAAGAGACTGCTTTATATTTGGGAGGAGGTTATATGCAACAAATCGGGAATAATTCTTTTATGCAGATTGGTTTGATGTACAATGTTTTGTATAAAGAAAATAGTAGTGTTTTTTCTGGGGGATTGATTCCTAGTGTGGGTTTTGTGGTTGGACTTTAAAAGATTTATATAAAAAAGCATCAGAAAAATTCTGATGCTTTTGATTTATCATTTAATAATTAATTTAAAGCTTTTTATTAAGGTTTTAGCTGTATTTTTTATTGACAGAATATAATTTCCTTTTGAAAGCTGACCTTCAAGGTTAAAATGCTCTTCTTTGTTTTTTTGAAGGTTTCTAGAATAAACTAGTCTTCCGGAAATATCATTAATACTTATGATATGTGGTTCTTTATTTAAAACAGACCCTTTTAAACAGAAATTTCCATTATTCGGATTGTTGTAGAGAACAATATCTTCAGAAGAATTTATTTCAGAAGTAGATAGAAATTTCGGATTGAATTTAGCAATAAATCCGGAACGTCCCATTGTAACTCCTGCAGGATAAATAATTCCTTGCTGGTAAGCATTTGTTGATGTAAAGCCGTTGTTTCGATAAGTTGCTCCATACAGATAAAATCCAGGGGAAAATTTTGAAAAACTACACCTTGCATCAACAGCTCCCAAAGGGTTATTAACATTACCTCCGTAGTAGGAAATAAAATCTGGCTGTCCATTATTGGTATTCAGAATACCAAAAAAGAGATCCTCGCTATTCGCGTTAGGTTTTGTGCTGACAAAAGCTCCAGGAGTTGAAATATTATAATTTCCCTGATTTAATCCAGTGAAAAGTAATTTACCATTTTTTATATCAAGACCTCTGTCTCCACTGTAAGAATCATATCCATCAGTTCCTATGTATGTACTCCAAACTCTATTTCCAGAAAGGTTGAATTTTGTAATAAACATATCAAAGCCATCGGTAGTTTGATGTTTATAAGCACCTTCCATGGCATAATAAATATCACCCATCACACCAAAAGTCATTCCTGTTACATAGACTCCTGTTTCGTCCGCTTTTATATCAGAAAGACCTGCATCAAGCGTATTTCCTGGGGTACCATAATAGGTTCCCCAAACTCTTTGTCCTGTTATTCCATCAATTTTTGAAATAAACTGCCCTCCTTTTGCGGTCTGAAAAGTATTGGGTGAAGATAATGTTGATTGTGTTGTTTTTAAATCATTGTGTCCAAAAATGTAAAGATTATTTTCATAAACTGTTATTCCGTTTATTGAGCTGGAGGGGGTATATGTTGCCCATAATTTTTGACCTTGTGGATTTAATTTTAGAATATATGTGTTAGGTAAAAGTGCTCCGGAGGTATCATAAACATGCTCAAAATTCTGCTGAAAAGTGCCCGGATCTCCTAAAGTCTGCCATTTGGTATGACCAGTGATATAAATATTCCCGTTATTGTCTACTTCAAAATTATTATATTCTCCGGTATTGGGAATGTAGGTTTTCCATAAGAGATTATTATTGATATCATATTTAGCAAAAATTACATCTGTAGACTCGTTATTGTTTGGTTGCCAGGCTCCGGAAGGAAGCGTTGTATAAGCTGTAATATTATTCTCAATATCATATCGGTTTCCAAGATCATCTCTGAAATAAGTTGCTTGTTTTGATGTAGGTAAATAATATGCTTTATATTCTGCTTGTAAGAGATTTCCTGAAGATGAAAACTTGCCATATAAGTTATTAGAATTATTTCCGGTATATGTTTGACCTCCAGGAGTTACAAACTGATTATAATAAGAAACAGGAGTGATTCCTCCAGTAGGACTTAGATAAGTTGTTATAACATCTGCGGATATATTATTTGAGCTATCTTCATAAATCCCTGTAAGGTAAGAATTTGTTCCACCAAAGTAAGTCGCCCAATCTCTTTCATAGTTAAAACCTTGGGCAAACAGACTTGAAGAAAATAACAGAAAAAATAGATTTTTTGACCTCATATTCAATTAATATTTTTATGATTATTAATGGTTTATACAAAAATACAAACAATTGTGAATTATCATAATCTATTATTATAAAAATAACAAAAGCATCGAGAATTTCCCGATGCTTTTATTTATAATTAAATTAATTATTTAAGATTGTGACTTTTCTGCCGATTTTTTTGGCTTCGAAGTTTTTCCTTCCAAACCGTCTTTTGCTTCATTTACATCTAAAGTTACTGTTTCGCCTTCAGTCAATTGCTTGTTTACCAGCATTTCTGCCAATAAATCTTCAATATATTTCTGAATAGCTCTCTTCAATGGTCTTGCACCAAAATCTTTGTCCCAACCTTTTTCTGAGATGAAATCTTTGGCTTCGGTAGTTAGATCTACTTTGTAACCTAATTTTTCAAGTCTTGAATATAGTTTAGCCAATTCAATATCGATAATTTTAGAAATATCAGTTCTTTCAAGAGAGTTGAAGATCACAATATCATCAATTCTGTTCAGGAATTCCGGAGCAAACGCTTTTTTAAGAGCATTTTCAATCGTACTTCTGGTTCTTGAATCTGAACTGGTTTTCTTAGCGTTGGTTCCAAATCCTACACCATCACCAAAGTCTTTGATGTCTCTTGTTCCGATGTTTGAAGTAAGGATGATAATTGTATTTCTAAAGTCAATTTTTCTGCCTAAACTGTCTGTTACGTGACCTTCATCTAAGATTTGCAACAAGATATTGAATACATCCGGATGCGCTTTTTCAATCTCATCTAAAAGAACGACTGCATAAGGTTTTCTTCTTACCGCTTCAGTTAATTGTCCACCTTCTTCGTATCCAACGTATCCCGGAGGCGCACCAACCAATCTTGAAACTGCAAATTTCTCCATATATTCACTCATGTCAATTCTGATCAAAGCTTCGTCAGAATCGAAGAGTTCTCTTGCCATTACTTTTGCAAGCTCAGTTTTACCAACACCGGTTGTTCCTAAGAAAATAAATGTTCCAATTGGTCTGTTCGGATCTTTCAATCCCGCTCTGTTTCTTTGGATAGCTTTAACCACCTTTTTCACAGCGTCTTCCTGACCGATAACTTTTCCGTTCAGGTTATTATCCATTCCGGCCAATTTATCAAGCTCATTTTTACCAACTTTCGTTACAGGAACACCACTCATCATAGAAACTACTTCTGCCACACTTTCTTCAGATACCGTTTCTTTTTTCTCTTTTACATCTTTATCCCATTGATCCTGCGCAGAATTCAACTCCATTTGTAAACGCTCTTCTTCATCTTTCAGCTTTCTTGCTTCCAGATAATCCTGAGCTTTTACAGCTTTTTGCTTTAATTCTTTGATGTCTTCAATTTTCTTTTCAAAATCGATAATGGCAGTAGGAACTTTCATGTTTTTAATGTAAACACGAGATCCTGCTTCATCCATCGCATCAATCGCTTTGTCCGGTAAAAATCGGTCTGTAATATATCTTGATGTCAAATTGACACAAGCCAAAATTGCTTCTTCTGTGTAAACTACATTGTGGTGCTCTTCATATTTATCTTTGATCTGATTCAGAATTTGAATCGTTTCATCGATAGAAGTTGGCTCCACCATTACTTTTTGGAATCTTCTTTCTAAAGCTCCGTCTTTCTCAATATACTGACGGTACTCATCAAGAGTTGTAGCACCAATACATTGAATTTCACCTCTTGCTAAAGCCGGTTTAAACATATTTGAAGCATCTAAACTTCCTGTAGAACTTCCAGCACCAACAATAGTGTGTAATTCGTCAATGAACAAAATGACATCACGGTTCTTTTCAAGCTCCGTCATGATCGCTTTCATTCTTTCTTCGAATTGACCACGGTATTTTGTTCCGGCAACCAAACTCGCCAAATCTAGCGTGATTACTCTTTTACCAAAAAGAACTCTCGAAACTTTTTTCTGCTGAATTCTTAAAGCTAAACCTTCAGCGATGGCAGATTTACCAACACCGGGCTCACCAATCAACAACGGATTGTTTTTCTTTCTTCTTGATAAAATTTGTGAAACTCTTTCAATTTCTTTCTCACGACCGATTACAGGATCTAATTTTCCGTCTCTTGCCAAAGAAGTAAGATCTCTACCAAAATTATCTAAGGTTGGAGTTTTACTTTTTGAAGAACCCAGATTTCCTGTAGGCTTTCTCATCTGCTCAAATTCTTCTCTGTCATCATCATCATCGTAAGCCGAATTCTGAGGTGCCTCTCCGGAATTTTTAAGCATTGTTTGATATTCTCTTGAAACTCCTTCATAGTCAATATCGTAAGCTCCTAAAATACTTGAAGTAGGATCCTCATATTTATATAAAATGCCCAAAAGCAGGTGAACGGTATTGATCTCGTTGCTTTTGTATTGTCTGCATTCTAATTCTGCACGCTTAATGGAATGATCTGCCATTTTCGTGAATGAAATATTAGTGACTTCCTCAGAAATAGGATTTAGACTTGCTGTATTTAAAGTTTCAATTTTTCTTCTGATCTGTGTTAAATCGGCATTAAGCCCTTGAAGGATTTCTTTTGCAGAGTTTTCTGTTTTTATAATACCTAAAAGTAGATGTTCTGTATTAAGAAATTCACTTTTCAGCCTTTTAGCTTCATTTTTGCTTTGCTTGAACACTTGGCTCAAACCTTGTGAAAACTTATAATCCATAATATATCTCGTTAGAATAAAAGCAGAATTGCTTTATATTCAATATCTAAATTACAAATATTTTACCAAAAACCAATTAATGACTTTATGGCAGAAAAATATTTTTTATCTTATTGAAAATGACTAAGTTTGTTGTCCTTAAATATTCCTCATGAGTCCTGAAATTGTCAATTACATCGGCTATGCTGCTTCAGTTTTTATCGTTTTGAGTTTTATTCTTAAAGATTTAACCAAAATCAGGATTGTCAATTGTATTGGTTGTCTCTGTTTTGTCATCTACGGAATTTTTAGCGGAATGCTTTGGCCGGTTATTATTCCCAACGGAATTATTTGCTTTGTACAGGTGTATCATTTACTCATTGTAAAGAAGAAATAATGGCTCGAAAAAAAATATTAATTTCTGCATTCAGTAATCTTTATACCGACCAAAGAATTGAAAAAGTTTGTAAAACGCTACATGAAAACGGGTATGAAATTGAATTAATAGGCAATAATTGGGGTGGGGAAGAAGCAATGATCCGTCCATATCCTTTTTCAAGAATAAATATTATTTCTAAAACTTTAAAGACCGCTTATTTTGAGTTTAACTGGATGCTTTATTGGCAGCTTTATGAAAAAGCAAATGAGCATACGATTCTTCTTGCCAATGATTTGGATGCTTTACTGCCTAATTATCTTTTAGCTAAAAAATTAAATATTCCGTTAATATTTGACAGTCATGAAATTTTTTCTGAAATGCCGGCTGTTCAAGGGAAAATGTCTCAGAAATTGTGGCGTTATCTGCAGAACAAAATTGTGCCGAATTTAAAATTCATGATGACGGCGAGCGGAAGTTATGCAAAATGGTTTCAGAATAAATATGGAATCAATCCAACCGTCGTTCAGAATGCGCCAATAAAAATTGATTTTTCAATAGAAATTCCAGAAAACAAGCCGAAAATACTTTTATATCAAGGTGCAATTAATCCATTTCGAGGAATTAATAAAGCTATTTTGGCAATGCATTATCTTGAAAATGTTATTTTTAAAATTGCCGGTGACGGACCTAAGAAAAAGGAATATGAAGATTTAGTTTTAAAAGAAAATCTTCAGGATAAAGTTCAGTTTTTAGGAAAATTGCTTCCGGAAAACTTAAGAGAAATCACATTAACGGCTGATGTTGGAATGAGCATCGAAGAAAACGGCGGTGAAAGTTATGAATTTTCACTTCCTAATAAGGTTTTAGACTGTATTCAGGCTAGAGTACCTTTAATTCTATCTCCACTTCCTGAAATGCTGAATATTAAAAATCAGTTTGATGTTGGAGAAATTATCAAAAACCATCAACCCGAAAATATAGCTGCAGCAATAAATTTAGTGTTAAATAAAGGGAGAAAAAACTATCAATTAGAACTGAAAAAAGCTTCGGAAATTCTTTGTTGGGAAAATGAAGAAGTGAAATTGCTGGATGTTTTTGAAAAAGCTTCTCGATAAGATTGTTATTAAAATTATTAAACTATTGTGATTACGAATTTCACTAATCTTAATGGTTCAATTAATTTTCTACAAAACTAAAAACTCTAAAAATTAGTATCTTTGCAGAAAGAAAGTATAGAAATGACCATTAAAGAAAAACAGCAGGAAATAATCGACGAATTTGCATTTCTTGAAGACTGGGAACAGAAATATGAATACATCATAGATTTGGGTAAAGAACTGAAAGGTCTTCCGGATGACAAGAAAACCGATGATAACTTAATCAAAGGTTGTCAAAGCAAGGTGTGGATTGATGCTGAATTTAAAGATGGAAAACTATTTTTCAATGCAGATTCTGACGGAATTCTTCCAAAAGGAATCGTTTCTTTGCTGGTAAGCATTTATAGCGGTCATTCTACCCAGGAAATTCTTGATTCTGATTTTGAATTTATTTCTGAAATCGGATTGCAGGAATTTTTATCTCCTTCAAGAGCCAACGGATTGATGGCGATGACCAAGCAAATCAAATTTTATGCAGTCGCATACCAACTGAAATCTTAGTTGTGACCAGAATTTTAGCATACCGTTTTTCCGCTTTTGGTGATGTCGCTATGACAGTGCCTGTTTTTCGGGAGTTTTTGGAACAAAATCCAGAAGTTGAAATTGTGATGGTTTCACGGAATAATTTTGAGAGCTTATTTGCTGATATTCCGAATGTTATCTTTCATGGGATTGATCTTGATGATTATAAAGGTTTTCTCGGAATAAGAAGGTTGGGTAAAGAATTATTAAAATTATATCACCCAGATTATATTGCTGATTTACATGATGTTATCCGTTCTAAAATCTTAGATAAACTTTATGTGAGAAAGGGTTTAAGGGTTTTTAAAATAAACAAAGGAAAAGAGGAGAAAGAAAACCTTACGGATGTCTGGAATTTAGATAAAACTCAATTAAAAAGAACGGTAGAACGTTATGCAGATGTTTTTCGGGATATGGGTTTTAAAGTTGAACTTTCGCATCAGTTACGACCAAAATCTAATCAAAAATCAGGAATTGGTTTTGCGCCATTCGCTCAGCATAAAGGAAAAATGCTTCCTTTAGAGAAGTCTTTTGAACTTGTAAAAATTTTAGCAGAAAAAAATACCGTCTACTTCTTCGGAGGCGGAAAAAAAGAAACAGAAACTCTTAAAAGTTGGGAAAAACAAATTCCCAATACCAAAAGTTTGGCAGGAAAACTTAATCTTTCAGAAGAACTAAACCTAATTTCTCAGCTTGAAGTAATGATTTCGATGGATTCGGCTAATATGCATTTAGCCAGTATTGTAGGAACCCGTTGTGTTTCAATTTGGGGAGCCACTCACCCATATGCAGGGTTTTTAGGTTTCGGCCAAAGCGAGAATGACGTGGTTCAGATTAATGATCTTACGTGTAGACCCTGTTCGGTTTTTGGTGATAAAGAATGTTACCGTGGCGATTGGGCGTGTCTGGAAGAAATCAACGTACAACAGATTATAGACAAAATTTAACAGAATGAAGATTTCTGTTTGCATTCCGGTTTATAATTTTGATGTAAGAGAATTGGTTTATGATCTTAAAAAAGAAATCGAAAGCGATTCAATTGATGCTGAAATTATTCTTATTGATGACGGTTCAGACGAGAATTTCAAACAAATAAATAACGAACTCAATCATCAGGTAAATCAGTTTATTTTACTTGAAAAAAATATTGGAAGATCCAGAATTAGAAATCTGTTTTTAGATTATTCAAAAACGGAATATCTGCTCTTTTTAGATTGTGACGGAAAAATTATTTCTTCAAATTTTCTTAAAAACTATGTCAATCTTTTAGATGAAAATTCTAATATAGCTGTTGTTTATGGTGGAAGAAAGGTTTCAGAAAAGCCGTCTTCAGAAAAGCATATTTTAAGATGGAAATTTGCTGTAGAGCGAGAAAATTTACCGTTAGAAAAGAGAAAAATAAAACCTTACTTAAGCTTTCAGACAAATAATTTTCTGATTAAAAAAAATATCTTTGAAAGCATTAAATTTAATCCTGATCTCCGGAAATATGGCTATGAAGATTTGGTGTTTTCAATGGATTTAAAATCAGCAAAAATCCCGGTAATACATATTGATAATCCGATTTATAATAATGACGTAGAAGAGGGGAGTGTTTATTTGAAAAAGGTTGATGAGTCTGTGGAGAGTCTTCTGCTCATGCTAAATAATCAAGCATTAAGCCCTAAATTATCTGAAATAAAGCTTGTAAAAGCATATGAGTCTGTTCATAAAAAAGAATTAAAATTTCCTGTTTTAATTTTATTTAATTTTTTTGAAAAATTTCTGAAAAAGAATTTACTTTCCGGAAATCCTAATCTCAAATTTTTAGATCTATATAAACTTGGATTGATGCTTAGAAAATCAAGATAGCATTAAAATAAAAAACTCTCAGAAAAATCTGAGAGTTTTTGTGGGCCCTGAGGGATTCTCCACAATCTTTATTTTCTCTTTATTAATAGTAGTTTCAAAGCTTTCTTGATTTTGGGTATGCCTAAAAGGATGCCTTTTTTGTTTCATTACTTCCTACAACATTCCATCATCACCAAAACTCATGTAGCTTTCTTTTGTGATGATGATACTGTCAAGAAGAGTAATCTCGAGGAGTTTACAACTTTCATTCAATTTCTTAACTATATCCAGGTCTGACTTACTTGGGTTAAGGTTTCCACTTGGATGATTATGTATCAATATTAATCCTGTAGCTAAACATTTTAATGCTACTGAAAGTATTAGCCTGACATCTACTAAACTTGAATTTATACCACCCTTTGAAAGGTTGTAGATTCCCAATACTGTATTTGATTGGTTAAGTAGAATCAGTTTGACTTCTTCCTGCATTTCTATTGTTCTCTTATCCCATGCTTTTCTGATTATTTCTACAGCATCACTACTGGAGGCAATTTTTTGTGATTGAATTAACCTGGGGTAATATGAGACTTGTATTTCTGAAACTTGTGGTTCTGTATTCATGTTTGAATTTTGATTAAAAATTAGTATTTGTAAAAGCTGTCTAAAACTTTATTCTGATACATCAGGACTGTTAAGCCTGTAATTTCTGAATAAAAAAGCTTCAAGGTTAAATTAACTGTGAATGTAACATTCAGTTCTTCCAACTTTCTTTTCAAGGTTTTTACTTTGTCTCCTCTGTAAAGCAACTCTACTCTCATCAATACATCAGCATTAAAATAAAGAAATATATGCTTTGTAATTAGCCCCAGAACTTTACTGTTATCTCCAAAATACTCATAGGATTCCAAGGATAAGTTATTCTCAAGAAACTCATAAGGAGGAATTGATATAACCTGGAACTCAAAGGAGTCATATTCTGTTCCAAGCTCAAACTTTAAATGATTGTATATGTCATTATTCATTTTGTTTTAAAATTAAAAAACCACCTGTATTAGGTGGTTTGTAGTAAGTTGTTAAAAGATGTCAACATCAGGTTCGTCATAGACTGTAATAATTTTATATCCATCTAGGTAGCCATTTTTGATGTTAATTTGGTAATGTGTACCAACTACTTGTGGACAGATAGGAATAATGTAGGTAGGAACTAAAATCTGACAGTCCAGCCAGTCATGATAGGTTTTCTTACCATCAACAATCAATTCTTCATTATCTGCCCTTTCATATTCCTTATAAAATTTACTGTACATTTCACATATCCACAGCTTACCTTTATTCAGTTCCCAGGTAATTACTGAGTTACTAAACATAGTGGAAAATGAAACAAATGTTATAACTCCATTTTTAAAGTCATCTTCAAGATTGATGTTACCTGGAGCATTGTAATAGTGAATAGCTTGCAAGGTCATCTTTAGATACTATTTATTTATTCTTTTATCTAATGAATAACCAATTCCTGAAAAAATGGCTAACGAGGAAAAAAATATTAGATAATTAAATCTAAGTCTAGTCATTGCATAATCACTGCTGTTGTTTTTAGCCATTTCCTCATATTCTGCTGTGCTAATTCTTACACCATTAGAAAATTCATTACTGGACAAATAATATTCAGTATCACTAAACAAATATCCACAGATTAAGGCTAAAAAGATTGCTATTATAGCACCATAAATATATCTGTCAGATTGACTAAGAAATTTTAACCTATTTATTGGAGACATTGATTTTTGTGTTTTATTTTTTGTTTCTATTGAAGTCAAAGACACATTGTTTCTGGCTTTTGGCTTAAAGATTAGAAATAATATTAATGCAGGAAATCCCAATACAATTAAAAGGATTAAAACATGTTGAAAGCTCAATGCTAAAGTTGTTATCATAAGTTATAGTCATTTATGTAGTTAACAAATATACTAAAGTTATCATTATTGATAACCTAGTCATTATCATTTATGACCACTTTTGAAATGTATTACTCACAAAGTAAAGTATAGAAAACCATAGTTCTTTATGGTATTGGAAAAGACGGTCAAATTGACCACCTAATTTCGGAGTAAATTGACCACTGATTTCGGAGCAAAGTGACCACCACTTTCCGGTCCAAAATGACCACCTGTTATCTGGGTTATATTTGAGATAAAAACGACTTGATTTTTTCATGATGTTAGCGTCATACATTCGTTAAAAAAAGCGGATTATGGCAAATAAAATAACAGACATGAGTAAAATTAGAAAAGTCATAAAATTCTACAGCACTGGAAAGAGCAAGTTATTTATAAGCAGCTATTTATCCCTTTCCAGAAATACCGTTAAAAAATACATCTCATTGTATGAGATTCTGGGCTTAAACCTTGATGCGATCAATGCCAAGACAGATGCCGAGCTGGAACTTTTGTTTTCCAATACCACCGCGGAGTCCATTAGCCCCAAACTACAGTCCCTGTACGATTTTTTCCCAAAGATGGAACGTGAGCTCAAAAAGGTAGGAATCACTATCCATCATATGTGGGAGCAATATCTTGCACTGCATCCTGATGGTTTTCAGAGTTCACAGTTCCGGCATCATTACAAGATATGGGGCAAGCGTGTGAACCCGGTGATGCATATGAATCACAAATCCGGTGATAAGATGTATGTCGATTATGCAGGGAAAACACTCTCCATTATTGATAAGGAAAGCGGGGAGCTTAAAGAAGTTCAGTTTTTTGTAGCTATTCTGGGAGCAAGCCAGTACACGTATGCTGAAGCCTCTATGAGCCAGCAGAAGGAAGATTTTGTACGTTCTGTAGAAAATGCCATCCGCTTTTTTGAAGGCACACCGGCAGCGATCGTTCCTGATAATTTAAAATCCGCAGTGATCAAAAGCAGCCGTTTTGAACCCACCATCAATGAGACCCTGGCCGATCTGGCCGAACATTATGAAACGACCATCTTGCCTGCCAGGGCTTACAAACCGAGGGATAAATCCTTGGTAGAGGGAGCGGTAAAGATCCTGTACAGAAGGATCTACGCCAACCTTCAACAGGGATCCTGCGGCCTGGATGAACTAAATAGTGAGATCTGGGATCTGTTGGACTCTCATAACAAACGCAAGCTCACAGGACGCCCTTACTCCCGCTACGAGCTGTTCCTGGAGGACGAGAAGCAGCAGCTGCGCCCACTGCCTGAGCGTCGTTTTGAGATCAGGTACCAATCCTTTGCAACAGTGATGCAGAACGGGCACGTACAGTTGAGCCGGGATAAGAACTACTACAGTGTTCCGTACCAGTATATCAAGAAAAAGATCAAGATCCTATACACATCTTCCACTGTGGAGATCTACTATAAATACAACAGGATCGCGATGCACAGGCGCAATTACAAGCCTTATGTCTACACGACCATTACAGAACATTTAGCCAGCACCCACCAGTTCGTGGCCGGATGGAGTGCTGCCCGCTTTATCGATTGGGCAAACAGTATTGATACTGCAGTGGGAGAATATATCCTCCAAATTATCGACAGTCGGAATCATCCCGAGCAAGCTTACAAAAGCTGCCTGGGAATCCTGAACTTCGAAAAGAAAGTAGGAAGAGAGCGATTGATAAATGCTTGTAAACGGGCATTGGATTTTAAGATCTACAGCTTTAAGACCGTACAGAAGATATTGGAGAACAATCTGGATCAGATGATCGATCCGGAAAAAGAAGAAAAGGAGCAGGAACTGCCTGATCACGGCAACATCAGAGGAAAACAATATTATCATTAAATATCAACAGTTATGAACGAACCGACAGTGAGCAAAATGAAGCAAATGAAGCTTTACGGCATGCACAATGCCTTTAAGACCGCTATTGAAAGCGGAAGGACAGACCATTATACCCTCGACCAGTTTATATCGATGCTCATCGATGCCGAATGGGATGAGAGGCACAACAGGCGCATAGAGCGAAGCATCAAAAATGCAAAGTTCCATTACAGGTCCAGTATTGAAAGTATCAACTTCGATGACACCCGCAATCTCGACCGTAATCTGGTAATGTGTCTTGCAGGATGTGAGTTCGTAGAAAAAAATGAAAACATCCTGATCACAGGAAGTACAGGCGTGGGTAAAAGTTACCTGGGAACCGCATTGGGCTATCAGGCCTGTATCGAAGGCTTCAAGGTCAATTATTTTAATACTTCCAAGCTGTTTGCCAAACTAAAAATGGCAAAAGCAGACGGGTCATACCTGCGCGAACTTGCAAAAATACAAAGACAGGATGTGATCATCCTTGATGATTTTGGTCTTCAGGCTTTGGACAGTGCCAACAGGATAACCCTTCTGGAGATCATAGAAGACCGTCACAACAACGGATCCATCATTGTAACATCGCAGATCCCGGTGCAGGGCTGGTATGACATTATTGGTGAAAAGACCATTGCCGATGCTATTCTGGACAGACTTATACATCAGTCTCACCGCCTGGAACTCCAGGGGGAATCTATGAGAAAAAAGAGAGGAGTTAACAGGGAGTAATTATTTATTATATTTGAATACTAATTGACACATGAAAAACAAGAGTTTTTATCAAATTTAAGGGTGGTCAATTTAAACCGAAATTACCTGGTCACTTTGAATTGAAATTGGGTGGTCAATATCACTGGAATTTACAGATAAAGCATGAACTCTTCCTTAAAGTTTTGGATTGCATCATGAATCTCATCATAAATGAAAAATACTTCAGAATTGTCTTTAAATGACTCCTCAATGATATTATCAATATACAGTCTTTTTGCATCAGAGTTTTTAAAACCATCTTCTCCAGGGTTGCCAAGTAATGTATTAGCTGTTAAAACATGAACTCTTTTGTCCTTGTAAGATTCTTTTTTATTTCTTCCTAGATTTGAGTAGCTGTAAATATCATTCTTAGGTATATTCCCCACCTCACTAATATCTGTTACATACTGTTCTACCAAGCTTACAAATGGTGTAGCTACAATTATTTTGCTCTCTGGTTTAATATCATAGATAGCTTTAATAAGTTTTATGATAGCATAAGATTTTCCATATCCTACAGGAGCATTAACGACTACAGTCTTTTTGTCTGATATACCTATGACTCGTCTTAAGGCATCAAAAATATAACCATCATCATTGGGTTCTATAATTACTTTTTCTTCAACATCAAACCCTGCAGAAATGAAATCTTCAGGATTAATTTGTTTGTACTCAATTGGGAAGTCTTGAAAGTGTTGGTTTGGTAGTTTCATATGGGTAATAACTGCTCTGTAAAAATAATACAAAGCAGTTAATTAGGAGTTACTCTAACCTAAAATTTAGCTTACTCATCTCCTCACTAATCTTCTCCTTCACAATCTTAGCATAGTGCTGCTGAGTAATCCCAATCTCAGAATGACCAAGTAGTTCAGAAACTATTTCCATTGGCACATTATTAAAGAGTAGGATAGTTGATGCAAAGGTCTTTCTTGCTATGTGGTGTGTTAGGATTTTATCTATTCCCACAATCTCAGCTATCTCCTTTAGATAAGAGTTGAACCTTTGATTAGAAACTACAGGTAACAACTGTTCTTCAATTCTGTACTTATCTAAGATATCAGAAGCTTTTGTTAGTAGAGGAACTTCATAACTTTTCTTAGTTTTCTGTCTTCTAATATAAAGCCATTTGTTATCATCAAATCCAGTCTGAATATTACTTTCCTTTAATGTTGCCATTTCAGTATAAGCTAAACCTGTGTAACAGCAGAAAATAAACATATCTGCTACTTGTTGTAATCTTTCAGATGCAAATTGGTGCTGTTCCAGATTTCTTAACTCATCTTTAGATAAGAAAACTATCTCTTTTTTAGGCTTCTTACCTTTGTAAAGTAGGAAAGGGTCTTTAGGTAAGTAATCTAATGCTACAGAAAGTTTCACAATCTGCCTGAATCTTTGTAAAGTCTTGTAGATTGTATTCTGCATAAACTTCTTTTCAGTTTTCAAGTAGAACTCAAATTCTGTGATAAATGCCATAGTCATATCTTTTAACAGGTAGTCTGACCTATTGTATTTCTTATTAATGAAAGATAATACATGAGCTTGTGTCTGATAGAACTTTGCTACAGAGACTTTAGTAGTTGATATTCCTATTAGTTTTTCTTGTTTAGCAATATGTAAATGGAACATTTCCTTGATGGATTTATCAAGCTTAACATTCTCACCTTTAAATTGGCTGTAAATATCATCTACACTAAATTCCTTTTCCTGAACTTGTAGGAACAAAAAAGCCTGATTAATTTCTTGTTTAATCAGGCTTAGTTGGGTGTTGACTTGGTTGTTTCCTTTGTTAGGAGGATGGGCTTTCTGTTTTGAAGCATTCCAATATTCTGGGTTGATAAAAATACCAGTTGAGAAAGGTTTTCTTTGTTTGTCTAAAGTGATTCTACATTCAATAGGACATAGACCTTTTATGTTAGCTTTGTTTCTTCTTAGTAGAAATAGTATTGAGAGTTTCATAGTATTCATAGGGGTTAAAATGGGTAACCTAGACTTGGAGTGGGTAACCTAATGGGTAACCTGAGTATAATTTTTTTAGTGATTTTTAGGAGCAGAATTTTGCTCTTTTTAACCTAAATTTTAGGATTAAAATGAAAGTAGAATGTCTAAAAAATGAAATGGGTAACCTAGTGCAAAAGTGGGTAACCTAAAAGTATGCCTCAAAATTCCAAAAAGAACTTAAAAACACCCTTTTCAAGAATTTCCACAAAATTTTAAAACCCCTGTAAACTCCCATGAATAGGTATAAAATAAAAAACTCTCAGAATAATCTGAGAGTTTTTGTGGGCCCTGAGGGATTCGAACCCCCGACCCTCTGGGTGTAAACCAGATGCTCTGAACCAACTGAGCTAAGAGCCCTAAATTTTATAAAAGTTTTAGGAACTTTTGTGGGCGATGAGGGATTCGAACCCCCGACCCTCTGGGTGTAAACCAGATGCTCTGAACCAACTGAGCTAATCGCCCTCTTCAACGTTGCCGTTGTTTAGAGTGGTGCAAATATACGACTTATTCACAAATCTCCAAATTTTTTTCTAAAAAATCTCCAACTACAAAGTTGCTTCCGCCAATAAAAATCATTTCTTCATTTGTACATTCTTGTTTTGCAGAAAGATACGCTTCTTGTACAGAATCGAAAATTTTATAATTTATTTTTGAATTAATTAATAAATCTTCATAGTCTTGAGGGTGTCTTCCTCTGTTGATGGATGGTTTTGCAAAATAAAATTGGGAATTTTGAGGAAGTAAGTCAATTACATCATCAATTTTCTTGTCATTGACAAATCCTAAAACAACGTGTTTGTGTTTTTCAATAGAATTTAACTGTTCAAAAACCGATTCCAAGCCGGCTTGATTGTGCGCTGTGTCACAAATTGTCAAAGGATTTTGAGAGAATTCAAACCAACGACCAATAAATCCGGTGTTTTTATGAACCGATAAAAGTCCAGTTTCAATATTTTTATTTGAGATAGAGTAGTTTAGTTTTCTTAATTCTTCAATTAAGCTTAAAACAACCTTAATGTTTTTATTTTGATAATTTCCTTTCAAATCTGATTTTAGCTCAGTTTTTAAAACAGTAGCATCGATAAATTGAGCGTTTTCTTTAACAGCTTTGTCTTTAATAATGTTTTTTGCAATTTCATTATTATCTCCGAAAATTATTGGGGTATTTGCTTTTATAATTCCTGCTTTTTCGAATGCAATTTCTTCGACAGTATCTCCTAAAATATTCTGATGATCGAGTTGAACATTTGTAATTGCTGCAACCAAAGGTTTGATAATATTGGTTGAATCTAATCTTCCGCCCAATCCGACTTCAATAATCGCAATATCTACTTTTTGCTGAGCAAAATATTCAAATGCCATAATTGTTGTAAACTCAAAAAAAGAGGGCAGAATATCTTCCGGAAGCTTTTTTAGTTTTAAAATGAAATTATAGACAAACTCTTTATCGCAATTTTTACCGTTAACTTTAATCCGTTCTGTGAAATCAATAAGATGCGGCGAGTTATATAAACCTGTTTTGTAACCTGCTCCTTGAAGAACTGAAGATAGCATATTGCTGGTAGATCCTTTCCCATTGGTTCCTCCAATATGAATGCATTTTATTTTATCTTGCGGATTATCAAAAAATGCGCAGAGTCTTGTGATGTTTCCAAGTCCCGGTTTGTATGCTTTTTGTCCATCTATCTGATAGTTTGGCGCCTGAACGAAAAGCCATTCTACAGCTTCCTGATATTGTGCGTTTGTCATGATGCAAAATTCTCAAAACTTTCATTAAAATGAAACAATAATTTTCTAAATCTGTAACTTTTTTGCAATCTTTACGTCTAATTTGAATAAAGCCAATTTAAAATCGTTATTTGCAAGCTTTCTCACCAAAATAATCAATTGAAAATAACGGCTCCATTTGAAAAAAAATTAAATATTTCCTTATGAAAAAAGTTTTGACGGTAGTTTTGGGATTAGCCTTTGCAGGATTAAACGCTCAGCAGAAATGGTCTTTGCGTGAATGTGTAGACTACGCAGTAAAGCATAATCTTCAGGTGATTCAGAATGAATATTCAAAACAGATTCAGGATTCTAATCTTAAAATTGCCCAAAAGAATTACCTTCCTTCTGTAAATGCAAGCATGGGAAATAATGTAAGTTTTGGGCAAGCTTCTTTGGGAACGACAAGTATCCGAAACGATCAATTCAGTAATTCGGCAAACATTGGAGCTGATATTTTAATTTACAATAATGGAAGGCTTGAAAAAACAATCAGGAAGTCTCAGTTTGATGTAGAGGCAAGTCAATATGATATTGAAACCATTAAAAACGATATTTCGCTTCAGATTGCTCAACAATATTTAACGACTTTACTGAACAAGGAAATCGTAAAGATTTCTCAGAGCGCAACAGAAAATGCAAAAAAACAATTTGATAGGGCAAAAATAACTACAGAAGTAGGAACAACGGCTCAAACAATTGTTGCAGAAGCAGAAGCAGCTTGGGCAAGAGAAAAACAAAATTTAAAGACAGCTGAGATCAATGTAGGAAGAAGTCTGTTTGCTTTGGCGCAATTACTTCAGCTAAAAGAATACAAAGATTTTGATGTGGAAGATGTGGAAGTTGATGATAAATTAACTCCTCAATTGTTTTCTGTAGATGATGTTTTAAATTTAGCCTACGAAAATCAACCGCAAATAAAAGCGGCGCAAAGCAGAATAAAATCTGCAGAAACCCAAACAGAAGTTACTAAAACGGCATTTTGGCCTACGCTTACTGCGAGTGTAGGGGTTGGAACTTTTTATAGGAATTTATTGAATACAGATAATGCAGGGTACGACCAATTTGGAAATGCCACCAAAGAGCCTGGTTTTTTTCAGCAGTACAAAGATAATTTTGGACAACAAGGTGGGATTAGTTTAAATATTCCTATTTTCAATAAAGGAATTACCAAACTTCAGGTAGAGCAGTCGAAAATTAACGAAAATATTGCCAAAATTACTTTAGAACAGCAAAAACAAACTGTAAGACAAAGTGTTCAGCAAGCTCAGTTTGATGCAGATGCTAATTATGAAGTGTATCTTGCTGCAGTAGAAGCCGAAAAAAGCACGAAATTGGCTATGGAATTTGCAGATAAAAGTTATGCAGCAGGGCGTACAACAATTTACGATTTAAATATTGCTCGAAACAATTATGCAAACTCTCAAGGCTCGGTTCAACAGGCAAAATTTAATTATCTTTTCAGCCTTAAATTATTGAATTTCTATTCAGGGATTCCGCTAACTTTGTAAGATGTCTATTCAGTCTTTAGAAAAATATTTACCTCAAAATACACTTTTGTATTTAAAGAAATGGTTTTCAGATTATTCTATTCATATAAAAGTTACTAGAAACCGAAATTCGAAGCTTGGAGACTACCGGAAGTTACGTGATAATTCGCACGAAATTAGCATCAATTCTACATTAGCCCCGCAACTTTTCTTTTTCGTATTAACTCACGAATTAGCACATCTCATTGCCTTCGAAAAATTCGGTAGAAAAATTTCTCCGCATGGTAACGAATGGAAACATACTTTCAGAGAAATGCTTTTGGAAAGTGCAGATGTTTACGATGAAGATCTGAAGCCGATTATAACTAAGTTTTCACGGTCTCCGAAAGCCAATTTTATGGCAAGTCCGGATCTCGTAAAATATTTTCATATTGAAAATCAGAATGATGATGAGGTTTTTATAGAGAAGCTTAGCAAGGGCGAAAATTTCATCTATCGAGAACAAAAGTATTTGTTGGAAGGTCTGATTAAAAAAAACTATCTTTGTATGAATCTGGCTACAGGACGAAAGTATTCTTTCAAACCTTTGGCTAGAGTGAAAAAATGCAGTTAAATATGTTAAAATCAGATAAATACTGTGTGATTATGGCGGGAGGAATCGGTAGTAGATTCTGGCCTCTGAGCACACAGAAATTTCCCAAACAATTTCAGGATATTTTAGGAACGGGTCGTACCATGATTCAGCAGACTTATGACAGAATCAGTAAGGTTATTCCTAAAGAAAACATATTTGTAATTACCAACAAAGAGTATGTAGCGCTTTCTCATCAGCAATTACCGGAAATTCCTGAGGATAATGTAGTGGGTGAGCCTTTGATGAAAAATACGGCTGCATGTAATCTTTACATGGCAAATAAAATTGCAGAAATTAATCCCGATGCTACGATGATTGTGCTTCCTGCAGATCATTTAATCTTAAAAGAAGATGTTTTTTTGGAGAAAGTAGAATTGGCATTTGACTTAGCTTCTACTCATGATTATTTAGTGACTTTAGGAATTACACCAACGAGACCAGATACAGGTTACGGATATATCCAATTTGTTGAGAAAAAAGATTCAGACTATTATAAAGTTAAAACTTTCACAGAAAAACCTATTCTTGAAATTGCCAAAAGTTTCCTTGAAAGCGGAGATTTCCTTTGGAATGCAGGAATTTTTATCTGGAATGTAAAATCTATTCACAAAGCTTTTGAGATGTTTCTT
The DNA here is from genome assembly GCF_006175945.1 of Chryseobacterium mulctrae. NCBI lineage: Bacteria > Pseudomonadati > Bacteroidota > Flavobacteriia > Flavobacteriales > Weeksellaceae > Chryseobacterium > Chryseobacterium mulctrae. Next base: position 2,225,343 of record NZ_VAJL01000001.1, on the reverse strand, counting down.
CCAGACATGACTCAGCAGTTTATGGCTTGCGAATACAATGCAAAAGCAGAGGTGAGCTGTATAGAACTCATTTATCCTAAAATTCAAAAAATATCAATCGATAACGGGATTTTAGAAAAAGCTAAAAACGTATATGTAATTCCGGCTGATTTAGGCTGGAGCGATCTCGGAACCTGGACTTCGGTTTTCGAAAATAGCGATAGAGACGAAAATGAAAATGCAGTCAATATAAAAACAGCGCTTACCTACGATTCTACAGGAAATATTATTCATGTAAAAAATAATAAAGCAGTTGTAATAGACGGTTTAAAAGATTTTATCGTTGTAGATACAGATAAAGTACTTTTAATCTGTCCAAGAGAGCACGATCAGCAGATTAAAGAATACGTTTTAGATTTAAAAAGCCTTAAAAAAGGAGAGAAATTTATGTAAATATTGGCATAGTTTCTGTCCGTATTTCAAACTATGAAAAAAATTACAATTCTTACTTTTCTTTTTTTCTTATTAGGAATCTCTGTTTTTTCTCAGGAAAAGAAAAAATTCTCAAATATTGATACCGTGTTGGGTAAAATTGTTCCCAATAGCAAAGTTGATTTTTGGGTATTGGTTAATAACAGTTATGGCAAAAATAAAGAAGTAAAAGTCTCAGGAACCAAACAAGATTATCTTCCTCAATTTGTGGGGTTTAATTTCAGACCGGGACAAGAAAGTTTTTACTATATTGTTTCTTCTGTAGGAGGGAAAATAAGCTATTTGACTGATCTAAAGGAACTAAAAGAGTTTATCGGAAAGGTTGATAACGTTGAAGAAGCTGCATTGTCTGCTGTTTTGGATGGTTATTTAATAGATGAACAATTTGTTGATATTGCCGCCAATTATTACACTGACGCCACTAATTATTACTTAGATCTTGGAAAGATTACCTCAAAAGAGTGTCCTTATCAGAAAACACATTTTACATTAACGGTCAATAAATCTACAGGCATAGTTTCGAATATTAAAGATAACGGAACATACATTGAGGTTTATACTAAAAACTGTACAAATAACCCACGTCTTTTAAAAATAGAAAAGAAAGAAGAACCTAAAGATGAGCCAAAAAAACAACCTGCCAAAAAAAGAAAATAATTTCTACGAAACAGAAAGGCTTTTAATTCGACCTGTTTCTGTAGATGATGCTGATATTATTTTTCAGCTTTATAATATGCCCAATTTTATAAAGTTTATTGGAAATAAGAACATCAATTCTCTCTCTGATGCCGAGAATTATATTAAATCTAAGTTTTTACCGCAAATTGAAAAACGAGGATTCGGAAATTATATTCTTGTTTTAAAAGAAGGAAATCAGAAAATCGGAAGTGTGGGAATCTTCGAAAGAGAAGGTTTAGATGTTGCAGATATCGGATTTTCTGTCCTTGAAAAATTTGAAGGCAAAGGTTTAATGTTTGAAGCCGCTCAGAAAGTAAAATCTGTCGGGATGGAAGATTTTGGTTTAAACAAAATTTCTGCAATCACTTCAAAAGACAATTTTTCTTCTCAAAAATTAATCGAAAGATTAGGTTTAAAATTCCAAAAATATGTAACGCTTCCCAATGAAGATGAAGAGTTGATATATTACGAAACAGAATAACGAAATACTAAAATCACAAATGTTTTCACGAATAAACACAAAATATGTATGAAATTAGTGAAAACATTTGTGAAAATTTGTGTTTAAATTTATTCCAAAATCTGTGCAGCTGCTGTTTTAGAAGTCACCTTTTCAATAACCCTCGTGCAAATTCCTTTTTCATCGAAAATAAAAGTAGTTCTCACAATTCCCATGTAAGTTTTACCAAAAGTTTTTTTTTCTTTCCAAACCCCGAATTTCTCAATAATATCACGGTTTTCATCAGCAATCAGATCATAAGGGAAAGCAAATTTGCTGTGGAAATTTTTCTGCTTTTTCACGGTATCTCCACTGATTCCTAAAAGCTGAAATCCTGCTTGTTCCAATTGCGAATAATTATCGCTCAAATTACACGCTTCTACCGTACATGTAGGAGTACTTGCTTGCGGATAAAAGAAAATAACTAATTTTTTTCCGAGTAACTTTTCAGAATTAATTGTTTCTCCGTCCTGATTTATTCCTTCAAATTGTGGTAATTGGTCTCCAACTTTCAGCATAATGATTTATTTTTGTTCAAATTTAATGGTTAAATGACAAAAAAGCAAAGAGCCACACTCATTCAGGAAGAATTAGAAAAATTATATCCTGTTGTTCCTATTTTTTTAGATCATACAGATGTTTATACTCTTATGGTTGCTGTTGCACTTTCTGCGCAAACTACCGACAAAAAGGTAAATGAGGTAACTCCAGAACTTTTCGCTGTAGCAGGAACACCGCAAAGAATGGCTAAACTGGAGGATTTTGAAATTAAAGAACTCATCAAAGAAATCGGACTTTCGAATACAAAAGCGAAGAATCTGAAAAAAATGGCAGAGCAACTTTTGGAAAAACATAACGGAATTGTCCCTCAAACGTATGAAGAACTGGAAGAATTGGCAGGAGTGGGACACAAAACGGCTTCTGTAGTGATGAGTCAGGGTTTTGGATTTCCTGCTTTTCCCGTCGATACACACATTCACAGACTGATGACGCAATGGAAGCTCACTTCCGGGAAAAACGTTGTAGAAACCGAGAAAAACGCCAAAAAATTATGGAAAGAAGAGTTTTGGAATAAACTTCACCTTCAGATTATTTTCTACGGAAGAGAATATTCTCCGGCTAGAGGAAAAGGCGAGAAAGATTTTATTACTAAAATGCTGTTCGAAGAAAAAGATAAATAATATAGCCACTGTAAAAATTCCCCTCCAATGGAGGGGTGGATAAATTTTCAAAGAAAATTTAGACGGGGTGGTTAAATAATAAATAGTTTTTAAAAAATCACTCAACATCCAACAATCTCCTATGATAGTTAATTTGCCCCAAATGATAACCCAAATGTCCAAACAAATGAATCAGAAAATATTCTGTAGTCATTTTATAGCCTAAAGCTTCAATCGGATATCTTCCTCCGATAATTGATCAAGCGAAGAATGTACAACCTCAATCGTTTTTTCAATTTTCTCAACCAATTCCGTTCTCGGAACATTCTTTAATGAAAATTCAAGCTCTCTGTTTCTTACATACCCTGAATGTCCCAATATTGATCCGATAAAATGATTGATATTTCCAACCAGATGAAGCGATAAATTTCCAGCAGAATTGAGAATTTTTTTATCAATTTTCCAGATTGCTTCTTCGTTTTGATATGCTTCTATTTCTTTTTTTAATTGGTTTAAATCTCTTGTGAACAATGATTTTATACTTTCTGTAATCATGACATTTAAATTTTAATGAAAAGATAATGTTTAATAACTAAAAAGACGGCTTGCTTAGTCAAACCGTCTCATTTTATATTTAATAGCTTCTTACTTCTGCTTCGTCGCCCAAAGCTCCATTTTTCTGTTTAAAACATCCAAAGGAAGACAACCCTGACTCAAAACTTCATCGTGGAATTTTGCCAGATTAAATTTATCGCCCAATTCTTTCTGATATTTTTCTCTCAGTTCTCTGATTCTTAAAGATCCGATTTTGTAACCTAAAGCTTGTCCAGGCATTGCCATGTATCGTTCAACTTCTGCAGTTGCTCCTGCTTCATCGTAAGCAATATTGTTTAGGAAATAAGTAATTGCATCTTCTCTTGTCATTTTTCCGGTGTGAATTCCGGTATCAACAACCAAACGAACGGCACGAAGCATTTGATCGCTTAGGTATCCCATTTTTTGGTAAGGATCTGTGTATAACCCAAATTCCGGACCTAAAGTTTCGCAATAATGCGCCCAACCTTCACCATAAGCTCCAAACCAGCCGAATCTCATGAATTTTGGGAGTTTTGTATTTTCCTGTTGCAGAGAAACCTGATAATGATGTCCCGGAATCGCTTCGTGTAAAAAAAGAGATTCCATTCCTGAAGTAACGTTGAATTTTGATGGATCAGGAAGTGGCATATAGAAAATTCCCGGTCTTTTTCCGTCGGGAGTTCCCTGGATATACTCTGCGCTTGCACTTGCTTCTCTGAATTTTTCGGTTTGTCTGATCTCAAACTTAGTTTTTGGCGTTACGCTGAACATGGTTTTCAGCTTCGGCGTTATTTTAGCTAAAATCCCATTGAAACCATCCAAAACTTCTTTTGAGGTTTTGTAAGGCATCGCTTTCGGATCTGTTTTTACAGAATTGATAAATTCTTCAAGCGTTCCTTTGAAGCCAACTTGTTGCTTTACCTTTTCCATTTCACCACGTAACATAGCAACTTGTTGTAATCCTATTTTATTAATTTCTTCAGGCGTTTTATTGGTTGTTGTCCAGCTTTTAGCATAATATCTGTAAATGTTGTCTCCTTTAGGAAGGTTGTTGTAACCGTCTGTTTCTCTGGATTTAGGTAAATATTCTTTTTCTAAAAACTCACCCATTTTTGTATACGCAGGAATGATATTTTTTGTAATCGCCTCTTTATACAGTTTGGTAAGTTTTTCTTTTTGTTCTTTGCTGAAGCTCTTTGGAAAGTTTTTTACAGGTCCGTAGAAAATATTCTTTTCAAAATCTGGCGTGATGATTTCTTCAGCTTTCATCTGAGGAATCATTTTTACCACCAATTTTCTTGGTAGAACGACCTTATTATTTATTCCTTCACGGAAATTATCTGCAGCTGCATTCATCCATTCAGGGAATTTTTCCATTCTTTTTAACCAGTCTTCATAATCTTTTTCTGTATTGAAAGGCTGACTTCCTTGTCCGCTTCCATACAAAGGAAAGTTTAGCGGTAAACCTGTAAACTGGCTGAAAGGAATATATTCAGGGTGATATGCGTAAGCTTCAATTTTATCTTTTAAAGTATAATCTAAAACATCATAAACTACTTTGTCTTCATCCGAAAGACTATTATAATCTACATTTTCAAGCTGTTTTTGGATGGAATTATAAAAAGCAACTTCACCCAAAATAAAATCTTTGTCAATATTGATCGGAAGCTGATCATTATACCTCAAGTCTCCTTGTGAAGTAGCTTCTAAAGGATAAAGCTTCAAATATTGCTCATAATAATTAGACGCAATAGAATCTATATTGGTAGGCGTAACTTTCGTTAATGGTGAATCTGATTTTTTGCATGATGAAATGCTCACCGCCAATCCGAGACCGATTATGGTTTTAAATAAAATATTTTTCATAGATAATCTTTACCTTTTATTTGTAAGATGAAATACAATGGTTGTTACAAAATTTTGTTTCAGCATTTTATGCAAACGAATAAATAACAAAAATAACCAATATTGTAGATCAAATTCGTTTTAAATGTAGATTTTAATAAAAATAATTTTCAAAACATTTTTCAGATTCATACAATTTTTTATCTTTGCCTAAAGCATTTAACAATCATAGTATTACAGTTCTTTTTTAGGAAATAATGAAAGGGATTTTAAAAATTTACCATCCGGACGAAACTCTAAAATACAATATAAGAAGCACTTATTGCAAGGCTGTTTATAGTAATCAAAAACACTTTCTGGAAGTAGAGGTCATTACTGACGACGGTTTAGATCATGTAGATGACGATTCTCTGCAGTACAACTTTCCTCAGCTTTCGCTGGAAATAATTGAATTTCCGATAGATTCTGCCGAAATTGAAGGAAAAACATTCGAAATCAACGATTCTGACGACGAGGTTTATACCGAAGTTAATTTGTTTGATGATGAAGATGCCTTCATCTACGACAACGAACTTTGTTTTGAGAAAAACGAAGAAAATGAGCTTCAGGTAATCTGGAAAGGAACCATCGATGATTTTTACACAGGTTCTGATACTCCGATTCCTTTCAGACTGAAATGCGAATTTAAGCAAGACGAAATAGAGGTAGACGAAGACTAATCGCTGCCAAAATATAAACTACAAATTTCTTTTCAAATACTTTTTTGGAAAGAAATTTGCTTTTTTAAGACATTATTAGCTTTGGGATGCGTTTTTTAAGCTTATTTTAAGATAAGGATTAATAATATTCCATTATTTTTGTCGTTTAAAATCATTATAAAAATAATCAATTAATGCTGTTAACGGAACTTACTCAGATTTTATTTGCACAGGTCGCTGTACCTACTGTACCTGTAGAAAAGCTTGAATTTTCTTTTTGGAATATCCTTTTTCATGGTGGTGCTTTCGCTAAAATAGTGATGGTAACTGTTTTGTTATTAGGAGTTTTCTCTGTTTATCTTTTTTTTGAAAGATTTTTCTTTATTAAAAGAATGACTTCAAAAACGGATTCTAATTTTATGAATAACATCGAAGACTTTATCCGAGACGGAAAGATAGAAGCTGCAGCAGATTATTGTAAAACGCAGAATTCACCGGAATCCAGAATTTTAGAAAAAGGAATCTCAAGATTAGGAAGACCTGTTTCTGATATTGTAAGCGCAATGGAGTCTCAGGCTCAAATTGAGGTTGCAAATATGGAAAAAAATCTGAACCTTTTGGCGGTTGTACCAAGTATTGCACCGATGTTGGGACTTTTGGGAACGGTTATCGGGATGATTATTGCGTTCTTTGATTTGTCTCATGCTGAAGGAGCTTTCTCTCCGAAAACTCTATCTGAAGGTATTTATACGGCTCTTGGACAAACTGCAGTTGGTTTAGCGGTGGCAATTCCGGCAAACTTTTTCTACAATATTTTGCTGACAAGAATTGATAAATTTGTTCTGAGAACTCAGAATGTTTCTGGAGAATTTTTAGATATTATCAATAAACCTTTATAAATTCTAACAGATGAAAATTCAGAGAAGAAATAAAGCGCATCCGGAATTCAGTTTAGCAGCAATGACAGACGTTATCTTGCTAATGTTGATTTTCTTTATGATTACCTCTTCTGCGGCTAATCAAAGTGCGATTGATGTAAAACTTCCACAAACAGGAAGCGTAGATAATAATATTCCGAATCCGATGACGGTAAGTGTAAAACCAGACGGATCGTATTTTGTAAATGATAAACCTGTAAGCAGAGAATTGGTAGAACAAACAATTGTGAGCGATCTTCAGAGCAAATCGGCAAAATCGTTTACCATCAGAGCAGACGAAAGCACAATGCATAAAGATGTTGTTTTCTTAATGGAAATTGCAGAAAAACATAAGTTTAATATTGCCATTGCAACAGTAAAAGAATAAGCATTCCGCATTGCTACGAATACTCAAATAAGAAAATTAGTGCATTCGTGGCAAATAAAAAATATAATTTGAGACCAATAAATCAATGAGAGGTTATACGATAAATAGAGCCGAAGAAAATAAAGATAAGGTAAAAAGTGCAGTACTTTCTATCCTTATTTGGTCTGCTATTTTGTTATTCGTTTTCATCTATAAAATGAAACCGACTGAGCGCCCGAAAGAACCTGAAGTGATTACTACAATGCTCGTCAATTTTGGAGATAACAGAAACGGAGCCGGAATTGAAGAACCTGCCAACCAAGAAGGAAGTCTGGCTGCAAAAGCTATAGAAACAGCTCCCGAACCGGTTGAGAATGTTGTCTCTGAGCCTAAAACGGTTATTGTTCCAGATCCAAAACCGGAATCAAAAAAAACAGAGGTTAAAGAAAAAATAATTACCGGAACAAATAGCAAAGTTACCGCTCCCAAAAAAGAAGATTCAAAAACCAATAAAAAATCAACGGCAAGTTCGACTACCAAAAGCACAAAAAGTTCTGCAACAACAGCCAATTCTAAAACCGGAAATGGCGACGGAAAAGGAACTGCTGCCATCGGAAATCTAATTAGAGGTCGTGGAACAAAAGCCGGAAGTCAAGGCACAGGAACAGGAATTGGGAACAATGGCGATCCTTTAGGCGGAGACGGAAACGGAGACAGCAAAGTGGGAATTGACCGTCGATTGATTGGATATATTCCCGGAACAATGGGAAGAGGTGGTGCACAACCAAGCCACAATTGTACAGCAAGTGGATCGATTACGATTGCTTATACTGTAGATAAAGCCGGAAATATTTCTTCTGCAAGAAGATCGGGCGGAGTTTCAGATCCTTGTGTGGTTTCCACATCTGTTGCATGGGTGAAGAAATACGTGAAAGCTGAAAAAGCAAGCGTCTCATCCACCGGAACTTATAACATTACATTCTAAAAATACAAAAGCACTTTATTCAAGTGCTTTTTTTACTTCGTTGATTCTATTGATAACGGGAAGTGCAAAAATTCCGCTGGTTTGAAGATAGAGTTCGTAGAAGGTTTTTGCTTTGTCTAAAAAATCGTTGTTAGCTAAAACTTTTCCATTGTAATAGAAAAGATTCCCGAGCATTTCGTAATAGTCTTTGTGGCCTCTTTCCTGTCTTTCGTTCACAATTTCGATGATTTCTTCCTTTGATTTTGATGAAAGTTCTTTAAAATCAAATTTAAAAATGTCTTTCGTTAAAGAATCAAAATCGAGTTCTTTCTGCATTAAACTTTCTTCAGGCTTATCTAAAATCAGTTTTTCTAAAGCTTGAGTTAACTGACGTATTAATCTTAATGTGAATTCTTTATCTGTAATCATAATCTAGTTGCTTGTTGATCGTTGTTTGTTAATGGTTTATATAATATTTATTAAGATTTAGAATCTAAAAAAATTAATCCGTCTAATTCATTTTGGGAAATTTCAATTTCTTTTTTGAACTTTATTGTATTGGCTTTATCATCAATACTCAATTCAAAATCAGCTAGAAAAACTATCTTTTCTGGTTTTATTTCCAGCAAAACCACATCTAAAATTCTGAGAGGTGCTTTACAACTTTTACAAATTAAAAATTGATCATTGTAATAACCTGAATCAACGTGGATTTTTCTTTCTTCAATAAATTTAATTTTGTTATTGTCAATTAATAGAAAGTTAGAATCTTTTGTACTAAAATATGACCTTATAAAAGGATCTTTCTCTTTTATTTTGTCAGATTTAAAATCGATTCTAAATGTTTTCCCAATATCATTTTTATTAATATTCTCAACTTTTAAATAACCAATATTCCATCCTCCTTGTGCAAAAATGAAAGAGTTAAATGACAGAATTAAAAATGTAAATAGGGTTGATTTCATTTATCTAAATTTAAATCGAAGTTACTCACACTTTTTAAGCGAAAAACAAATAGGCCAATCCAATTGCAGTGATTACACCTACCAAATCAGCCAAAAGCATGGCAATTACGGTGTATCTCGTATTCTTTACAGCTACGGCTCCAAAATAAACTGCGATCACGTAAAACGTCGTGTCTGAGCTTCCCTGAAGAACTGCTGCCAATTTCCCCTGAAAACTGTCTGCTCCGAAAGTAGCCATCGTATCTACCATCATTCCTCTCGCTCCAGAACCGGATAAAGGTTTGATTAATGCCGTTGGAAGACCATCGACAAATCTGGCGTCTAAATTCGCCGCATTGGCAATCCATTTCATTCCATCAATAATGACGTCAAAAACGCCTGAAGTTCTTAATAGAGAAATCGCAATCAGCATTCCTACCAAATAAGGAATAATCTTTACACACGTCCAGAAACCTTCTTTTGCACCTTCAATAAAAGCATCAAAAACATTAATTTTTTTATAAACGGCTCCGAGAACAATCGCAATAAAAATGAATAGGATTAAGCCATTGCTTAAAACTTTGCTGAAATCATCCAGTTCGTTTTTGCTTAATTGAACTAAATAGACAACCAAAAGCGCAATCAATGCTGAAATTCCTCCGACATAGGCCAGAACAATAGGTTTTAATAGATTTATTTTTTGATAAGCAGAAACAATAATCATTGCCGCTAAAGTTGCTGCAAATGTTGCAATCATACACGGAAGAAAGATATCAGTCGGAGTTTTTGAACCCATCGAAGCTCTGATGGCAATAATAGAAACCGGAATTAATGTCATTCCGCCTGCGTGAAGACAGAGAAACATAATTTGTGAATTGCTCGCTGTCTCTTTATTTGGATTTAAAGTCTGTAAACTTTCCATTGCTTTTAGACCAAAAGGAGTTGCGGCATTATCTAAACCTAAAAGATTGGCGCTGAAATTCATCAACATATGACCGAAAGCGGGGTGATTCTTTGGGATTTCTGGAAATAATTTTGAGAAAAACGGCTGTATTAATCGGCTTAAAAGATTGATTCCGCCAGCTTTTTCGGCGATACTCATGAAGCCCATGAAAAGCGTCATAATTCCAATTAAACCAAGACAAATTTTAACGGCAGTTTCAGAAGTTCCAATGACGCCATCTGCTTCCTGAACTCGATAAACTTGTACATTTTGTTTCAGAGAATTTGTTTTATAATGAATTCTGCTGTCGGCAAAATCATTTTTTTTCATCAGGCTGTCTCTTACAATAGGGGAGAGTGTAGTAATGTTTTGGGTAGCAATTTGTACGGTATCGCCGCCTTTTCCTACAACCATATCATTGAAAATGGTTTTGTAGTGGCTTGACGAGATGTATTTTATACTTGCAATAGTAATGGCGATGATGATGAAAGCCGACCAAATTCTGCTGAGAACCATTTGATTAAATTAATTGTTTAAACTTAGTTAAAAATTCTTCAGATTACAAAAAGGATGAAAATAAATTTCCACAATGTTTGTCATTCCGTAGGAATCTGAGATTATAATTTAAAGATTCGAATCTAGATTCCTATGGAATGACAAAAAGAAGTTGTTATTTTTCATCCAGATAAACCAGTTCTCCTTCAAAATCATCATCCAGACTTTTCAAAATTTTGGCATTGGCTGTTTTCTTTTGTAATTCTTTAATAAAAAAGCTTTTCTCAAAAAACTGACGATGAATTCCAGGAAGAAGTTCCATGAAATAATCCATCCCTATTTTATTATTATGGAGATCCATTTTTGTTTCCAAAGGTTCGTTCGGAAATAATTCTTCGTGAAGATCTGTAATTTTTTTGCAGAAATCTAATGCCTTTTGAGGTGAAGAAACCTTGCTACAATACATCATAATCAGGCAACACCAAAGCGAATGTCTGAAAGCGTTTCCTTCACCGTTTTTGGATGCCGTTTTTGGATAAAGTTTCTGTGCGATAGAAAAGGCTTTTGTTGTTGCATAAAAACTTAAAATCGAAAAAAGAGGGTGCGGTAAAACAGCAGATAAGAGTCTAAATATTTTCTTTAAACTCATTGATGTGATGGTATTTAAAACGACTTTAAATGTCCTCATAAAAATAAAAATCTCTCCCAAATTGAGAGAGATGATATGCTTTTTAGTTTAAATTTTAAGCTTTTACAGCCAAAAGATTTACTGTTTTAGAAACAACTTCTTTAATTTCTGTTCTTTTCACAATAAAATCTACAAAGCCTTTTTCCTGCAAAAATTCTGAAGTCTGGAAACCTTCCGGTAAATCTCTACCGATGGTTTCACGGATAACTCTTGGTCCGGCAAATCCGATCAAAGCTTTTGGTTCTGCCATAATAATATCTGCAGTCATGGCAAAAGAAGCGGTAATTCCACCGAAAGTTGGGTCACAAAGATAAGCGATGTATAAAAGTCCTGCTTCTGAAAGCTGAGCCAATTTAGCCTGAACTTTTGCCAACTGCATCAAAGAATACGTTGCTTCCTGCATTCTTGCTCCTCCAGACTGACAAATAATCATGTATGGAAGTCTTTTTTCGATACAGTAATCAATTGCTCTTCTGATTTTTTCACCCATCACAGAACCTAAAGATCCTCCGATGAACGCAAAATCCATACAAGAAACTACCATCTCGGTTCCGTTTACGGTTCCTACAGCATTTCTGATAGAATCAGTAAGCTTTGTTTTTGCTTTTACTTCTTTCAGACGGTCGGTATATGACTTGGTATCTTTAAAGCTAAGAATATCAATACTTTCCACATTTGCATCAAGCTCAGTGAATTTTCCTTCGTCAAAAAGGATGTCAAAAAACTCTGCACTTCCTATTCTTACATGAAAATCGTCTTCAGGAGAAACATAATTGTTTTTCTTTAATTCGTCGTGTTCCACTACTTTTCCTGATGGAGTCTGATGCCAAAGACCTTTTGGTACGTCTTTTTTATCATCTGTAGAAGTGGTAATATTTTGTGCTTTTCTTTTAAACCAGTCGAATGCCATTTATGAAATTTTAGATTTTAGATTTTGAATTATAGATTAAAAAAATTTAAAATCTATAATTCAAAATTTATAATTTATTTAAGCGTATTTACGTTATTTAAATCTTCAAATGCCTGAATTAATCTCTTAGAGAAAGTTTCTTCACCTTTTCTGATCCAAACTCTTGGGTCATAATATTTTTTGTTAGGCTTTTCTTCTCCTTCAGGGTTTCCGATTTGAGTTTTCAAATATTCTACATTGTTTACCATGTAATCTCTGATTCCTTCTGTGTAAGCGAACTGAAGATCGGTATCAATATTCATCTTAATTACCCCGTAATCAATAGCTTCTCTGATCTCTTCTAAAGAAGAACCTGAACCACCGTGGAATACAAAATTAATTGGCTTCTCTGCAGTTCCGAATTTCTCCTGAACAAATTTCTGAGAGTTATCTAAGATTTTTGGAGTAAGAACTACGTTCCCTGGTTTGTAAACTCCGTGTACGTTTCCGAAAGCTGCTGCAATGGTAAAGTTGTCAGAAACTGCTTTCAGTTTTTCGTAAGTGTAAGCGATGTCTTCAGGTTGTGTGTACAATAAAGAGTTGTCTACACTAGAATTGTCTACACCATCTTCTTCACCTCCTGTAACCCCGATCTCAACTTCTAAAGTCATCTGCATTTTTGCCATTCTTTCGAAATATTGAGCAGAAATCTCAAGGTTTTCTTCTAAAGATTCTTCAGAAAGATCAAGCATGTGAGAAGAGTAAAGAGATTTTCCTGTCTGCTTGAAGAATTCTTCGTTTGCATCCATCAAACCGTCGATCCAAGGCAACAATTTTTTTGCAGCGTGATCTGTATGTAAAATTACTGTTGCTCCGTAAGCTTCAGCAAGGGTATGAATATGTCTAGCTCCTGCGATACCACCTAAAATAGCTGATTTCTGAGCGTCGTTGCTAAGTCCTTTTCCAGCGTTAAAAGCTGCTCCACCGTTAGAAAACTGAATGATAACAGGTGAATTTAATTTTGCTGCAGTTTCCATTACTGCGTTTACGTTGCTAGAACCGATTACGTTCACTGCAGGTAATGCAAATTTGTTTTCTTTAGCATATTGAAAAATATCTGTAACTAACTGACCTGTGGCAACTCCTGCCGGGAAAATTCTGCTCATGTTTTACTTTATTATAATAATATTAGGATATTTTTTGAAAATTCTTGTAAAGGTAATCAATTTTAAGAAATTACTAATTTCTTTTATCGCGTCCCCAAAGTAGCTTCTGACGGATGGTTTCGTAGAAACTTAAATTGTTGGGCTGCACCAATAATAGCTGGAAGCTCGCCTTTTTGATTATAATTTCTTTATCGGTTTCGATATGAATTAATCTTGAATCTAATGAAAGAGAATATTGCGGAACTCTGCTTTCCACTTTAAATTTAATTTCTACTTTATCGTTGACAACCAAAGGTCTTACATTTAAATTGTGAGGAGCAATCGGTGTAATAACAAAATTTTCGTTGTTTGGAGAAATAATCGGTCCGCCACAACTTAACGAATACGCTGTAGAGCCGGTTGGTGTAGAAACAATTACACCGTCACCCCAAAAAACATTTAAAAATTCATCATTAATATAAGAATCTACCGTTACCATTGACGTGGTCTCTTTTCTGGAAACGGTTACATCATTTAAAGCATACGGAAAAAACTCGTCAGATTTTGGCGAAACAACTTCTATTACAGATCTTCGGCTGGTTTTTACATCGCCTTTTAAAATAGAATCAAGTTCTTTAAAGGCTTCTTCTTTAGTGAAACTTGCCAAAAATCCGAGTCTTCCGGTGTTGACCCCTACAACAGGGATTTCAAGATCTTCAATGAAAGTTAAAGAATTTACAATCGTTCCATCGCCTCCGAAAGTGAAGAAAAGATCAACTTCTTTATCAATAAGATCCTGTTTGTTGCCAAAAGTCTCAAAAATTTTAGAAAACTGAAGCGCTTCAGCCATTTCGTCAAACAAAACAGATTTTACACCTCTGCTTTCCAGTTCAGAAATAAATTTGCTTAAATATAAAAAAGTATCAAGATCTTTTTTCTGAGAATATATGGCTGCCTTCATATTATATTTCGATAAATTTTTGTAAAAAACCTAAACGGTCTTTGAAAAGATCTGTTTTCTCATCAGAATAATATTTTTCTACAATTCTGTAATCATAACGGTCAAACGTTGCATCAATTGAAGCTAGATTTTCGTTACTGATTTTGATGGTGATATGAATCACTTCATCTGACATAAAACTGATAAATCCGCCGTAAAATTTAGAGTTATTGCTCTCGACGATATTCGCAATTTCTGTCATTGAATATTTTCTTGCCGGAGTTTCTATCGTAAGAATAGCGCCGGTTTCCGAAAACAGAGGGTATTTTGAAAAGGTCTGAAAAACATCATCACAACAGATGTATCCCAGATATTTTTCGTTTTTGTTGATCACAGGAATCACGTTGGCATTGAATGTATAAAATAATCGGATGCTATCCATGATATTATTATCTTCCAAAATCGCAAACCGCTCGATCTGATGTTCCAGATTCTTCAGAGTACCTTCCTCCTCATAAAGGAAGTCTTTGGCGATAGCTCCGTAAAAGTGGTGGGATTTTTTAATGAAAATATGCGTATATCCAAATGCTTCTAAAGTTTCTCTAGCTGATTCGATAGAGTCAGTCAGATGAAAACACGGAAAATCTTTTGAGATATAGTCCTTGATAAACATTGTGCTAATTTATAAAATTTTAAACGAAACCTTTCTCTAAAAGTTAAGTTATTTTTCAAAAAAGTAAAAAAACGGATTCAAAAATTTGTTCGTAAAGAAAAATAAAGTATCTTTGTCGCCTTTCATTTTTACTTTTTATTAGATTTATTTCAAACTGCACTGTCTTTTGACAGACGCAGTTTTTTTATTTTAGGGCTTTTGCAAACTCCCACATCACGATTCCGCCGCATACACTTACGTTTAAAGAATGCTTTGTTCCGAGCTGTGGAATTTCAATAAAAGAATCAATATTCTGCAAAGCTTCGTCGCTGATTCCTTCTACTTCATTGCCTAAAATCACCGCATATTTTTTAGTGTTTTCGATTTTAAAATCAGTGATCATTGTACTGTTTGTCGTTTGCTCGATACCTACAACTTCAAAACCCTGGCTTTTTAAATCATTAATAGTTGCGTTAATGTCGTTTTCATAACTCCAGTCTACACTTTCTGTAGCACCTAAAGCTGCTTTGTGAATTTCACGGTGTGGCGGTTGTGGTGTAATTCCACACAGAATAATTTTCTGAACCAAAAAAGCATCTGCTGTTCTGAAAGTCGCACCCACATTGTGCATGCTTCTTATATTATCTAAAACGACCACCAAAGGAATTTTCTCAACTTTTTTAAAAGTTTCTACATCAATTCTGTTGAGTTCTTCCAGTTTTAATTTATTTACCAAAATAATTTTTATTTCTTATTACAATTTACGAATTCTTCTTTATGAACGGATTTAAAAACGAGTCATTATTTTTATTTTTTTGCACCCATAATCTGATGCACATTTTTTTCAATATTCTGAGCGATTGTTTCCATAGGAATATCATTCTCATCATTATTGAAAGGATCTTCAATTTCCTCAGCAATTAATTCCAGACTCATCAAGACATAATACACAAAAACCGTCAATGGAATCATGAAGTATCCAAGATTGATCACATAAGCAATCGGTAAAGCCAAAACATATAAAATGATAAACTTTTTTATAAATGAAGAATATGAATAAGGAATCGGTGTGTTTTTAATTCTTTCACAACCTCCGCAAACATCAAGAAAACCTGAAATTTGCGTATCTAAATACAGCATTTCTACATCAGAAATTTTTCCTTCCTTTTTTAATTGATGCAATTTGTGCGTCAGAAGAATCACCAAATCGGTGGGTCCGTGATTTTTTAAAGATTTTTCAATTTCAGAATAATCTTCATCCAGAGCCAATCTTGTAGATTCCTGAGAAAGATGTTTCGCTAAAAAATGTGGATAGTATTTCAAGTATCTTGCAATCTGGTTTGCAGAATCTCTGTCGTCTGAAAGAATCATATTGATTTTCACGGCGAAATTTCTTGTATCATTCACCAATTTCCCCCAAAGTTTTCTGCCTTCCCACCATCTGTCGTAAGCGGTATTGGTTCTGAAAACCAACAATAAAGACAAAACAAATCCCAATAAAGAATGAATCATCCCGACATTGCTGACTTTAGATTTTGAGGTCAAATGCAGATATTCAATTTCCAGATACTGGATTCCGTAAGAATAAACAGCCATCAAAATCATTGTTGGAAAAAGGATTTTCATGGTGTCGCTTTTGTGTAAGCTGACCAATATTTTCAGGAAATGTTTGGTATTGTAAACTCTCATGGATGATGTTTGTCTTGCAAAGATAAATTTTTATAAATTTCAAAAAAACACTATTTTTATTTCGCATTAAATTACAAACCCATGATTCTCGAAAACGTAGACGTTGTCAACGATATAACGAAAGAAGATTTTCAGCAAAATTATTTCAAAAAACAGAAACCACTGCTCATAAAAAATTATGCGAGCCGATGGGAAGCTTTCGACAAATGGAATTTTGATTTCATTAAAGAAAAAGCGGGTGAACAGGAAGTTCCGTTGTACGATAACAAACCAGCTGATTCTAAGAGAAGTTCTGATGCGCCTGTCGCAAAGATGAAAATGAAAGATTATATTGATACGATAAAATCGAAACCATCCGACCTTCGTATTTTCTTTTATATTATTACCGACCGTCTTCCCGAATTGCTTAAAAATTTCACTTATCCTGATTTGGGAATTAAATTTTTCAAAAGACTTCCTACGTTATTTTTTGGCGGAAGTGATGCGCATGTTTTAATGCATTATGACGTTGATTTGGGAGATTTTATGCACTTTCATTTTGAAGGCAAGAAGAGAATTCTTTTGTTTGACCAGAAACAGTCGAAGTTTTTATATAAAGTTCCACTTTCGGTTCACACGGTTTATGATATTGATTATGAAAATCCAGATTACGAGAAATTTCCAGCTTTAAAATATGCGAAAGGCATTGAAATTTTCATGGAACACGGTGATGCACTTTTCATTCCCGGAGCTTTTTGGCATTTCAACAGATATTTGGAACCTGGCTTTTCGATGTCGTTAAGAGCTTTACCTAACAAACCTAAAGTTTTTGCCAATATGATGTATCATGTTTTTATCATGAGATATACTGATAAACTAATGCGAAAACTTTTTAAAGCAAATTGGGTGAATTTTAAGCAAAAATGGGCGTATGAAAAAGCGACGGAAGCTTTGGAGAAACATTTGAAAAGCATTAAAGTTTGATTTTCCCACGGATTTCACAGATTAGCACATATTATTACGCCACGAATGCACGAATTTTTTAGACGTAAAATTGTTTTAAACATCATTTTAAGGAAAATGATCATAAACTAATTCGTGCATTCGTGGCAATTTTTCCTTAATCATCCGTGAAAATCTGCGGAATCTGTGGGAGATTTAAAATCAACATTTCCCTCCTTCTTTTTTATTTCATACTTTTACCAACCCAATTTTAAGAACGATCTCAATGGCAAAGGCGACGAAGAAAGAAACCCCGTTAATGACGCAGTACAATACCATCAAGGCGAGATATCCTGATGCACTTTTACTTTTCAGAGTGGGAGATTTCTACGAAACTTTTGGGCAGGATGCCGTTCGAACATCTCAGATTTTAGGCATTGTTCTTACGAAAAGAGCCAACGGAGAAGGTCATATCGAATTGGCTGGTTTTCCGCATCATTCGGTAGATTCTTATTTGCCAAAATTGGTAAGAGCGGGAATTCGTGTGGCGATCTGCGACCAACTGGAAGATCCGAAAACCGTCAAAGGAATTGTAAAACGTGGCGTTACAGAATTGGTGACCCCCGGAGTTACGTTCAACGATCAGGTTCTTAGTTCAAAAAAGAATAATTTCCTGCTTTCGCTTCACAAAGAAAAAGAAAAATATGGAATTGCTTTGGTTGATGTTTCCACCGGAGAGTTTTTGGTAAGTGAAGGAAATTTAGATAAGATATTACACATCATCAATACGTTTGATCCGAGTGAAATTATTTATCAGAGAAGTGTACAGATTCCTGATCAGCTGAAAAACAGGAATGTTTTTAAATTGGAAGATTGGGCGTATCAATACAATTTCGCCTACGAAAAACTGACGAATCAGTTTAAAACCAATTCATTAAAAGGATTTGGGGTAGAAAATTTGCCTTTGGCAATTACTGCTGCAGGGGCTATTTTCGCTTATCTGGTTGAAGATACGCATCACAAATTATTGGCGCACATCACCAAAATTCAGATTATTCCGCAGGAAGATTATCTGATGATGGATCATTTTACGCTGAGAAATCTCGAGATCGTTTATCCGAGTAATCCGAAAGGGAAATCGTTATTAGATATTATCGATAAAACGTCCACACCAATGGGTGGAAGATTATTGAGAAGAAGAATTATCCTTCCTTTAAAATCTGTCGAAGAAATTGGAAGGCGACTTTCTCTGATTGATTTTTTAAACGAAAATGATCAATTAAAATATGAAATTTCCCAATTATTGCGTGCTATTTCAGATTTAGATCGTTTGATGGGAAAACTAGCGGCAGAAAAAATTTCACCTAAAGAATTAGGTTATCTGCGTCAAAGTTTGATTAATATTCAGAAAATTAAAGGATTACTTCATCCTCATGCTGATATTTTAGCTTGGCTGGAACCTTTAAATTCATTAGATGAATTGATTGAATTGCTTGAGAATCATTTAAATGAAGAGCTTCCGGTAAACCTTGCTAAAGGAAATGTAATTAAGCACAATATTTCTGAAGAGCTCGATCATTTGAGAGGTCTACAAAATAAAGGGCGTGGTTTTCTTGACGAAATGTGCCAACGCGAAGTAGAACGCACAGGAATTACCAGTCTGAAAATTGATTTTAATAATGTTTTCGGGTATTTTATTGAAGTAAGAAATACACATAAAGATAAAGTTCCTAGTGATTGGATCAGAAAGCAAACGCTTGTAAATGCTGAAAGATACATTACTGAAGAACTAAAAGAATACGAAAGCCAAATTTTGGGTGCCGAAGAAAAAATTAGTGTTCTTGAAAATCAGCTGTACCGAAAAGTCTGTTCAGACACGATGATCTACATCGACAGAATTCAGGAAAACTCAAACATTATTGCACAACTTGATGTTGCAGTAGGTTTCTCTGAATTGGCGGTTTCTGAAAGCTATACAAAACCTGTTTTGAACGATGGCTTTGGTATCGATTTAAAAGAAGCAAGGCATCCTATTATTGAAAATGCGCTTCCTTTAGGCGAAAAATATATTCCGAATGACATCTTTTTAGATAAAGATTCTCAACAGATTATTATGATTACCGGGCCCAACATGGCGGGTAAATCGGCAATTTTGCGACAGACTGCAATTGTTTGTTTAATGGCACAGATTGGAAGTTTTGTTCCTGCAAAGCATGCGGAAATCGGGCTTTTAGATAAAATTTTTACCAGAGTAGGAGCGAGCGATAATATTTCGGCTGGTGAATCTACTTTTATGGTGGAAATGAATGAAGCAGCGAATATTTTGAATAATATTTCTGAAAGAAGCTTGATTTTATTAGATGAAATTGGTCGTGGTACATCAACGTACGATGGGGTTTCTATTGCGTGGGCAATTGCTGAATATCTTCATCAACATCCGACTCAGGCAAAGACTTTGTTTGCGACGCACTATCACGAGCTGAATGAAATGACGGTAAATTTTGAGCGTGTGAAAAATTTCCATGTTTCTATTCAGGAGAATAAAGGGAATATCATTTTCTTAAGAAAATTAATTCCTGGCGGAAGCGAACATAGTTTTGGTATTCACGTGGCAAAACTGGCAGGAATGCCTGCAAAAGTAGTTAACAGAGCTAATGAAATTCTGAAAACTCTTGAAGCAAGTCGTTCTCAAAGCGGTTCTTCTGAAAGTATTAAAAAAGTAACTGATGAAAATATGCAGCTGTCTTTCTTTCAGTTAGATGATCCGGTTTTAGAAAACATCAGAGAAGAATTAACGAAAATTGATATTAATACCTTAACACCGATTGAAGCTTTAATGAAGCTGAATTCGATTAAAAAGATGATTGGAGGATAAAGAATGAAGGGTATTATTGACACAAAAACAACGTTTTGGAAGTATGAGACTACTGCATCGTACGTTGTTTTATGTTTTCAGTATCTCTACATTTTATTATTTGGAAAAAATATTGACCCAGAAATTGCCAAGCAATATATAGATCTGTGGTTCTATGATTTAATGATTTTTTTTCCTGTTTTGTTTCTTTTATTTTTTCCTCAAAAATTTCGAATCATCATTATTTCTTTGATTTTTATTGGTGGTCTGTTTTATTTTTTTAATAATTTGGGATTTAACTCCATTGTTTTTAATACTTTTCTTTCCATTTTTTTAGCTAACAGATTTCTTATTTTTAATTTTTCTGAAAAGCAGCGTGGAAAATTGCTGAAGTTTCGATTTTTGAAAACATTACTTGTTTTCCCTGTTATTGTGGTTACTATTTTAGCAGAGAATCTTTTAGAGTATTTGGGTATCACAAATCCGGAAATCAGAGGTGATGGAAAAGTTATGACCAATTTTGGAAGATTTATACTTTTTGGTGTTTATTACGGTAGTTTAGCGTACTTTGCTTACAAAGAAGAAAGAAAAATTGTGATAAATGATATTTAATTAAATTGGAAGAACTACTTTGAATAAATATTATCAAAACTTTGTAGAATAAATTATTTGTAATTTATCGTAATCGGAAGTTGAATTTTGCTTTTTACAAAATTGCCATCATATTTTGCTGGGATCCATTTATGTTTAATCTGCTTTATGGCTTTTTCGACAGCAATATTAAAACTGACGTTTGAGCCAATAACTTGAACTTCCATCAAACTTCCGTCACATTCTACAGTGAAATTAAGCATTGCTTTTAGAATGTTTTCTCCTTTTTTAATTTTTGCAGAATCTAATATAGCATTCTCAACTTTCTTGGTAAAAGCTTCCGTTCCATTGGGGAAATATGCCTCATGATCAGGATAATCAGGACATACTGTAGTTACATAGATATTTTCTATTGTTTTCGGTATTGATGGCATTGCGGGAGGTACGGGAATATTTTGCCCGAAAACAAAACCATTTGAGATTATTATGATAGTAAGATTTTTCATGACTAATTAAAAAAAAGAATCCAAAATACTGAAATTGATTTAATCTCTATGAAAAGTATATCCTAATTTAATTATATTTTTTACTTGTCAAAGGAAAATAAAATAAGTAACGTACAGGTTCACCATTGATTTTTGCAGGTTTCCAGCGGGCAAAAATCTTTCTTACTCCCTGTTCTGCTGCTTCTGCGTGTTTTTTATTTTTTGCAACAGCAGTAACGTTTCTTACATATCCGTTTTTTTCAACGATAAAATAGAGTCTTGTATCTACTTTTTCGTTTTGTTTAAGGTCTAAAGTTTCAATATTTTCGAAATATTTTCTTTTAAAAGCATTCATTCCACCTGGAAATTCCGGAAGGCTATCTGCTTTTGTAACGACTTGTTTTAGATCTAATTTGGTTTTAATGATGTTGTAATCAGGTAATGCTGAAACGGCGGAAATGGTATTCTGAACAGGATTTTTCGCATCAGTTTCCTGCGCAAAAACAAAAAAATTGAAAAAAATACCAAGTAAGAGAATAGCTTTTTTCATTCAATTTAATTTTTATAATACTGATTCTGAAGTATAATCAGAGGTATTGTTTAATAAATTGAGAAAATCAAACTTAATACCAATTATTCAAAGTTTATAGTAAGAGGTAATCTAAAACGATATCTTACTTTGTAACCGTCAATTTCTGCAGGAATCCATTTGTCTTTAATTTTAGAAACCGCTCGAATAGCTTCGTTATTGAAACTTTCATTAGTCCCAGATGCTTTAATATTAGTAAGAGTACCATCTCTTTCAATGATAAAAGTAAGTTCACATTTTTCTATTTCTTTACTGATTACGTTTTTTTCTTTGAATTTTTTTGCAAACTTTTGTCTGAAAACAAGTGAGCCTTTGGGAAAGTAAGCTGGTTTTTCCACAGCATTATAAATATCGGTTTTATTTTTACGTAAATCCAATTCTTCTAAATCAGTTGTTCCTGCAACTTCCTGAGCTTGTATGAAATAGCCAAATAGTAATGCCGAAAATAAAATAAGTTTTTTCATCGTTTAATTTTAGCAAAAATAAGACTCTTAAATTTAATTATATCTGATTAATTAACAAAGTTTAACAGCTCTATCTTAATGGTTTACAAATTCATTCGCTAATTTTGAGTATGAAGAAAATTTTGAGTTTCAGTGCATTGATTTTCAGTCTGTCTTTTTATTTTTCACAGGAGCAAATTATTGTAAATGATGTTCCGATGATTAAATATGAATTGCTCGAAAAGAAAATTCAGGAAGAAAAAGACATTTTATTGGTTCTGAATTTCTGGTCTACAACCTGTGCTCCTTGTGTGAAAGAACTTCCGGATTTTATGGAGGTTAATAATAAATATAAAGACAATCCTAAATTTAAAATGCTTTTGGTGTCTTTAGACCGCTCGAAAGATAAAGAGCGTGTTGTACAATTTATTAAAAATAAGAAACTTACCGCAGAAGTTATTCTCCTTGATGATATTAAAAGAATGAATACTTGGATTCCCCGGTTTGAAAAAAACTGGGACGGAAACATTCCTGTTACGATTGTCTATAAAAACTCAGAAAAAGTACATTTTAACGACGGAGAAATGACAAAAACTGAACTGGAAAATATAATCACAAAAAATCTATAAACATGAAAAATATTAAAACATTAGTTGCTGCCGCAATAATAGGCTTAAGTTTACTAAGCTTTACGGCAATCAATAAAAATAATGAAGATCCGAAGCAAAAAGTAAGTTCTTCAAAAGGCTATGAAGTTGGTGATACCGCTGCCGATTTTAAGCTTAAAAATATCGACGGAAAAATGGTTTCGTTGAGCGATTTTAAAAAGGCAAAAGGTTTTATCGTAGTTTTTACCTGTAATCATTGTCCGTATGCAAAAAAATATGAAGACAGAATCGTTGCGCTTGATAAGAAATACAAAATTGCCGGTTATCCTGTGATTGCAATTAACCCGAATGATCCAAATGTGCAGCCGGAAGATGGGTTTCAGCAAATGATCACAAGAGCCAAAGAAAAAGGTTTTACATTCCCTTATTTGGTAGATGAAGGACAGAAAGTTTATCCTCAATATGGTGCCACAAAAACGCCGCACGTTTTTATTCTTCAGAAAGAAGGTGCAAAAAATATCGTAAAATATATTGGAGCCATCGACAATAATTATGATGATCCTAATGATGTTTCAGAACATTATGTACAAGATGCAATGGCTGCTTTATTGAGCGGAAAACCAGTTGCAAAAACTAAAACAGTAGCAATAGGCTGTACAATAAAAGTGAAAAAATAATTTTATTTTTTAAAATTAAATTGAGATATTGGGCAGGCTTTTAGTCTGCTCTTTTTTATGGAGACTTAACCAAAATAAATCATGATGAAATTTAGATTTAGCGCAAAATACCTTCTTTTAACCATCCTTATCTTCCTTGTTGAGGTTTTAATTGCAACGGTTTTAAAAGACAATTTCTTTATCAGAGCTTATCTGGGAGATGTGATTGTGGTAATGTTGCTGTATACTTTTGTGAAAAGCTTTGTCATCATCAACGAAACAAAGTTAATCATCGGGATTTTTGCTTTTTCGTGCCTGGTTGAGTTTGCTCAATTTTTCCATATTGCAGATAAATTAGGCTTCCAACCGGGAAGCCTGATGTATATCGTAATCGGAAATTCTTTCTCATGGATTGATATTTTGTGTTACGGAGTTGGTTGCTTAATTTTATATGTTTTCACAAAATTCAAACCAAAAAATGAAGACAATTAATTTAAATTAAACTGAAGAGGTTGTCGCATACGCATTTTTACTTTCTCACCATTTTGTTCACCGGGAATCCACTTTGTTTTTATTTTGTTGAGTGCATTTAGAAACTCTGCTTTTACGGCTTCATTGTCATAAGATTCCATTCTCAGATCAATCATATTTCCTTCTTTATCAATATCAAACACGGCAATTGCTCTTGCTTTTGCAATGTTCTGCCTTGCTAATCTGGAAGTGTTGAAATTACCTATAATCAGCTTCATAAATGCAGCGTGCCCTCCTGGAAATTCAGGGGTTTTATCTAAAGATGCCTTTTTTCCATAATCAGAACTTACTTTTACTTCAGGATATTGTATCGAGTCTTTTTGAGCATCAATAGAAATTACACCCAATAAAATCAGTAAAAAAGCAAAATATTTTTTCATAATCATTTATCTTCCAAAAGAATCATATTTATCTTCAGCGTACTTGATGAAACGATTCAGCAAAGCAACATTGTCTTTTTCCATAGGTGACAGTTCGCTGTCAACGTTATTAGAAACAGGGATGTACCAATCGGTTTGCTCAAAAAAATTTCTGTAGGTTTGTTTTTTGAAGGAATATCCGTGTCTTGCAAAAACAGAGTTTTTAATGATCTCCATATCCAGTTTTCTAAGATTTTTCAAATCTTTTTCGCTTAATTTCTGTTTAGAAGCGTTGATTTTGAAAACCGCATCAGAAGCAATTCTGTTTTTTGAAGTGGTGTAAGTTTCTGTTTTTCCGGTTTCTTCGTCGGTATATTTTTCTTTAAAATCTTTTGGATTTTCCCAATCAATCAATTCAGAGTTTTCATCCAGCATAAAATTCGGATTATAAACGAACTCTTTTTTAATCAATTTTAAGTTTTTTAAAGGAGCTTTTACGGCAGATTTATTAAAAGCAGTCCATTTTCCGGTGATACTGTCGTTTTTTAGCTTAATTTCAAACCTTCCGTCAGTTTTGTCATTTCCGGGCTCGTCAAGAACAAAAGATTGAGTGCCTTCATTGAAAACCCCGCGAAACGGACGCTGAATTCCATTCACAATACTTTGTCCGTACACAGAATCCTGAGTAATTCGGTTGATTTTTAATGAAAGTCTTTTATAATCTGTTCCTTCGTAATATTCTTCGGTTTCGTTGTCATAAAGCTCTCCTTTGCCTGCAAATTCTCCGGTGTAAATTCCGTAGTATTCTTTATGAACTTCTGGGATTGCCACAGAATCTCTTTTTGCAGTTAAACTGTCTTTAGGTTTTTCTTCGGTTGTTGCTTCTTTTTTACAGCTCATTAAGCTGATGGTAAAGAGAGTGATTAAGGTAAATTTTAAAATTTTCATATAAATTAAATGTGCTTTTTTGTGATTAAATATTCAATTAATAAAATGTTTGGAATCCAGCCCAACCAAGCAATGATTTGGTAAACATCCATTGGGTTTGGGTGGAATAAATATACAATAATTACTTTCCACATTCTCAAAGTGATGGCAGAAATTGTGAGTGCAAAACTTCGCCACATCCATTGCTTGTGTTCTTTGAATTTTCTCTGTCGGGCTAATTGAAAAGCTTTAAACGTAGTAAACCACCATAAACCACCTAAAATGACAAAAGAAATTTTTGATAAAAATCCACCATTTGCAAAAATTCCCATATAAATTCCTGAAGGTGCAGCGAATAGTAGAATCAATAAAATATAAATTTTACCCGCGTTTCTGTGAAAATTTTTCAGTCGAAAATCTTTTCTGAGAATAGCTAAAAAACCAGCTAATAAAACAAAAATGCTTGTGTAAACATGGGTGTAAAAGAAATAAAGATATTCCGGTCTTTGTTCTACTTCAGTTTGTTTAATCATTAAAAAACTCACATTGGTATCTAAAGGAATATACTCTAGAGTGATTTTCAGCATGAGCCAAAAGAAATATCCGAATCCTATGATAAGAAGGATTTTTAGAATGTTCGGAATATTTCTTTTAATTGAAAGCATTTTTATTTCTAATTAATCAAAATTCATTGTAATAGGTAGTTTAAATCTGAATTTTACTGGTTTTCCATCAATTTTAGCAGGAATCCATTTTGTTTTAGACATACGCTTTGCTACACGTTCCATTTCTTTATTTAAAGACTTATTATCTCCTATAATATTTATATCTACAACATTACCATCTTCAGAAATTATTAATTGAGCTTCGGATTTAACTGCACCTTTAGCATTTACCTTATCCCAATCAATCATTTTAGCAAAGCTCATTTTGAAAACATTAATTCCTCCTGGATAAATTGGAAACTCTTTAGATTTTTCGATATTTCCAAATTGTTCAGTTCCAAATATTTCGGTAGATGATCTATTTTGCTCTTGTGAGAAAATTTTTACAGAACTAATTAGTACAAGAAATACAAATAGTTTTTTCATGATATGTTTTTATTTATAAATTATTTAAGTCTTGTGCAATCAGCCATGCCTCACTCCAACATGCCTGAAAATTAAATCCACCTGTTACCGCATCAATATTTAAAACTTCTCCAGCAACGTAAAAGTTAGGCAAAATTTTCGAAGACATATTTTTAAAATTAATTTCTTTTAAATCTACACCTCCTGCGGTTACAAACTCATCCTTAAATGTTGACTTTCCAGTGACTTGAAACTTCTTTTTGCATAAATTTTCAAGAATTATCTGCATTTCTTTTCCTGAAATATTGGCAATTTGTTTATTCAAATCGACTTTTGAAACTTCCAGAATTCTCTGCCAAAAACGATTTGTTACCTCAAATATTTTAGATTGCCCGATTGATTTTTTAGGATTTGACTGTTTGAAATTTTGAAATAATTCTTCCGCATCATCAATGTCTTTTGAAATAAAATTCACCTGAACTTCAAAATTGTATTTTACTTTCGCCAGATTAATGGCTTCCCAAGCCGAAATTTTCAGAATTGCAGGTCCTGAAAGTCCCCAATGCGTAATCAATAGCGGTCCGCTTTCTTCAGTTTTTAATTTTGGAATAGAGGTTTCTGCCATTTCAAAACTTGTTCCTAAAAGATCTTTCAGCAAATCATCTTTAATATTAAATGTAAATAGAGAAGGAACCAAGTCTATGATTTTATGTCCTAAATTTTCAATCATTTTTAAAGACTTTGGTGAACTTCCGGTTGTGTAAATCACAAAATCTGCTTCAAAATCCCCTAAACTTGTTTTAACTAAATATTTTTCATCTAATTTTTCAATTTCTTTGACTGAACATTTCGTTTTAACTTCAACATTTTTCTGCTGAATTTCATGTAAAAAAGTATTAATAATCGTCTGCGAAGAATTGCTTTCAGGGAAGATCCTGTTATCTTTTTCTATCTTCAACGGGATTTTCCGATTTTCGAACCATTCCATAGTATCTCCCGGTTGAAATTTGGTGAAAACGCTCAGTAACTCTTTGTTTCCACGAGGATAAAACTGCACTAATTCTTTAGGATCAAAACAGGCATGACTTACATTACATCTTCCACCTCCGGAAATTTTTACTTTTTGCAAAACATCTGAATTCTGCTCAAGAATGGTAACTTTATATTTCTTTTCGTCAAGATTTGCAGCACAGAAAAATCCTGCTGCACCACCTCCGATAATGATAATTTGCTTCATAATTATTTAATCTTATGCTGAAGATTATTTTTGCAAAACTACAATTTTTATAAACCATCTTATTTGAGTAATTTTGGGGATTATAATTTTTGAATTTTTAAACGAAATTATTAACCATAATAAGTATTATCCTCATTATTTATCTAGTTTGTCATTCCGAAGGAATCTCAGCTGATTTAAATAATGTTGTTTAGATTCCTACGGAATGACAAACATTACGGGTAGTTTGAATGGTTAATGTTCAATAGTTCACTTTTAAAACAAAATTAAATGACATTTTACCATACATTCGAAGTTCGCTGGAGCGACTTAGACGCAAATAAACACTTGGCCAATTCATCTTACGTGCAATATTGTGCGCAAACCAGAATGGCTTTTATGAAAAAGGAAAAAATGGGTGTTACCCAAATGAGCCGATGGGGAATTGGGCCTGTAATTATGCATGAGCGTTTTTCTTTTTTCAAGGAAATTTTTGCTGATCAAAAGGTAATTGTAAGCCTTGAAATTGATGGATGCGCAGAAGATGCAGCGATCTATCGTTTCGTTCATAAATTCTATCTTCCTGATGGCTCACACTGTGCAACTTCTGAAGCAACCGGCGTTTGGATCGATACAATGTTGAGAAAAATGACCTCTCCGCCAGATGATGTGGTAGAAGCAATGAATAAATATAAAACGGCTGAAACGATATTGATGACGAGAGAAGATTTTAAAAAGCTTCCTTTCCGTCCGGAAAATATTGACCCGGCAACATTTAACTAATAAATGATAAGAGATAAATGATGTTTGATAACCTAAGAAGTATTCAAAATCATTTATCATTTATCAATCATCACTTATAATAAAATTTATGTTTGAAGATAAAGAACAAGAATTAACGCCAATCTCAAAACTGGGAGAGTTTGGTTTAATTAAACATTTAACGGAATTTTTTCCATTATCCAACGAATCTTCGGAACTTGGAGTAGGAGATGATGCTGCCGTAATCAATCCCGGAAACAAGAGGGTTGTTTTAACGACCGATGTTTTGGCAGAAGGAGTTCATTTCAATTTAGGATATGTTCCATTGAAGCATTTAGGCTACAAAGCTGTTGTTGTGAATCTAAGTGATATTGCAGCAATGAATGCAACGCCTACCCAGATTTTGGTTTCTTTGGCTGTTTCAAACCGTTTTCCGGTGGAAGCTTTAGAAGAATTATATTCAGGAATTCAAGCGGCTTGCGGAAAATATAAAGTAGACTTGATTGGCGGAGATACAACGAGTTCTAATGCCGGTTTAGTGATGAGCATAACCGCAGTCGGAATCGAAAATGAAGAGAATATTGTCAAAAGAAGCGGTGCAAAACCAAATGATTTATTGGTGGTAACCGGAGATTTAGGTGGAGCTTATATGGGACTTCAGATTTTAGAAAGAGAACATGCTGTTTTCTTAGCTGATCCAAATATGCAGCCTGAAATGGAAGGTTTCGACTATATTTTAGAGAGACAGTTAAAACCAGAAGCAAGAACTGATGTGAAAGGTGTCTTGGAACAATTAGATATCAAACCGACGTCAATGATCGATATTTCAGACGGTTTGGCTTCGGAAATTCTGCATCTTTCTGACCAATCAAAAGTTGGTTTCAGATTGTATGAAGAGAAAATTCCGATGGATAATTTAACGATTACAACTGCTGACGAATTGAATTTAAACCCAGTAATGACAGCGTTAAGCGGTGGTGAAGATTATGAACTGTTATTCACGATTGCTTCAGAGGATTTTGATAAGATAAAAAATCACCCGGATTTTACCATTATCGGTCATGCGGTTGAAAAAGAAGAAGGCAATTTTATGGTGGCAAGAGGTTCTAACCAATTGGTTGCTTTAACGGCACAAGGTTGGGATGCTTTTTTAGGAAACCAGTACAACGATTAAAATTTAATTTTAAATATTGTGAAGCCACTGCATTTTGTAGTGGTTTTTTTGTTTAATATTTACAAATGGAAGAAACAATTTTAACTTGAATTTTCAGTGCGTTTGCTGTGGATATTTTTCTTTTGAAAAAAAAAGAGGTACAAAATTTACTTTGTTTGCTTTAGTAAAGACGATGGGGAAGCTGATTTAGATGTTATCATTAATCCAAAATCGGATGATATTAAGAAAAGGACGAAAAACTTTTTGAAATTTGGAGTTTGTGAGAAAAGATGTAAAAAATCCAGAGAATAAAGTTCATAAGAAAACAAATTAAAGGCAATATCAGTTTTATCTCATCCTTCCATTATTCCAACTCATCATAGCATCTCGACACTTAATCAAGTAATTTTTGTGAAAAAGAAACGAAGACCTCTCTTTGCATAAATTTTTTAATTATGAAGAAAGGTCTTTTGACTGCTTTTTATTGTTTGGCCCACTTCAGTTGTTGGGTAAATGCACAGACCGGAATGTCCGGGGAGCTTAAAACAGAATATATTCTGCACTCCAGCTATATTCGTCCGGAGGATAGTGTGAAAACGGATTCGAAGAGCGATTTTAAAAGGGTAGATCTAAGCTTTAATATTCCATTATCAATAAAGAAAAATGAGGATGGTAAAGTGAAGTCGTGGTCTTTACTCGCCAATGGTTCTTACGCTAAAATGTCTCACAGAAACTATGAAACTCAGCTGTTTCCTGATCAAATGCTGAACGCTCAGGTCGGTTTGCAACATTTAAGACCTTTAGGCAGAAAATGGAATATGATGATGACGGCATCTGTCGGTGTCTATACAGATCTTGAAAATGTAGATTTTGATGATGTTTTAGGACAGGGTGGAGTGCTTTTTATTAAAAACTTTAACCCTAATCTTGCTCTTGGTTTAGGGCCTGTTCTGACCACTGCGTTTGGAGTTCCAATGATTATGCCCTGGATTTATTTTGATTGGAAAACAGGCAATAAAATTAAGTTTAACATCAATTTCCCAGAAGGAATGGAAGCCGGCTATCAGTTCACGGACAAATTTGCATTAAAAGCTGTTGTTGGTTTAAACGGAATGACCATAGAAAGAAACAAGGACGGAAAATCTGTATTACTGGGATATCAACAGATCACAGCAGGCTTAAGGCCGGAAGTTAAGATCAATGAATCAGTAAGCCTGAAATTAACGGGAGGAACAGCTTTATTGAGAAGTTTCAATGAAAACGAACGCAAAATAAAAAGCATTTTTAAGATGAAAAAAGGCGAAGACCCCCGATTTTCAAGCACATTTTATGTAGCAGTTGCCCTGCGTTGGAATTTACCCTAAACTATTTACTAATGAGCTTCTTATATACAACCTGATTAAGTAATTCTTCTTTTCGGGTTCTGGATATAGGAAGCTCAATTTTATTAATAAACAAACGTCCTCCTGAGATCATATCGATATGAGTAATATTGATTAAAAATGATTTATGAATCCTGAAAAAGTGTTCAACAGGAAGCGATTCTTCAATAGCTTTCATCGTTTGATGAATGACAAGTGATTTATCTTTAAAATGAAGCTTCGTATAATTCTGCATACTTTCAATAAATAAAATGTCTACCCACGAAACTTTGATAAAAGAATCAGACTGTCGCACATACAAAAAAGGATCATCAAAAGGTGTATTCCTTTTTATTTTTTCAGATATGATGAATTGTTGTTGTGCTTTATTAACCGCCTGATAAAAACGATTAAAAGCAATCGGTTTCAACAGATAATCAACTACCTGAAGCCTGTATCCTTCCAAAGCATATTCTGAATAAGCGGTTGTAAGAATGCATAACGGTGGATTTTCCAATTGCTCCAAAAACTCTAGCCCTGTTAAATAAGGCATATTAATATCCAGAAAAAGAAGATCGATTTGTTTTTCCTGCACTTTAGAATTGGCTTCCAAGGCAGTTGCACAAGTATCTACAACCTCTAAAAAATCAATTTGATCGGACATTTCTTTCAGATGAAATCTCGCTAATGGCTCATCATCTATAATTAAACATTTCATTTTGGGAAGATTATTGTTCGTCATTTTCTTGGGATAATTTTAAAGTTAAAGAAACCTTGTAGATATCATTATCAGATTCGGTTTTTAATGTGTGTGAATCCGGATATTGAAGATTTAGCCGTTTTTTTACATTTTGAAGGCCAATTCCATGTGCGCCGTCTTTCTTTTTGTAAGTAGTGATGTTAGAATAAGAATTTTCAACATAAAAGAAAAGTGTGTTGTCCTTTTCTTTACATGAAATGATGATGTAACCTTTATGCCCGGGCAGACGACAAACATATTTAAAAGCATTTTCTATAAACGGAACGAGCAAAAGAGGAGCAATGAAAGCTTTTTTATTATTGATATCCCAGGTGGCTTTTACGTCCAGTTCATTTCCCCATCTCAATTTTTCAACTTCCACCAGATCTTGGAGATATTGAATTTCCTGGCTGACCATAACCTGATTTTTATTGCAGTGGTACAGTTGATAACGTAGAATATCTGAGAATTTTAACAACAGAAAAGAAGCAAGTTCTGTATTTGTTTTCATTAAAATATGAATGTGATTTAAAACATTAAACATCACATGCGGATTGATCTGATCCTGTAAAAGTTTAAGCTGACTTTCCAAATGTGCCTGTTGTAATAAAATATGATCCCGTTCTATTTTTCCGTGTTCCAAATAAAACCTTATTCCACAAGCAGTTCCGATTATAAGTAGCGATGCAGGAATTGATAAATAAAAACCTTTCCATAAAACAGCCAAATGCCCCGAGAAACTTGGCGGAAGAGGTGTTTGAGCATCAATATTGATATAAGCAAAAACAAACGAGAATATAAAACTCAATAAAATAATTACAATTCCGGCTTCTACTAAAAATTGATTCATCTTTTTGGAAATCAGCGCTTTTGGAAGGAGTTTGTCGGTTAAGAAATGTGCAAAAATAAAAGAACTTATCAGAATAATTGAAGTCTGAAGAAAGGCATTATACATTCCGGCGTCAACCTGAATCTGCATCCAGATCGCCATCCCGAAAACAAGCCAGAAAATGATAATTAATATATGTTTTTTTAAGACTAAAGGTTTTGTCATAGATTGAGTAAAGTAGATTTATAAAAAATTAGAAACCGCAAAACTGCAGTTTCTAATACGTAAAGATAATTTAAGTTTTTAGAACAGGAAATATCCGATTCCCAGTGAAAAGCTATGAGGTTTAGACTTAAATTCCTTGCTGATGCTGGATAATCCTGTCTCATAACGAAGGTCAACAGTGAAGTTTTTGTAATCCATTCCAACACCTCCTGTGATCCCGACATTGAATTTATCAAATTTTTTGAATCCTTCCTGAAGAGCTTTTGTTGCAGATAAATTATCATTAAAAGCATAACTGTAAACACCACCCGCAAATGCCCTGATATTGAAATCTTTGTTGTTGACAATTTTGTAACCAACGACGATAGGTACATCAATGGAATTCCAAGTTAATTTTGAAGAACTCCCGTCTTTCATTCCGTACGATGTTTTTGTTCTGTTGAACAAGATCTCTCCCTGTACATATAAACGGTTAAAATCTGCCCTCGTCATCACTCCGGCTTGATATCCCAAGCCATATTTTCCATCGAGCCCTGAAGATTCAGTAGATGTTTTTGTAAAATTAGTTCCTCCTTTGATCCCGATGTGAAAGGTAGATGTTTGTTGAGCATTGGCTTCGACCGAACAAGTAATGCATACAAATAATGAGCTTAATGCTAAAAAACGTTGTTTCATAAGATGTTATTAAAAAATCTAATGCAAAACAACAACGGTGGGCGATGATTTGAAATTTTATTTGATGAATGGTAAGCATGATTTGACGAGAAGTATGTTCTATTTGAAAAAAGAATCCCCGCTACGAATGCAACGGGGATTTAATCTAATTTTAAATTATTTATTTATGCTTTCACAATATTAATAATAACTTCAGTCGCCTTTTCCATACTTTCCAAAGCAACATACTCATAAGGTCCATGGAAGTTGATTCCGCCCGCAAAAATATTCGGACAAGGCAATCCCATATAAGATAATTGTGCTCCGTCTGTTCCACCTCTAATTGCTTTTATTTTAGGCTCAATTCCAGCTTCCTTCATTGCTTTTGCAGCAAGGTCAACGATGTGCATTTTGCCTTCAAACTGTTGCTTCATGTTGCGGTATTGTTCTTTAATCTCCACTTCAGCCGTTTTTTCGCCATGTTTTTGATTAAATTCTGCCACTTTTTCTTCCATGAATTTTTTTCTAGCCTCAAATTTCTCTTCGTTGTGATCACGAATAATGTATTGAAGTTTACATTCTGAAACATCAGAAGTTACATCCATCAAATGATAAAACCCGTCAAAACCTTTTGTCGTTGAAGGTGTTTCGTTTGCTGGAAGAGACTGAATAAATTCAGCTGCCAAAAGACTTGCGTTTACCATTTTTCCGAAAGCATAACCAGGGTGTACGCTCAATCCGTGGATTTTTACAACCGCTCCGGCTGCATTGAAATTTTCGTATTCCAGTTCTCCAACTTCTCCGCCATCCATTGTATAAGCGAATTCAGCTCCGAATTTTGCCACATCAAATTTATGCGCTCCTCTTCCGATTTCTTCATCTGGTGTAAACCCTACAGCAATTCTTCCATGCTTAATTTCTGGATGAGCGATTAGATATTCTGCTGCTGTTACGATTTCAGCGCAACCAGCCTTATCATCAGCTCCTAAAAGTGTATTTCCGTCAGTTGTAATTACAGTCTGACCGATATATTTTTTTAAACTTTCAAATTTTGAAGGAGATAAAGTGAAGTTTGTTTCTTTATTCAGAATCAAATCTTCTCCCTGATAATTTTCCCAAACCTGAGGTTTTACGTTTTCTCCATTGAAATCCGGTGAAGTATCATAATGAGAAATAAATCCTATGGTTGGCTGATTATCGTTTTCCAAATTAGAAGGAACATAACCCATAATATACCCGTGTGCGTCAATAGAAACATCTTCCAGACCAATTGTTTTCAGTTCTTTAGTGATGTAATTGGCGATGTCCCATTGTCTTTCGGTTGAAGGGGTGGTTTCGCTTTCAGCATCACTTGTTGAATATATTTTTACATAGTTGAGAAAACGGTTCAGTAATTTTTCTCTCCACATCGAGTTGAATTCTATTGTACTCATTTTGATATTATAAATTTTAACAAAGTTAGCAAATTTGAGGCTCAGAACAGGTTATTTGTTATTGAATGTATGATATTGAAATTTTAAATCGGAAATAAATTATTGATAATCAATTTAATATTAGCTTTGTTGGAAGCAAGAACTAAATAGTTTAGTTTTATTATATTTGAGAAAATCAAAAGTAAAATGTTTCTTACAGAATGCCCTAGAGATGCGATGCAGGGTTGGGATGAGTTTATCCCGACCGATAAAAAAATAGATTACATTAATTCACTGATGGAAGTAGGTTTTGATGTGCTTGATTGCCTGAGTTTTGTCTCTCCGAAAGCAATTCCGCAAATGGCAGATTCTGCTGAGGTTGCCGAGAATATCGATAAATCTTTGTCTAATACCAAAGTTTCTGCAATTATTGCAAATTATAGAGGTGCTGAAAAAGCTTTGAAGCATCAGTCTGTAGATGTTTTGGGTTTTCCGTTTTCTATTTCTGAAACTTTTCAGCACAGAAATACCAATAAAAATCAGGAGGAAGCTTTTGATGATATTGTAAAGATGGTCGAACTCACAAAAACTGAAGGCAAAGAGCTGAATATTTACTTTTCAATGGCATTTGGAAACCCGTATGGTGAAATGTGGAAATGGGAAGACGTAGATTTTTGGGCGAAAAGATTTTCCGAAATCGGAATTAAAAATATCCTTCTTTCAGACACAACTGGAGTAGCAACGCCGGAAACTATTGCTTTATTATTCGAAAAAATTCCGTCAAAATATCCTGAAATAGATTTCGGAGCACATTTTCATAACCGTTACGAAGATTCTTATTCTAAACTAAAAGCAGCTTATGATAAAGGTTGCCGAAGATATGATTCTGCCATCAAAGGAATTGGCGGTTGTCCGATGGCAAAAGATGATTTGGTAGGAAATATGCCAACAGAACAAGTAATCAATTTTATGAGTGTTGAAAAAGCGGAACATAAATTGAATTTATTAAATTTCGAAAGTTCTTATAACAGAGCGAAAGATATTTTTCATTTTTGAGAGAGAGATCGTCTCTTTTATTTTTTAAATAAATAATATGACATCAAAAATAACATACATAGGAGGTTTAAGGTGTTCAGCGGAACATTTACAATCTGGAACCATCATAGAAAGTGATGCGCCAACAGACAATCACGGAAAAGGTGAAAAATTTTCGCCAACCGATTTGTGTGCAACTTCTTTGGCAGAATGCGCACTGACAACCATTGCGATTTTGGGTAAAAACAAAAATATAAATATTGACGGAGCTTACTGTACGCTTCAGAAAATTATGAAAACCGAGCCAAGAAGAATTGGTGAGATTGTTTGTAATTTTGTTTTTTCAAATCAATATTCTGATGAAGAAAAAGCTTTTATTGAGGAAACCGCTCATAATTGTCCGGTTGCAAAAAGCCTTCATCCGGAACTTGTACAGACAATGATTTTTATTTATCAATAAACAAAACCGCAGAAATTTCTGCGGTTTTTTATTTTTAGCTTTAATAGATTTTTGCAGATTGGAAACCTAAATTGAACTGAGTTTGGAATAAGAAATTGAGCGAGATTTTTTATGACGCAAAGATTTTAAGTATTAAGCTATTATCTTAAGGAGCAAAGAATGGCGACAAAGTCGCTGATGAAGCTTGAATAAAACGAGAGCTTCATAAAATCAATTTATTGATTCATCTTTGCTCTTTAAAATAAGATTTGCAAAAATCAATCTTTGCATTAAATGCATAACAACTTCACAATAAGTGGTTTATTTTTACTGCTTAAGCTAGATTTACGTAAATTAATCTGCGTAATCAGCAAAATCTGCGAGAAAAATTTAAATTAAAATAAACATCCATGCTTCCTATAATTTCACCAAAACAATTAAAAGAACTTTCTGCTGAAAAACTTATTATTCTTGATGTACGAACCGGAAAAGACAGTTATCAAAACTATCTGAATCAACACCTCAAAAATGCAAGATTCGTAGATTTAGAAAAAGATTTAGCTGAAACGAATGAAAATGCAGCTTTTGGAGGAAGGCATCCTTTGCCCGACATTCAAAAGTTTGCCAAAATCGTTTCCCGCTTAGGAATTTCAGAAGATTCTAATATCATTATTTATGATGATAAAAACGGAGCAAATGCTGCAGCTAGAACTTGGTGGATGTTGAGATCTTTTGGACTGAAAAATGTTCAGGTTTTAGATGGCGGAATTCAGGCGGTCGAAAAAGAAGATCTTGAGTTTTCATCGGAAGAAGAAGTTTTTGAGAAATCTGAAATCATTACAAAAAAACATTGGCTTCTGCTTGTTTCAAGTCTGGAAGATGTTGAAAATGAATTAACAAACGAGTCTTCAACTATAATTGATGTAAGAGACGCTTATCGTTATAAAGGTGAGTCTGAACCAATCGATTTAGTTGCAGGTCATATTCCGGGAGCGATCAATATTCCTTTTTCTGAAAATTTAGATGAAAACGGAAACTTTTTAAAACCTGAAATTTTAAAAGAAAAATATCAAAAATTATTAGAAAATAAACCTGAAAAATTAATCATTCATTGTGGTTCAGGAGTTACTGCTTGTCACACAATTTTGGCGCTTGCTTATGCCGGATTTGAAATTCCAAATTTATACGTTGGTTCGTGGAGTGAATGGAGTAGAAGAGAAGGGAAAGAGATAGTAAAAGAAATCTAAATAATTATATTGTGCTTTTGTCATTCCGTAGGGATCTAAACTATTATAAATTAAAACTTTGTCGAGATTCCTACGGAATGACAAACAGACATTAAAGATAAAATTTGTCAAAAATAAAAAGCTGCAAAAAAATTGACAGCTTCTATTTATTTAAATGAATTCTAAAGCATTCCAAGTTCAAATTTAGCTTCCTCGCTCATCATATCTTTGTTCCAGCTTGGCTCAAAAGTAAGTTCAAGTTCAACTTCATTTACGTTTTCCACTGTTTTTACTTTATCTTTTACTTCCTGTGGTAAAGTTTCTGCAACCGGACAGTTAGGAGTCGTTAAAGTCATAATAATTTTTACATCGGCTTCATCGGAAATCTGTACATCGTAAATCAACCCCAATTCATAAATATCCACCGGAATTTCCGGGTCATAAACGGTTTTTAATATTCTTATAATT
Source organism: Chryseobacterium mulctrae (assembly GCF_006175945.1). Lineage (NCBI taxonomy): Bacteria > Pseudomonadati > Bacteroidota > Flavobacteriia > Flavobacteriales > Weeksellaceae > Chryseobacterium > Chryseobacterium mulctrae. The sequence goes on along the minus strand of NZ_VAJL01000001.1, from coordinate 2,187,230 downwards.
TCTTCTCCTATATCGGCAATCTGATCGTCTGTAAATTTCATTTTATCGTTTTAACTACCGTTTAAGCGGCATTTTATTTAATCTAAATTGATATTTCTTTTTAATAAATCTTCCTGACGCATCCGTCTGAAAATATTGGCCAAAGTTAAGACATCTTTTTCACAATAGTCAACTATTCGTTGCAAGTCTTTTTCTATGTAGTAGATTGATGAAACCATTGATCCGTCGATGTCGTCTTTCGGCGTAGGAATTCCGAAAACATGAGCTAATAATTCTAATGAAACATAGCTTTTATAATCTCCGAATTTCCACAGTTCCATGGTGTCGATATGCGGAATTTCCCAAGGTTTCTTTCCAAACATTTGGAATGGAGTAGGAGGCATCATTCCATTGATGAGAAATCGTCTTGCAATCCACGGGAAATCAAATTCTTTTCCGTTGTGAGCGCAGAGAATCACATCACGCAGTCTTGGGCTGTTAAAAAGTTCACCAAATTCAGTCAACATTTTTTTTTCATCATCATCTGCAAAGCTTTTGATTCTTAAGGTGTCATTTTTCTCAAGCATTCCAATTGTAATGCAGATAATTTTTCCAAACTCTGCCATAATTCCGGCTCTGTCGTAAAAATCTTCTGCAGAAATCTCATCTTTTCTTTGATACCTTGTTTTTTTATCCCAAAGTTTTTGTTCGCTTTCAGAAAGATCATTCCAAGAGCCTGAGTTTGGAACGGTTTCAATATCAAGGAATAAGACTTTTTCTAATGGAATGTTTTGTATCATATATGTGTTTGATTAATTATTTTTAAAAACTAAATTTTATTATCATATTCAAACCTAATGGGTCTCAAAAAACCTTTAGTTTTACATTTTTTAAGAAATTTATCCGACCTGCAATCCGTTTTTTGCTGGAAGAGACGGTGAAAGAAGGGTTACATCTTTTGCATCTTCACCATAAACTCCTAAAACAAGACATTCGCTGAAAAAATTGGCAATCTGCTTTTTGGGAAAATTAACGACGGCTAAAATTTGTTTTCCAACCAAATCTTCTTTGTTGTAAAGCGTGGTGATTTGTGCCGCAGATTTTCTGGTACCTAAATCTCCAAAATCGATCTCGAGTTGATAAGAAGGGTTTCTTGCTTTTTCAAAATCATTCACGGAAATAATGGTACCGCATCGAATGTCTAATTTCTCAAAATCTGCCCAGGATATTTCAGGTTTTATTACCATAATAGAGTACTTTTTTCTTTTTCTTAAATCCTTAAAAGAAGGTCATTCACAAATATAAATAAATTTTGCTTGAAGAAATAGGGTGATCAGAGTGATTAAAAAAATGTTAAAAATTTTATTTTAAAATAAAAAAATATTAATTTAGCAAGAAGATGCATCGAAGTGTTTACATATTGTTTTTCGTTTGTTTGGGATTTTTATTAATGCCCACTCAAACTTATGCATGTAATATGACTAATGCTTCAACGCAGAAAGCAAAAACACACGTTTCTGCATCAAAAAAAGAGGATTGCAAAGATGCATGTTCGCATGAGCAAAGCAAAAAAGATTATTGCGGAAATGATTGCAATAATGCTTTGTGTAAATGCCCCACGAATAGCAACACATCTTTTTTTTATTCTAATAATTTCTCTTTTGGTAAAGCAAAAGTTGATGTAGCTCCCTCTTTCTTAAATTACGAAACTAATATTTCCAAAGGATTCTATTCCATTTGGTTGATCCCTAAAATAGGATAATCCCTTTATTGTATAGCCATAACTATGCGCTTTTGAAAACGTCTCTGTTTTCAACTTTATCAATTATTTAAATTTAATTCTTCTACGCAATAGATTAGTAATACGTATTGTAATGTGGTGTTTTGTTTTTAACCAAACTTAGTTGTTTCAAAAACGAAATATTGGGTCACTTTGGCGACGCTACATTATTTAATCAACATTACTTCTCATTGTTTTAATAAAAAAAATATTATGAAATCAATATCAAAAATAATGGCAGTTATGATGCTTTTAGTATCACTATTATATACTGCCCAGATTAAAAACGCAAAAACCGAAACAGTAAAAATCTCAGGAAATTGCGATATGTGCAAATCAAAGATTGAGAAATCTGGAAATGTGAAAAATGTAGCCAGGGTAAATTGGGATGAAGCTTCTAACATGGCAACTCTTACTTATGATGCATCAAAAACAAACCAACAGGAAATTTTAAAAAGAATTGCCAATGCTGGATACGACAGCGAATCTTTTTATGCTCCGGATGATGTGTATGCTAAACTTCCGTCTTGTTGTCAATATAAAAGAAATAAGACAACAACAATGGACGGACACGGACATGATCATTCTTCAATGACTCAGGAAAGTAAACCGGTTGGTTCGCTTTTGCAAAGTTTTCAGAATTCTTATTTTTCATTAAAAAATGCTCTTGTACAATCAGATGCTAAAACTGCTTCTGCAAATGCAAAAGAATTAACAGATGCAATCACTGCTGTAAAAATGAATGAACTGTCAACAGAAGAGCATAATGTGTGGATGAAAGTAATTAAAAGCTTAAATAATGACGCTTCAGCAATTGCTAAAACGCAAGACATAAAGAAACAAAGGGAAGCCTTCAAAGCGCTATCTAAAAACATGTATGATTTGCTAAAAACTTCAAAGCTTTCCACACCTGTTTATTACCAATATTGCCCGATGCAGGATGCCAATTGGTTGAGTACGGAAAGCACAATCAAAAACCCATATTACGGATCTCAAATGCTTACCTGCGGAAGTATTGTTGAAACTTTAAAATAAAGAGTAATATGCTAAAAACTAAATATATAGTTATCGGGATTTTATTTTCTTTTTTCTTTGTAAAAGCACAGAAGTATTCTGCGCATAATATTCAGAATGCTCAGAACAAAAAAGTACTTCCTTTTCCTGAAAAAAAGTTAACCGATGGTAAAACAGTAACATATCATCTGTATGTAAAAGATACATTGGTGAATTTTACAGGAAAAGTGAAAAGGGTGATTGCTGTTAATGGGCAAATTCCGATGCCTACGCTTACATTTACAGAAGGCGATACTGCGGAGATTATCGTGCATAACCTTGTGGACGAAGAAACTTCTTTGCATTGGCATGGATTAATGTTGCCCAATAAAGAAGACGGCGTTCCTATGCTTACTCAAATGGGAATTAAGCCACATTCGACGTATACTTATAAATTTCCCATCATTCAGCACGGAACACATTGGTATCATTCTCATTCAGGATTACAGGAGCAGATAGGAATGTACGGATCGATGATTTTGAAAAAAAGAGATGATGATCCTACTTTCAGAAATGGAATTGATGATATTCCTGCAATTCCGTTGATTTTAAGTGAATGGACAGATTTGAATCCTAATAACATTCACAGAATGCTTCACAACGCCAATGATTGGTTTGCAATAAAGAAAAACAGCACGCAAAGTTATTGGGAAGCTATAAAAGAAGGGCATTTCGGAACTAAAGTAACCAACGAATGGAAACGCATGCTTGCAATGGATGTAAGTGATATTTATTACGATAAATTTTTAATTAATGGAAGCTTTGAACAGCAGTTATCTCAGTTTAAATCAGGAGATAGGGTGAGGTTTCGTATTTCCAATGGAGGTGCTTCGTCCTATTTCTGGATCAATTATGCAGGCGGAAAGATAGAGGTTGTGGCAAACGATGGTAATGATGTAGAACCGGTAATGGTCGACCGACTCATTATAGGTGTTTCGGAAACGTATGATATTGTGGTGACAATTCCTGAGAAAAATACTTCTTACGAGCTTTTGGTAACTCCGGAAGACAGAACAAAATCGGTTTCAATTTATGTTGGAGAAGGCATCAAGCAACTTCATGCTCCGCTCCCTAAGCTTAAATATTTTGAAGGAATGAAAATGATGAACGATATGATGAAGATGAATGGCGATATGAAAGATATGGGAATGGCAATGAGTCTTCAAAAAATGGATATGAATGCGGTGATGTATCCTGAAATTACTGGTGAGAAAGGAAAAGATCCTCAAAAAATGGAAATGAATAAATACGCAAAAATGAACCATTCTTCACACGGTGCAGGAAATACTGATATTGTAACCTTAAATTATAATATGCTAAAGTCTCCTTATGATACTTCTTTGCCGAAAAAAGATTCTATAAAAAATATCACGCTTACTCTTACAGGGAATATGAACCGTTATGTATGGAGTCTGGATAATAAGGTGCTTTCCGAAGTTGATAAAATACAGATTAAAAAAGGGGAAATATTAAGAATAAAATTGATCAATAACTCTATGATGAGGCACCCGATGCACTTACATGGTTTTGATTTCCGTGTTCTTAACGAAAACGGGGCTCAAGCTCCATTGAAAAATGTATTGGATATCATGCCAATGGAAACAGATATTATAGAATTTGCAGCCAATACCGAAGGAGACTGGTTTTTCCATTGTCATATCTTATATCATATGATGGCAGGAATGAACAGAGTTTTTGCGGTAGGAGATTATAAAAATCCTGAACTTTCGGATAAAGAAAAAGCTTATAAAATGCTGCAGAACGAAAGTAACGAGTGGCATCTTATGGCAGAAAACGACTTTGCGACCAACGGTAACGACGGACAGTCAATGTTGCAAAATGCAAGATGGAGCATTGGTACAGAATGGAGATTAGGATACAACAACATGCACGGTTATGAAACAGAAACACACATTGGTAGATATATAGGTAAAATGCAGTGGTTAATGCCTTTTATTGGTTTTGACTGGAGGTATAGAGATTCACATGGTTCTGGTGAATTAGAAAAAAATCTTTTTGGACAGAAAAATAAAAAAGACCAAAGAGCAACACTTAGTGTGGGTGTATTGTATACTTTGCCAATGCTGATCGATTTTCAGGCAGAGGTTTTCACAGACGGAATTGTAAGGTTGCAATTAAGAAGAGAAGATATTCCTCTTACTCGAAGATTTCGGGGCGCTTTTTATGTAAATACGGATAAAGAATATATGTTGGGTCTAAAATATATCGTTACCCGAAATGCATCCTTATCAACCCACTACGACAGCGATATGGGGTTTGGAGCCGGAATAACACTGGTATATTAAATATTTTTCATCAAATTCTAAAACAATTTTTAAGATAATAATTCGGGGCAATTTTCTTGTCTCGAATTATTTTTTATAAAAAATGAAAAAATAAATGCTGTTAATCACACACTTATGAGAAAAAATAATTATTTTTACAAAAAACACACAATGCTGATTAAAATATATGGAAGTTCCATTTTCGGCGTTTCCGCACAAACTATAACTATTGAAGTCAATATTGATACAGGTGGAGTCGGTTATCATTTGGTAGGCCTTCCCGATAATGCTATCAAAGAAAGCAGTTACAGAATTTCTGCTGCACTCAAAAATTGTGGTTATAAAATTCCCGGTAAAAAAGTTACGATTAATATGGCGCCCGCAGATTTGCGAAAAGAAGGTGCTGCGTACGATTTGAGTATCGCAATCGGAATTCTGATTGCATCAGACCAGATTCTTGGTGAAAATGTACAAGATTATATCATTATGGGCGAGCTTTCACTTGACGGAGGTTTGCAACCGATAAAAGGAGTGCTTCCAATTGCCATTCAGGCTCGTGAAGAAGGATTTAAAGGAATTATTTTACCGAAACAAAATACCAGAGAAGCAGCCATTGTCAATAATCTTGATGTATATGGTGTAGAAAATATCAAAGAAGTCATCGATTTTTTTAATGAAGGAAAGCCTCTTGAGAAAGTGGTTTTAGATACAAGAAAAGAATTTCAGGAGAAGATCAATAATTTTCCTTTTGATTTTTCTGAAGTGAAAGGTCAGGAAACTGCTAAAAGAGCTATGGAAGTTGCCGCAGCAGGAGGTCATAATATTATTCTTATTGGTCCACCCGGAAGCGGAAAAACAATGTTGGCAAAAAGAGTTCCTAGTATTTTGCCACCACTTACTTTAAAGGAGGCTTTAGAAACAACCAAAATACATTCTGTGGCCGGAAAAATGGGAACGGAAACCTCTTTAATGACCGTTCGTCCATTTCGATCACCTCATCACACGATTTCAGATGTTGCACTCGTTGGTGGCGGAAGTTATCCGCAACCCGGAGAAATTTCTTTGGCTCATAATGGCGTTTTATTTTTAGACGAAATGCCGGAGTTTAAAAGAACGGTTTTAGAAGTAATGCGACAACCATTAGAAGATCGGGAGGTCACAATTTCCAGAGCAAGATTTACAGTAAATTACCCTTCAAGTTTTATGTTGGTGGCTTCGATGAATCCTAGTCCCAGTGGATATTTCCCTGATGATCCTCAAAATACTTCTTCTGTTTTAGAAATGCAGCGGTATATGAATAAACTTTCGGGACCACTTTTAGATAGAATTGATATTCATGTTGAGGTGCAGAAGGTTGAATTTGAACAGTTGGCAGAAAAAAGAAAAGGCGAAAAAAGTGAAGACATCAGAAAGCGGGTTTTAGTTGCTCGCGAAATACAAAATGAGAGATACAAAGATTTGCCAATCAGCTATAACGCTCAAATTGGTTCAAAAGAATTAGAACAGTTTTGTGGGTTAGATGACGCATCTTTTAACCTTATTAAAATGGCAATGGAAAAACTGAATCTTTCAGCAAGAGCCTACGATAGGATTCTTAAAGTGGCCAGAACGATTGCTGATCTCGAAGAGTCTGAAAATATTTTGTCTCATCATGTTTCTGAAGCAATACAATACAGAAGTCTCGATCGGGAGTTTTGGAATGTGTAAAATAAAGTTTTAATAAAATAAAAAGCACCCCTGAATTATTACTCAGAGATGCTCATTGAAATCATTTGTTGTTTTTATTAAACCCAGATCGAGATTAATTAGTTTACGGTCACTTTTAAGACATTTTGTACTGCAGGTATAGGATATTGTGTTCCGACTTTTGAAATAACAATGCTTTCCGCTTGAGGAGTTCCTCCAAATAAAGCCTGGCGATTTCCTGCCCCTGGATATTGATTAACACCCGTTCCCGAATCAAACAAAGCTGTTTTTGAAGTTAAATCTCCCTTGGTATTTGCATCAATACTTTGTTCATTGGCATAAAACCAGTCATTAGAAAAACCAAACATCGTTACATAGGCTATTTTATCTCCTGTTGTATAAGAAAAATTGGTCATCATTTTGCTTCCCGGCGCTACAGGAGCACTTCCTGCGATATAAACTCCTTTTACATTAGACATAGATTTTAAGCTGTTTTGAAGTTTCATGACATTTCCAGTCTGAGAAACTTCTTTTAAACCATTACCAGAATCCAACTGTCCTAATTGATAAATGGGATTTTGGTTGCCGCTGTAAACTACAACCAAGGCTGGAGAAAGACCAGTCATTATTTCTGTATTTGCATTAAGTTTCATCACCATTTTAGTGATATCTCCCATTTGCGCTATATCTGTAATTTCAGGATTTGATAATGCATTGGGTGTGAAAAACGGTGCCGAATTAAGCAATTGCGAACCATTGTAGTTTGAAACCGCCCAAACTCCTGGAGATAAAGGTGTCGCATTAGCTGTTCCTCCAGAAGTATTTGTTATCATTAAAGTAAATTCAGATTTCATAATGTCATAACTAAGATTTAGCTTGACCAATTGAGAGGCAGTCACACCTGGAACCTGAGCGATAGGATTGCTCTGAGCTGTTCCTGTTGTGTTGTCTTTTGTTCCGTTGTCCCACAATAAAACTTCTGAAGAAACATCACCTGTAATGGCATTTCCGTTAGCATCAAATAATTTTATTCCCGGTTGCTTCGAAGCAAAGAACCAATCTTTTGAAGCTCCATACATGGTTGCAAACATTAAAGACTGTGCTTTTCCTGCGCTGAATTTAACAGATACAGATTCTCCGGGCATAATAACAGGAGTATTGGTTCCCTGAAAGCTGCCACTCTCTACAAAATCTTTTGGAGCGACAATATTTTCAAACGTAATTGTTTTTTCCATAGAGCTTTCCATCATCATATCGTCATCATCACAAGATGAAAGTCCGAAAATTGTCATAAACCCAAGGCTAAGTGTTGCTAGTTTTAAAATGTTTTTTTTCATAAAAGTATTTTTTATAGTTATAATTATAGTCGGAGTTATTTAAAAATCCTAACAAAAAAAATATCTTTTTATTAAAATTAAATATCTAAAGTGTTGATTTTTAGCGGTTAAAATTTTGAATATTTTGTGAAATTATATTTTTATGAAAAACTATTCGTTTTAAATGAATAAAAAGCAACAAAAAAACCGTGAAATAAATTCCACGGTTTTAAAAATATTTTTGAGAAAATTATTTTTTCTTTTTTACAGGAGCTGCAATTTTGATTTTAGATTTACCAGTATCAGCAGGAGTATTTTCGTCTCTTACTAATTTTAGTTCGTCTACAATTCTTCTTGCACCAGCATATTTGTCGATTGTCCAAAGAACAAAACGGATGTCCACACTGATTGTTTTCTGCCATTCGTTTTCAAAAACAATATCTCCGCTTAATGCTTCGCTATTTCCATCGAAAGCGATACCGATAAGGTTACCGTCTCCGTCAATTACCGGAGAACCAGAGTTTCCACCTGTAATATCATTGTTTGAAAGGAAGTTTACAGGAAGGTAACCTGCTTTGTCTGCATATTGACCGTAATCTTTAGCATTTTGAAGCGCAATTACTCTTTGTGGAAGATCAAATTCTTCGTCACCTGCTTTGTATTTACCTACTAAACCTTCCATTGTAGTGTAATAGTTATCAGTCACTCCAAAGTAGTTTCTATCGTCTCTTACAGGTAAAGTATCAATTTGTCCGTAAGTAAGTCTCATAGTAGAGTTTGCATCCGGATAGAATTTTTTCTCAGGCATTGCTTTCATTAAACCAGCTAAGAAAAGACGGTTGTTTTTAGCAAAGCTGTCATCCAACAATACGTATTTATCGTTTGATGTTTTTTGATCTGCAATAATTCCTCTTGCTATTTTCAAAAGAGGATCTGCATCCAATTTCAAACGATCAGGATTCATAATATAATTCGTCACAGAAGTTTTGTTAGCAAATAGAGACGAAAATGCAAGATTAGATAAGTTTTTAGCATCCAAAGCCATAAGCGTTGGAGAAGCTACATCAGATTTTACTCTCGTTTGGTAAAGAGTTACCAAAGAGTTCAACATTTCTCCTTCAAGATTGGTGTTGATGTTATCATATGCATCTTTTACAGCAGTTTCTAATTTAGCTTTCATTGCCAATCTTCCTGCCATATCTTGTTTTGCATAAGCGTCTAATGCAGGAGCTAGGCTGTTTGCAAGAGCGATATACTTAGCATTTCTCATAAATAGAGAAGCGTAATTTCTTTCTACGTTTCTGTCTGAAACTTGAGAATAATAATTTTGAATTCTGTCTAAAACATCATCATACATTTCATTTCCTGTTTGCATCGCCCAGTCGTTGAATTTTTTCTCAAGCTCTCTTTTGTCAGTAATTGTACCGTTTTTTTCAACAGCATCAATTGTTCCCTGTCTGTTTTTCCAGTAGTTGGCAACAGAAGCATATTGAGAAGCATATCCTAATTGAGTAGTCTTGTCTTTATCCATGTACTTCTTCATAATGTCCATCGCCATTTTAGAAGTCTCTACCCAAGCCGGATAATCTTTAGTAACCATTTGCTCAATTCCGAAAGAAGTTAAGTAACGGTTTGTTCTTCCAGGATATCCTAAAATCATTGAAAAATCTCCTGGCTTAATTCCTTTTAGAGAAACAGGTAAGAAATGTTTAGGTTTTAATGGAACATTGGTAGGCTTAAATTCTGCCGGATTCCCTGCAGCATCAGCATACACTCTGAATACTGTAAAATCTCCTGTATGTCTTGGCCATTCCCAGTTATCAGTATCTCCACCAAATTTACCAATTGATGATGGCGGTGCACCTACCAATCTAATGTCTTTATAGTCTTGATAAACAAAGTAATAAAATTCGTTTCCGTTGAAGAAATCTCTTACAACAACAGTATATTTTCCATTTTCAGAATTTTCTGTCTGAATTGCTTTTGTTTCAGCATCAATTACAGCTTTTCTCTGAGCTGCAGACATTTCGTTGTTTAGTTTAGAATTGATTCTCTGTGTAGCATCATCCATTCTTACCAAGAATCTTACATAAAGATCTTTAGAATTGAATTCTTCTTTTTCGTTTTTTGCCCAGAAACCATTCTTTAGGTAATCTTTTTCAGGAGTCGAAGCCGCAGCAACAGCACCATAACCACAGTGGTGATTGGTAAAAATCAAACCTTTGTCTGAAACAATTTCTCCTGTACAAAAACCGCCAAAGCTTACGATAGCATCTTTTAAGCTAGAATTGTTTACAGAATAAATCTCTTCCGGAGTCAAACGAAGACCCTCTTTTTGCATGTCTACACCATTAAGTCTTTTGACAAGCATCAATAGCCACATTCCTTCGTCTGCCCTCATTTGAGCAAAGCCTAATAAGAAAGTGAATAGTAAAAATATTCTTTTCATTTTATAAAATAATTTTTGTGGGGCTAAATTACTAATTTTTACGATAATTTGTCAGCAATTGGTATGAAAATGGGAGGGAGGATGATATGAAAAACATTTTATCATTTCTTTTTGCCTTTTTTATTCTAAATTTAGTTGTAAACTGTTCTGCTGTAAAGTTGAATAATCAGCACTACCAAAGAGAATGGATGATGGTTTCGTTTGATGGTTTCACCAAAGAACAGCTTGTGAAAAATAAAGCAGAAATCAACCTTACCGAACCTGTCAAAGATGGGAAAATAAGAGGAACTGCCATGATGGGCTGCAACGGAATGTTTTTTACCTTAGAATTTAAATCTAAAAGCAAAGTAAAAATTTCCGGATTGGGAAGTACATTGATGGCTTGTCAGGATATGGAAATCGAAGATAAGTTTACAAAAGTTTTTGAAAAAATGATCCATTATGAAATTAATGGTCATTTTCTTACCCTTTATGATGATAAAGGGACTCAGATGAAATTTGTTGCAGCAGACTGGGATTAATTTTCTTTTTTGTTCAAACAAATTTGTATAATCAAACTTGGATTTAAAACATAAATTTCCAAAATCAGAAATGAAGAAGCTCTTGTGAAAGGTGAATAACTATTTATTATACAGAGAAATAATGCAAAATTTCATCGGAAAATCCTGTTTTTAAAGACTTGAGTTGCATTTATAAATTAAAAATGTTATCTTGTAAATCTCATAAATTATAAAGAATTTAATGCTAGAAAAGAAACAACATAATTACGAAAGGGCAATTTTGGTGGGCGTTGTCACTCAAAATCAGGATGAAGATAAGTTGCAGGAATATATGGACGAGCTGGAGTTTTTGGCCTTCACAGCAGGCGCTACGGTAGACAGACGTTTTACTCAGAAATTAACCCAGCCCGATTCTAAAACTTTTGTAGGAAGCGGAAAAGCACAGGAAATAAAAGGATATGTAAAAGAAAACGAGATAGGAACCATTATTTTTGATGATGAATTATCTCCGTCTCAGCTTAAAAATCTTGAAAAAGAAATTGAAGTAAAAATTCTAGACAGAACCAATCTTATTCTTGATATTTTCGCACAAAGAGCACAGACTTCTTACGCAAGAACTCAGGTTGAATTGGCACAATACCAATATTTGCTGCCTAGATTAAGCAAGATGTGGTCTCACTTAGATAAGCAAAAAGGGGGATAGGAATGCGTGGTCCTGGTGAAACAGAGATTGAAACCGATAGAAGGATTATTCGTGACAGAATATCTTTGCTGAAAGACAAACTGAAAGTCATTGACAAACAAATGGCGACGCAACGTAACAATCGTGGAAAAGTCGTTCGTGCCGCTTTGGTAGGATATACCAACGTAGGAAAATCAACATTGATGAATGCTATTTCTAAATCTGATGTCTTTGCTGAAAATAAACTTTTTGCAACGCTAGATACAACGGTAAGAAAAGTGGTTATCGGAAATTTACCTTTTCTTTTAACAGATACCGTAGGTTTCATCAGAAAATTGCCGACACAATTGGTAGAATCTTTCAAGTCTACTTTGGATGAGGTGCGTGAAGCGGATCTTCTGATTCATGTGGTGGATATTTCGCACGAAAGCTTTGAGGATCATATCGAATCTGTGAATCAGATTTTAATGGAAATCAACGCGCATCAAAAACCGATGATTATGGTTTTCAACAAGATTGATGATTTCAGCTACGAGAAAAAAGACGAAGACGATCTTACGCCTAGCTCAAGCAAAAACGTTTCTCTTGAAGAATGGAAAAAAACATGGATGGCAAAATCTAAACATCCTGCAGTTTTCATTTCTGCTCTTACGAAAGAAAATTTCCCTGAAATGAAAAGGTTGGTGTACGACGAGGTGATGAAAATTCATATTTCAAGATTTCCTTACAACGATTTTCTTTTCGAATATTTCGATAATGACGAAGACGAAGCCTCAGAAAAAGAAGATTAATGAATTTCAGAATCGTATTCTTTCTACTTATTCTTCCGTTTTTTGGTTTGAGCCAAAAGACAAAGTTCGATTTGAAAAGCATCGAAAAAAATCTCACCAATCCCAAATCTGTTTACAATTACGACAGACTTATTTTTAAATATAAGGGTCTTCCAAAATCTATAGACAGTACAGAAGCAGAACATTTGTACTACGGAAGAAATTTCAGAAAAGATCTGGTTTCCCAATCGGGAGACGATTTCAAAGAGTTAGCAGATGCTTTCAAAAGCAATAATTTTATAGAATGCATCAGGCTTGGTAAAGTACTTTACGCAAAAGATCCTACCAACCTTGATGTGATTCTTATCTTACTTCGTGCCTATGATCAGACAAAAGACATAGGGAACTTTTCGCATCACATCGCACAATTGCGACTTCTTACTGATGCGATCAAAAATTCGGGAGACGGTAAATCAGAAAAAACTGCATACAAAGTAAACAACGTGGGAGATGAGTATATTTTCCTCAATGTGATGAATGTAGGGCAAGGTTATACCAGAGCTTCTAAAACCCTGAAAGACGGCATTGTAGATGTTTGGGAAAAAGAAGACATCAAAATTTATATCAAAGTACTTTATTTAGACTTCAATTTTTAAAAAACAAATTTATTGGAATTATATTATTCATTTTCAGCGCTCATCGTATTAGCATCCATTTTTGCATATATCAATTATAGGTTTTTAAAACTTCCGAGTACTATCGGAATTATGGTTATTGCCATCGTGGTATCTATCATTTTGGTTTTATTTGGAGAAAACTTTCTTCCAAAAACATTCGGTCATCTGAATGATTTGATGAACAGTATCGACTTTACCGAAGTTCTGATGGGAGCGATGCTTAATTTTCTTCTTTTCGCGGGAGGAATCCATATTAATATTAATGATCTAAAAGAACAGTTCCGGCCGGTTCTTATATTTTCAACAGCCGGGGTGATTATTTCTACCTTTATTGTAGGATTTGGAATGTTTTATTTGTTACCGTTGGTAGGATTAAAAATTCCTTTCATTTACTGTTTGGTATTCGGAGCATTGATTTCACCAACTGATCCGGTTGCGGTTTTAAGTGTTTTAAAACAAGCCAAAGTTTCAAAATCATTAGAAACAAAAATTGCCGGAGAATCTTTATTTAATGACGGTATGGCGGTTGTGGTTTTCACGGTAGTTTTGCAGATTGCAGTAGGTGATAAAGTAGATTTAGGAGTAGAAAACATTACCATTCTATTAATGAAAGAAGCCGGAGGTGGATTACTTTTGGGGGTTCTTTTAGGTTGGGTAACTTCAAGATTAATGCGTGAAATTGATGATTATATTATCTCGGTTTTGGTAACACTTGCAGTTGTAATGGGAGGTTATCTTGTCGCAAGACAAATGCATGTTTCGGGTCCTTTGACCATGGTTGCAGCAGGATTGTTTATGGGTAATTTCAATGTTAAATTTAAAATGAAATCTATTACTCAAGATTACCTGATTAAATTTTGGGAACTGATTGACGAAATTCTGAATGCTGTTTTATTCCTTTTCATCGGGTTTGAATTGTTGATGATTAAAGACTTGAATCATTATGTAATTCCTGGATTATTGGCGATTGTTGTAGTTCTTTGTGCAAGATTTGCTTCGATTTGGGGGCCTACAAAATTCATGTCTTTCAGAACAAGATTTAGTCCGCAAACAATAAAAGTGTTGTTCTGGGGTGGAATTCGAGGTGGTGTTTCCATCGCTTTGGCGATGTCGATTCCTAAAAACGAATACAGCAATGCTATTTTAAGTATTACGTATTGTGTGGTGGTATTTTCTATTATTGTTCAGGGACTTACGATTGCTAAAGTTGCCAATCCAAAGAAGATTGCAGATGAAGAAAAAGAGCAGGAAAGTATTGCTTTAGAAGAAGATCATTAATTGTTTATGAATCAATAGAATTATCAAATGAAAAAGTTGCTTTTTTTACTGTTATTATTGTCTTTTGGATTTTGCTTTTCACAAATTAATGTTGAAGAGATAAAAAAGAATGTCACGGAAGATCCTCAGAAATATTTTTACAATTATTTAAATATTTTTAAAGAAGATCCTTCAAAACTTACACAGGCTGAAATGAATCAACTTTATTATGGAAGCAGATTTTTAAAAACAGAATACAATATGTCTGATTATAACCGTGACTACGATCAAGTCTGGAAACCTGCAAGTAAAAAAGGAATTTCTAAAAGTAAGGCTCAAAAAATCATTGTAAAAGCTGAAACAGAATATTCTAAAAACCCACTATCCACAGAAATACTAGCTTCAATGGTAAATATATATAATGCGATTGGAGATAAGACAAAGGCACAATTGTGCATATTGCAAAACAATACGATTATTAAAACAATTGATGAAAGCGGAACCGGTCAAAATGAAAATTCGCCGATTTGTGTAATTACTGCAGGAGATATGATCAACTTTGCAAAGCCTATCATGATGATGGGACGAGATTTTCAACAAAAAGATTTGCAAACGGACAAAGATTGTATGATGACAAAATATTCCAATGGTGCTAACAGCTTATTTGTTAAATGTATAGGCTGTTTAAATTTTTAGCATGGAAACTTATAATCAGATTTTAGAAGCTTTAAACGAGTTGTCTATTCCCGAAAAAGCGGCTTTTTTTCCTAAGTTTTTCAAAACAGGAAAAGGAGAGTATGGTGAAGGCGATTTGTTTTTGGGAGTAAAAGTTCCGGATCAAAGAGCTGTTGCCAAAGAATATTATGCTAAAATTTCTTTAGATGAATTGAGCGAGTTGCTTTCCTCGTCTTATCATGAGCATCGTTTAACGGCTTTAATTATGCTGATTTCTAAGTTTGAAAAGACGAAAGATTTATCCGTAAAAGAAGAAATCATCGATTTCTATCTTAAACATCTGGATTTCATCAATAATTGGGATCTGGTTGACACGAGCTGTTATAAAATTTTAGGCAGGTATGCTTTTGAAAATCAGAAAGAAAACCTTTTGAAAACTCTTGCAGGTTCCGATCAAATGTGGCACAAAAGAATTGCTGTTGTAGGAACAATGCATTATATAAAAAAGGGCTCATTTGAATTAACGAAAGAGTTTGTAACGCAAAATCTTTATCATCCGCATGATTTGATGCACAAAGCAAACGGCTGGCTTTTAAGAGAAATGGGAAATAAAAACGAGGCTGAATTGATATCTTATTTAAATCAATATTACAAAGAAATGCCAAGAACTTGCCTTCGTTATGCCATCGAAAAATTAGACGAAGAATTACGTCAGGATTATCTGAAAGGCAGAATTTAAACATGATTGATTTCACCTTTTGAAGAGGTAAATTAAAAATAAGTAAATTTGCGTTTCAACACGAACTTATGAAAATATATTTCAGACATATTTTTCTGCTGATTTCTTTATTTCTTTTGACAAGCTGTTTTGATATTCTTGATAAAGTAAATGTCAAAGCAGACGGAAGCGGAGAATATTCGCTTATTCTGAATGCCAGTAAAAGCAAAACAAGATTGGCTTCCATCTCAAAAATGGAAACCGTAAATGGGAAAAAAGTTCCTAAAAAAGCTGAAATTGAAGCTAAAATTAACGAAGCTGCAAGAATTTTTAAAAGCGTTCCCGGAATTTTAAATGTCAAAACTTCTATGGATTTTGATAACTACATTCTTAAATTGAGCTGTAATTTCAAAAAAATCGAAAATATTAATGCCGGATTAGAGCAGCTGAAAGCAAAAAATCTTTTAGGAAAAATGGTTCCTACCCAAATTTATAGTCAGAGTTCAGATAAAAAATCTTTTACGAGAAATAAGATCAATACTTTTAAAAGTGATTACGAGAAACTGAGTAAAGCTGATAAAGAGGTTTTTAATGAAGCAAAATACACTTCGATCTTACAGTTTGAAAACACCATTAAATCTCAATCTAATTCCGCTTATTTATTGTCTCCCAACAAGAAAGCTTTAAAGCTGGACGGAAATATCTTAGACTTTATTCTTCAGAAAAAACAGATTCAAAATAATATTATTCTACAATAACCAACCTCAAAATATGAAATCTCTATTTTTAAAAACACAAACCATTTTTTTAATTCTTTTTGGTTTTGTGCTGACTTTTGCGCAAAATAGCATGAAAATTCCGCAAAATGCAGTTTTTTACATGGAAGTGAACGGAAAACAGCTTAATAAAAAAGTTAACTGGGAAAAATTCAATCCTTTCTTACAGGAAATCACCAAAGATAAAGGCAAAAATAAAAAAGCTTCATGGAACGATTATTCCAAAACGGGGATAAAATACGATGCAACTCAGTATCATTATGCCACAATGAATGATTCTGTGAAATCTTACAACACCCATTTCACTTTAGAAAATCCGGAAAAGTTTCAGGAATTTATCAATTCGGTAAAGAAAAAAGGACAGGAAGTAACCAAGAAAAATAATTACTCATACGTTGATATCGAAGATGATATTTTTGTTGCTTGGAGCGGAAACCGCGCAGTTTTAAGCTTGATGAGCTATGATAAACCATATAAATGGAATGATGATTATGCGATTGACAGTGCTGCAACGGTTGTTGATACTGTAGCTATTGCGATTGATAGTGTGGCTACAGCTTATGAGGAAGAAGTAAAGCCTTTTGATTATAAAGAAGAGATTAAATATCTGAAAGACGATATTAAATATTTAAAAGAAAGCATTAAAGATAATAATGCTGAAATCTCAAAGCTCCAGAAAGACATTAAATACCTTGAAAAGCATCACAAATATCCAGAAGAAAAGAAAGAACCGGAAATCACCGAAGCGATAAAAGATTCTACTTACACACCAAATGTAGAAGTTTTGCCGCCGCCAATTTCGCAGGATGATTATTATAGTGAAGACCCTTATGAAGTAGATTCCAGTTATCAGAAAGAAATGGATTCGCTGAATATTGAAAAATTTAAAATCGTTAAGAAGTTTGCAGAAGATAGCTTTAATCTGTATTTCAATTCAAATGGTGAGCTTTCTGTGACTAAAGATATGTTGAGTTTCAGAGATCCGAATTCTGATGTTTTTATCTATGCAGATTATGGAAAGATTGTGAATGAAGGAATCTACGGGAAAATGCCTGCAAGCTTCAATTTTACAGGTGTTTTAGGTAAAATGTATAATTCGAATACTTCTTATAACCTGTATTTCGATAAAGATAAAGTAAGACTCGTTAATAATTATCAGCATAAAGATTCTGAAACACAAAAGAATATTTCTGAGGTTTATAAAGGGAAGAAGAACAAAAAACTGGCTGCTTTAATCAATGATAAAAGTGTGGGTTATTATGTGATGAATGTGAATGGTTCTAAATATTTTGATATGATGTACGGTTTGTTGAAAAACACAGGGGAAACTGAATATCAGAAAGAAATGGAACTGATGATGGAAACAATGAAAATTGTTTTGGATGAAGAAGCTATTGCAAAAATTGCTCCCGGAAACGGAATTTTCGTTCTGAATGAATTGAAATCTAAAAACGTAGAATACACCGATTACGATTACGACGATGATTACAACGAAAAAGAAGTAAAGAAAACCAAAGATGTGATGGTTCCCGATTTTACGTTTGCCTTCGCTACGGAAAACGAAAACTATTGGAAACGCGTTTTCAATGTACTGACTTCCAATAAAGCTTTTGCCAAAAACTTCTCTAAAAATGGCGAATTTTATGTCTTTAAAGACGAGAAGAATAAGAACGGATATGTTGATCAGTTATTTTTCACAGTAAAAGAAGGAATTGTTTATGTAACGACTTCAAAAGATAATATTAACACCAACAATCAGTCTGAAATTTCTAAGCAATGGATGAAAGATTCTTCTAAATATCCATTGTCCGGAAGATTAAATATTCAAAAACTTCTGATTGGTTTAGACAAAGAATTTAAAAGTAAATCTGAAAGAAAAACACTAGATTTCTTAAGAAAAAATGTAGGTGAAGTTTATTTTAAAACTGAAGCAAAAGGCGGAAGCATTCAGACGGAAATGAATTATAATATTAAAAATTCTTCAGAAAACAGTTTGATGTATTTCTTCGATTTGTTTGATGAAATATACAAGATTTCAGAGTCTGAAAAACCTTCAAAAACGTTATAAACGGTATCAGTAGAAACGGGCTTTAGCCCGTTTTCTTAATTTTAATGTAAATTGGCTGTAGCCAAAAAAGATAATTTTTGTAAGAAATTTATGAAGAAAAAATATATTTTTCTTGTCATTATAATCCTGCTTTCGGTTGGAATTTATTTTCTGTTTTTTCATAAAGATAAAAACCTGAAATATATTCCCGAAAATGCAGATGTTGTTGTTTTGGTTGATGTTAAAAAAGCGATAGGACAATATGTTTTCAGCTTTTTAACGCATCCTTCAAAATGGTTTGAAGATTCTAAAAAAGATAAAACCAAAATCTCTATTTCAGATTCCGGTTTAGAAATCCCCGATTTTTTACAAGTTTTTCATTTAAACAATACCAAAATTTCTGAATGGTACACTGTTTTAGAAATCAAAGATCAGATGAAATTTTCAGCATTTTTAAAGAATAACCAATTTGTAAATAATGGAAAAGATCAATTTAAAAACGATCAGTTTTTCATAAAAATTGATGGCGAAAAATGTTTTGTAGGAACATCAAACCTGAATTTTAAGAATATCGGAAAACCGTTCTCTCAAAAATTTAGAAATCAGATTTTAAATGCAGATTCTTTTATGAATGATGGTTTAGGAAGCATTTCTTTTCTTTCAGAATTGCGCACTCAAAACTTTTCAATCAATGTAAAAGATAACGAAATCGAAATAAAAAACGAAACGAATTCTATCGATTTTGAATCATTAATTTCGGATTTAAATAATGAAACTCAATTTTTAAATGCTGAATTAGATTCAGAAAACATCAAAAAAATAAGTTCTGTTTTTAAAGAAAATATTTCAGATTCTTTATCAGTTAATTATTTGAAAATGAGTGCTAATCTTGCCGAAGTAAACGACACGATTATCAGTTATGGTTACGACGATAATTTTAATGAAATTGAAAAAATATCTTATCAGAAAATCGTTCAGCCCGATTATGAAATTCTACTTCAATCTTCCAATCCCAATAAAACCTTGGAATATTTCCAGCGTAAAAGATGGATGAATGCACAAAATCAGTTGACGGCAATTCCTTTTCAGCCCAATTTAATTAGTTCGGATAAGAATCAGATTTCTATAAAATCTACCAGAAAATCTGTAAAATTATGCGAAACAAAAAAACAAAACTACATTTTCGTCAAAAATAATCCTCTCTTGTTTTCATCGTTTAAAACATTAAACAACCAAATTTTTAAAGAAGTAGAATATCTTTTTTATGGAAATAAAAATCAGGATTACACGGTGAAAATTAAATTTAAGAAAGAAAAGTATCCATTAATTTTAAGATAAAACGAGATGTGTCCTCCTGAAATTGATTTACTGAAAACGTGTACGCATTACTTTCTGCATTTGGCTTTTCCTGCAGTTATAGCTTTTGTTTTTTATCGTAATCAATGGAAAAGAGTTTATCTTATTCTTTTGGCGACAATATTGGTTGATCTCGATCATTTGTTTGCAGATCCTATTTTCGATCCCGACAGAATGAGTGTAGGTTTTCATTTTCTTCATTCTTATTATGCAATTGCGGTGTATTTTTTACTGCTCTTTTTTAAAGGAAATTTAAGAATTATCGGCATCGGTTTGCTCTTTCATATGCTGACCGATTTTCAGGATTTTGTTTTGTGGTGTCATTAATTTCTACGCTCTCGCTGAGCTGAAAAATTTTCATCGGTAAAAAAGCGGTTTCCATCGGTAAAGTTTCCAAACGATCACAGCGGAATATAATTTTGACAAAAAATTAACAATTATGTCATTATTCACACCACTTATTTGGATTCTTATTGTGCTTCCTTTCATTGCTTTAGCTTTATTTAGATCAGAAAAAGTAAATTTAAAATACCTCTTCTTTTTTATTCTCTATTTCTTGGCAGACTGTTACATTCAGCATTTGTCTAAACTCTATTTTGATCTTGGTTTTTTGGGATTAAAATTTGCTTGGATTGGTAAAATTCTGAGTATATGTCTTTCTTTAATTGTTATTTTTTCTGTTTCAAAATCAGATAGAGTAGCGATAGGTTTTACGACCAAAACAAATTCTAAAAGCCAGTTGAAATCAGGGGTTTTGATTTTCATCGGTTTTTTGATTTTCGATTTTATCTTCAAAATGATCTTATTTCCTAAAGGTGGAAATTTCGATTTAGAAACTTTTGTTTTTCAAATGACGATGCCTGGTATAACGGAAGAATTGGTTTTCAGAGGAATTTTATTTTGGTTGCTCGATAAGACTTTTGCTCCAAACTGGAATTTTAAAGGAGTGAAATTCGGATGGGGATTCGTCATTATAACAATACTTTTTGCAGTTGCTCACGGCGTTGTACTGACCGAAAATCATGAGTTTAAATTTGATCTGATTACGATTGTTTATTTAACATTGATCTCTTCTTTAAGTGTTGGAATATTGAGAAAGCTTTCGGGAAATCTTATTTTTTCTATTTTGGGCCACAATGCAATCAATACGATGAACGCGGTCATCAGAATTTTATAATAATTACCATTCATACAGCTTCAAAAAACTATCTTTGGAGCTGTTTTTTCAATTGTAATCATGCAACAGAGAAAAATGTCTTCCAATTATTTTACAGCAAGAATCGGGGAGTTCAATTTTGAAAAATTTTACACCAGTCGAAAAAGATTGATGTTTCACATTTTAATGTGGCTTAGTTTTGCTCTTTTGCTGTTTTTGAGTTACCGATTAGCCTATCATCTTACTTATTTCAACAGTTTTATCCTTACGATGAGAATGTGTGTTGTAAATATGATTGTTTTCTACATGTTCTTCTATTTATTTCTTCCGAAAATTCTAAAACAACCGTTAAGTTCGGCAGTTTACGGTTTGGTTTTCAGCTTTCCGGTGTTTGTTATTATTTGGCTTTTGTCAACATTTTCTTTTTCTCTGATTTATCACAGTCTCGGATATGAAATTTTAAATGGCGAATTGAAAGGAGTGATTGCAGCAAGCGCAAATCAGACTTTTTGGCAAGCAATATCTTTAAACAGGATGGTTTCTCAGGCGATTATCATCATTTCAATTTTGTCACCTTTCTTTTTTGTGAAAATATTGTTTGAAATTTCAAAACTCTACAGCCGCACCATCAATATACAAAAGCAGAAATCACTTTTGGAAATTCAGAATATTAATATTGAAAAAGACTTTTTGAAATCTCAACTAAATCCGCATTTTCTTTTTAATACTTTGAATAATTTGTACAGTCTTAGTCTTAAAAAAGATGATGCAGTTCCTGAAGTGATTCTTAATCTTTCAGACACAATGAGCTACACTTTGTATGAATCTAATACCGAAATAGTGGAATTATGGAAAGAAATGGAATTTGTGAAAAATTATGTCGAACTTGAAAAAATGCGTTATTCTTCAGACAAAAATATTCATTATGAATTTCCTTCTGAAAAAGACTGTCAAGGTTTGAGAATTGCTCCGCTTCTGACGTTTACTTTTATAGAAAATGCTTTTAAATATGGTTTAAAATCGAAGTGCGCAGGATTTTTAAAGCTTAAAATAAAAGTAGAAAATGACAATTTTATTTTTGAACTGGAAAATGATTTAGAAATAAGCATGAAAAAAAATACTCACGGCGGAATTGGACTTGAAAATGTAAGAAAACGTCTTCAGCTTTTGTATCCGGATAACCATCAGCTGGAAATTTTAAATTCAGAAAGTGTTTTCAGAGTGAAATTAATAATCGATTTAAACTAATAATGAACAAAATAAACTGTATCATCATTGATGACGAACCGCTTGGAAGAGATGTTGTAGAATCGTTTGCGAAAGAAGTTTCTTATCTCAATATTCTCGGAGCTTTTGAAAATCCGGTAGAAGCAATGATTTTTGTGAAAGAAAATAGGGTAGATCTTATTTTAAGCGATATTGAAATGCCCAAAATAACTGGCTTGGAATTACTAAAAACATTAGAAAACCCACCAGTGTTTATTTTTATTACAGCTTACCGTGAGTTTGCTTTGGATGGTTTTGATACAGGAGCAATAGATTATTTGGTGAAACCCGTTCGCTTTGACAGGTTTTTAAAAGCCATTCAAAAAGCTAAGGATTATTTAAATTTAAAAAGAAACTTTAATGGTTTACAAGAACAAAGCGACCGAATTTTTATAAAATCTGAAGGAAAAATTATTAAAATTCTTTTATCTGAAATTATATATATCGAAGCGCAAGGTGACTATTTAAATGTAGAAACATCATCAGAAGTTTATTCAACACAAATGACACTTTCTTCGATGGAAGAAAGCATAAAAAATGAAAAGTTTCTTAGAATCCAGCGTTCATTTATTCTCAATCTAGATTTTGTAAGAAGCATTCACGGAAATAAGGTAGAACTACTCAATGGAAAATCTATTTCTATTTCAATCAGTAAGAAAGAGGAACTTTTTAGATTGTTGGGGATGTAATTTGCTTTTTACGGTGTATTTTTTGCTTCTCTTTTTTAAAGAATTTAAGAATAAATGAAATTGGCTGCTGTTTTTCATGTTGCTTGATTTTCAGTATTTTGAATGATTTTCTTATTAAAATATTATTAATATTTTCTTTTAAGATTGTGAATTTGATAGATTTTTTGTATTTTAGAGTCACTTTATGAAGCCAAAAGAATTTTTACAATACACCTATATTTTTCCCGTTCTTGCTGTAATTTACTACTTCGCAGGATTCATGGGACAAGGACTTATTTCTGATATTATTGCAGGAATTTTATTAACCGGAAGTGTTTTATCTGCGGTACATCATGCAGAAGTAGTCGCTCACAAAGTTGGCGAACCTTACGGAACGATCATTTTAGCGCTCTGTATCACAATTATTGAAGTTGCGCTTATTGTTTCGCTGATGGTTGCAGGTGGAGAACAGGCCATTACTTTAGCCAGGGATACGGTTTTTGCGGCCGTAATGATTATTCTCAACGGAATTATTGGTATTTGTGTATTGGTGGGTGGTGTAAAATATTTTGAACAGTTTTTTGCCCGAACTTCTGCTACAACCTATCTCGTAAGTATTGTTTCTATTTTGGTGATCACTTTGGTTCTTCCCAATTTTACTTCAAGCGTCAATGGACCTTATTATAATAATGCACAATTGGTTTTTGTTTCTATTGCCTGTCTTGTGATTTATGGAGTCTTTTTAATGGTGCAAACCGTGAGACACAGAAGTTATTTTGTTCCAGCAGACGGAAATGCAGAAGAACATTTTATACCGAATAAAACACAGGCAATTGTGAGCTTTTTCTTGTTGGTTGTATGTCTGATCATTGTTGTTTTAATGGCAAAAGGTCTTTCTAAAACAATCGAAGATATGGTGCAAAGTATGGGTGCTCCAAAATCTTTAGTAGGTGTTATTATTGCGGGTGTTGTGCTTCTTCCGGAAGGTTTGGCGGCAATTCGAGCAGCAAGAAATAATCAGTTTCAGTCGAGTTTAAATTTGGCTTTAGGATCTGCTTTAGCAAGTATTGGATTGAGTATTCCTGCAATTTCTGCAGTAAGTATTATGTATGACATTCCTTTGGTTTTAGGTCTTGATAAGAAAGATATTATACTTCTTACTTTGTCTGTATTTATCGTGATGTTATCCTTAAGCCGAGGGAAAACCAATGTTTTATACGGAACCGTTTTGATGGTGAATTTAGCAGCCTATATCTTTACTGTAATTGTACCGTAATTTTTAACTCGAAACGAAAAACTCGGAACTCTACATTTTTCTCGCCATTTCCATTTTGTAAGCCATCAGATTGGCAATGTTTTCAGATTTTGTGATGGCCATAGAAGCGTTTTGACCTGTGAAATTCTCTTCAATTGTTTGTTTCCATAATTCAAGCCATCTTTCAAAATGTCTTTTTCCCATCGCTTCCAATTGGTTGATGGGAAAATGTACCGCCATCGGGTTTCCTTTGTAGCTCATTTGCCCGAAAAGAATGCTTTCCCAGAATGAATACATTTTTGGTAAATGTTTATCCCAATCTACTTTTATAATGTCTTTAAAGAAGAAACCAATCGTTTCATCTTTTACTACTTTGTCGTAAAATGAATTAACCAATAACTCTATATCTTCTCTTGATTCTAAATTTTTCATTGTAATGAATTTATCTTATCAAATTTAGTTTAATTCTAAATCTTAAAGAAGCTCCTTTAATTGATAAAATTCATGAAAACAATATTTTATCTTTGTAGTCTGCTTTTCGGCATATTAAAAAAAATGATTTGAATTTAGACTTTTATAAAACCCAGGCTTTACAGAAACAGAAAGAACACAAAAAGTTTTTGGATGGTTTAAAGAAAAAACCGCCTAAAATCCTGGATTATGTTGTTCAGGAAACTCATGAGGAAGTCTTTGAAAGAGTAGATTGCCTTCAGTGTGCCAATTGCTGTAAAACAACTGGGCCGCTTTATGTCGAAAAAGATATAGAAAGAATTTCAAAGCATTTACGAATGAAACAGGCAGATTTTGAAGCTAAATTTCTGCGTGTGGATGAAGATAATGACAAAGTGTTACAGAATCTTCCGTGTTATTTTTTGAATGATGATAATACGTGTTCTATTTACGAAGTTCGACCAAAAGCATGCAGAGAATATCCACATACAGACCGGAAAAAGATTTATCAAATCAATCATTTAATGATAAAAAACACGGTGATTTGTCCGGTTGCTTTTGAATTTGTAGAAAGTATGATGAAGAATTTGAATAAATAAGATTATCATTCAGGTTAATGTTTTGGTTTTTTAAGATAGCAGTCCTACGGACTGCTTCATTCATGCACGAAACTATTTCTACACAGATACGGCTCCTACGGAGCCGAACCTCTTTTAAATCAAGCTTTATTTATTTCAGAGATTCTGAATTGCACCATTTTTTCAATCAAATCCAACGGTAAATCTTCTTTTAGAGGAAACTGTACTGCACCTTTAGAAAACTTATATTTTCTTTTAATAAAATCATTTTCAAAATGTACAATTGCTTCTGGAAGTGGATAAAAACCAATGTGATTTTTATAAGCTGCAAAATAAACCAAAGGTTTTTCTTTATATTTAAAAGCAGGCATTTGATAACCAATATATTCTTCCAAATCGGGGTTTTGGGAGTGTATTGCTTTTCTTAAAATCTCCATTTTCAACTGTACTTCTTCGGGAAAGAGAAGAAAATATTCATTAAAATTTGTGAATGTATCTTTCATAGGAAATATTTTCATAAAAATAAAAAAAAGCGCTGAACTGGATATTCAACGCTTTCCTCTTTCACTATTACTTTTTTCCCTTTATAATCCCGGGACAGGTTTATGAAAAAAGGTCGGGGAAACTTCCCGACCTTTATATTTTTATACTACACCTTGAGCAAGCATTGCTTCAGCTACTTTTACGAATCCAGCGATGTTAGCGCCTTTTACGTAGTTCACATAGCCATCTTCCTCTTTACCGTAGTCTCTACAAGCTTTGTGGATTCCGATCATGATCTCTTTCAGTCTTGCGTCAACTTCCTCAGAAGTCCAGTTTAGTCTGATAGAGTTTTGAGTCATTTCTAAACCTGAAGTAGCTACACCACCTGCGTTAGATGCTTTTCCTGGAGAGAACAATACTTTGTTTTCAAGGAAATAATTAATAGCATCTAAAGTTGAAGGCATATTAGCAGCTTCAGTTACACAAACGCAACCGTTTTCTACTAATAATCTTGCATCTTCTAAATGAAGTTCGTTTTGAGTTGCAGAAGGGATTGCTACATCACACTTCACTTCCCAAGGACGTTTTCCAGCGTGGAATACTGCAGAAGGATATTTTTTAGCGTAATCTTCAGCTCTGTTATTTCCAGAAGCTCTAAGCTCTAATAAATAATCGATCTTATCACCATCGATCCCGTCTTTATCGTAGATGTAACCGTCAGGTCCTGAAAGTGTAACCACTTTACCACCTAGTTCGTTTACTTTTTTGATAACTCCCCAAGCTACGTTTCCGAAACCTGAAACAGTTACTGTTTTATCTTTAAAAGTTTGTCCGATAGTTTTCAGCATTTGTTCAGCGAAGTAAACAACACCATAACCAGTCGCTTCAGGACGGATCAATGATCCACCGTAAGCAAGACCTTTTCCGGTAAGAACTCCTGTAAACTCGTTTCTTACTTTCTTGTACTGACCGAATAAATATCCGATCTCTCTTGCTCCAACACCGATATCTCCCGCAGGAACGTCAGTTTCAGGACCAATGTGCTTGCATAGTTCTGTCATGAAAGCCTGGCAAAAACGCATTACTTCCATATCCGTTTTTCCTTGTGGGTCAAAATCAGAACCACCTTTTCCACCTCCCATTGGAAGCGTAGTTAAAGAGTTTTTGAAAACTTGCTCAAAAGCTAAGAATTTAAGTACAGAAAGGTTTACGGTAGGGTGGAAACGGATTCCTCCTTTGTAAGGACCAATTGCAGAGTTCATCTGAATTCTGAAACCTCTGTTTACCTGAATTTCACCTTTGTCATCAACCCATGGAACTCTGAAAATAATAATTCTTTCCGCTTCAGCCATTCTCTCTAGGAGCTTCATTCCGGTATATTCTTTTCTTGTCAAGATAAACGGAATTACGGTTACAGCAACTTCTTTTACTGCCTGTAAAAATTCCGGTTCGTTAGGATTTTTTGCCTCAATTTTAGCAATAAACTCCTGGATTTTCTGGTCAATATTATATTGTTCCATATTAGGTAGGGTTGAATATTATGCCAACAAATTTAATTTTTTTTTCAAGATTCACAATAGCATATTTGATAATTGCTGAAAATTGAATAATAATGAATCAAAATATTATTAAATTGATAATTTTAAACTAAATTTTATTAAAAATTAAATGTTATATGTGAAATAATGAAATATTAAGAAATCGTTAATTATTACATTGCTATAAATTGTCTCCCGGAAAACGATTTTACTTTTCCCAAAAGCTCTAATTCTAAAATTACAGGCAATAATTTGTGCGAAGACACCGATATTTTCTCTGCTAAATCGTCTAAAGTGATGTGTGGATTTTCTGAAATGTTTTTATATATTAATTCTTGATTTTCAGATAATTGAATTGTAATTTTGCTGTGTGGGAAAAGCTCTTCTATTTTTTCTTTAGGATCATTAAATCCGAGCAGATCAAACAAGTCTTTAATGGTGGAAATTGCAGTCGCTTTATTCTGAAAAATTAAATGATTGCATCCTTGACTGTATTTGTCACCGATTCTTCCGGGAAGAGCAAAAACGTCTCTGTTATAAGTGTTTGCGAAGGTTGCTGTACTGATAGATCCGCCTCCGAATGCTGTTTCTACAACAATAGTAGCAGGAGAAATTCCGGCAACAATTCTGTTTCTTTGGATAAAATTTTCACGATCTGGCTTTCTTGACGAATTAAATTCGGTTAGTAAACCTCCGTTTTCTTCAAGAATTTTTTCTGAAAGTTTTTTGTTTTTGGAAGGATAGAAGGTGTGGAAACCATGCGCTAAAACTCCGATGGTAGGAATCTGATGTTTTAAAGATTGCTCATGAACTTCTTTGTCAACACCCAAAGCCAAACCGCTGACAGAAATAAACTGATGGGATTTTGATTCTTCAAAAAAATCTTCAATGAATTTTTTTCCGTAAGACGTTATATTTCTGGTTCCGACTAAACTTATAGTTTTTAAATTGGTTTCAAAGCTCCCTTTCTGATAAAGTATTGCAGGAGCATCATCACATTCATTTAATAAAAAAGGAAGATCATTCTGATGACGCAAATTAATTTTTATGGAATTCTTTTCGCAAAATGAAAGTTCTTCTTCGGCAAATTTAAGATGTTCAGGATTTCCAATATCGGAAATGATTTTCATACCGATTCCGTCGGTTTTGCTGAGTTCTTTCTTAGAAGTTTTCCAAACATTTTCTGCTGTTCCAAAACGGCGTACAAGTTTGGAAAAATTAATATCACCAATAAAATTACACTCGCGAAGAGCGATAGAATAAAGATGTTCTTCAGAATACATTTGTGTTATTTTATTCAAATGTAGCAAATTAGGATTTATTTTCGCCTTAATTCTTCCAAATAATCCCAAACATCTTCATTTTTTTTATAAGGCAATTCCAGGAAATCATCGGGATGGTTTTCTTTGTATTCCTGCCAAAGTTTATCATCTTTTTCGCTGTAGTAATTGGGGAATTCCCAGATATATCTTTTTTTCTTTTCTCCTGATCCTTTAAAAATATAAGCCATTGCGCTTCCCATTAAAGCACCGGATAAATGAGCCTGCCAAGAAATTTTACTTGGTTCGTTAAGATTATTAAAAAGCTCTTCGGGAAACATCCCCCAGATTAAACTTCCATAATATAAAACTACCAGAAGTGAAATGGTCAAAAGCTTCATATTCCATTTAAAAACTCCACTGAAAAAAAGAAAAAACGCCAAAACATATACAACACCACTCGCTCCAATGGTGCATGTGTAATTATACTCTCCGGTCATAATATCAATCGGAGGCAACAGCCAAAGAAGAAGACCTGTACTTATCCAACCTATCACAAAAACTTTGGTGGCTACTTCAGAATAAAACTGATACAATAAAAACATAAGCACTGCAATCGGGATAGAGTTTCCTATGATATGATCGATACTTCCATGTAAAAGAGGCGAAGTTATGATTCCCAATAAACCTTCAGGCAAAAGCGGAATAATTGCCCCGAAACAGCTCGAGAAAAATCCCATTGTCTGCAAAAGGTATCCAAACCACATTGCAGCAAGCATCAATAAGGGAGCGATAAATGCTTTTTTGTGAATTATATTTTTAATCATACAGGTAAGATGTCAAATCAAAAGCCAAGTATAAATTTCGGAAATTTTGGCGATGATTTGGGATATTGCAATTGATTTAAGACAAAAAGTAATGATTTTAAAATGAAATATTTACAGATGAGATATTTCTGCAACAGGTTTTCTAAAAATGTCCTGAAAATAATTTTACTTA
Source organism: Chryseobacterium mulctrae (assembly GCF_006175945.1). Classification (NCBI taxonomy): domain Bacteria; kingdom Pseudomonadati; phylum Bacteroidota; class Flavobacteriia; order Flavobacteriales; family Weeksellaceae; genus Chryseobacterium; species Chryseobacterium mulctrae. The sequence goes on along the minus strand of NZ_VAJL01000001.1, from coordinate 2,157,572 downwards.
TTTTTGTGGCGTAAAAATTTTGGATTTATGAGAAAGATTTTCATGTTATTTTTTATTTATCTAAGTGTAAGTTCTTTTGCACAGGTAATTATCAGTGATTCTGCAGCAGTTGATACTATTAAAAAGCCAAGACATTGGTCTGTTCTTGCCAAGAATAGCGTGATGTTTAATCAGGCAGCTTTTTCTAACTGGGTTGGTGGTGGAGCCAATAATGTAGGTTGGCTTGCAAGTGCAAATTATAATCTTACCTATGAAAAAGGCCGCCATCTTTGGGAAAATATTATCATCTTAAATTATGGACAAAATACTACAAAAGGAATTGGTACCAGAAAAACACAAGATGTTCTTAATTTTTCTACAAACTACGGTAGACAGTTTTCAAAAAGCTGGTATGTTTCTGCGGGAGCGAGTTTGCTTTCTCAGTTTTCGGGAGGTTTTGAAGATGGAAATAATCCAGAAGCAAAAAAAATATCAAATTTTATGGCTCCGGGTTATGTGAATGCCGGTTTAGGGATAACTTATAGACCTGATGAAAATCTTACTGTAACTTTAAGACCTGCCAACGGAAGGTTTACATTTGTCCTCGATAAAGAGCTTCAGCTTGCCGGAAATTATGGACTAAAGTCGGATGGCGATTTTTTCCTTATGCAGCTCGGTTTTCTTGGTTCTGCAATCTATAAAGTAAAGTTGATGGAAAATATTGAAATGACCAATACAGCCTCTATATTCTCAAATTATCTTGATAAACCAGATCATATGGTGCTTTCGTACAATATGCTTTTAAATATGAAAATCAATAGGTTTATCTCTTCCATCGTTACCGTAGACGTAATGTATGATCATAATCAGATACAAAAAACGCAGCTGAAACAAACACTCGGAATAGGATTTGCGTATAATATTGATAATGGTGTAAAACGTTCGGCCAGAAAAGATAATCAATGGTGGTTAAAGAAATAATCTAAAAATAAATATCAGGAAAAGTAATTCAGATTTGAGTTACTTTTTTTATGCTTAAAATTGTGATTTTTTTAATTTAATTAAATCTTGTTTAAGATAAGTTGTATTTTTAATACCTTAGATAAACATAAATGATACTGATTTCCATGAAATAGTATGTATTTTTTATTTAAAAGAAATAAACCATTTTTAAAATAAATTAATCATGAGAAAAATTTTATTGCCAATTTCCATATTTCTGGGAATGTATGTTTCTGCTCAGGAAACAAATGCAGATTCACCTGCAGCAGATACTTTAAAAGCATGGTCTATTCAGGCTCAAAACACATTAATGCTCAATCAGGCTGCCTTTTCAAATTGGGTAGGTGGTGGAGCCAACAATGTAGGCTGGCTTGCCGGAGTAAACTATAATCTTACTTACGAAAAAGGCAAATATCTCTGGGAAAATATTATTGTTTTGGGATATGGACAAAATAATACTAAAGGAGTGGGAACACGAAAAACTCAGGATGTGATCAATCTATCAACCAATTTTGGAAAAGAGTTTGTGAAAAACTGGTATCTTTCTGCAGGAGCGAGTTTACAATCTCAGTTTGCAGCTGGTTATGAAGATGGAAATAATCCCGAAGCCGCTATACTTTCCAATTTTATGGCTCCCGGTTTTGTGAATATTGGTGTTGGTGTTACGTATCGCCCGAATGATAATTTTACAATGACTTTAAGACCAGCCAACGCAAGAATGACTTTTGTTCTGGGTGAAGAACTTCAAAAAGCCGGAACTTATGGTTTGAAAAATGATGGCGATTCTATGCTGTTTCAGTTCGGTTTCTTGGGAACGGCTATTTATAAAATGAAATTAATGGAAAATATAAGTCTAATCAATACAGGCTCGGTATTTTCAAATTATATAGATCATCCGGAAAGGTTGGTGCTTTCTTATGGTGCTGTTTTAAATATGAAAATCAACCGATTTATTTCAACCAATGTTACCGTTGATGTTTTGTATGATCACAATCAGATTCAGAAAACTCAGTTGAAACAAACTTTGGGAGTTGGTTTTGCCTATAATATTGATAATGGTGTAAAAAGATCTGAAAGAAAAGATAATCAGTCCTGGATGAAGAAATAGCTAAATTTAATACAAAAGGAAGCACTTCAAATCGAAGTGCTTCCTTTTTATATATGTTTTTTTGAGTTTAAAACTCAATACTAACTTCCAGTTTTTCTGTCAAAAGCTTTGAAATTTTTTCCTTTAAAGGCTCGATGTCGATATTCTGCATTGCATCGTTTGCGAAAGCAAATAACAATAAAGCCTGAGCTTCTTTCTTAGAAATTCCTCTTGCTCTAAGATAGAATAAAGCGTCTTTATTTAGCTGTCCAACGGTACAACCGTGAGAACACTTCACGTCGTCTGCAAAAATCTCCAACTGAGGTTTTGTATCAATTGTAGCTCCTTCGCTTAAAAGAACGTTATTATTCTGCTGATAAGCATTGGTTTTTTGTGCCAATTTATCTACAAAAACTTTTCCGTTGAAAACTCCGTGAGATTTATCTTTAAAAATACCTTTATAATTCTGGTAACTTTCACAGTTTGGCTGATTATGATGAACTGCAGTGTGGTGATCTACCAACTGATCTTTACCGATAATCGTGATTCCGTTCATGAAAGAATTGATATTCGATCCGTTTTGAATGAAATCTAAATTATTTCTAACGATTTTTCCGCCAAAAGAAAAAGTATTGACTGTCGTTAAACTGTCTCTTTCCTGTTTTGCGAAAGTATGATCTACCAAATAAGAAGTATCATTGTCATTTTGCAATTTATGCCAATCTGCTTTTGCGTTCGGTGATGTGAAAATTTCTGTCACAGAATTGGTGAAAACATAAGTTTCATCAAAATTGTGGTGGCTTTCAATCACTTCAACTTTTGCTCCTTCTTCTACAATCAATAAATTTCTTGTGTTATAGAAAGTGTTTTCTTCCTGATTTTGAGAAAGATAAAAAACGTGAATTGGTTTTTCAATCACAACATTTTTAGGCACTTTCAGGAAAAATCCGTATTTACAGTAAGCTTGATTCAGGTTTGTAAAGGCTAAATCTTTTGCTGCAATTGTATTGAAATAGGTATCGAAAACATCTTTGTGATTTTCGTCATTCAAAGCGTAATTGAATGATAAAAACTCTGCGTTTTCAATAGAAATCTTAGAAAGCTCTTTGTGAAGCTGGCCGTTTACAAAAACGATCCAGTCAAAATTTTCTTCTCCAAAATGTAGCTCATCAAGTTGCTCTTTGGTGATGTTATGGCTTTCTTTCGGGAAAAAATTATAATCTTTCTCGATGATTTCTTTAATGTTGGTATATTTATATTCTTCGTCTTTCTTCGTAGGAAAACCAAGTTTAACAAATTTTCCTAATGCTTCAACTCTCGTTTCATCTAAAAAACGATGACGAAGGGTACTAAGAAATTCGCTGTGATTATTTAAAATTTGCTCTGATAACATATTTGAGATTTGAAGTTTGAGATTTGAAATTGTGAATGAAAACCTTTTGGCTAATCATCATTTCGGTTAAATTTATTTCCTTTATGAGTTGATTTTTTCAAATAAGTAATAAATCCCGATAGTTTTTTTGAAATCTCAAGACTTTCATTTTTAAGTTTTATAAATGTTTCACTGTCTAAATATTGTCTGTCATATGCTCTTATCAACTGAGAACGAACTTCACCAGCCGAGCCTTTAGACATTGTCAGAAAATTGACAAATTCACGATTCCCTTCTCTTTCAAAGCCTTCTGCAATATTATTCATTATTGAAGAAGCAGCTCTGTCAATCTGAGATTTATCGTGATGTAGAAATTTTTCGTTTTGCAGACAATTTTGATATATTGATTGGCAGAAATTTCGAGAACTCTGCCAAATTTCTAAATCTTCAAAATTATTTATTGTCCCCAAAATGTCAAATTTCAAATATCGAATTTCAAATTAATTGAGTAGCCAGTCGTAACCTTTTGCTTCTAATTCCAATGCTAAAGATTTGTCGCCTGTTTTAATGATTTTTCCGTTCGCTAAAACGTGTACATAATCAGGCTGAATATAATTAAGCAATCTTTGATAGTGCGTAATCAAAAGAACTGCATTTCCTTCGTTTTTGAAAGTGTTTACACCATCTGCAACGATTCTCAATGCGTCGATATCTAATCCTGAATCTGTTTCATCCAAAATAGCTAATTTAGGATTCAGCATCATCATCTGGAAAATCTCATTCCTTTTTTTCTCACCTCCTGAAAATCCTTCGTTCAATGATCTAGAAAGAAAATCTTTTTTAATACCTAATTTCTCAGATTTCTCACGAATCATTGCCAACATTTCTTTTGCAGGCATTTCTTCTAATCCGTTTGCTTTTCTGTTTTCATTTAAAGCAGCTTTAATGAAATTGGTCACAGAAACTCCAGGAATTTCTACAGGATATTGAAAAGAAAGGAAAATACCTTTGTGAGCTCTTTCTTCAGGAGCATCTTCGATGATGTTTTCACCATCAAATAAAATTTCACCTTCAGTAACTTCGTAATCTTCTTTCCCTGCAATTACAGAAGAAAGAGTAGATTTTCCAGCTCCGTTTGGTCCCATGATCGCATGAACTTCGCCCGGTTTTATTTCAAGATTGATACCTTTTAATATCTGTGCGCCATCTTCAATTCTGGCGTGTAAGTTTTTAATATTTAACATTATATATGTTTAAAACTTTTTTATAATTTTATTTTTGTTATTTCGACGGAGGAGAAATCTTTTAATTGAGATTCTTCACTCCATTTCATTTCGTTCAGAATGACAAAAACGTGTCAGACTAAGCTGAGCAGAAGTATTATCCAACAGAACCTTCCAAGGAAATCTCTAATAATTTCTGAGCTTCAATAGCAAATTCCATCGGAAGTTTATTTAAAACTTCTTTACTGAAACCATTTACAATTAAAGCGATTGCTCTTTCCGTATCGATACCTCTCTGATTACAGTAGAAAATCTGGTCTTCACCGATTTTTGAAGTTGTAGCTTCATGTTCTAACTGTGCAGTTGGATCTTTAATCTCGATGTAAGGGAAAGTGTGCGCTCCACATTCGTTACCCATCAATAATGAGTCACATTGTGAGAAGTTTCTGGCTCCTTTTGCAGAAGGCATTACTTTTACTTGTCCTCTGTAAGAGTTTTGAGATTTTCCTGCAGAAATTCCTTTAGAAATAATCGTTGATTTTGTATTCTTTCCAATGTGGATCATCTTTGTACCGGTATCTGCATATTGATGATTGTTGGTTACCGCGATAGAGTAGAACTCACCGATTGAACCATCACCTTTTAAGATACAAGAAGGATATTTCCAAGTTACAGCAGAACCTGTTTCAACTTGCGTCCAAGAGATTTTTGCTTTATACTCGCAAAGTCCTCTTTTGGTTACGAAATTGAAAACTCCACCCTTACCTTCTTCATTTCCTGGGTACCAGTTTTGAACGGTAGAATATTTAATTTCAGCATTATCCATTGCAATTAATTCTACAACGGCAGCATGAAGTTGATTTTCATCTCTTGACGGAGCAGTACAACCTTCCAGATAAGAAACATAGCTTCCTTCATCTGCAATAACTAGTGTTCTTTCAAACTGACCTGTTCCTGCCTGATTAATTCTGAAATAAGTTGAAAGTTCCATCGGACATCTTACTCCTTTTGGAATATAACAGAAACTTCCATCAGAAAATACTGCGGAATTTAATGCTGCGTAAAAGTTATCTCCTCTCGGAACTACTTTTCCAAGATATTTTCTTACTAAATCAGGGTGATTTTTGATTGCCTCAGAGATTGAGCAGAAGATAATTCCTTTTTCAGCTAATGTATCCTGGAATGTTGTTTTTACAGAAACAGAATCGATTACGATATCAACAGCAACACCCGAAAGTCTTTTCTGTTCTTCGATGTTGATTCCTAATTTTGCAAAAGTTGCCAATAATTCCGGGTCAACTTCATCCAAGCTTTCCAATTCAGGCTTTGCTTTTGGCGCAGCATAATATTTTATTGCTTGAAAATCTGGTTTTTCGTATTTGATATTCGCCCAAGTAGGCTCAGTCATTTTCAACCAAATTTTGAATGATTCCAAACGCCATTCTGTCATCCATTCCGGCTCCTCTTTCTTCGCAGAAATTGCACGGACAATGTCTTCATTTAAACCAATTGGGAAATCTTCATAGTCAATCTTGGTTTCCCAACCAAATTCATATTTTTTATTTTCTAAGTCGACTCTTAAATCGTCTTCAGTATATTTACTCATTTTAATAGATTTTAGAAATTAGATTTTAGAAATTAGATCTCAGACTTTCAAGGTCTTGAATCTATTGTCTAGCATCTAGTATCTAATTATAAGCTAAAACTCTCTCCACAACCACACGTTCTGGATGCATTAGGATTATTAAAAATAAATCCTTTTCCATTTAAACCTCCGGAATATTCTAAAGTGGTACCTGCCAAGTAAAGTATCGATTTTTTTTCAACAACGATTTTTATTCCGTTATCTTCAAAAATCTGATCTGTTTCGTTTTGCTTATTGTCGAAACCTAACATATACTCCAGTCCTGAACATCCACCGCTTTTTACCCCAACTCTTATATAATCTTCAGCAGGGTTAAAGCCATCTTCTGTCATCAGTTGAATCGCTTTTACCTTTGCCTGATCTGAAACCTTTATCATTGTATTAATTTAGAATGATTTAATCTTGCAAAAATACAAACAATAATCAGTAAATAAAAATCGACGTTTTTATTTTATCGATTTTTATCATCGATGCTTTAACTTTGATGTGTATTTAAAATCAAAACTATAAATCAGGAAAATAATGAAAAAATTGGGCATCCTTGCTGTAGCCTTACTTGCGCAGGTTACTTTCGCACAAACTAACAGATTTGTTTATCAGGTAACCTCAAAACCAGATATCAATAATAAAAGTGATATTAAAACTGAAAATGCTTATTTAGACATTTCAGCAGAAAAATCAATGTTCTATTCTGAGAATAGAATTAAAAGAGATTCTGTAATGAAAGCCAACTTTCAAAGTGGGGGAGCAAGAGGTTTTAACAGAGAACAAATGGATGGTTTGAGAACGAATATTAATTATTCAATCGAAAAAAATAAAAAAGATCAGAAAATTATTTACAAAGATCGTTTGGGTAGAGATCAATATTCTTACGAAAAAGATAGACCTCTGAACTGGAAAATTTTATCTGAAACCACAAAAATTGGTGATTATAAAGTACAAAAAGCGGAAACGGATTTTGGCGGAAGAAAATGGATTGCTTGGTTTACCACAGATCTTCCTTATCAGGATGGACCGTATAAATTCAGCGGTCTTCCCGGTTTGGTTGTAAAAGCGGAAGATTCTACCGGAGATTATTCTTTCGATTTAATGAAAAACTATAAGATTTCTGATTTTCCGGAAATGGTTACATTTGGAAACGTGATGAAAGTAAAAAGAACGGATTATGTAAAACAACAGGAAAAATATAAAACTGATCCGGCGTCTTTTATGAATAGCCAACGTGGAGGCGGCGGAATTTCTGCTCCAATGAGAATTGGAGGCGGCGGAAATCAAAATCCTGCAGATATGAGAAAGCGAATGGAAGAAAGAGCAAAAGAAGAGGCGAAGCGAAACAGCAATCCTATCGAACTAAAATAAAACAAAAAGGTCTGAAGAAATTTCTTCAGACCTTTTTTTATCTTAAAAGTTGACTAAAAGTGTCACCCTGTTTGATGTCTCCGGAATTATATCCTTTCATAAACCATTCTTTACGCTGTGCCGATGAGCCATGAGTAAAGCTTTCCTGATTTACATAACCTTGTGATCTCTTCTGGATGTTATCATCACCAACTGCTTCTGCAGCATTAAGTGCTGATTCTAAATCTCCGGGTTCAATAAATGATTTTTCTCTGTCACCCGTAACTCTAGACCAAAGTCCGGCATAAAAATCTGCCTGAAGTTCTGTTGCTACAGAAATTTGATTAAGCTGTGCTTCAGAATATTTTCCGCTACGTCTTGCTTTATCGGTTTCGTTTAAAGTTCCTAAAAGATTTTGTACGTGATGTCCCATTTCGTGAGCCATTACATAAGCAACGGTAAATTCGGTTACTTTTGCGCCAAATTTCTCTTGTAGCTCATTAAAGAAACTCATATCCATATAAACTGACTGATCTGTCGGACAATAAAACGGACCCATTGCAGATTGTGCTAATCCACATCCGGAATCTGTGTTGCTTCTGAATAAAACGACTCTTGCCGGTCGATATTGAAGGCCATTTTCTGCGAAAACTTTAGTCCAGGTTTCTTCGTTTTCGGCGGTAATCATTTCGATCATTTCACCAATTTTTTTGTCAGCTTCTGTAAGCTCTCTTTGCTCAGTCTGCGCTCCGTTATTTGAAACTCCGGAAGAAAGAATTGCAGAAGGATCACCACCTAAGAAAAATACAATAGCAGCGATAATTATTGTGCCTAATCCGCCACCAACAATTGCTCCTCCGCTACCGCCTGAAGCACGTCTGTCGTCTACATTTGTACTTCGGTCTTCAGTCCATTTCATATTAAAATAATTTTAAGAGTAAAGTTAAAATTTTAAATAATATTTTTGTCAAAAATTACAATTAAAGTGAGAAAAATTCAAATTGCTCTTTTGTTTTTTAGTTTAATGGGTATTACTGCCTGTAACGACAGTGAATCCAAAGAAGATGAAGTAAAAGATATTGATAAAAAATCGGCAATCGAAACCGAGCTTTCTGTGCAGCACATCGATACTGCAGATGTTTTAATAACAAAACATAAGATCTGGAAAAATAATAAACTCTTTAAAGAAATTATAAAAAGAGATACTATTCCGAGTTTGGGAGATACATTACAGACTGTGGAAGATGAGGCCGGAAATGAGCATAACGCTAAAGTGAAAAAGGATTACGAATTTTATATAACCGTTCAGTAATGAAAAAGTCTAGTTCTATAAAATTACTTTTCGTCACAGGAATTCTTGCTGCCTGTTCTCAGGAAAAGCCCAAAAATCAATGGGATAAAGAGAAAAAGGTGTACATGAGATCAGATACTACTGCATCTTATTCCAGATCGCATGGTTTTATGACTGGTTTTTTGCTGTATCATGCCTTCCGACCTTATGGAGCATACAGCAATGGTGCTTATCAAAAAGCGGGATATTACAGTAATGCAATCAGCACAAAATCTAATATAGGAAGAAGTACTTATAAAGGAAATGTGGTGAGAGGAGGATTGGGAAAAAGTGGTTTCAGAGCATCATCTTAGATATTATGAAAAGAATACAATCACAATTCCGAAAAAACTGGGAACATAAACTTGAAAACCTCGGCTTTGGCTATCATTCTTTGGAAGGGCTTTACTGGGATGAAAGTCATTACTACGAATTTTCATCTGATGAAATCAACAAAATAGAAAACGCAACGATCGAATTGTGGCAGATGTGTCTTCAGGCTGTAGATTATATTATTGAAAAAAATCTTTGGGACAAATTTAATATTCCGGAATCTTTTAGAAATTATATTATTACAAGCTGGGAAGAAGATCATCCTTCGATTTACGGGAGGTTTGATTTTGGTTTTGATGGTGAAAACCTGAAGCTTCTCGAATTCAATGCAGACACGCCGACTTCTTTATACGAAGCTTCGGTCATTCAATGGTATTGGCTGCAGGAAATGTTTCCCTACAAAGATCAGTTCAATTCTATTCATGAAAAGCTGGTCGATTATTGGACGTATCTTAAAAAATATATGAATCCGCATTATATTTATTTTGCTTCATTAACGAATATTGAAGATGTAACCAATGTAGAGTATTTACGGGACTGTGCTACACAAGCAGGTTTTGAAACAGAATTTATTCCTATCCAAGATATTGGTTGGGCAGAAGATATTGAAGAATTCATTGCCGGAGACAAAACCATTATGGAGTATATTTTTAAACTATATCCTTACGAATGGATCCTGGAAGATGGTTTTGGCGAGAAATTAATCCGTAATAATTTCAGATCTCAGTGGATGGAACCTGCCTGGAAAGTTCTTCTTTCCTCAAAAGCTATTTTGCCGATTCTTTGGGAACTATTTCCTAATCATCCGTATTTGCTGGAATGTTATTTTGAACCAAAACATTTGACAGACTTCGTTAAAAAACCCATCTATTCCAGAGAAGGAGATAACGTAAGTTTATTTAAAAATAATGTTGCGGTAGAAGAAAATAGCGGTGATTACGGCAAAGAAGGTTTTATTTACCAGCAATTATTTGAGCTTCCAAACTTCGACGGGAATTATCCTGTCATTGGAAGTTGGGTAATCGGGCAAGAATCTGCCGGAATTGGGATCCGAGAAAGCGTACATTTGATTACCAATAACCAGAGTAGGTTTATCCCTCATTTGATAGATTCAAATAAAATTTACATACAAGAAAAGGAGCTGTAAAAAGCTCCTTTTTTATTTCAATAGATTCAGATTTTAATTTCCGAAACCGATGTTTCCTTTTTTATCAGAAAGATTTCTTTTAAAATTGATCATGCTTAAAGCCGTAACTGCTGCTTCAACACCTTTATTTCCTAAATCACCACCGCTTCTTGCTATTGATTGCTCTTTTGTGTCATCTGTCAACACACAGAAAATGGTTGGAGTATCGGTTAAAATATTACAGTCTTTAATTCCCTGCGCAACGGCATCACAAACGAAATCAAAATGAGGAGTTTCTCCTCTGATGACACATCCGATTGCAATTACAGCATCAAACTTTCGTTCTTTGCAAAGCTGCATGCTTGCGTAATTTAATTCAAAAGCTCCGGGAACGGAAAACTGTTTTATGTTTTCAGCTTTTACACCTTCTTTTTCTAGAATTTCTAAAGCTGCATCGCGTAGATTGTATGTTACAAAGTCATTCCACTCAGAAAAAACAATGCCGATAGAAAAATCTTCGGCATTGGCTATATTAAGTGGCTTGTAATCTGAAAGATTAACTGTTGCCATGTTTTAATTTAAATATTTAGTCATTTCGATATAAGAATCAGACATTCCGTTGTCGTAGTCCTGATATTTTTCGTCGATTGTTGCAAAGTATTTTTTAGCTTCCGCATTTTTCTTCATTCCTAAAGCTACAATCCCTGCTTTTCTTGTAAAATAATAAGAAGTATAAGGATCATCAGATGCTGAAGCCGCTTTGTCTAATAATGCTAAAGCTTCGTCATTTTTATTAAGACCAGATTTTGCATCTGCCATTGCGCCAAACTTCATTGCCATCAATGTTTTGTTATCAGAAGAAAATTTGTCTAAAAGATCATGAGCTTCCTGAAATTTTCCTTCTTTTAATTTTAATAAACCTGCGTTGTAAGCAGAAAGTTTACCCACTTTCGTAGAAGAATATTCGTTATAAGTTCCTAAAAATCCAGGATTAGCTGCAGATTTTCCACCTAAAGCCTCTTTATCTTTACCTTCTGTAAGGTTTTTTTGTGCTGCTAAATAAGTTTTTACAGCTTCAGCATTCTTTGGAGCTACCACAAATTGCTGGTATCCGAAAAAGCCTAAAACCCCTAAAACAACAACCCCAAAAGCAATGCTTAATGGTTTCTGATATTTTTCTAGGAATCTTTCTGTGTTTAAAGCCTCTCTGTCAAGGTCTTTAAAGAATTCCACTGTTTCTTTACCTTCTTGCTCATTTGGAGCATTTTTTCCCAATTTTGCCATAAATTCTTAAAAAATTGAATTGCAAATTTAATTGTTTCTGAGTGATTTACAAAATCTTTATCTGTATTATTAATAAAAGAGAATGAAAGACTTGTAAATATTGTGAATTGTTAATAGAGAATTGTTATTTTTTGATTTATTTGAACTCTCTTTACTAAATTTAATATTCTAACGTGTGATAGATTTCAGCATTAAACTTTTTAAGTTTTTCGTCACCATTTAAATCTTTTAACCCGATTAAAAAACTAAACTGAACGACTTCTGCGCCTTGTTTTTCTATCAGTTTTGCTGCTGCTTCGGTTGTTCCTCCCGTTGCTAAAAGATCATCATGAATTAAAATTCGTTGTCCTTTTTTTATTTGTCCTTCTCTGGTTTCTATTTCTGCGCTTCCATATTCCAGATCATATTTTTCTGAGATGATCGGTGGTGGAAGTTTTCCTTTTTTTCTGATCAAAATAAATGGAACTTGCAAAGCGACTGCAATTGAAATTCCGAAAAGATAACCGCGGCTTTCAATTCCACAGACTGCATCTACTTTTCCTTTACTGAATTTTACCAGATCTTCGATTACTTCTTCATACAATTTAGGATTAAGAAAAATCGGTGTAATATCTTTAAACTGAATTCCCGGAATCGGAAAATCAGGAATGTTTTCTATGGTTTCCTCCAGTTTTTTAATGAGTTCCTGAGATGCCATATTTTAAGGATTGATCTTATAACTTGAGATTTTCCACTCTCCGTTTACATTTTTAAGACCGAAAGTAACCTTTAAGGAGGTCGTTTTCCCGTTTTTATCGGTCACATCGTATGTTGCATTAACACTTGATGAATTGGTGCCGGTTCCGTTTGTAGAAATGTTTTTAACACTTACATTTTTTACAGCTCCAAAACCTGAAGTAGGGTTTGAGAACGATTCGTAAGATCCCCAACTTGGGTTACTTGAAGAATCGAAAGCTGCTTTTAAGTTTTGTGAACTTACATTATTTAAAAACTTACTTACCGTATTTTTAGGATCTGCAGTCGGCTGTTTCGGTTGAGACGGAACTGCTGTTGCCGGATCTGTACCCGTTGTTGGCGGAGTTGTCGGATTATTTGGGTCAATTACCGCATTCGGATCCTGAACAATCATTGTAGAATCTGTTTTTGGTACTTCAGGAACTTTTAAAGCTGAAGGATTTACATCTAAACCAATTTTCGACATTTTGAAAGTCTTCGCAGTGGTTTTTACCGAAACGGTAATATCAATTTTATTATCAACAATTTTTGAAGCCAATAAAGATGAAAACTTAAGACTAAAACCTCTGAAATTATTATCCTGCATTAGGTTTTTGGCTGTTGAAAGCTTTACACCGTTACTGAATACTTCTAACGTAGTTTCTAAACCGGCACCTGTAAACGCAATAGGATTTCCTGCATTGTCAACCAATCTTGGAACGATTTGCATTGCAGTTGGCCCATTTCCTGTGTCTCCTGAAAGTTGGGTAAGAATGCTTAATGAGCTCGCTCTTACATCGTTCGGATCACTTTCTTTAGCGGTTTCGTCACCAAAGATATTCATTTCACCTAATGATGGCGGAGCTGTACTTGCCCATTCGATACCGTTTTGCTGTGCAACCTGATCTGCCAATGATAATATTTCTGGCACTTTTTTGCCGTTAATCAACTGACCCAATGCTTTCAATTCGTTTACATCGCCTTCTGCTTCTACACCGAAAGTTTTAAGAATATAAAGCGCTTCATTAAATTTTATCTGCTTAATGGTGGTAAGATCAGACGCCATATCATTGATACTCGACTGCAAAGTCTGTGTCGTTGTTGCATCTACATGATCTTTTTTGCATGCTGTGAAAAGCAACAAGCTGAAGATGAGTAGCAAAGAAAACTTTTTCATTTTAATTATGGTTTATGGCAAATTTAGTAAAACCTTTATTAAAACTGATTTTTTATTTTTTGTTTTCTTTTTCTTTTAAATCATCTTTGAAGAATGAGCTGAAAATTGCCTGCATATTTGGAAAAGACGCATCCTGCCAATAATTTGATTTGTAGTTGCTGTAGTTTTTATTTAATTTCACTTCTCCTTCCACATCATTATCATCGCTGAAATCTAATTCTGTTGGATAAAAGTTTTTATAAGAAATAAGCTGGTTGTAATCTGGTTCACTTTTATGTTTAAATTTAATGTAACCAATCTCGTTTGATTCTAAAAAATCTCTCAAATCTTTTTTAGAGTCTTTTTCATAAGAATGATTAATTAATGCTTTAATATCATAAAGTCTGTATCCAAAAAGAGCCATTTCTTTTTCCTGTAAAGCAGTTCCGCTGATTTCTATTTCGTCTTTTGTTTTTCCTTTCAATTCTTTGATAACCGCTTTTCTATTTTTGTACTCTTCAATATTTCCGACATTTGGTAATTTAGGAAGATCTAAAAATGCATTGTAATCTAGAAGTCCGGTTTGTTTTCTGTCGGTTGACGGATTTTCTAATCTGAAAACTCTGTATTGTTGCACATTCGTGCTTTTCAATTTTTTTGTTTTGTTATCGAAAACATAAGTGGCTATTCCATCCAAGTAACAGTTTAGTCTACCATTTACGGTTAGATAAGCATTAAAATTTCCTTTTACTAGAACATATTTTGCAGGTTTATTGTTTTTAATGACAACCGCTTCGATATCTTTTACTCTGTCATTTAGTTTTACAATATCTTTATTGATATCGTTAAATGATAAAGTGGCTATAGAAATGTTGTCATACACCAACTGAAATTTTTCCTGTTCGGGAGAGAGTGCTGATTTCTCAATTTTCCCATCGATGTCTGATGTTGCCAAAATATTTCCGTTTTTTCCAAATACCGAAACTTTAGGAAGTGGTGCGTCTGTTTTTTCTGAAACAAAAGTAATGCTTTGCGCATTGACTACATTGAATAGAACGATCAACAGAAAGTTTAAAAGAAAAGTTTTTTTCATAGTTTTTAATTTAGTTTAAAAGGTAAGCATTAAAGTCTACTCTTATGACGAAATATTTTTGAAATGGTTGCCTAGCTTTTTTTGATTATGTGCAAAAAAAAGACTGATTATTAAAATCAGTCTTTTTAAAGTTTATTTTGTTACAAGTCCTTAGAAAGGATACTCATAAATTTCAGATTCGTGTAAGTAAGGGTTACCTGTAGGAATCAGTTTCAATTTAGCTAATGCTGAAAGCACTGTAAACATAAACAATCCTGCGATAAATAAAATAGAACCCAATACTAATAACAGAACTTCCGGAGTATTCCAGTAAGGTCCTACTGTTCCTGGCATTACCATATTGAAGTAATCTAAAAGGTGACCTAAGATTACAATGATTGCCATTGTAGTTACTACTTTGTAGTTTCTCTTGATGCTGCTACTTACTAATACCAATAAAGGTAATAAGAAGTTTACAACAAGCATTGGTAAGAAAGTAGGAGAGTAGTGCTCAAATCTTCCGAAGAAATAATTTACTTCTTCCGGGATGTTTGCATACCAATACAACATGAACTGTGCAAACCAAGTGTACGTCCAAAGCATACTTGTAGCGAAAAGGAAAACTCCTAAATCGTGCAAGTGATTATCGTTAAACTGTGGTAAGAAACCATTTTTCTTAAGATAAACACTTAATAGAATGATTACCGCAATACCACTTGAAAGGCAGCTAACCATTGAATACCAAATATACATTGTAGAATACCAGTGAGGGTCAATAGACATCAACCAATCCCAAGCCCAAGCTGCAGAAGCAAACCCGAAGAATGCGATATATCCTACTGCCCATCTGTAAAGGAATTGATACTCAACCAAAGATTTTGTATCGTCTACTTTTTTAGACTGAGCTTTTAATTTCCAAGCGAAGAATGAAGCTCCAATTACATAAATTAAAGTTCTTACTGCGTAGAAAGGAATATTTAAGAATATTTTCTTTTCAAATAAGATGACATCAAAGTGTGGAGATCCTTCTTTTGTTAATTCAGGATCCATCCAGTGGAAAAGGTGACCGTTGTGTGTGATATTAAGAATCATCAAGATTACTAAAATAGCACCCCCCCAAGGAATGTAAGAAGCAATAGCTTCCATCACTCTCGTGATAATAATTGGCCAACCTGCGTGAGCGGCATGTTGAATACAGTAAAAGAACAATACACAACAGCTTACTCCGAAGAAAAATACTGCTACAAAATGAATTGAAGCTAATGGCTGATTGTGAACCTGCATTTCTGCGTGCTCTAGGTGAGCAGCATGATCTTGAGGTCCTACCATTTCGCTTGAATGTGTAGGAGAATCATGACCAGCAGAATGCACTGCTTCCATCATGTGTTCTATTTTTTCTGTAGTAATTCCTTTATTTAAAAAGAAACCTGCAGCAAATAAAACTAAACCTACAACAAGAAGGATAATAGAAGTTGATTTTAATTTTGGTGAAAAACTATACATTTCTTTTCTTATTTTTTAGTTTCGGTAGTCTCAGTTGTTGCTGTCGCTGCTGCGGGAGCCGGAGCTGCGCTTTTTTTGAAAGCACTCATTACATACATTGCCACTCTCCATCTGTCTCCAGGATTTAATTGTCCTGCATAAGATCCCATAGCATTTCTACCGTTTGTTAATACATAATGTACAGATCCTACAGTGATTTCTCTATCTGCATAATTTGGTACACCAGAATAAGCTCCGCTTTGTACGATTGGCCCTTGTCCGTCACCACCAGTTCCGTGACAAGCTGAACAAGTACGATCAAAAAGCATTTTACCTCTTTCTATATCTTTAGCTGCATTAGCCGGATTAAGAGGAGAAGCGCTTATTGCTTTTGAAGCATCATAACCTGCGTTATATTCGTCCGGAGTTTTAGGAAGTTTACCTTCTTCAAATACTCCATCTTTATTTTGAGCTACTGAACCTTCTACAGGAGCAAGGCCAGTTGCACCGTTGTTTCTTACAAATGCAGGAATTTCATTTTCATGATCTGAATAAGCATCTTGAGCTTTCATCAACGGATCGTATGCCACTGGGAAATACATATCCGGGAAATATACTAGAGGTGCATTTTCATTTGGTCCGCAAGAATTAAGTAAAACTGTAGTTAAACCTAAAATTGCTGTAATTTTTAATACATTCTTTTTCATTTTAAGCATCTTTAACAGTTATTTCTTCTACTCCCGTTTCAATAAGCAACTGCTTTACAGATTCTACATCTTCAGTTACAAACTCCATAAGGAATTTATCATCTGTAGTTCTTGGATCTGGGTTTTGTGCAGGAGCTCCAGGATACATTTTATTTCTTACAAAGAAAGTAAGAGACATCATGTGTGCAGCACAGAATACCATCAATTCAAACATCGGGTCAATAAAAGCAGGGAAGTTGTTTACCCAGCTAAAAGATGGTTTACCACCAATGTTTTGTGCCCAGTCATGGTTCATAATGTACCAAGTAACCGTCAAACCTATAGAAACTCCATAAAGTGCATAAATGAAAGCAGCATCAGAAATTCTGGTTTTCTTTAAACCTAAAGCTTTGTCTAGGCCGTGAACAGGAAATGGGGTATAAACTTCGTTTATTGCAATTCCTTTATCGTTGAATGCTTTAACGCCGTTCATTAAATCGTCGTCGTCAGCATAAAGTCCGTATACAATTTTAGTGGTGCTCATCTCCTTCTTTTACTTTATAAGTTTCACCTGAGATTTTCAAGATCGATTTTAATTCTGCCTGTGCAATTACAGGGAATGTTCTTGCGTATAATAAGAATAATACAGAGAAGAATCCGATTGTACCTAAATATACACCTACGTCAATAATGGTTGGTTTAAACATCGTCCAAGAACCAGGCAAGTAATCTCTTGAAAGGTTAATTACGATGATGTCGAAACGCTCAAACCACATACCGATGTTGATAATTAATGCAATGATAAATGTTGCAATAATATTTGTTCTAACTCTTTTAAACCAGAACAATGCCGGGATAACAAGGTTACAGATAATCAACGCCCAGAACGCCCACCAATATGGTCCTACTGCAGCACCTGGTGAAAGGTAAGTAAAGTCTTCATATCTTGAACCAGAATACCATCCGATAAAATACTCAGTTGCATAAGCTACCGTTACCATACCACCTGTAAGAACGATTACGATGTTCATAATTTCGATATGATACATAGTGATGTAATCTTCCAAGTGACAAACTTTTCTAGCAATTAACAATAGTGTTTGTACCATTGCAAATCCTGAGAAGATTGCTCCAGCAACGAAGTAAGGAGGATAGATCGTAGAGTGCCATCCTTTAATAACTGAAGTTGCGAAGTCAAAAGATACCGTAGTGTGTACTGAGAATACAAGTGGAGTTGCTAAACCTGCCAATACCAAAGATACTTCTTCAAATCTCTGCCAGTGTTTTGCTTTTCCACCCCATCCGAAAGATAGTAGCGTATAAATTTTCTTAGTCCAAGGAGTTTTAGCTCTGTCTCTGATCATAGCAAAGTCAGGAATCAATCCGATAAACCAGAATACTGTTGATACAGAGAAATACGTACAGATTGCAAATACGTCCCAAAGTAGAGGAGAGTTGAAGTTAGTCCAAAGAGAACCAAACTGGTTAGGAAGAGGGAATACCCAATATCCTACCCAAACTCTACCCATGTGAATAAGCGGGAAGATTGCCGCCTGTACAACTGCGAAGATTGTCATTGCTTCCGCAGAACGGTTTACAGACATTCTCCATCGTTGTCTAAATAATAATAATACTGCTGAGATTAGGGTTCCGGCGTGACCGATACCTACCCACCATACGAAGTTGGTAATATCCCAACCCCAGTTAATAGTTCTGTTAAGCCCCCATGCTCCAATACCTGTTCCGATAGTATAAGCGATACAGCCGAATCCGTAGATGAAAAGAACTAAGGCTGCATATAGTGAGATCCACCATAATTTACCTGCTCTTTCTTCGATAGGTCGTGCAATATCTTCTGTGATATCGTGATAAGTTTTGTGACCAATAATCAGAGGTTCCCTTATCGGAGCTTCGTAATGTCCTGACATTTTTTACCTATTTATTATTTAAACTTTATTTTATACTCTATTTCTTACTTTAGCGTGATAGAACACATTTGGTTTGGTTCCGATCTCTTCAAGTAAATGATATCTTCTGTTGCTAGAATATAATTTTCTAACTGAAGATTCTTTGTCATTCATATCTCCAAACTGCATTGCTCCAGTAGAACATGCTGCTGCACAAGCACAAGAATTTTTAAATTCGTCGTCTGTTACTTTTCTGTTTTCTCTCTTCGCAGTCAAAATAGTTGCCTGAGTTTCCTGAATACACATTGAACATTTCTCCATTACCCCTCTTGTTCTTACAACAACATCAGGGTTAAGAACCATTCTTCCAAGATCGTTATTCATGTTGAAATCGAACTTGTCATTCAAGTTATAGGTAAACCAGTTGAAACGTCTTACTTTGTACGGACAGTTGTTTGCACAATATCTTGTACCGATACATCTGTTGTAAGCCATGTGGTTTTGTCCTTGCTTACTGTGAGAAGTTGCCGCTACCGGACAAACAGTTTCACATGGAGCGTGGTTACAGTGTTGACACATTACCGGCTGGAAGATCACATCTGGATTTTCTGCTGGGTTTTCTAATGCTCCTTCAATACCTAATAAATTACTTCCGTAAAGTTCAGGAACTGCCATTCCTTGTTTAAGACCATCATAAACAGTAACTTTTTGTTCAGAAGAATAGTAACGGTCAATTCTCAACCAGAACATATCTCTCGACATTCTGATTTCTTCTTTACCAACTACAGGAACGTTGTTTTCTGCCTGACAAGCAATAATACAAGCTCCACAACCCGTACAAGAGTTTAAGTCTACTGATAAGTTGAAGTGAGGACCATCTGTATCATCAAAAGCATCCCAAAGGTCAATTTTACCTGCTGGAAGAGCTCCGCTGATGGTGTGATATTCCAAAGGCTTGTTCCATCCTTTATGTTCGTCATCGAAAGGTACATTAATAAACTCTGCTAAAGGTACTTCTTTTGCAATTTCATAACGTCCCATTAATGTATTCTGAAGCTGTACTCCTGCAAACTCGTGCTCTTCACCCGTTTTTTCAATTGAAACGTTTGAAATCACTAAGTTTGAACCGTCAAATAAAGGATAAGCATTTACCCCTGTATCTGCAGTAGTTCCAGAATCTTTTTTACCATATCCTAAAGCAAGACCAACAGATCCGTCTGCCTGACCTGGCTGAATGAATACTGGTACGTTTTCTATTTTTACTCCGTTTACTGTAAGATTTACAAGAGAACCATCCAACTGCATTCTAGCATTTAGACTGTTTTCAATTCCTAATCTTTCAGCATCTTTGGTAGAAATTGTTAAGTAGTTATCCCAAGACATTCTTGTAATAGGATCTGGTAATTCCTGCAACCAAGGGTTGTTTGCCTGAGTTCCGTCTCCGATAGAAGTCTTTGTATAAAGTACTAATTCTAAATCTGAAGCTTTAAAATTACCTAATTCAGCTACAGCTTGAGCACCGTTTCCACCAGCATAAGACAACATCGTTGCATTATTAGAAGAAACAATACCGTTGTATAAAGCTTTGTTGAAAGAAGTTGCTCCTAGAAGAGAAGCCGCACTCGCTTTTAAGTAATCGTAGTAATTGTTTGCAGCATTGTTTTTTCCGTTTTTCCAAACCAATAAAGATTCTTCGATCTGTCTTGATTTGTAAATTTTTTGGATAGTCGGCTGCATCAATGTATAAACTCCAGTCTGAGGTTCCATATCACCCCAAGATTCTAGCCAGTTAGCTACCGGAATTACAGCTTTTGCTGCTTTATACATTTCGTTTTTCTTATCTGTAACAGCAATTACATAAGGAACTTTTGCCAAAGATTTTTTGAAATCCTGACCTTTGTTGTTAGAATAAATCGGGTCAACGTTGTTTGTAATCAATACACCAACCTGTCCTGCATTTACCCAACCTAAAAATTCCTGATATCTTGCTTTATCAAATTCTTTTAAGAAGTTTGCTTTACCTGTGAAAGCAACTGAACCTAATTTTTGGTTAATTAAGTGTGCTAAAACCTGTGCCGCTTTAGAACCGTCAGCTAAAACAACAGCTTTGCTTCCTTTAGCCTGCAATTCTTTTACAATTTCTGTAGCAACTTTACTTGTCGGTGCAGATCCTGTAACGATAGCGTTGTAAACTTCAACCAAAGCCTTGTTTACATCACTTGGTTTTACTCTGTATCTAGAGTCTGAGTTTGCACCCGTTAAAGACATGTTAGATTCAACCTGAATGTGTCTCAACATGTTTGGTCCCGGAACTCTTGCTGCTGCATAAGAAGTTTCTAAGCTAGCTGCATTAAAATCTCCTAGGAAATCAGCCTGGAAAGCAACTACCAATTCAGATCCTTTAAGATCGTAAACAGGCAATGCTCTTTGTCCGAAAACTTCCTGAGCTGCATCTAAAGCTGCAGAGTGAGGGAAAGCATCATAAGTTACTAATTCTGCCGTAGGATATTTTGCTTTAAATTCAGCAAATAATTTTTTGAATGTAGGTGAAGCGAAAGACTGAGATAAAAGAACAATCTTTTTACCTGCAGACTTAGCCTCGTTTAATCCTTTCAAAACGAAATCATCTACTTTATCGAAAGTTTCGTCTTTACCGTCAAGCTTAGGTTGCTTTACTTTATCATTATCATAAAGTGAAAGTACACTTGCCTGAGCTCTTGCGTTAGTTTTACCTAAATCTCCAGCTGCCGGGTTCGGATCGATTTTGATGGGTCTACCTTCTCTTGTTTTTACTAAAACACTTGCGAAGTCGAAACCGTCAAAATATGTTGAAGCGTAGTAATTTGGAACCCCAGGAATAATTTCGTGTGGTTTCACTACATAAGGAATCGTTTTGATTACCGGAGCTTCACAGGCAGCCAAAGTTACTGCTGCTGTAGAGAATCCTAATAATTTTAGGAAATCTCTTCTAGAGGTACCGTCAGTTTTTTCGGCACTTTCTAGAAAATCTTCTACCGGAATTTCTTCTTGGAACTCTTTAAGAGCCAGCTTACCTGTTAAGGCAGGGTCTTTAAGTTCGTGAATACTTCTAAATTGTATTTTGTTTGAAGCCATTTTATACTTCTAATTTTTTAGTTATTAATAATGACATTTACCACACTCAAGACCTCCAATTGCATCTACAGTGATTTTACCACCATCTTTCGGGTATTGCTTTTTAAGCTTTTCGTGTAGATTTTTGAAGTATTCTTTATTATAACCGTTGTTCATATCAATTTCGGTTGTTCTGTGACATTCGATACACCATCCCATAGTGAAATCGTTCGCCATTTGTACAACGTTCATTGTATCGATTTTTCCGTGACAAGCTTTACAAACTACGTCGATTTTATTGTCTGGATTTTTCTTGTTGAATGAATTGATAATCGCTTGCTCACCTGCTACTACGTGTTGAGAGTGGTTGAAGTAAACGAAATCTGGCATATTGTGGATTCTTGTCCATTCTACAGGAGTTGTTTTACCTGTGTATTGCTGTTTTGCAGAATCCCAACCTGTTGCTGCATAAATCTTCTGGATCTCTCCGTCGTAGAATGCTTTATCTTTTCCTGGCTCAATATATTTACCGTTATATTCAGAAATTGTTCTGTGACAGTTCATACAAACATTCATAGAAGGAATTTCAGATACTTTACCGTACTTAGCACTTGAGTGACATAATTGACAGTCAATTTTATTTTCTCCAGCGTGAATTTTGTGAGAGAAGTAGATAGGCTGTTCAGGCTTATATCCTTTGTAAACACCGATCCACATGATCCAGTTCCAGATACCGTAAGTCGCTAAAATAGCTAGTATAGCCAATAGACCTTTACCTATAAAGTGGTACTTTTCGTAGATTTCACTGAAAGATTTTACTCTAGTTTCATTAAGCCCAGTAAGTTCTTCAGACTGACCTAATTTTACCAATTGTCTTAGTTTGATTAAGATCCAAACCAATAAACCAGCGATAGCAATAAGCGAAATGATTACAATACTTGAAGTTGTATTGTTTGCTGGTGCAGCATTTGCTGTACCTGTTGCAGTGGCTGCAGCAGGATCAACTTTAGGCTCCTCAGCAGGAGGATTAGTTGTATAAGCTAAAATGTCATCAATATCCTTATCTGTAAGATTTGGAAAGACCTGCATTTCAGTCTTATTAAATTTTTCAAAAACTTCATTAGCATACTTATCGCCAGAAGCTCTAAGT
Organism: Chryseobacterium mulctrae; assembly: GCF_006175945.1. Lineage (NCBI taxonomy): Bacteria > Pseudomonadati > Bacteroidota > Flavobacteriia > Flavobacteriales > Weeksellaceae > Chryseobacterium > Chryseobacterium mulctrae. Next base: position 2,134,593 of record NZ_VAJL01000001.1, on the reverse strand, counting down.
GCTTTGTTGTCTTTAATCCACTTGTGAAGCCAATCTGTATCCAAACCTTGTTCGGTTTTCAACCTGTCTACAACTCCTTTCAAATCAGGTCCTACAACCTGTTTTCCTAAAGCGTGACATGCCGTACAGTTTGCCTTAAAAAGTTTCTCGCCATTTTTAGGATCGCCGTCTTGCCCGTAAATTGAAGCACTCGTTGATAGCAATAAACCTATCGCAATCAGCCCTTTTTTATAATGCTTTCTCCAACTAATCATTTAAATTGTCTTATGTTAGTAAATATTGAATGTGTAATCAATCCCGCAAAAATAATATTTTTAAGAAGAATTTAACGGCTTTAACAAAAGGTAAAATGTCATATAGCTTTAATTTGTAACTATTCTAAATAACTGTGTTTGCTGTATTTTTTAAATTATTATAACTTTGCGGAAATAAGTTTAAATGAAAAATTTCATCAAAATATTTTCGCTACTCTCTTTAATGAGTTTTTATACTCTTGAAGCACAGCAGGTTGTGAAGAAAGATACACTATCTGGAACTGAACTGACCATTACTATGGATTCTCGTGTAAGTGAAGCTTTATCGGCGATTGAAGATCGCTGTGCAAAGACTACGGCAACAAAAGTTTCTTCCGGTATTGACGATGATGCTCCTACAAAACCAACGAAAATATTTGTTCCTAGCAGAGAATTGACCAATGCTGAAATCTGTAGAAAAAATCCTAGAATATTAGGATTCAAAATTCAGATTACGACTGTGAAAAGTAATGACGAAGCGAATGAAATTAAAGCTTATTTCAGAAAAAGATTTCCAAATTTAAAGGTTGAAACGGATGCTTCTTTAAGGCCAAATTATAAAATTTTGGCAGGAAGTTATTTCACAAAACAAAGCGCAGCAAGCGATTTGGCTAGAATAAAGGAGTATTTTAAATCTGCAACACCAATTCAGTACAGAGTTTTCTGTGCAGAAGCAAAATAAAAATTTAACTAAATAAAATTAAAAGGCTGAGAATATTTTTCTCAGCCTTTTTTATCTGTAAAATTGATTAACAAAATCATAAAATTCCCACATTCTCATGTAATTGTTAAGGAGTAAATACACCAACATTACTCCAATGACTACTGTGAAAGCTGACATCATTTTTGGTGATTCTCTGTAAGAAAAAAAGAGCCACCCCAACATAATAGGAAAAACAAAAACAAAATGTCCTCCGTAAATGTAAGAAGTATGAAGCCCGAATCTGAAAACACAATGAATTAAAATGTCAACCAATAAAGAAAGCATGATGATTTGCACCAATTTATTCTTGAAATTTCTAAAATAGCTCCATAAAACAAGTCCTAAAAGTAATCCGATGAACAAATAGGGGATAACTGAAGTGTAAACATCCATGAAAAGCGCTTTATAGTAAAAACCTTTCATATTATGTTTTTCACGGATAAAAAAGTTTGGAAAAAGGATGCTTCCACCAAAGAAATAGGAGTAAATCATATCCCAGGTCGGAGTAGATTTTACATTAGAAAATTTCTCGTACTGCTCTCCGGATTTTGAAAGTATATTTTTGTATTTAAAATCGATTCGGTAAAGATAAAGAAGGATAAAAGTTACGCAAGTAAGTACAACTCTGAAAACTGCATTACCGAATTTTTTCCAACTTTTAAAAATGTCTTTTTCAAATGCAATCGGAATGAAAACTTTTACAATATTTGTTACGGTTAATCCTCCAATCGTGACTCCTGCCAAAACCAAAGCTGAACCGGCAATTTTTTGATCTTTTTTAAATTTTATTGCTGTGTAATAATTGAATAATACCAATAAAAATAAGGTGTAAGTATAGGTTTCCGGAGTGAATGACAATAAAATATTTGTTGAAAAAACACTGAAGAAAGCAACAATCAACAGATTTAATCCTATGGGAAGATAGGTGATGCTTTTTAAATATTTGTAGATCTGAATCAGGCTTAAACTGATGGTAATATTACTCAACCAAGCTAATGTTAATCTGAAATTACTTCCTGTTTTTCCATCAGAAATATAAAATGCCAACTCCCGAATCCAATTGAAAAAATAATAAGATAAAGGATGTCTTTCGAAGCTTCCGCCGCTCATTACGATAGCTTTATTATCGAAACTGAAATATCCGTCCCAAGGAATTCTTGAGTCAAAAATAATGCGGTAATGTTGCGCTAAATAGGTTCCGAATATGCCGTAAACAACAATAAAGAATACGAATAATCCTAATTCTACATACGAAGAAGGAAAAACAATTTTAAAAAAGGTTAAAAATTTTGATTTGAATGACACTAATTGTAGTTTTTGCAAAAGTAAAATAAAAAACTCACCCAAAAAGGTGAGTTTTTATAATATTGAAAAGATATTAATTAATCTTTAATGATTTTTTCTGTTTTGCTGCTTCCGTCAGAAAACTCTACTTTAACTAAGTAAGTTCCTTTAGTAAATGCGCTAAGGTTTACTGTTTCAGAGCTTCCTACAGTAAGTACTTTTCCTGATAAATCTAATACAGTTGTTGATTTTATTTTCTTATCAGTTTTGATGTTTACTTCTCCTTTTGTTGGGTTCGGATATATCGATAAGTTGTTGTTTTTTTTGTTTATAGCATCGTTTACTCCTAAAGATCCCGAAGACTTATATACACCTCCTACAGTAGCACTTGTGTTAAAACCTCCTCCAAAAACAGTTGATGTATTAAGAGCGGCTACGCTAACCATGCTATTTGTACTTTCAATAGTTGTCCAAGTAGTTCCTCCATTGTAACTTACACTAGATCCAGCTCCGTTGCCTACTGCTATTAAAGTAGAAGTTGTTCCAGGAACATATGTAATGTCTGATGCTTGTGCAAGAGTTGTAGGTAATGTTGTCCAATTGGCTCCTCCATCTGTAGTAGAATAGACATTTCCAAGATCATTAAGGATCCATGCGGTGTTAGCATCTTTTAAAGCAATCTTTCCACTTGATGTAGTACTTCCAAAATCTGAAATTGGTGTTGAAACAACTGTCCATGTTGCTCCTTTATTAGCTGATTTGAAAATCCTTCCTTTAGAAGTACCAAACCAAATATTGTCTCCTGCTACTTCTTTAAGGTGGACATATCCGGCCTCCCCACTTGTAGCCGCTGCAACAGAAGCAGAGGTTAATTTTGTCCAATTTGTTCCTCCATTTGTAGTGGTGTAAATTTCAAATAAAGTTCCGGTTGGGTCTCCCATTGCGACACCATTATTGTCGTCCCAAAAATGAATTGTATTCGCAAAAGATGCATTAGAGCTAAATGAAGCACTTGCTTGTTTTGTCCATGTGGATCCACTATTAGTTGTTTTCCATACGCCACCGCCATTTCCACCCGCAGTAGGAGTTGCTACTACCCAAGCTGTTGTTCCAGAAACTGCTGTTAAATCAGAAATTATATAATTTGTATTGCCTACGTTAATGGTTCCTGAAGACCAAGTTGTTCCTGCATTTGTTGTTCTGGTAAATGTTTGATAATTTGCTTCTACAGCTGAACCATCATATCCTAATGCCCAAGCGACATTGTTATCAACGATTGCAATAGTGTTAATGCCTGTAGTTGCAGCTGTGAATGCAGAATTTTGTTGTGTCCAACTTAATTGTGAATATGCGTTTACACTTAATGTTAATGCAAATGCAAAAAGTAGAATTTTTTTCATGAATAATTATTTTTTTTCAAAATTAATGAAAATAATTACATATTAATGAAAATGTTTAGCAAATATTCTAAGAACTACAAGAAAGCATTGAACATCCGGAAATATCATCGTAATTCAGGGGTCTTTTTACTGAAAATGCAGGGAAAATTTCTTCGTATGGATTTTCTAGAGCTTTTGTCAGTTTTTGTAATATTTCGGTTTTACCATTGTTGATTTCTTCAATGCATTCAAAAAGAAGATAATTTCTAAGCAGAAATTTCGGATTTGCTTTTTTCATTAAACCTGAAGACTCTTCTTTTGAAATACGATTCGTCTTTAATCGGTGGGAATAATTTTGAATGAAATCTTCAATCTTTTTTATTTTAGCATCATCTAAAAAACCGTAAGATATTTTCTGGAAGTCCGTTTTAATGTCTGAAATATTATCCAGTTTTTCTAAAAGATTAAAAAATAGAGTATAATCGAATTGAAGCTCTTGCATCAAGCCTTGCCAGTTGATGAAAAACTCTTCATCTTCTTTTTTTAATTCATCAAAGCCAAATTTTCGGCAGAGCATTTTATCATGAGCTTTCCAAAAATAATTTCCGTAAGAATTTAATGTTTCTTCTAAAAAAAATTCATCTTTTATCAATGGGAAAAGTGCGTTGGCAAGTTGCCAAAGATTCCATTGTGAAATTTGTCCCTGTTTTCCGAAAGCATATCTTCTTCCTGGCAAATCAGTCGTGTTGGGTGTGAAATTTAAATCATATTCATCCATCATAGAATAAGGTCCATAATCGATTGTTAAACCTAAAATCGACATGTTGTCTGTATTCATCACGCCATGTACAAAGCCAACTCTAAACCATTCGACTATTAAATCTGCTGTTTTGGTGCAGACTTCACTGAAAAAGTCTTTGTATTTCTGTTCGCCTTGAGAAGTTATATTTTTAAAATAATTTTTAATTGTAAAATCTGTCAGTTCGGTAAGTGTTTTTATTTCTTTCTGTGCAGAAATCAATTCGAAATGACCAAAACGAAGGAAGCTTTCGGCAGTTCTTACAACGACGGCGCCTTTTTCATTCTGCGGATTCCCACTATACATCATATCTCGAACAACCTCTTCACCTGTAAAGCATAAGCTTAAAGCTCGGGTCGTTGGAATTCCCAAATGATGCATTGCCTCGCTCATCAGATATTCGCGAACAGAAGATCTCAGAACAGCTCTACCATCTGCGTGACGAGAATAAGGTGTCGCTCCGGCTCCTTTCCATTGAATTTCGTTTTTTTCTCCTGCTTCATTGGTGATTTCACCTGCAAGAATTGCACGGCCATCTCCTAACTGACCTGCCCAGTTTCCAAACTGATGTCCTGCGTAAGCTGTCGCATAAGTTTTTATATTTTCAGGTAAGTTGGTTGCTGCTAAAAAATTAAGGTCGTCTTCATTAAATTCTCCCAAACCTATTTCTTCTGAAAGTTTTTCATTAAAAATAATTAATTCAGGATTTTCAAAACCAACTGGTTCTACAGTTGAAAAAAGAACTTTAGGTGTGTTTCTCTGAATCGTGTTTCCTGAAAAATCTCCAGGGAAAATCTCTGTAAATGGCTGGGTAATCTTGTCGATATTCATAGTTCAAAGATATTAAAAGTAAGAAATAAAAAAGACCTTCCAATAATTGAAAGGTCTTATAATGATTATAAAGAAATTTATTTATTAAAATCGATATCTTCACTGGTGTTCAAATGCTCATTTACATTTTCTTCTTTTTTACCAGAGTTGTTTTTTGGTCCTGTGTCTGCAGGTCGTGGATTTTTTAAATCATCGATGGTTTGCAATCCTCCATCATCACCGTATCCACCGCTAAGTCCCTGAAGATTTGAGCATCCGTCTTTCCAATCAAGAGGTTTTACAAATTTATCGTCAGGTGATATTTTTAAGCTTTTATCGGCCCATACTTTTTTCATAAATATTGCCCAGATTGGTAATGCCATTTTTGCTCCCTGACCTTCTCCTGTTCCAAAAAAGTGGGTTGCTCTGTCTTCCCAGCCTACCCAAGCTCCGGTTGCCAGTTTTGGAGTAATTCCCATAAACCAACCATCAGAGTTATTCTGAGTTGTTCCAGTTTTTGCAGCAATTTCAATGTTTTTAGATACTCCTCGTCTTCCCAGTTCTCCTGAAGCGGTACCGTATTGAGCAACACCTTTCATTAGTTCAATCATGGTGTAAGCGTAATTAGGATTCATTACTTCTTTCGGTTCTGAGATTACCTCTTTTATCACTCTTCCGTTGACGTCTTCAATTCTCCAGATCATTTCCGGTTTGTTGTAATTTCCGTAATTGGCAAATGTGCTGTAGGCTCCAAGCATTTCATAGATTGTAATATCAGAAGCTCCTAAAGCCATTGGTAAGCTTGTAGAAATTTCTTCGGTAACCCCCAAATCTCTTGCGGTCTGAATTACACTTTGCGTTCCTGTCATTTCAGCCAATCTTAATGCAACAGGGTTTTGAGAGTGAGCTAAAGCATCTTTTAATGTTAACATTCCACCTCTTCCGGGTACATGATAACTTCCTTTGTTGAAACTAGCATTTGAAATAGTTGAACAAGGTGTTAAACCTAATTTCATAATCGCAGTTGCATAAACAAATGGTTTGAAAGTAGATCCTACCTGTCTTTTTCCTTGTTTGATGTGATCGTATTGGAAATGTTGCCAATCGATTCCTCCAACCCAAGCTTTAATTTCGCCTGTTCCCGGAACCATAGACATTAAACCTGCCTGTGCAATTTGCTTGTGCCATCTTATAGAATCCCAAGGAGACATTTCAACTTCTTCTTCACCTGCCCAAGTAAACCTTGACATTTTTATCGGCTTGCGGAATTCCATCATAATAGAATCTTCAGGAACTCCAGCTCTGCTTAATTGTTTGTAACGACCGGTTCGTTTTACCGCCTGCATCATTACTTTGTTTGCTTGCTGATCATTAAGATAGTAAAAAGGTCTGTTTTTTCTGCCTCTCTGCTCTGCATCAAATCTTTTTTGAAGATCAGTTAAATGTTCTTTAATAGATTCTTCCGCATATTTCTGCATCTTAGAATCAAGGGTTACATATATTTTTAATCCGTCTTTAAATAGATTTAATGGTTTTCCCGTTTCTTTTTCGTAATCTTTAAGATAATTATCTATTTCCTTTTTTAAGTAAAACTTATAATATGCTGAATAATCATCAGTAATATTCTTAATAGGGTGGTAATCTAGAGTAATTGGGGTTGCTACAGCTTTATCAAAAGTTTCTTTATCTATATATTCAGTTTTAAGCATTTGCTCCAACACAACGTCTCTTCTGAATTTGGCTCTTTCAGCATTACGCATCGGATTATTTTTAACTGGGTTTTCGAGCATTGCAACAAACATTGCAGCTTCTGGTAAGGTTAATTCTGCAGTTGTTTTATTGAAATATATCTTTGATGCCATTTCAACGCCATTGGCATTATATAAAAAATCAAACTTATTAAAATATAATGTGATGATTTCTTCTTTCGTGTAACGTTTTTCAAGACTTACAGCAACAACCCATTCTTTTAGTTTTTGTATAACAGCTTTTACTTTATTGTCAGATCTTTTGCCTGTGAAAAGTAATTTTGCCAGCTGTTGGGTAACAGTAGATCCACCACCTCTTCCGCCTCTAAACGCTACAGCTCGAACAACAGATTGTAAGTCAATCCCAGAATGTTCTTTAAAGCGTTCATCTTCTTTTGCATATAATGCATAGATGAGGTATGGGGGAAGTGATTTGTATTCAACAGGTTGTGTTTTCTCTTTCTCAAATTTACCTAAAAGAACTCCGTCTGATGAATAAATTTGGGACGCCACATAAATATCCGGATTTTCAAGTTCTTTTACATCGGGCATTTCACCAAGAAAGCCTTGGGAAACTGCAAAGAAAATCCCTGAAATACCTAAAACTACTGCAATAAAACCAATCCAGATGAATTTTACCCATCTTTTCCATGCAGAATTTTTGGTACTTTTTTTAGGAGGAAGCGGGAACGTCTTTCCCTTGTTTCCTTTATTTTGTTTGTTTTCTTCCATGTATAATTACGGTTTAGCCGTTTCTACTTTTATACCTAAGTCTTCAATCCCCGGAAGATTGTCGTTTCTCATTGCCTGAGCAACTGCAATTTCATAATTGCCTTTTTCCGGGAATTTGTAATTTAATTTATACTGAAACAAAGTTTCTTTCGTTTCTCCAAATCCTGTTCCAAGCCATTCTCCGTTTGGTTTTGCTAAAATATAATTCAGCGTATCAATCTGTTTGGCTTTGGTTTTCGGGTTGGTAAGATTAACAATGAATCTTATATTACTGTAAGGGTACTCATTGTTGTTCCTTACAACAAATATAAGATTTTTAGGATTTTGCGGATCCGAAATTTCAAGATTAAATTTTTGTTCGGTCTTCTTATTCCATTTATTATCAACGTTATTCATAATAACGTCTTCTCCGGTAGCATTGCAGCTTACCAAAAAAACAAGGAGAAAAAGTCCTGAAATTTTATGCATTATTATCTTTTTTTGGAGGAAATTTCTTTTTAAACTTCTTTTTGGGCTGTTGATTCTGTGGTTTTTTATCAACATCATTATTCACTGCTTCAGTTTTTTCCAACTGCGGTTTTTCCGATTGTGGTTTCTGCTGTTGCGGTTTTTGAGGCCTTTGATTATTATTTTGATTAGGCCTTGTGCTTTTTTCAGGTCTTTGCTGACGTTCAGGTCTTTCTGTTCTTTCGCCTTTATCTGCTCTGTCCTGTGGTTTTTCGTTGTTGTTTTCAGGTCTAGGTTTTCTAGGTCCCTGATTTTGATTGTTGTTTGGTCTGTTTTGATTCTGATTTCCTTGGTTTCTGTTTTTGTTGAAACCTCTGTTTTTCTTCTCAAAACGATCGACACTGTTTTCCTGAATTAAATCTACTGTTTTAATAGAAATTTCAGGTTGCTTCAAATCTTCGAGAGGTAACGTTTTTTCACCTCTTTTATTTTGCGAAATCATTTTTTTAACCAAATCAACGTCGAAATCGTACCACGCCATCGAGCTGTCGACGTAGGCAAACCACATTTTCTTTTTGAAAACATCAATTTTTATACAAAAAGCTCTTCCTTTTTCGGTATCAATCATGGTTGAAGAAGAAGGGAAGTGGCTTAATGCATCAAGATAGCTGTCTAATTCATAGTTTAGACAACATTTAAGTTTACCACATTGTCCTGCCAGTTTTTGAGGATTAATGCTCAATTGCTGATATCTTGCCACATTGGTGTTTACTGATCTGAAGTCAGTTAACCAAGTAGAGCAACACAATTCTCTTCCGCAAGATCCTATTCCGCCTACTTTTGCAGCTTCCTGTCTGAAACCGATCTGTTTCATATCGATTTTTGTACGGAAAGCTCCTGCGAATTCTTTAATCAACATTCTGAAATCCACTCGGTTATCGGCGGTGTAGTAGAATGTTACTTTAGAAGAGTCGCCTTGATATTCCACATCAGTAATCTTCATTTCAAGACCTATTCTGTGTGAAATTTTTCGGGCTTCAATTTTTACATTTTCCTCTTTTTTTCTAGCTTCCTGCCAAACTTCAATGTCTTTTTGGTTGGCCAGCCTATATATTTTAAGTGGGTTTTCTTCTGAAGCTCTTTTTTTCTTCATCTGAATTTTCACTAATTCACCAGTGAGGCTTACTACGCCTACATCATGTCCCGGACTAGATTCTACTGTTACAATGCTACCTATATGTAAAGGAATATTATTTACATTTTTATAAAATAATTTTCTGTCATTTTTAAATCTAACTTCTACAAAATCACACCTGTTTGATGCAGGGTTTTGTACGTTAGACAGCCAATCGAAAACACTTAATTTATAACTATTACCGCAGGTATTTACACTTTCACAGCCATTTGCAGATTTTGTTCCGCAAGAATGTGCAGAATCGCCGGATGTTTTACATCCACAACTCATATTATAATTTGTTTAATCTTGCAAATTTATTGATTTTTATCTTTATACAATTCCAAATGTACTAAATATTAATTTTTGAAAATGTTTAATATTAAACATGGTGAAAATTGATTGTCTGGATTCTATTTAATGCAATGTTATTGAGTGTGTTATTTTAATTTATGCATGAGATATTATTTTAAACATAGTTTTCTTTTATTACTTTGTTTAAAATTTTAAGATTTATTAACAGACCTAAACAAAATAATTTTATATTTGGGTTATATAATAATAGTCTATGAAAAAAATATTAATATCAACTGCTTTATTGGCTGGTGTTTTATCTTATGCGGGAGGCTTTAGAGTTTCTTTGCAAGGGGTAAAACAATTGGCAATGGCGCACACAAGTGCTCATGCTGAAGATGCGAGTGTTGCATTTTTTAATCCAGCGGGTATGTCATTTATTCCTTCTAAACTAAGTATTGTTGCAGGAGGTTTTGGAGCAAGTAATAAAGTTACTTTTCAGAATTTAAATACTTTACAAAGTACAGAGACTGATAATCCGTTGGGTACACCAATTTATGCAGCGATTGCTTATAAGCCGATTAATAAATTATCGATTGGTTTCAGTTTTTCTACGCCTTTTGGAAGTACAATTCAATATCCTTACGATTGGGAAGGAAGAGAAATGGTACAGAAACTTGAGCTGAAAAGTTTTTATTTCCAGCCTATGGTTTCCGTGAAAATGGCAGACTGGGTTTCTTTCGGTGCGAGTTATATTTACGCAAGAGGATCGGTAAACTGGGATAAAGCAGTGACGCAATTTGGCGGAACGGTTAATATTAATGACGAGAAAGCAAGTGGTCACGGTTATGGTTTTGGTTTTTATTTCAGACCCGATCCAAAATTTGATATGAGTATTGCATACCGTTCTCCTGTTGATATGAAAGCTAAAAAAGGAACTGCAACTTTCGTTGCACCTGCACAAACTACTGTAAACACGCTTTTAGGATTGAACGGAGCGGGACAGGATAGTTTCACAGCAACTTTACCTCTTGTAGAAGAATATACAATTGGTTTAACGTACAGGGTTACTCCAAAATGGCAAATCTCTGCAGATTTCAACTACCATGGTTGGGAAAGATACAGCAAGCTGACTTTAGATTTTGCTAATGCTCCAATTGGAAATCAAACAGATCCTACAATATTGGTTGCTCCAAAGAACTTTAAAAATTCTAAAACAGTAAGATTAGGAACTCAATATGCATTCACAAATATGATTTATGGCCGTTTAGGTGCTTATTACGATGAGTCTCCTTATTCTGATGAAAACTTCATTCCGGAAACACCATCTTTTGATTCTTTTGTGTTGACAGGAGGTTTAGGTTTCAAACTTAATAAATTCGGAGTTGATGTTGCTGGTGGTTATGCGATGCCACAAAGCAGAGATGTGAAAAATAATTACTTAGGTTTCTATGGTCAGGCAAAGGCTAAAGCATTCTATTTTGGTCTAGGTTTATCTTATAATGCTTTTTAATTTTAAATTATGAAAAAAATAATAATATCTACAATAGCTGTTTCTGCACTTTTTTTTACAGTAAGTTGTAATACAGATTTTGATACTGATGTAGAAGACATCGTTGTAACGAAAGGTGAAGCAGATTTCTCTAATTATGTTGCGCTGGGAAACTCACTTACATCAGGTTATAGAGATGGAACACTTTACAGTGATGGTCAAAACGAATCTTATCCAAGTATGATTGCAATGCAAATGAAACTTGCAGGTGGAGGAGCGTTTAAGCAGCCATTGATGCCCAATAATGTTGGAGGTTTTACAAACTTACCTGGTTTTCCGGGAAAACTCGTTTTAAAAATGGTTAATGGAGCTTTAGCTCCTGTTGCTTCTCCTGCTGCTGCAACTTTAGATAATGTTGCTGCGGGTAGACCATATAATAATATGGGAGTTCCCGGTGCAAAATCTTTTCATCTTGTAGCTCCAAATTATGGAAGTGCTGCAGGTTTGTCTACAGGAACTGCAAATCCTTATTTTGTAAGATTTGCTTCTTCTGCAACGACGAGCGTTTTAGCAGATGCAATGGTGCAAAAACCAAGTTTTTTCTCTCTTTGGATTGGAAATAATGATGTGTTGTCGTACGCAACAAATGGTGGAACTAATTCGCAAACTACAGGAGGAGTTACTACATATACTGCTGCGACAGTACAGAACGGCAATACAAATCCTGCGACATACAGATCAAATGATATTTCAGATGCTAATGTAGTAGCAGGTTCTATAAAAGGTGTTCTTGATGGATTGAAAAGTGTAGGATCTACAAAAGGAGTTATTGCAAATATTCCTGATGTTACCAATATCCCGTTTTTTACAAGAGTTCCTTATAATGCTATACCTTTAGACGCAGCAAAAGCACAGTCTTTAAATACTCAGCTTTATGGACCTTTAAAAGCTGCTCTTACTGCATTTGGACAAGGTGATAGAATTAATCCTGTTGTAGCAGGAAATAATCCGGTGCTTATTATTGATAATAAATTAGCTAATCTTTCAGCACAACTTACGGCTGCACTTACTGCAGGTGGAGTTCCGGCAACTCAGGCTGCATTTATTGGAAATGCTTTCGGAAGAGCACGTCAGGCAAAACCTGGAGAATTAATGCTTCTTACATCAAGTGCGCTGTTAGGTTTAGATGCAACAACTAATCAACCTGCTACACCAACTTCTGTGTTTATTTACGGAGCAAGTTTCCCAATAGGAGATCAGTATTCCTTAACAACAGATGAAGTGAATAATATTTCTACAGCTGTTAAAGCTTATAATACTTCTATCAGATCTATGGCAGATTCTTATGGTTTGGCTTTTGTTGATATGAATGCTAAAATGATTGAATTAAATTCTAAATCAGGAATTTCTTGGAATGGAGTAAGGTATACAGCTACTTTTGTTACGGGAGGTACTTTCTCTTTAGATGGAGTTCACCTTACCGGAAGAGGATATGCAGTGGTTGCTAATGAATTTATAAAGGCAATCAACATGAAATATAAATCGACTTTACCACAGGTAGATCCTAATAAATATTCAGGAATTACATTTCCTTAATCGGAGATAAAAATAAATAATAGAAACCACAGGATTGATTCTTGTGGTTTTTTTTTAAATTTGCAAAATCTTTTAAAAAGTAAAAATGGCCGATCAGTTAAGTTATCTATTTTCTACAAGAACCAGTAAGGATCTTGCAGAAAAAATTGCCCAGCATTATGGGAAAGAATTAGGAAAAATCAACTTTCAGGAGTTCAGCGACGGAGAATTCGAACCTGTTTTAGACGAATCTGTAAGAGGAGGAAGAGTTTTCCTAATCGGATCTACGTTTCCGCCGGCAGACAATCTTTTAGAATTGCTTCTAATGATTGATGCAGCAAAAAGAGCTTCTGCAAAAAGTATTACCGTAGTGCTTCCGTACTTTGGGCTTGCAAGACAAGACAGAAAAGACAAGCCAAGAGCGCCGATTGGGGCTAAATTGGTGGCAAATCTTTTAACTGCTGCAGGTGCAACCAGAGTAATGACGATGGATTTACACGCAGATCAGATTCAAGGATTCTTCGAAATTCCTGTGGATCATTTGTATGCTTCTACCATCTTTGTAGACTACATCAAGAATCTTAAGCTTGATAATCTTACCATTGCTTCTCCGGATATGGGAGGTGCAAAAAGAGCAAAAAACTATGCAGGTCACCTTGGTGCAGACGTAGTAATTGCCTATAAAGAAAGAAAAAAAGCAAACGTTGTAGAAGAAATGTTCCTTATTGGGGATGTGGAAGGTAAAAATGTTATCCTTATTGATGATATGATTGATACTGCAGGAACACTTTGCAAAGCTGCAGATATCTTAATGGAAAAAGGAGCAAAATCTGTAAGAGCAATGGCTACTCACGGAGTGCTTTCTGGGAAGGCTTATGACAATATCGAGAACTCGCAATTGTTGGAAGTTATTGTAACTGACTCAATTCCTGTGAAAAATGGTTTGTCATCTAAAATAAAAGTGCTATCTTGCGCCCCATTATTTGCAGATGTTATGAAGATGGTGCACGAGCATCAATCTATTAGCAGTAAGTTCGTTATCTAATTGGTAATTAGCTAAATGCGATTTAAATCGAAACAATTTTTTTAAATTTTTATAAATGAAATCAATTACAATTCAAGGTACAAAAAGAGAAAGCGTGGGCAAAAAGTCTACAAAAGCTTTACGTGATGCTGAATTAGTTCCTTGTGTTGTTTACGGAGGTGGTGAGCCATTGAATTTCTCTGCTACAGAGAAGTCATTCAAAGGTTTGGTATATACTCCTGAAGCACACACGGTATCTATTGAAGTTGACGGACAGGTAATTCCTGCAGTTCTTCAAGATATTCAGTTCCACCCAATTACAGACAAAATTATTCACGCAGACTTCTACAGATTATCTGACGATAAGCCAGTTATTATGGAAGTTCCTGTAAGAATTACAGGTCGTTCTAAAGGTGTTGTAGCTGGTGGTGTTTTACGTCAGACTTTCAGAAAGTTAAAAGTAAAAGCTATTCCTGCAAACTTGCCAGATGAGATCGTTGTAGATATTACTCCGCTTAAAATTGGTAACAAACTTTATGTAGGAACTATCAAAACTGAAGGATATTCTTTCATGCACCCAGACAATGCAGTTGTTGTAGCTGTTAAAATGTCTAGAAATGCAGCGAAAGGTGGAGCGGCAGCTCAAGATGATGATGAGGATGAAGAAGTTGCAACTGAAGAAGGAGCAGCTCCAGAAGCAGCTGAAGCTTCAGCAGAATAAGAATTTTCTTACTCTAAATAAATTAACCTGTCATTTTTTGGCAGGTTTTTTTTGTTTTAGATAAAAATGATCACTCTATTAATCTGGCAGACTTTTAGATAAAAAATCGTAAATTTGATGCGTTCTAAATAAAGAACCTTTTAATTAAAATTGTAATAATGTTTGACATTCAGGAAATCAGAAGTCAGTTTTCTATATTAAATCAGGAGGTGAACGGTAAACCATTGGTTTATTTAGATAATGCAGCAACGTCTCAGAAACCCAACTCAGTACTTGAGGTTTGGAATCAATATTATACCGAGCTCAATGCTAATGTACATCGCGGAATTCATACATTGAGCCAATTAGCAACCGAAGAAATGGAGCTTTCAAGAAGAAAAATCCAGAAATTCATCAATGCTAAAGATGATTTTGAAGTCATCTTCACCAAAGGAACAACCGAGGGTCTAAACCTTATCGCTTATATTTTAACTCAAAAGTTAAAGAAAGATGACGAGATTATTATCTCTTATCTTGAGCATCATTCGAATATCGTTCCGTGGCAATTGCTTTGCGAAAGAACGGGTGCAAAACTTCGCGTTATCCCAATTGATGAAAACGGAATTCTTCAATTGGATTATTTAGACGAATTTTTAAGCGAAAAAACAAAAGTAGTATCTGTTAATCAGGTCTCCAATGCTTTGGGAATTGTAAATCCTGTTGAAGAAATTATTGCTAAAACAAGAGCCAATTCAGATGCTTACGTCGTGATTGACGGTGCTCAGTCGGCTCCTCATTTTACAATTGATGTGCAGAAGTTAGACTGCGATTTTTTTGTGTTTTCAGGACATAAAATGTATGCTCCGATGGGAACGGGAATATTGTACGGAAAACAGGAAATTCTTGAAAATTTGCCGCCTTTCCACGGTGGAGGTGAAATGATTGCGGTATGTTCGTTCGATGCAACAACATATGCAGGTTTGCCTTTTAAATATGAAGCCGGAACTCCAAATGTAGGCGGAAATATTGCTTTGGGTGCCGCTATTGATTTCATTAAAAAAGTAGGGCAGGAAAATATCCAAACTCACGAAAATGCTTTGCTGAAATATGCGCAAAGACAACTTTTGGAGATTGAAGGATTAAAAGTATATGGCGAAAAAGCTCACAGAACAGGTGTAGTTTCATTTAACTTAGAAGGAATTGGTATTTCTTCAGATGTAGGAATGATTCTCGATAAAATGGGAGTTGCAGTAAGAACCGGACATCATTGTACGCAACCGATCATGGATTTCTTTAATATTGCAGGAACCGTAAGAGCAAGTTTTGCGGTTTACAATACATTTAATGAAATCGATCTACTTGTAGAAGGTGTGAAAAAAGCAAAACGAA
Organism: Chryseobacterium mulctrae; assembly: GCF_006175945.1. Lineage (NCBI taxonomy): Bacteria > Pseudomonadati > Bacteroidota > Flavobacteriia > Flavobacteriales > Weeksellaceae > Chryseobacterium > Chryseobacterium mulctrae. Next base: position 2,118,750 of record NZ_VAJL01000001.1, on the reverse strand, counting down.
TGCTTTCTTAATAACTTAACAGACTGTTTCTTTGAAGCAGTCTTTATTTTTTAGTATGATGAAATACAAGATTTTTTTTGCTTTTACGTTATTGTTATTGCCATTGTTTTTTAGCGCAACAACAATTCCTTTTGAATATATTGATGGAAAAATAATCATCAATGTTGACATTAAAAATAAGAAACATAATTTCATCTTTGACACGGGGGCTTTAACGATTATTTCTTCTGAACTAAAAGGTTCGTTGAACGAAAAGAAGAGCAACGCCATATTTGAAGCTACAGATGCCAATAATTCTAAATCAAGGATGGATCTTTTCTCAACCAATGAGTTGAAAATTGATGATCTGAAATTTAAAAATATAGACTTTTCATTTGCAGATATTAGTTGGATGGATTCTCGTGCGTGCAAGAAAATCAGTGGAATTTTCGGAGCGAATATGATGAACAATAAAGTTTGGCGAATAGATTTTAAGCTTAAAACAATTATTGTTTCAGATAAAGTAACAGAAAGTTCTGCTCAATCAATATCAATCCCATTTTCCGAAGAAAATTTCACTCACGTTCCTACAATCAGTGTCAATATAAGAAAGCAAAATTTCAATGTGTTTTTCGATACAGGAGCGGGTTCTGGTTTTACACTCGATTCAAAATCTTATCAATTAGTAAAAGACAATAATTTTTTGATTTTTGAAGGACTTTTATCACAATCGTTAAGCAGTATTAGTAAAGGTGAAAGACAGCTTGATGTGATGGAAGTTGAGGTTGATAATAAAATTTTGGGGAATCAGATTGTTGACACGAGTTCAGATTCACGAAATTTGGTGGGAACAAGATTCATGGAAAATTTTCTCATCAATTTAGATTTCGTCAATAAAAAAGTCATTCTCAATCCAACAGGAAAAACAGCGGAATATAATAGCTTCGGAATTGCTTTTGCTCTTGTAGAAAACCATTTGGTTATCGTTAATAAACTAAAAATCCCTCAGTTGTCAGAATTAAATGTAGCCGATAAAATTATTAAAATAAATAATATCGATGTTTCAAAAATCAATGCTGAAAAATTTTGTGAGATTAAAAAGCTTATTGATAACAGTTCTGAAATGACTATTAAAAACGAATCTGGAAAAGAATTTAAACTTGAGAAGAAAAATATTTTACAGTATTTAAATTAATTTCAATTTAAAAAACAGCAATTTCTTATTCTGAAAACATTTTGTAATCAATTTTGTTACATTATAGATTTTAACAATTGTTCAAATTAGCTTTTTAGCAATTTTCTTAGGTTTGTTTATACTAATTTTGTCCGGTAAAATTTTATTCAATCTATGGAATTATTAGATAAATTAAACTGGAGATTTGCTACAAAAGCAATGAACGGGCAAAAAGTGCCACAGGAAAAACTAGATAAAATATTAGAGGCGGCAAGATTAGCGCCTACTTCAAGCGGTTTGCAGCCTTTTGAGATCATTGTGATCAGCAATCAGGAAATCAAAGAACAGATCAAGCCTCATGCTTGGAATCAGCCGCAGATTACAGATTGCTCACATCTTTTGGTTTTTGCAGCTTGGGATAATTATACCGAGGAAAGAATCAACAAAATGTTTGATTTAACCAACGATGTAAGAGGTTTTAAAAATGAAGGTTGGGAAAATTACAGACAACAGATTTTGGCAATGTATCCTCCAAGACCAGCTGAAGAAAACTTCACACACGCAGCAAAACAGGCTTATATTTCTTTTGGTGCAGCGATTATAGCAGCAGCTTTCGAAGAGGTAGATTCTACGCCAATGGAAGGGTTTTCACCTGAAGCAGTAGACGAAATTTTAAATTTAAAAGAAAAAGGTTTAAGAAGTGTTCTTCTTCTGCCAATCGGTTACAGAGATACTGAAAATGACTGGTTGGTAAACCTTACCAAAGTGAGAAAATCGAAAGAAGATTTCATCACAGAACTTAATTAACGGCTAATTTTTTTCTTCATAGAAAAATCCCTTTCAAAGTTATTTTTGAAAGGGATTTTATTTATAATAAATATTACATAAAGTTTGTCATTCCGTAGGAATCTCGACAATGTATTTGCGTAATTTTTAAAGCTAAATTTAGATTCCCCCAGAATGACAAACGTATTGAAAAATCTGTGTCAATCCGTGAAGATCTGTGGGAATAAAATTTAATTATTCGGCTTCCAATCTACAACAGCTCTGATAAACGCTTCTGCATTTTCCAAAGGAATATTTGGTAAAATTCCGTGTCCTAAATTGGCAATATATCGGTCTTTTCCAAAACGGTTGATCATTTCATTCACCATTTTCTTAATCGTTTCAGGGGTAGAATGCAATCTTGCAGGATCAAAATTTCCTTGCAGCGTCATGGTGTGATTCGTCAAAGTTCTTGCAAATTCTGGTTTGATCGTCCAGTCAACTCCCAAAGCTGAAACCGGAGCCATTGTCATTTCTTCCAAAGCAAACCAACATCCTTTTCCAAAAACTACAACGTGCGTTAACGGGCTTAAAGCTTCAACAATCTGATTGATATATTTCCAAGAAAATTCCTGGTAATCTTCCGGAGAAAGCATTCCACCCCAAGAATCGAAAACTTGTACTGCAGAAACTCCTTTTTCAACTTTTCTTTTCAGATAAGCGATTGTAGTGTCTGTAATTTTCTGAAGTAACAAATGTGCAGCTTCCGGTTGTTGGAAACAGAAAGATTTAGCAATATCAAAAGCCTTGCTTCCTTTTCCTTCTACACAATAGCAAAGAATTGTCCACGGAGAACCAGCAAAACCTATCAATGGAATGTCATTATCTAATTTAATTAAAGTAAGCTCAATCGCATCAAAAACGTATCCTAAAGTATCATTCACATCAGGAACAATTACATTTTGTACGTCTTCCATCGTTCTGATCGGATTATCCAACCACGGACCTACATTTTCCTTCATTTTAAAATCAATTCCCATTGCTTGAGGAACCACCAAAATATCAGAAAATAAAATCGCAGCATCCAAAGGATATCTTCTTATCGGCTGTACTGTAATTTCAGAAGCTAACTCCGGAGTCTGACATCTTGTGAAGAAATCGTACTTGTCGCGAAGTGCGATAAATTCAGGTAAATATCGTCCTGCCTGTCTCATCATCCAAACCGGTGGTCTTTCTACAGTTTCACCACGAAGTGCTTTTAAATATAGGTCGTTTTTAATCATAATTTTAATTGATAATTGACGGTTTTTAGTTGATAGGCTATGAAATATCTTTCATTAATCTACTTTTTATGACCGACAATATGTTTAATAAAGTATTTTCTGTACTCGTAAAAATCTCAGATTTTGTATGTTTTCTTACCTCTTTAGAAGTGGTTTCTCCTATTGAAAAAAGAATAGCATTTTCTAAAGAATTATTTTTCGCAAAACTACGAACTCCGCTCGGGCTAAAAAAAACTATTGCATGATATTTTTCATGTATCACAGGATTAAGTGCTTCGGTCTCATAAACTGTCACTTTTTTGTACGAAATATTCTGCAGCGGAAGCTCCTTGTCTAAAACATCCAATGCTAAATTTCCACAAAAATGAATAAATTTTTCGTGAACGCAGTTTTCAGTAATAAACTGAGATAATGTTTCAGCATTTTTTAAAACCTTAAAGGTTCCGAAACCGTTTTTACGAAGCTCTCTTTTAGTTTTTTCACCTACACAATATATTTTGTTGTAGTTTTTTGCGGTGAAATCTTCATTAGGCTGAAATTTGTTTTCGAAAAAAGATTTTACACCATTGGAACTTGTGAAAATAAGCGATCGGTCTTTCAGGTCAAAACGTTCTACCGAAATCGATTTTGTTTTTATTACCTCAATACAATCGACCGAAATATTATTTCCCAGTTTTTCAGAAATGTATTTAGGATCGATGTTTTTGGTAAATAAAATGTTCATTAAGGTTTGTCTTTTAAATGTAAATCTGCTACTTGCTTTCTTACTTTTGTCATGAAGTCTTTTCCTGGATCTTCTTTTCCTGTAAAATAATTGGGGTCAGATTCTTTCCATAATTTAGAATTTCTAAAGATCCCGTATTCTGAATGGCCAATAAGATATTCTATTTTATATTTTTTGGTTAAATATCTTACCAATTCTGCGTTGGCTTCAACTTGTTTTTCGGTAAGCGGTTGTTTCTTGCTTCCGATATTTTCAACTCCGATGGCGCAATAATTTAAACCAATTGTGTGTCTTGCAAATTGAGTTGGTTCCATCAACTGATAAATAGTTCCGTCCCGGTCTATGATAAATTGCGAAGAAACATTTAAGGTGCTTTGCTTTTTTAAAGTATTTCTTGCACTTTCAAGATGGGTTTTGTTGAAGTATTTATGATTACTTTCTACTGTTCCTCCCGCTGTATAATGCAAAACAATCATTTTCGGAACAATCGTCGGCGTTTTTTGAGTTAAACCGTGATGTTCATTTAAATATTCTAAACTTAATTGAATTCTTTCCGCAGAATAACTGATCGGTTTATCGACGATTTTTAAGCTTGAACTCTGTGCTGAACTCAAGTTTAAAATAAATAAAAACAAAATGAAAACTACCTTTCTCATCATATATTATTTTGAATATTGGTAATGTCCGGTAATTGTAAATTTAAACAGACAATCTTCAATAACCTGTCCTGCGCCGATATTATGTACAATTAAATATCTTTTTCCGTCTGCTGATTTTTTGTTGACCACAATTCCGATATGTGTTAAATTTCCAGGAAGAAGCCACGTTACAATATCTCCGGGAGCATATAATTCAGGTTTCGTTTCGATTGATTTCGATTTTCCAAATTTCGCAAAGAAAACCATCAGGTTTGGAACTCTTCTATGATCAATATTCGTGTCTGGTTTTTTCAAACCAAACTTTTTAGGATATTTAGAAAAATTCTTCTTCATATCTTCATGCACTTCTTTTTGCAAATCAATTCCCAGTTTTCTGTATGCTCTGATAATTACGTCGGTACAAACTCCTTTGTCTGGAGCTACATCACCATTCGGATACTTGATCGAGTAATAAGCAGGATCGTAAATCACTTTGTCTTTCGTCAAGCTCAAAGCCGCATCAGACAATTTTTGAGCAAATTGAGCTTGTGCTTTTCCAAAAAAAACAAAAAGTACTACAATGAATATTGAAAAGAATTTTTTCATGGGCTTAAAATTTGAATTGAAAAACGAGTCTTGTAAAGTTCAAAAATTAATTTTAAACATGAAGATTCTTTAAGCATAAAGAAATGTTAAGATTCAGAAAATCTTAATTTTGCCTAAAACCTAAAACCTAAAACCTAAAACCTAAAACCTTAAAGCTGAGTTTTAATTTCAGTCATCAATTCTTTACCTCCGTTTTCTAAAACAATTTTGGCAAATTTTTCGCCAAAATTTTCTTCTTCATTATATTCAAAACTTTCGTCGGTGGCGATATAGTTTTTTCCATCCAAAGAGCAAAGAGCAGCCTTGAATCTGATCTGGTTTTCAATTTTTTCAGCAAAAGCTCCAATTGGTGCGGTACAACCTCCTTCAAGAGTACTCAGGAAATTTCTTTCAATCTCTATACAAATTTGAGTTTGCTTATGACTAATTTGTTTCAGAATATCGTTGATTTCTTTTTTGTCGGAATGTCCTGCAACGGCAACCACACCTTGTGAAGGCGCAGGAATCATGAATGGAAGAAATTCGTAATCGATATCCATTTTCATTCTTTTAATTCCAGCCAGAGATAAAATGGTTGCATCAAAATCCTGCTCTTCCAGTTTCTGAAGTCTGGTCTGAATGTTTCCTCTGATGTCAAAAAATTCTGTATCAGGATAATTTTTAGACCAGAAAGCCCTTCTTCTTAAACTGCTTGTCGCCAATTTAAGTTCGTGAAATTCTTTATTCATTGCCGATTTTCTTTTAATCAAAACATCCTGCGGATGATCTCTTTCAAGATAAGCGACGATTTCTATATTTTCGGGTAATTTTGTGGGTACATCTTTTAGGGAATGCACAGCAATATCAATTTCGTCATTCAGCAAGGCGATGTCTAAATCTCTTGTAAAAACCCCTGTAATTCCTAAAGAATAAAGAGGTTGATTAAGATTTTTGTCGCCTGAAGAAACGATTGGGACAATCTCGGTAAGATAATTAAGGTTTTGCAAATGTCTTGCAACTTCTCTAGCCTGCCAAAGTGCAAGTGCAGAATTTCGGGTTCCTATTCTAATGCTTTTCATTGAATTCGTTATTGGGTTGTTCGACTAAAATTTCGTGCATTAATTTACTAATTTCCTCCGCTTTTAAAGGGTTGTCGATGATATATTTTGCAAAACGGTTGGTTATTTTCTGAATCATCTTCTCAGAAAGCTCCATGTCGTTGATATTGATGTACTTATTTTTTCTGTAAAAATTGTGCATTTCGTTACGCTCCATGTTTTTCAGCACTGCTTTGAAATGATGAATATTAGGCGCCAGTTTTCTCTTTTTTTCCCATTCCAGAAAATCTTTGGTCATTTCTTTGATGATAACCTCGGCTTTCGGGATCTCTTTTTCTCTTTGTTGAATAGTTTCCTGAATTTGTTTTGAAAGTTCATCAACGTCGATCAAGGTCACATTATCGAGTTCGGAAACATTTTTATCAACATTATGAGGAATAGAAAGATCAATAATCAGAATTTCTTTTCCGTTTTTTAAATGAGATTTGTTGATGATAGGAGTTTTTGCTCCTGTAGCAACAATTAAGATGTCAGTGTTTTCTAATTCCTTTTCAAAATCATTATAATCAATATTGGGAATATTGTATTTCTCAGAAATTTTTGCTGCTTTTTCCTGAGTTCGGTTGGCAATTTTTATTTTAGGCTGATAAACGTGTTTTACCAAATTTTCAACCGTATTCTGACCGATTTCACCAACTCCGAGAAGAAGAATGTTTTTTTCGGTAATTCTTTTCTGATTGTTTAAAATATAATGTACTGCCGCATATGATACAGAAGCAGCTCCGTTTGAAATTCCGGTTTCGTTTTTTATTCTTTTAGAAATCTGAATCGCAGAATTAATCGATCTTTCTAAAAAAGGATTCGAGTTTTGTCTTTCTTTTTTAAAACGGGCGTATGCTTTTTTGATCTGTCCGATGATTTCAAAATCACCGATAATCTGACTTTCCAGTCCGGCTGCAACTCTGAATAAGTGATTTAAAGCTTCTTCTTTTGTCGCAATATTGGCAAATTGAAGAAAATCCGAAAGGTTTACGCCAATTGTTTTGCAATATTCTTCGGCTACAAAAAGATAATTGGAAGTCGTGGTATAAATTTCCGTTCTGTTGCATGTGGAAACCACAAATGCGTCCCCTAAATTTTCGTCGTGAATTCGGGCAACAAAGTTTTTAATATTGTCATCAAAAAATGCAAATTTCCCCCTTGTTTCTACATCGGCTTTTTCGTAACTGATGGATAATACGGCAAAATTTGACGTCTGATGTATATTGGAATACTGTATCATAAGCAGTCGCAAATTTAAGCAAATTTTACTTAAAGATTCTCTGATTGTTTGTATGATAATTATCGTAAAAAGCTATAAATTAAATATCTAAGATTTTATGACTTTTCTTAAAAGTTACAAAAACAATTAATTAAGAAAAAATTTCAATTTTAATAAAATTTTAACCAAATTATATAAAACTTTGTAATCGTTACTATTGTATAATTTATATCTTTGTAAACTTAAATCAAGGAGAAAATTATGAGTTTATTCGATATGTTTACGCAAGAAATTGCGATAGACCTTGGAACTGCCAACACGCTTATCATCCATAATAATAAAATTGTTATAGATCAACCTTCTATTGTTGCAATAGAACGTTCTACGGGAAAGCCGATTGCTGTTGGAGAACAGGCAAAACATATGCAGGGTAAAACTCATGAAGATATAAAAACTATCCGTCCTTTGAAAGATGGGGTTATTGCAGATTTCCACGCTTCAGAGCACATGATCAAAGAATTTATCAAAAAAATTCCGGGAATCAAAGGAAGATTTATTCAGCCTGCTTTAAGAATTGTGATCTGTATTCCTTCAGGAATTACAGAAGTTGAAAAAAGAGCGGTAAGAGATTCTGCTCAAAAAGTAAACGCAAAAGAAGTACGCTTGATTTATGAGCCAATGGCTGCTGCAATAGGAGTTGGTATTGATGTACAAAAACCAGAAGGTAACATGATTATCGACATAGGTGGTGGTACTACGGAAATCGCAGTTGTTGCTTTGGGAGGTATTGTTTGTGATAAATCTGTAAAAATTGCAGGTGATGTATTTACCAACGATATTGCTTATTTCTTAAGAACGCATCATAACTTATACATCGGAGAAAGAACTGCTGAAAGAGTGAAAATTGAAGTAGGTTCTGCAGTTGAAGATCTAGATGTAGATATCGACGATATTCCAGTACAGGGTAGAGATCTTATTACCGGTAAACCAAAAGAAATTATGGTTGGGTATAAAGAAATTGCTCGTGCCTTGGATAAATCAATTATCAGAATTGAAGATTCTGTAATGGAAACTCTTTCTCTTACGCCGCCGGAATTGGCTGCAGATATTTATAAAACAGGTATTTATCTTGCAGGTGGTGGTGCTTTATTGAGAGGTCTTGCAGATAGATTACACAAGAAAACGGGGCTTCCGGTTTTCGTGGCAGAAGATCCTTTGAGAGCTGTTGTTCGCGGAACGGGTATTGCACTTAAGAATATGGATAAATTCAATTTCTTAATTAAATAAATTTTTTAACTCTTTACGACTTTTTATCTGAATGGGATTTTTGCTGAGATTATTTTCTAAGAATGCTCTTTTTGTATTCTTTATTTTCCTGCAAATTATTGCTCTCATTTTGATATTCTCTAAAAACGCCATGCAACAATCTTGGCTTGCAGGTCAGACTGCGGCTTTCAATTCCTGGGTTTCGGGATATATTGATGAAGGTGTTTCTTATTTAAAACTGAAACAGACCAACGAAGATCTTGTTGCTCAAAATAAGGCTTTAATGGTTGAGCTTTATGGAAAACAAGGCGCTGCAAATCCGCAATTCAGAAAAGTACACGATACTTTGGGAGGTGGGCAAATCTATACTTTTGTAGATGGCGAAATTGTTTTCAACAGCATCAACAGAAGAAACAATTATTTTACAATTAACCGTGGTACAAGAGATGGTGTTTATCCTCAAATGGGCGTAATGGCTCCAAAAGGAATTGCCGGAATTGTTATTAATTCTACCGACAGTTATGCTTTAGTGCAATCTGTTTTGAGTGTAAATAAAATCAGGATTAATGCTTCACTGAAAAATTCAGGATATTTTGGTACTTTAACTTGGAAAGGAGATAATTCCCGATTAATGCATTTAGCAGATGTACCAAAATATGTTTCCCTGAAAATTGGTGATACAATAGAGACTGACGGGAAATCAGCAATTTTTCCTAAAGGAGTTATGATTGGTAAAATTGCGGGCTACACCGTAGATAATAAAACAGGATTCTGGGATATTTCAGTAGAATTAAGTGAGAAAATGGGAGCTTTGAATAAAGTTTACGTTGTTAAAAATCTTAAAAAAGCTGAGGTTCAAAAAATTCAGGATACCATGCAAGCTGTAATAAAAAAAGAAAATGATTAGCAGAACCGTATTTACAGATCTTTTGATCATGGCTTTTCTAGTTGCATTACAGATTTTTGTATTGAACAGGATTACGCTGTTCGGTAAATTCACTCCGGTTTTATATCCGGTTTTTGTCATGTTTTATCCTTTTTTCAGAAATAAATTTCAGTTTTTGGCTTTAAGTTTCTTAATTGGTTTGTCGATTGATGCCTTTTTATATTCTTGGGGAATCAATGCTTTGGCGACTACAATGATTGCTTATTTCCGTACGTTGATTTTCCGTACGTCTACAGATACTTCTACAGATTTCTTTTCATTTCAGTCTTTGCAATGGACACAGTTTTTGCTGTTTCTGTTCTCAAGTATCTTCCTGCATCAGCTTTTGGTGCAGTATATCGAGTTCTTTAAATTCAGCAGAATTTTTGAAATCTTACTTAATGTGTTGGTAACTAGTGGAATTTCCTTTATATTTATCATAGTTTACGCATTAATCTTTAAAATCAAACAGAAAGTTTGAACACACGCCATATAAAAATCTTAACGATTCTCGTTGTCATTGCTCTTATTTTTGTAGCAAGGCTTTCTTATTTACAGCTGTTTACAGATCGTTATGCACTGAATGCAGCCAATACTTCCATCAAAACCGAATATGTAATTCCGCAACGTGGAGTTATTTTCGACAGAAACGGGAAAATTATGGTGGGAAACCAGCCTGCTTATGAAATTTCTTTTACTCAGGCTTTGATGAAACCAGATTTTGATACTTTGGCTTTCTGTAGTTTAATGAAAATTGAGAAAGGAGATTTTATTAAAAGAATCAATTTAATTAAAGCTGAAAAATATTATTCCAAACTCACGCCGATGACTTTTATTAAAGATCTGAGTAGGGAAGAAATAGCAAGAGTTCAGGAAATTATATTTAAATATCCGGCTTTCAGTATCGTTCAGCGTCCGCAAAGACAATACGAAGTTTCTACTTCCGGAAATCTTTTGGGATATACAAGTGAAGTAAACGATAGAGAAATTAAAAAAGATTCTACTTATTACCTTCCGGGTGACCTTATCGGTAAAACTGGTGTTGAAAAATCTTATGAGAAAGAGCTTCGTGGAGTAAAAGGAATTAAATATATTCAAAAAGACATTAAATTAAGAAACGTTGGACCCTACAAAAACGGATCTTTAGACAGAGATGTTATTACTGGAAAAGACATTACTTTGACGATTGATTATGATCTTCAGAGAATGGCTGAAGAAATGCTGGTGAATAAACATGGTGCAGTTGTGGCTTTAGACCCAAATAATGGTGAAGTTTTGGTTGCAGCAACCGGACCGGATATTGATCCAAATCTTTTTACAGGACCAAACAAATCTAAAAATCTTTACGCCCTTTCGAAAGATACTATTTACGAAAACAAACCGACTTTCGACCGTTCTTTACAGGCGGGTTATCCTCCCGGATCTACTTTCAAATTGTTGACGGCTTTGGCAGCGATGCAAATGGGTGTGATGGATGAAAAGACAATTTTCCCATGCGGTGGCGGATTTTTCTACAAAGGAAAAAGAATTAAAGGTCACGGTGGAGCAGATCCTTTGATTCCTTCAATTCAGGTTTCAAGTAACTGTTTCTTTACTTACGCATTTATTGCAATCATTAAAAAATATCCTGGAAATCCATCAAAAGGCGTTGACGAATGGAAAAAAATCATGAGCAGCTTTGGGGTCGGTGAGTTTTTAAATAATGATTTTGCAGTAGGAGCAAAAGGAAGAATTCCTTCGGGGGATTTTTATGAAAGAAGATTTAAAGCCATCATCAAAGCAAACGGTTCTACAAGACAAGATTATAAGAATTGGGATGAAATGTCAACCGGAGCAATTTACAACGGAATGGGGCAGGGTGATGTAATGGTTACACCTTTACAGCTTGCTAATTATGTTGCTGCCATTGCCAATAGAGGGTGGTATTTTACGCCACACATTGTAAAATCGATTGATGGTAGACCTAATTCCGATCCGAGATTCAAAAAGAAACATCATACCCTGGTTGATCCAAAACATTTCGAACCTGTTTTAAAAGGAATGGAAGCAGTAGTTTTAAGAGGTACTGCGAGAGGTTTGATGTCTAAAGATTTTACTCAATTAGCAAAAACCGGAACTGCACAGGTTCCGCAAGGAAAAGATAATTCAATTTTTGTGTTAATTGCTCCTGCAGATAAACCCAAAATTGTGGTAGTTGCTGTAATGGAACATGCCGGATTTGGAGCAACTTGGGCAGGTCCAGCCTGTACGGTAATCGCCGAAAAATATATTACCGGAGATCTTAAACGTGAACATCTTTACAAAAAAATGATTACGTCGAGCTTTATGCCTGAATATAAAAGGCAATGGATTGTCGATCTGAAAAGAAAAGGTCTGTATAAAGAACCAAAGCCAGATTCTATAAAGCTTAAAAGGATACAAGACAGTTTGAATCTTGTGAAAAAAGCAAAAGAAAAGTTGCAAAAAGCCCAAAATGTTAAATCCCAAAAAACCGTAAAACCATGAAGTGGACAGAAGGAATAGATAAGTTAGGTCTTGGGTTGTATTTTTTGCTTTGCTTATTTGCGATAGCCAATATTTACAGTGTAGACGAAGGTTTGGGTAAAAAACAATTGATCTTTTTCGGGATTTCAATTTTTGTAGGCTTAATTATTTTCTTCAGCAGAAGTAAGTTTTTCGAGAATATGTCTGGAATTATTTATATTGGCGGAGTTTTGATGCTTGCTGGTCTTCATGTTTTCGGAACAGAAATTCTCGGACAGAAAAACTGGTATAAATTCGGAAGTTTTACGATGCAACCTGTAGAGTTCTCAAAGATTGGAACAGCTTTAATGTTGGCAAATTATGTCTCCGGAGCAGACTTTGATCTTAAAAATACAAAATCATTATTAACAGCTTTGGCAATTATTGGTATTCCTGCTGTTGTTGTTTTATCAATCCCCGATGTTGGGTCTTTGCTTGTATTTACTGCATTTTTTATTGCGTTATACAGAGAAGGTCTTTCTGGAAAATTATTTTTAATTGGAGGTCTTTTTGGGGTGGTATTTCTTATTGCGAATTACCTTAATGATCCATTGAAATGGAGTTTATGGTATTTCACGGTGTTTATTATTGTAATTGGTCTTTTATGGTTTTTATTTAATGCGGCTCTGCTTCGTAAAAATATTTATACCCTTTTACCGGGAGTAGGAGTGATTCTGTTATTGGCAGCATTGTCATTTATTTCGCCTGTTATTTTTGAAAAATTACCAAAACACCAACAAGAACGTGTTGAGGTTTTGTATAAAGGAGAAAGAGAATTCCGGGATACTTCAGGATATAATTTATTATATTCAAAAACGGCGATTGGTTCTGGGGGAATGTTTGGTAAAGGATTCCGTGAAGGTTCTGTAACCCAAGGAAAGTTTGTTCCTGAGCAGGAAACCGATTATATTTTCTGTACCGTTGGAGAAGAATGGGGTTTTGTAGGAAGCGCAGTTCTTGTTTTTGCCTATATGATTTTTATCGGGCGGATCTATTATCTTGCAGAAAAGCAGAAATCCGTATTTAACCGGGTTTTCGGGTATTGTTTTGCTTCCATCCTTTTGATGCACTTTTCGATCAATTTAGGCATGGTTATGGGCTTGTTTCCAACCGTTGGAATTCCGTTGCCATATTTCAGTTACGGGGGAAGTTCGTTGCTTGCCTTTTCTATGATGACCTTTATTTTCTTTAAACTCAATTACGCAGACAAAAACAGTTTGGTTTAGAGCTAATCAGGAGCGGAATGATGGAAGTTTACAATCATTCTTTAAACATGATATTTAAAATCTGCTCAATTAGCGAGATAAAATTTCTATTAATTTTCCATTAAATAAAATCATAAAATTTATGAGAGAAGCTTACATTATTGATGATAATTTCGATAATATAAATTTTGCACAACAGCCTTTAGAATTTGGCGAATATGAGAATTGTACTTTCCACAACTGCAATTTTGAATATGTAAATCTCTCAGAATTTAAATTTACCAACTGTGAATTCGTCGATTGTAATTTAAGCATGACCAAATTAGCCGGAACTGCTTTTCGTGATGTTGTTTTCAAAGAATGCAAAATGTTCGGAATGCATTTCGATGATTGTAATGAATTTGGAATGTCTTTCAGATTTGACGGATGTGCTTTAAATAATTCTGTTTTCTATAAAACAACGATTAAAAGAACATTATTTAAAAATTCTAAACTGATTGAAGTTGATTTTGCAGAATGTGATCTGTCTAATTCCGTCTTCTCAAACTGTGATTTTAGCGGAGCGACATTCGAAAGAACTAATTTAGAAAAAGCAGACTTGAGAACTTCATTCAATTACACCATCAATCCTGAATCTAACAGGCTTAAAAAGACCAAATTTTCACTTTCTGAAGTTCATGGTCTCTTGCGTCGATTTGATATAGAAATTGATCAAAACAGCTGATTTAAATTATTTAAAGAACTAAAATTTACATTAAATCAATAGGAGCGGGCTTTTAACCCGATTTCAAGTATAAAATTACAGATTGGCTTTAGCCGGAAATTATGGTAGGTTTTGGATAAAGCCAATTTCCTTCTACAAATATTATATCGGGCTAAAGCCCGATTCTACCGATAAAATTTGAATTTTTGATAGTTTCCACTTCAAGATAAAAGTAAAAGAAAACAATATTAAAAAATTAAAGCCATCAAATCTGATGGCTTCATTTATATAATCAATTATTTAAGACTAAAAACTAGTAGATGCTAAGTTGTTGTAGTTATCTCCGTTTTCATTGATTACTCTTTTTGCAAACCTGAATTTTGGTCCCCAATAAGAATCATTCAATGATGAGATCATTACCCCTTTTGATGTTGCTGCGTGAATAAACTTTATTTCACCTTCTTCAGTTACGCTTTCTACAATTCCTACGTGAGAAATTCTTTTTCCGTGAGAGAAGAAAATTAAATCTCCTTTCTGAAGATTTTCTTTATCGATTGCTTCTCCTTCCTGAGATTGAGATGCTGCCACTCTTGGTAAAGTAAGGCCTGCTGCAGCTCCGAATACTGATAATACAAATGCTGAACAATCGATTCCTTTTCTTGTCATTCCTCCGTATCTGTAAGGAGTTCCAATATAAGTTTGAGCTTCTGCTAAGATATTATCAATTGTCTTATTATGTTTGATCGCTTTTGCGATTTCAGAATTTTTTAAAGAATTTTTTGCGTTTGCAAGTGCCACTGCTTTTTCAGAGATGAAAGAGTTGATTAACAACTTTTTATCATTCTCCATCTTAGTATCTATTGCAGCAAGTTTGGCATCTGTTTTGTATTCTTTAGTGTAAGTTGCTGGTTTTGAAACCACGTAATTGGTTACGCATGATTGTAGTGATATTGTTGAAACGAAAGCAACTAAATAAAACAAAACTCTTTTCTTCATATTTTTTAATTTCCGGTTGAAAAAGAAATATTTATTTCCCTAAAGCCTTACAAAAGTAGAGATTCTTGCTAAGGCGACCTCAGTATGATTATTATCAGGTTCTTGATTTAACACATTTTAACATCTTACTTAAGTATGTTAAAGAAATAATGGCTGTAATGCGCCTGTTTTAGTGATTGTGTGTTTTTTTTTATTAAGATTTTTTAACAAAATATATTCGAATTCCTTTATTTATCGGAGTTTCTTATTTCTTGCAATTCTAAAAATAGTATTAATAAGTTATAAAAAAAGTTCCCCGGAAAACCGGAGAACCTCACTAATATGGAACTTTACAGATGTTATCTTGTAAATAACATTTCTCTATATTTCGTCATTGGCCAAAGCTCATCATCAACCATCATTTCAAGATCATCAGAAGCATCTCTGATAATATCAAATAGAGGTTTTACTTTGTTGCAGTAATCTTCTGCCTGCGCCTGACTTTCTGTTACAGCTTTTGCTGCTTCTCTCGCTTTAATCAAATCTTCAACGCCTAATTTAATTTTAGAAACGTTTTCAGAGATGTTGGTGATCAAACTCATTTGCTCTTTAGCCAATGTTTTAAATTCTTTATCTCCGAAGATTTCTTTAAGACCTTTTACGTTCTCAATTAATCTGTTTTGATAATTTAAAGCGGAAGGAATAATGTGGTTTCTTGCGATATCACTCAATACTCTAGCTTCAATATCAATAACGGTAGAATATTTTTCTAGTTTGATTTCGTTTCTTGCTTCTACTTCTCTGTGGTTGAAGATTCCTATTTCTTCGTAAAGATCTACAAATTTCTGGTTCATTTCCTGTTTCAAAGCTTCAGGAGTAGTTTTCCAGTTGTTTAATCCTCTTTTTTCAGCTTCTATAGCCCAGTCTTCAGAATATCCGTCACCTTCAAACATAATGTTTTTACACTTTTTGATGTATTCTCTCAAAACATTGAAAATTGCTTCGTCTTTTTTAAGACCTGTTTCAATTAAAGCATCAACTTCTTTTTTGAAATCGTTTAGTTGTTTTGCAGCAATGGTATTCATTACAGTCATAGATTCTGCGCAGTTTGCAGAAGAACCTACCGCTCTGATTTCAAATTTATTTCCTGTAAATGCAAATGGAGAAGTTCTGTTTCGGTCTGTGTTGTCCAACAAAATTTCAGGAATTTTTCCTACAACATTTAGTTTTAAATCTGTTTTTTCGTCTGGAGAAAGTTTTCCTTCGGTTACTTTTTCAAGCTCTTCTAAAACTCTGAACAACTGACTTCCGATAAATACAGAAATAATTGCCGGTGGAGCTTCGTTTGCACCCAATCTATGATCATTACTTGCAGAAGCGATACTTGCTCTCAAAAGATCTGCATATTCGTGTACCGCTTTAATTGCGTTTACGAAGAACGTTAAGAACTGTAAGTTTTTCTTTGGATTTTTTCCAGGGCTCAACAAGTTTTCACCAGTATCAGTTGCTAAAGACCAGTTGTTGTGCTTTCCGCTTCCGTTTACTCCTGCGAATGGTTTTTCGTGGAATAAGATGTGGAAATGGTGTCTGTGAGCGATTCTTGCCATAACATCCATCAACAAAGAATTGTGGTCAACAGCAACGTTTACTTCTTCAAACATTGGAGCTAGCTCAAATTGGTTTGGAGCAACTTCGTTGTGTCTTGTAGTAACCGGAATTCCTAATTTCATACATTCGATTTCCAACTCTTTCATAAAGTTCATAACCCTTGTAGGAATTGAACCGAAATAGTGGTCATCTAATTGTTGTCCTTTTGCAGGAGAATGTCCTAATAAAGTTTTACCTGTTAAAACTAAATCCGGACGAGATTGATACAATGCTGAATCAACCAGGAAATATTCTTGCTCCCAACCTAAAGTAGGAGTTACTTTCGTTACGTTTTTGTCGAAATACTGCATTACGTTGGTTGCAGCCTCGTCTACAGCGTTCAAAGCTCTTAATAAAGGCGCTTTGTAATCTAAAGTTTCTCCTGTGTAAGAAATAAAGATTGAAGGAATACACAAAGTGGTTCCCATAATAAATGCCGGAGAAGTAGGATCCCAAGCTGTATAACCTCTTGCTTCAAAAGTGTTTCTGATACCACCATTCGGGAAAGAAGATGCGTCCGGTTCTTGCTGAATCAATAAGTTCCCGCTGAATCTTTCGATGGCTCTTCCGCCTTCAATTGGAGTGAAGAAAGAATCGTGTTTTTCTGCAGTAGTGCCTGTTAATGGCTGAAACCAGTGGGTGTAATGAGTAACACCTTTGCTCATTGCCCAGTCTTTCATCGCTACAGCTACCTGATCTGCGATGTGTCTCTGGATTTTTGTTCCTTTTTTCATCGCATCCAAAATAGATTGGAATGCTTCTTTCGTTAAATATTCTCTCATTGTTTCTTCTGAAAAAACATTCTGACAGAATAATTCTGATAATTTCACGGGAACTTCGATTGAGTTATCTTTTCTGAAGTCCTTAAATGGTAAAGTTTCTAGCGCTTTGAATCTTAAAGTTGACATATTGGGTTTGGTTTTACAATGCAAATTTACAAAAAAAATGAATTAAAATAATTTTACCCCTTTAAATTTGATATATTTTTATTTCAAATTGTGTTTTAGTTAAAAACACCCTTGTTTTTAATGGGTTGTTTTGCTTTGGTGTGTTTTTTTTATCTTTTAATTTTGAAAGTGAATTTCCAAATATTTTTTAGTTAATCCTCTTGAATAACGATCTGGTATCAATTAAATGAGTTAAGTTTCGTAGGAGTGATCTGGTAATTATTTTGTCTCTTCTAAATTACACTTAAAATATATTTTTTTTAGATAAAGTTAATAAGGTAAAAATCTTATTTTTGAATAAATCCAAATCAAATGATTAAAAAAAATCTTCTCATTACTGCTTTTTTATTTTCTCAAATATTGCTTTCTCAGAAATCAGAATCTATTTATTATGATAAAGATTGGAAAGTAACTACAAAATCCAATGCTTTGTATTATAGGCAAATGCCAATGAAAGAAATTGGCGAATTGATTTTACTGCATGATTTTTATATAACTGGAACTCCGCAATTTGAAGGATACTCTTTAAAGAAAAATGAAAATGCCTATGTTGGTGACATTATTTGGTATGATGAAAATGGAAACGATAATAATTTTCGTCAATATAGAAATGATACAAAAGATCAAACCTTATTATATTATCATCCTAATGGACAAGTACGCAAGAAAGTTGGCTATAAAAATGGTGTTAAAGATGGTGAAGCTGTAATTTATAATACAGACGGAACTGTTTTAATGAAAGGAATGTATGTAAAAGGAAAGCCCAATAACGGAAGTTTTGAAAGAGTGAAAAATAATGATGACTATGATTATAATGAAAGAATTGAAGAGGTTTCTGTATCGGAGACGGAAAGTCGTCGTGGTGAAGATGCTTTGGTTCCACCTCCACCCGCAGCTCCTTTAAAAACAACTGAAGTGGCACCACAAACGGTTGAACTTTTGGAACCAATGGATGATGAAGAAAATTCTTCAAAAAAAATAAAGAATAGAAAGACAGTTACTCAAAAAATATTTTGGATAAATTCTAAACAAATTGCTCAGGAAACGGTTTTTGTAATTGATCGATATTATTTTAAACCTGTCGAACAGAAAAATTATGACAAGTCGGGAAAATTAGTACAATCTTTAAATGAAATTCACTTTGAAGAATATGGAAGTCAGATTGCAGATGGATTGGATTATGAATATTATCATCAAAATAATTTTGCAACAGGAATTAAATCAACAACAAAATATGTAAAGAAGCTAAAGTCAGGAAAGGCATTTTCTTATTTTCCAAATGGTAAAATTGAAGCAGAAACTTTGTATAAAGATGGCTGGAAAGACGGAGAAGAAATAGTTTATACTAAAGATGGGAAACTTAAAAGTAAAAGAGTTTATAAAGAAAACGAGCCATTTCAAGGCAATTTTGATGAAAATGTAGGTGAGTTTATTGTGAATTTTAATTATGTGAATGGTTTAAAAGACGGTGAAGCAATTGCTGTCAATGAAGAAAAACAAACTGTTGCCAAAGGAATTTATACAAACGGAAAGCCTTTTAACGGAACTTTTATTGAAAAAATACAAGGAAGTTCTGATGATTATGAATTGATCAATGTTGAAAAATTTAAGAAAACCGGATTACAGAAAGTGTTTGGCTACAGATTGGAAAACTTAGAAAAAACCTATACAGTCAAAGACGAAAAGCTAAATGGAATGACAACTTTTTATGACGACGGCAAGATTGTTGGAACTTTAGAATATAAAAACGACCAGCCCCACAATGGAGCTTTAGTACAAGGTGGAGGAACCTCGATTTTTAAAGATGGAAAAATAACTGAAGAAACTTTTTTTGAAGACGATTATAATAAAGATAGAATTCGAAAACAAAAGCTTTACGAAAATGGAATTCTGGCGAAGATTAAAGATTATTCTTTTACTGTTTCAGAAAAGCCTCAACAATTTTATGAAGGAATTTTAAAAAACGGCAAACCTTTTTCAGGATATTTTGAAACTGAAGTTGATCGTGAATTTAAACAGGTGAATTATTTTGAAAATGGAGTTTTAAAATTTCAATATTCAAATGATTATCTTAAAAATATGGATAATTACAGACATCAACTGTATGATATTAAATCAACTTATAAGGACGGGAAGATTTTCGATGGTGTAGAATATAAGCTGAATGAAAAACAGTTTGTCTCAAGATATTGGAAGAGTGGAGTTTTGCACAGTTTCGATTGGGATTTGTTTGCGATGCATTATTTTAACAGGATTCATTTTGAATTGAAAAATAATACGATTGAAATCAGCGATATGCAGGCAAATAGAAAAGCTGAAATTAAAATTGAAAATTCTAAAAATACATTTAATAAGCAGCTGTTTATTGATGGGAAGTTAATCGATTCAACGAAAAAAGAGTATTTAGAATCAAAATATAAAGAAGGCATTATTCTTTATTATGAAGAAAATGGAAAAATAATTTCCAAAATGATGGATATGTTGGATGAATCTATCGAACCAGGCGAAGGAACAGAATTGTTTTACAAAGTTTATATGGTTGTCAAAGAATCCTCAAATATCAAAGAAAGCTTTAATGTGTTATCGGAAAAATTTGTTTCAGATAAATTTTTGGAAGAAACAGATGAAAGCCGTATTGTTACTGGCGTTCAAACTGATTCTGAAGGAAAGCCAAAAGACGGAATTCTCATCACTTCAATTCAAAACAATACTTACAACCTACAATTGTATATGAATCGAAAACTGATTAAAACTGTAGAGAAAATTAGTTTCAGCAAAATAAAAGACGAAATAAAAAAGTTGGAAAGGTTAGATTAAAATATGATTTTTAAATATGAATAAAACTTATTCCGATTTTCTTTCAAAATAGTATTGCAAATATTAATTTTATAACGTTTTAAAAAATTAGGTTAAAATTCAATAGTCTGATTTTGAATAAATTAAATTGATAAAATTATTTTTCGTAACTTAGCAGACTTTTTATAAAAATTTTAATATATGACAAATTCTAGAGCAAGAGAAACTACCGAGGCAATTGAAAGACTATACATATCTATGAGACACCTGTTTTATAGAGGTTTTTTTAAGCCGAGCGGAGTTTCTGGAGAAAGCATTAGAAGTTTGTTGAAGACGATCAATCCGGAAATTTACGGTACCATGAGCATTCCAAGCAAATTGGAATTGGATGGTTTGATGTATGTTTTAGACAGACTTCCAGATGGTATTGAAGAATGCGCTTTCATTCATCTTACATCAGACGAAGGTTTTGATAAAGGAAGTTTCGAGCCGATCGTTCCTAAAAAGAGAAGAAGAAACTGTTACCGAATCGATGAACACCAAATGAATATTGAAGTTCTTTTGGGCCGTTCAGAAATCTATGATATTCTTACGCATTTAACGTTCTTATTTATAGAAGCAGATAAAATTCGTAACCTCGCATTTATTCAGGATGAAAACTGGAAGCCGACAAGAGCTTTCAAAATCATCGAAGAAGTGGTAAAAGGGGAGAAAAAATTCAGCAGAAGAGAAAAAGAAGTGGCTTTGATTCATCTTTCTTCTTTAATAGGAAGAACTTTTGATGAAACTTTAAACGCTTACAATACTTTTGGCGATGATGAAAACCCGGACAGATTATTCAAAATCATTTACCATTTAGGAAAAGTAAGCCTTGAAGATGCTAAACAAAGCAGAGAAAGAGAGATCTACTTCAGTGCAATTCTTAAAGAAAGAGTAGGACACCATTATTTTGGAGAAAAATGGGCTAATAAAGTGAAAGAAGTTTTATTTGAAAACGATCTTCATATGCGTCCGTTACATATTATTTCGGCAAACATGCATTCCGTTAAAAATATGCTGTACGGAAATGATGCTTTAAAGAAAAAAGATACCAAAGAAGTAGATTACAAACTTTACGGAGATATTTCAGACAAAAAAGATCTTCGCGATAAGGTTTCAAAATACGCTTTGGAAGAAGGTTTAATTTACATCAACGATAAGAGCGGAAGTAATATCGATGTTCAGATTATCGATTTAAGCAAAACCAATCTTAAAAATACCCCTTTCGGACATTTGAAATATGACGGAGACGATGTAATTATGGTTTTCGATTATGCATTTGGTGAACAGGCTTTTGAGGTAATGGATGAATTGCTGAGACCTTTCGAGCAAAAGGGCGAAGTCTATATGATGAAAGTGAAATCAGTTTCTATCATGGGGAAAGCCGGAATTCTTGAAGGTGGAAAAGGAGATATCATGATTCCTACTTCTCATATTTTTGAAGGAACGGCAGATAATTATCCTTTTGAAAATGCTTTGAAATTGGAAGATTTTAAAGATGATGAATTAAAAGCTTTTGAAGGACCGATGATTACCGTTTTGGGAACATCCCTTCAAAACAGAGATATTCTTCAGTATTTTATGAATACTTCTTGGAAAGCAATTGGTCTTGAAATGGAAGGTGCTCATTACCAGAAAGCAATTCAGGTAGCATCAAAGATCAGACATCACATTGCACCAGATCTTTTTGTGAGTTACGCTTATTATGCTTCAGATAATCCTTTAGAAACAGGAGCTACACTTTCTTCGGGAGGTTTAGGTCTTACAGGAGTGAAACCAACATATCTGATTACTTTAAGAATCCTTGAAAAGATTTTACAAAGCGGAAAGAAAGAAATTTCTGCTAAAAAATAATTTATTTTTAAATTAAGTATGAACCTCGAATGTTTTGCATTTGAGGTTTTTTTTTATTTAACCACGAATAGCAAAAATATTTTTCACAAATGACACTAATTTATTTGTGCTAAAAATTGTGTTTATTATTTGCGGCATTTGTAATTATTAGCCTTGTCAAGGTTCGAAACCTTGACAAGGCTGCTTGAAAAAAATATACGCTGTCATCTGTGAAAATCTGTGCAATCTGTGAGAGATTTAAAAAATATTATCTTTAGAAATCACAAAATTTAAAACAATGAGCACAACTTCACAATTAGCCAAAAGATTTCGAGAAGTTTTACTGGATGGAAAATGGATTGCCAATACTAATTTTAAGGAACAGCTTTTAGATGTTACATGGGAACAGGCAACTACAAAAATTGATTCTTTAAATACAATTGTAATGCTCACTTTTCATATTGATTATTACATTGCAGGATTGGTAAATGTTTTTGAAGGAGGTGATTTGGAAATCAAGGATAAGTTCAGCTTTGACCTTCTTCCGATTAGATCTCAACAGGAATGGGAAAATCTTTTAAATAAACTTTGGCAGGATTCTGAAAAATTCGCCACTTTATTAGAGCAAATGCCGGATTCTAAATTAGATAAGGTTTTTGTTGACGAAAAATATGAAACCTATTTAAGAAACATCGACGGAATGATCGAGCACGCTTATTATCATTTAGGTCAGATTACTTTGATTAAAAAATTGATTTTATCTAAACACGAATAACACTGATATTTTTCACGAATGATGCAATTAGTGTCTATTTGTGTCTTCATTTGTGATATTTGTGTTTAATGTAATTTAACAATCAAAAATAAAACTCATCTAAACTTCAACGAAAAACCTCATCAACGCTCCGTATTTGAGGTTTTTTCAAAAATTACCTACCTTTAGAAAAATAAAATTTATCAATGAGAAAATCGTTTATCATCCTTTTTGCATTTGTTATTTCGCAGTTTCAGGCACAGCAAAATGCCTATTACCAGCAAGCTGCACAATATAAAATGGATATCGACGTCAATGCAGAACAATTTACTTATCAGGGAACTCAAACTTTAAAATACCGCAACAATTCTCCCGACGAACTCAATGTCGTGTATTTCCATTTGTATTGGAATGCCTTTAAGCCTAATTCAATGATGGATCAAAGAGTGGCTTCACAAGGGAAAAATGGAGATTCTAGGTTACAGAAAGATGGAATTTCAAGATTGGCTTCGATTCCTAAAAATGAAGAAGGCGCACAAAATATTCACTGGATTAAACAAAACGGAAAAGAACTGAAATATGAAATTCAGGAAACCGTAATGAAAGTGTATCTGGATAAACCGATTAAACCACATTCAAAAACAACTTTCACAATGGAATGGGATGCGGTGATTCCTCAGCAAATCAGAAGAGCCGGAAGAAATAATAAAGAAGGGGTTGATATGACGATGACGCAATGGTATCCGAAAATCGCGGAATACGATTATGACGGTTGGGCAACTTTCGATTATGTGGGAAGAGAATTTCACGCGCCGTTTGCAGATTTTGATGTAACGATCAAAATTAATAAAGATTATGTTGTTGGAGCCGGAGGTACGCTTTTAAATCCAAAAGAAGTAAAAGGGTATGATGCTTCAGCACAGATTAAAGCTGATCAAAATAAAGCAACCTGGAAATGGACTGCCAAAAATATGCTCGATTTTGCCTGGGCTGCAGATAAAGATTATTCGGTAGAAAGTTTTGATGTGCCTCAAGGTCCGAAAGTGTATTTTGTATATCTGAAGAACGATAAAACCAAAGCTTGGGGTGAAGCAAAACCTTATGT
Organism: Chryseobacterium mulctrae; assembly: GCF_006175945.1. Classification (NCBI taxonomy): domain Bacteria; kingdom Pseudomonadati; phylum Bacteroidota; class Flavobacteriia; order Flavobacteriales; family Weeksellaceae; genus Chryseobacterium; species Chryseobacterium mulctrae. The sequence continues at coordinate 2,094,565 of NZ_VAJL01000001.1, read as the reverse complement.
CACAAAGTATTTCCAGATCATGAATTCTAAATTCGGGAAATATGCTTATCCTTCTTACGCCTTTATTCAAGGTGGTGACGGCGGAATGGAATACGGAATGTGTACCATGATTTTGGGTGAAGCAAAAAACATTGAAGATTTGATAGGATTGATGGCTCACGAAGGTTCTCACTCTTGGTATCAGCAAATGTTGGCAACCAACGAGCCTGTAAGACCGTGGATGGATGAAGGATTTACAAGTTATGCAGAAAGCTACGTGATGCATCAGTTATTTCCTCCAAAAGAAAACAGACCGAATGCTTTCGTTGAAAAGATTGATGCCTACAGAAAGTTTCTAAAAAAACAAATTGAAGAGCCTGCAGTTTGGTTGGGTGATCATCACGATAACGGAACGGCATATTCTTATGCAAGTTATGTGAAAGGTGAATTGTATTTGGTGCAGTTAGGATATATTGTTGGAGAAGAAAATTTATCCAAAATCATGACTGAATATTTCAGAGAATGGAGCATGAAACACCCTACTGACAGAGATTTTCTTCACATTGCACAGAAAGTTTCCGGGATGGATCTGAAATGGTTTCATCATTACTGGATCAATACGACAAAAACTATTGATTACGGAATTAAAGACGTACAATACGGCAATACTTCTACAACGATAACTTTAGTTAATAACAGTCAGATTCCTATGCCGATTGACTTTAGCGTAATTACTGCCGACAATAAAATGGTTAATTATCAGATTCCGTTAAATATGTCGCATACCTGGAAAACCAAAGATGCGTTCGGTGAATTTACTACTCTAAAATACTGGCCGTGGACGCAGAAAGAATATACGTTTACCATACCTTATAACAAATCTCAACTGAGCGTTTTAGGAATAGATCCTAGTCAAAGATTAGCAGATGTAAATCCTGAAGATAATTTTGTTGAAGTGAAATAGCTTTTAGTTTAAATAAAACAATAACGCCCAACGAATTCGTTGGGCATTTTGTTTATATATTCTTTAGCTGGTCTATTTCTTTTTTCAGCCATTGGTTTTCTTCTTTAAGGAAAGCAATTTGATCCAAAAGGCTCTCTGTAAGCTTATCTGAACCATTGTAATTATTAGTTTGATTTTGAATCATATTATTGCTTGAATTTTCATTCGATGTATTTTCCTTATTTATTTGAGTGTAACCTTCTTCAGGTTTTAGAATATCATCCAGTTCTACATTAAGGGAAGTACAGATGTTTTCAATATGATTAATCCATGAATTGGTTTCGCCATTTTCGATGCGTTGATAAGTAGAGCGAGAGATGTGTAGCTTTTCTGCCAGTTCTTCCTGAGAAAAACCTCTTTCTTCTCTGTATGATCTTATTCTTTTGCCGATACTTGTATTCATGGATATGCTTTTTTGGGTACAACAAATATAAATTTTTTTCAAAAATAATCGTGCATCAAAAATAGGGCATTGCTGTTTTGATTGTTTTTTACATATTTGTAGAGTTAAGAAAAAAGTATATATTTAACACACCAAAACCAAACCGTATGAAAAAAAATCTATTGCTCAGGCTATGCCTGATTTTAACCCTTGTGCTCGTGGTACATTCTTGCCGCACCGATGACTATTATTACCAGCAGACAGATTCCGAAAACCAGTTCCAAAACAGGAAATTCTATGTGCTTAATGCAAAAGAGGTAAAAGGTATTCCCGGTCTTTGGGAAAAGGTGCACAACATACAGCAGAACGTTATGATACACAATATCGGAATAAAGGCAATATCCAAGAACAATCAGGATTCTCTTTTACAAGGCGGTACAATAGATACCGATTCTGTACTGGTTATTGAAAATAATGGCAGCAAAACCTATACTTTTAAAATAACTAGAGATTCCGCTTCCCCTATTGTCGAAAACCTTGTCCTGAAAAAGAACGAAGACGAAAGTTTTTCAGGAATTATGCTGAAATATAATTTTACAGAACAAGAAAAGAAAATCTCTTCTTTGGGACATGCGGTAGATTTCACCAATAAAATTGAGGTATTTCCTATAGAAAACCTGAATATCTCTGCAAGAGTGGTTTCTCAAATATCTGGCTGTTATACTATAGTGTGGGAGACCGGGCTTTGTTCTGCAGGCTTACATTCTTATGGGCAGTCTTGTAATCTTACCGGTGATGAAAGGGCGGGAGTACCGCAGGTAATTTCTGTAACGAGTTCTTGTGCGGTAAGTACCATCACAGAATATACCGATGGGCAACCGAGCGGTGGTGGTTATGATACTGGAGCATGGGGGACAGGAGGAGGCTCTGGAGATGGCGAAGAAGAAATATTGAATACCTGCGAAAAACTTAATCGTGAAAACCTGAAGCTGAAAGAATTTTTCCAGAAAACAAAATTTCAAGGGAGACTGACCGATATTTCGACTGATATAGCTACTAATACAGCAGAAAAGTCTTTTTCTTTTGGGGTAGGCACTTCAGTTTCTAAGCCTGAGGCGGTAACACCGATCAAAATAGGATACCCGAATGTAGGAAACGTTTCAATTGCTGTCACCTATCCCAATATGAGAGTTTATGGTGCGCTACATACTCATCCTAAATTTAGTGAATACAGAAGTTTTTCAGCTTCAGATCTTTTTATGTTGGGAGCAGCCAATAAGATAAATCCGGATTTCCAATATTTTATTGTAAAAGCTTACGACGGTTCAGTATATGGTCTTGTAATTACTGACTGGTCAGCTTTCAGAAATTTCTTTGATAATAAATCGAAAGATGACTATACTGATGCTCAGGATAATTTTAAAATTACTTCTGATATTGGTGAGGATATATCGGAAGTACTGGCATTTTTTAAAAAACAAGGCAAAACCAAAAACGAGGCATATGAATTAGCAATGGCATTCGTTTTGAAAAAATATAATATGGGGTTGGGATTAAGTAAGATGGATTCTAATGGAGATTTTAAGCCTTTATTTGTAAATGATTCTCCTAATCCACAGAGTCCCAAAAAAAATATTTATGAACAAACTGATAATTGTAATCTTTAAAGTGAATAATTCTATGAAAAATAAAATTTTAATATTCAGCTTTCTACTATTTACTTGTATTTTTAAAGCTCAGGTGAGTGATACATTAGCTTATGTGAAATCTTTTGAAGCTAATAAAATCAATTATATTAATCAATCTTTTTCTAAATTATTAAATAATATGAATAATTTACAACCTATAGGATTATTTACGAATACACGTTACTATTCTGTTGCTAAGTTTTCAATAGAAGATAAATGGTTTGACAAAGGAAATGTCAATATGGTTATATTTTGGCAAGCACCAATTCCCGAAACAGAAACAGAGTATTATGAAAATAAAAATCATTTTTATTTTACAAATGATGAAAGAAGCTTCTATGGTAATAAAATAGTGAAGGATATTTACGTTTATACCACGAAGTGATGAGAACATTGTTGAAAGCTTGCTTATTTTTCTGCGTAGTTCTATCTTTTTCATTTAAAGGACAAGTTTCTGATACGTTAGTGTATGTTAAAAGTTTTGAAACAAATAAAGCAGAATATATAAATCAACCTCTCTCAAAACTTTTAAATAATATGACTCAACTACAACCAAAATCTATTTGGTTAGATGAGACATTAACGAATACATACCGTTCAACATTCATTTTCAATAAAATGGATGATATTCCTTATGTAGGTATGGTAAATATGGTTATATTTTGGCAAACACCAATTCCTGCAACAGAAACAGAGTATTATGAGAATAAAAATCATTTTTACTTTACAAACGATGAAAGAAGCTTCTACGGTAATAAAATAGTGAAGGATATCTACGTTTATACCACGAAGTGATGAGAACATTGTTGAAAGCTTGCTTATTTTTCTGCGTAGTTCTATCTTTTTCATTTAAAGGACAAGTTTCTGATACGTTAGTGTATGTTAAAAGTTTTGAAACAAATAAAGCAGAATATATAAATCAACCCCTCTCAAAGCTTTTAAATAATATGACTCAACTACAACCAAAATCTATTTGGTCAGATGAAACTTTAATAAAAACTTATAATAGTATGTTTAAATTTAATAATATGGAAGATTCATTTGATGTAGGCACTGTGAATATGGTCATTTTTTGGCAAACACCTATTCCTGCAACAGAAACAGAGTATTATGAGAATAAAAATCATTTTTACTTTACAAACGATGAAAGAAACTTCTATGGTAATAAAATAGTGAAGGATATCTACGTTTATACCACGAAGTGATGAAAGCATTATCGAAAGCTTGCTTATTTTTCTGCTTAGTTGTATCCTTTTATTATAAAGGACAGGTGTCGGATATATTAGCATATTTAAAATCATTTGAAACTAATAAAATTCAATACATAGGTCATCCCTTAACAAAATTATTGAATGATATGATTCAGCTGCAACCTAAATCAGTTTGGTCAACAAGTATATATTATTCACATTTTAACTTTTGTAAAGTTGATAACTCAACAGATATAGGTACAGTAAATATGGTAATTTATTGGCAACTTCCAATTCCTGAAAGTGAGAGTGAATATTATAGTAATAAAAATCAATTTTATTTTACAAATGATGAAAAAAACTTTTATGGCAGTAAAACAGTAAAGGATATCTACGTTTATACCACGAAGTGATGAGAACATTGTTGAAGATTAGCTTGTTTTTTATGCTTAGTTGCGTCTCTTTCTTATAAAGGACAAGCTACCGATACATTAACTTATATAAAGAGATTGTATTTGTTTGCGGTCTCTTTTAAATGTCTAACTTAAATTATGAAAAATATATTTATAATAATTGCATTTATCATCTCTTTAAACTTAACTGCTCAAATTCATATAGAAGCAAACACATCAGTTTCAGGACAAAAATTTATAATTGACATCAATGATACTTCTTTAACATATTTCCTTACGCTAAAAATCAGAGACAGCATTTCTACAAGTAAAGAATATGAAGATGAAATGAACAGATATCGAGAAAAATATTTCAGTCTGAAAGACCAGTCCATAAAAAATGACAGTGTAAAAATGTTATTTGAGGAAATGAAAATTTTTACAGAAAAAAACTCCTATTACTCTACTATAAAAACTGAAATACATAATCGGCAAAACCAAAAGTATAAAAAAATCATGCTATGAACGCCAACATCACGTTGAAAAAATCGCCACAATTTAACCATCTTTTAAAGACTATTTAAACAACGTTAAAACACAAAAAAAATGCACTCGTTTCGAGCGCATTTTTTAATTTAGTGTTATGATATTAAGAGGAACTATAAAGGAAGAAATAAAGCCTGATGATAAATCTGTTATCGTCCAATTTCACGGTGATAAAGCAAAGCAACACTTTGAGGTGCTATGTAATTTTAGTCCTTTCTATAAGAAGATGCGCAAGTGGGATTCATGGGACTTTAAAATCACATGGAAAAGTGAAATTTTTACTGATCCAAAAACAGGTGTAAAATCCTATTTTACGCATCTAATTTGCTCTAAAGCTCAATTATACCACGAACTCGGTTCTGTATCTGATCAATACAAATAACGGTGGATCATAATATCCTCATAACTCGCATTGTATGTTAATGAAGTATTCACCGTAACGGTTGTACCACCATCGAAAGGACTTCTACAATAACCACGGGTTTGCATCCAATCACAAAGCTCTATAATCTGACTTTTGTTGCTCGTAAAATAGAAATAAGAAGTATCTTCAATCGTCTTGAGAACATTCAAATAGTCAGCTAATTTCCAGTAATCAGGACGGCTATATGTAGTGCAATCAGTAGATAAGTAAGGCGGATCAACAAGAAACACTACATTAGGATGATTCCGGTATTCAGCAAACAAATCTCTGTAATCTTTCTTCACACGATCTACACCTTCCAGATAGCCATCAACACGATAGTTTGAAAGCCTCACTTTGTTATAAAACTTTTCTTTCTTCAGCTGCTCAAAATTGGTCACATAATTCATTGAAAAAAGCAAACTTGATGAGATAGTGACCCAATCAATAAAACCTTCTTCTTTCGATATTCTATCTACTATCTCTGAATGCAAATCATCCGGCAAACGTTCCTTTCTTGTTTCCGATTTAGCACAGATAACACGAATGTCAGAGAGCAAAGCGTTTGTTTTATCGACGTTATCTAAACGTTTAGAATAGCTATCAAAATCGTTATAAACGACTTTCGCATCCGGATAATATTCTTTTACTGTATGGCTCAACAAGCCTGAACCGCCAAACAAATCAATATAAATAGCATCTGCCGGAAACTCATTTAAAGCCTCTTTAAATGGTTTTAAAAATCTTCTTTTTTGTCCCTGAAAAGGCAAGGGAGCCTGTACATAATTGTATTTCATAGTATTAAAAATTATAAATTGTTTTAGTATATTTGCACTCCTACAGTATAAACAACAAAGCCAGCCAAAGAAGACTTTTCGTCCTCCATGGCTGGCTTTGTTGCTATTAAAATACTGTAGAAAGTTTTTAATTTGGAGGACGTTTTTAATTCCTTTCCTCCATTGGAATATTAGTTTATTATATTAGTTCCGTTAACATTATTTTTGAAAATATCGCCATCCTGATCCCTGTAGAACTCCGCCCACGTAGTATTTCCAATACTTGTAACGATTGTACCGCCATCGAAGTAAATGGTAGGATTTAAGTACTGGGATGAATTCATTATTTTTAAAGTCACACCTTTTGGCATGTTTTCAACTCTTATATTTTGAAAGTTATTTCCTTTACAAATAATTGTTACTACTCTAACATTTCGGTAAGCGCTGAAATTAAATGTTAAATCATTTGCGATATTTTGATAAATAACTTCAGCAAACGTGTCATTAATACGTGTCTGTATAATTTCCTCAGTTTGACCAAGAGGCACAGCATCATCAGATTCTATCGCTGAAGGAACTTTGGGAGATACAAGATGCGTTTTAACACCTGTAATATTTTGATCACTAAAGAGAGTTACAAAATTGATTGATGACCATTCTTCAGTCGATAATCTAATTTCTGCACCATTAGCATGTTTGACATAGGGTGTGTTAGCTGTACCTCCAACAAAACCTAAAGCAAATGCATTATTTTCTGAAAGTACTCTGCTTAAGATAATATTTTGAACATATTCTTTAGGTGCAAGTTCAATTGAACCTGCTGTCGAATGTTTAAAATAAGGTTTAATTTCACTATTACCTATAAATCCAGCACCTACAATTGAAGAATCTTCTCTTTGGATATATCTTCCGTCGCCTTGAGTTATATTCAAATAATTTTGTGATAATACCCAGTCATATCTCGCTAACCTTACATTACCTGCTGTTAAATGATAGATATAAGGCGCCTCTGCTAAACCTGCTATAAAACCAATAGCTGTAGCATTATCTACAGCACCAGCAAAATCTGAAATGGCTTTATCATTTCCATCACCTAATAATACATGATTACCATCTGAACCATTTTTTATAAATTGACTCGATTTTATTCCTTTATATCCGGTACCAGTTGAATCTGTAGTTTTAAAATAATAGCCATCAAATATAAGTTGTCCTATATCAACGCCGTCTCTATAAAATGATAAACCTGCGTCATGACCATTTATACCATGAATTCGTAAAGTATTATTATCCCAGTCATTTCCATTATCAGTTTTAAACCATTTTTTTCCTGTAATATTATTCCAACTATCAACAGTAATAAAATCTGAAATAGATTTATCACCACCACCACCTAAAAGTACTTTTGAATCAGATGAACCTGTTTTAATAAATCCTAAAGAAGTTATATTATGATAATTTGTTCCCGACATATCCATGAAATGAAAACCATCACCTCTATGACTTAAAGTGGCAGCGTATAATCCCGGTTGATGAAATGCTAATGTAGGATAAATAGTATTTGTTTGTCCGTTACCATTAATCATTATTGCAGAACCTATATAATCATTTCCAGTGCCTCCAATGAAAGTTTTATGTGCATGAATTGTGGATGCTACATACTTAGGAACATAATTCTCTAATTCTACTGCTAATTTAGAATTAACATAACCGTGTGTAGCTATTGGAATGTAACCTGTTTTCGTACCATTATCAAAATAAAAATATGGAAATTCTATACCATCATCTGTAGGATAAGTTCCTGAACTAAATCCAATAGCTCTTGCATTTTCCTGACCATTAGCTTTTGAATTTAAATTCTGAATAGTTGCAAAATTTTCATTAACATATTCCTGAGTAGCTAAAGTTTTAAGATAGATCGAAACTCTTTTTGTTCCACCCGGATCGGCACTATCTGAAACGTTGACAACCCTATTTTGTCCCTGTTCTATTCCGCCATAGCCACGAGTTAATTTTACGTCAAATCCTTGCCAATATGACAATTGCGGAAACCAAAAACAAAGCTTTCCGTTAAGATTTAAAGCAGTAATAATTTTCCAATAATAACAAGTTGTATAAGCTGCAACATTTAAAAGAGGATTTGCACCATTTAGATAAATATAACCCTGAATCTTTGCATCCAGTGGCATTGAGTTGTCGTACATATTGCCTTTAATCTCCAAAAGAAATTGGTCTCCATAATCCTGAGAATAATCAACATCGGTTTCAATCAAGGTTCCGTTCGGGAAATTTCTTGCAGAATGAAAAAAAGAATCTTCCTTTGTTAAATGATTACGAGTACCACCACCTGCCATGACGATATCTTCATTTGTTTTGCCGTCAATTTTGTAGCCGGCTTCCGTTTCATAGTATGAATAATTAGTCATCATAATACAGGCTCAATTGTAATTATTATAGGGTTAATTGGTAGAACATCAAACTCAATGTTAATTGTATTAGCTGTGTTTGCTTTCCAACGAGTATATGCCGGATAGTTCGTCACGGAATCAAGCATAAATACTTTGACCTGATAAGTGCCGAAATTATGCGTTAAAGTCTCGTTTGCTGTTACTGAAAAGCTTTTGGCGGTAATATCATTATTGCCTGCTGTAACACGTCCTTTGGCATCAACTGTAACTTTGTTGTACGCTCCGGGTATCACGCCCGTATTCGCCAAAACTAAATTTGCGGAACCATTGGCAGTACCATCGACTGTCACCTCCCAAGTTGCATCCCCCGCAATACTGATTACTCGTGGTGTAGTCCATTTTGTTGCAGATAAAACATTTTTTACGGCATCTGCCGTATTATCTGCATTACCTAAGCCAATATGAGATTTGTTTAGCACCACAACACCTGTTTGCCCATTAACAGAATCAACAGCACCGGACGTAATGTAAACGTACGCCGATCCGCTCCAGCGATAGGTTTTATTTGTATCTAAAGCAACATAAATTTTCCCTGATTCACCGGGATTTGGAAACGATGCAAGATTAGCAGCTTCGATCACGTCATCTACATAACTGGGTAATTGTGTTGATGGAATTAAACCATTTGCATCAAGAGTAGCCACACCATTTACAGCACCTTTTTGTGATAATGGGATATAATTCGCTAAATCGGCAGTGGTCGGCATTGTTCCCATATACACAGTGATTCCCGTTGCAGTCTGAACAAGTCCGGTTACAACATTTCCCGTTCCTGAAGTGGTCACAGGCAAAGTAAATGTTGTTCCTGTCAATGTCAGCCCGTTTCCGGCACTGTACGTTGTATCAGTAGAGGTTAACGTGATTGTATTTCCAGTTTGAGAAACAAACATATTTGAACCTGCTGCCAAAGTAATATTGGAAAAGACGGTCAAATTGACCACCTAATTTCGGAGTAAATTGACCACTGATTTCGGAGCAAAGTGACCACCACTTTTCGGTCTAAAATGACCACCTGTTATCTGGGTTATATTTGAGATAAAAACGACTTGGTTTTTTCATGATGTTAGCGTCATATATTCGTTAAAAAAAGCGGATTATGGCAAATAAAATAACAGACATGAGTAAAATTAGAAAAGTCATAAAATTCTACAGCACTGGAAAGAGCAAGTTATTTATAAGCAGCTATCTATCCCTTTCCAGAAATACCGTTAAGAAATACATCTCATTATATGAGATCCTGGGCTTGAGCCCTGATGCAATCAATGCCAAGACAGACGCCGAGTTGGAACTTTTGTTTTCCAATAACACGGTTCACACCATCAGCCCCAAACTACAGTCCCTGTACGATTTTTTTCCCAAGATGGAACGTGAGCTCAAAAAGGTGGGGATCACTATCCATCATATGTGGGAGCAGTATCTTGTACTGCATCCTGATGGTTTTCAGAGTTCACAGTTCCGGCATCATTACAAGGTCTGGGGCAAACGTGTGAACCCTGTGATGCATATGAATCACAAATCCGGTGATAAGATGTATGTCGATTATGCAGGAAAGACACTCTCCATTATTGATAAGGAAAGCGGGGAGCTTAAAGAAGCTCAGTTTTTTGTAGCTATCCTGGGAGCAAGCCAGTACACGTATGCTGAAGCCTCTATGAGCCAGCAGAAGGAAGATTTTGTACGATCTGTAGAAAATGCCATCCGCTTTTTTGAAGGCACACCGGCAGCGATCGTTCCTGATAACTTAAAATCCGCAGTGATCAAAAGCAGCCGTTTTGAACCCACCATCAATGAGACCCTGGCCGATCTGGCCGAACATTATGAGACGACTATCTTGCCTGCCAGGGCTTACAAACCGAGGGATAAATCCTTGGTAGAGGGAGCGGTCAAGATCCTGTACAGAAGGATCTACGCCAACCTTCAACAGGGAGCCTGCGGCCTGGATGAACTAAATCTTGAGATCCGGGACCTGTTGGACTCCCATAACAAACGCAAGCTCACAGGACGTCCTTACTCCCGCTACGAGCTGTTCCTGGAGGACGAGAAGCAGCAGCTGCGCCCACTGCCTGAGCGTCGTTTTGAGATCAGGTACCAATCCTTTGCAACAGTGATGCAGAACGGGCACGTACAGTTGAGCCAGGATAAGAACTACTACAGTGTCCCGTACCAGTATATCAAGAAGAAGATCAAGATCCTATACACCTCTTCCACCGTGGAGATCTACTATAAATACAACAGGATCGCCATGCACAGACGCAATTACAAGCCTTATGTCTACACGACCATTACAGAACATCTGGCCAGCACCCACCAGTTCGTTGCCGGATGGAGCGCTGCCCGCTTTATCGATTGGGCTAATAGTATTGATACCGCAGTGGGAGAATACATTGTCCAAATTATCGACAGTCGCAATCATCCCGAGCAGGCCTACAAAAGCTGCCTGGGGATCCTGAACTTCGAAAAGAAAGTAGGCAGGGAACGATTGATCAATGCCTGTAAACGGGCATTGGATTTTAAGATCTACAGCTTTAAGACCGTGCAGAAGATATTGGAGAACAATCTGGATCAGATGATCGATCCGGAAAAAGAAGAAAAGGAGCAGGAACTGCCTGATCACGGCAACATCAGAGGAAAACAATATTATCATTAAATACCAACAGTTATGAACGAACCGACAGTGAGCAAAATGAAGCAAATGAAGCTTTACGGCATGCACAATGCCTTTAAGACCGCTATTGAAAGCGGAAGGACAGACCATTATACCCTCGACCAGTTTGTATCGATGCTCATCGATGCCGAATGGGATGAGAGGCACAACAGACGCATAGAGCGAAGCATCAAAAATGCCAAGTTCCATTACAGGTCCAGTATTGAAAGTGTCAACTTCGATGACACCCGCAATCTCGACCGTAATCTGGTAATGCGTCTTGCAGGATGTGAGTTCGTAGAGAAAAATGAGAACATCCTGATCACAGGAAGTACAGGCGTGGGTAAAAGTTACCTGGGAACTGCGTTGGGCTACCAGGCCTGTATCGAAGGCTTCAAGGTCAATTATTTTAATACTTCCAGGCTGTTTGCCAAATTAAAAATGGCAAAAGCAGACGGGTCATACCTGCGCGAACTAGCAAAACTACAAAGGCAGGATGTGATCATCCTTGATGATTTTGGTCTTCAGGCTTTGGACAGTGCCAACAGGATAACCCTTCTGGAGATCATAGAAGACCGTCACAACAACGGGTCCATCATTGTGACATCACAGATCCCGGTGCAAGGCTGGTATGACATCATTGGCGAAAAGACCATAGCTGATGCTATTCTGGACAGACTTATCCATCAGTCTCACCGCCTGGAACTCCAGGGGGAATCTATGAGAAAAAAGAGAAGAGTTAGCAGGGAGTAATTAATTATTATATTTGAATATTAATTGACACATGAAAAGCAAGAGTTTTTATCAAATTTAAGGGTGGTCAATTTAAACCGAAATTACCTGGTCACTTTGAATTGAAATTGGGTGGTCAATATCACTGGAATTTACACTTCAGCTTTATCCCTGGTAGAAGGAAGAACAGCTTTACCCATATACATGACCAGTTTACCTTCTTTTATCGCCTTGTCGATCCTTTCTTTTTCGGTAAGCTGTTTTTGTTTTGGGACTACCTTTTCGCCTTTAGTTTTGGCTTTCTCATCAGCTTCAGACTTCTTTTCATTTTCGGTAACTAAGTCCATTTCGGTTCTTAGTTTTTTGATCCCGGCTTCAAGGTCAGTATTGAATATTTTATCAATCCATCCAGATATTTGCTGAAGTGGTTTAAGTAGAACATCTAAAAGCACAACACCAATTCTTTTTAAACCTCCTAAAATTCCATCAGTCTGGAAGGCTTTTTTGATGCTATCCCAATGATCATAAATAGACTTGAAAGCAGCGATTATACGCCCCACCGGACCCATAAATATCAATAGCGTTGCACCCCAGTCATCCCAGTAAACAATTGCTGCTGCTACCAATGCAACCAATGCGGCAATACCTACTACAATAAGTCCTATAGGATTAGCAGTTAAAGCAGCATTCCAAGCCCACTGAGCAGCTGTTACAATCCCAGTCCAGGTTGCTGATAATTTTTGAGCAAGTGCTGAATTTCTAACCCACATTGTAAAAGCTTTTAAAGGACCAACGTTTATAGAAGCAGTGTAAGCATTGGTTACAAATGTTGATATTCCCGTCCAGATACTTGAAAGCTTTTGAGCAGCAGCCCCACTTCTTATCCATCTAACAAAATTGCTCATTGGACCCGCCATCCCTGAATAGATATTTGCTAAATCTGAACCTGTAGCAAGCATTTCACCACTTGCTTCAGTCAATGTTATAACTGGTGAAATAGCATCGAAAATAGAAGTCTTCCAATCGTCAATCTGAGCAGAATAACGTGACATTTTTTCTTTCCAGCTTTCCATGTTTTCAGCTGCCATAGTATAGGCATCTTTTGTCCCGGTAACTTTTGCGGTAAGTTCTTCCTGATAGTTGATAGTAGATAACATTGCCTGAGCGCCTTGAACGTTTTCAGTTCCAAATATCAACGCCAAAGCATTCATATCGTGACCTACCTTTTGAAGTTCTCTTAGTCTTTCTGCGAATGGAATTGTTGTGTCAGATACTTTCTTTAGATCAACACCGTATGCCTTCAAATATTCGGATGCATCATCACTTAAGGTTACAGGCGCTGCCATTTTCAAAAGTGCATTTCTCGAGGCAACTCCTAATTTTCCAACTTCAACACCTCCTTTTGCCATTCCCTGAAGTAAAGCATTGGTCTCTTCAAATGTCAGATTACTCATTTTAGCAACTCCTCCAACTTCAGATAAAGCATCTGAAATCTGAGGAACCTCTACAGAACCAGCTCTTGCTGAAGCAACCATGACGTTCATCATTTTATCCATTTCTTCAGCAGCTTGCATGGGGTCTTCCAAGCTTACTTTAAACTGAATCATGGCGTTATTAAGAGCATTGGTTGCACCGGAAACATCCCCTTTCATGCTTTTAGACATAATATTGACATTACGTCCCATTTTAGCAAGAGCAGCGTCGTTCTCAGCAATTTCAGGTCCTAATGCACCTAAAATATTTTGATATGATGATAGTTGGCGAGCTCCGTTACCTCCAAATTCAAGAGCCATTTCACGACCGCTTTTCGTCATCTTTGCCATCTGTTCATCAGTAACTCCTGTCAATGCTTTTAATTCATGCATCGATTCATCAAAGTCAGCACCAGGACCTTTCATACTTGATAGCCTTCCTGATATTCTTTCAAAGCCTTCCGAAAGAGCGTTCCAGTTCATGGAACTCATATCTTTTAGTGAAGTCTTAAGTTTTTCTGTTTTTTTCCTCGTTTGATCAATTTCTTTTCCGGCTTTATCGAAATTCTGATCTATTTTTTCAGCGGCTTTTTCACCTTCATTTCCTACAGTTTTAAATTTCGGAATAAGATTTTCCGAAAGATTCAATACCCAGGTTGTAGTAGCCGTGCTCATTATTTTTTTTATCATAGCAGCATTTAAGCTGCTTTTAAAGTTTTATGGTTAATAGTTTTTTTCCGGCATTTTTTCCGGAAACATCTCATTGAGAATTTCGACAAGCGCACTTTGAAAATTTATTTTTTGAATTTGACTTTCAAATCTTTTTACAAATGCATAATCGTTCACTAAACGGGCGAATTCTTCATCTGAGAGTGTATCCGGATCAATACCATATGAAATCCTGATTATGGCGTTAGCTTTTCTGATACTATCTAATTCAAGGATTGGCGTGCCTTCATCATCATTGATTATTTCAATGTGTGAGGCTTCTATAGCTTTTTTGCCTCTAACTCAGCCTCCTTTACCATCGAAGTCAGGAAGCTTGTAACTTTTGCAAATACTACTGCATCTTCTTCAATATCTTCCAAATCACCTATTACCACACAATTACTGAGCATTATTTCGGAAGCAAGATCTTGATTCTTTTTTTCGATAGCATCATGCACAGCACTGGACGTAGCACGACTCGGCTTTTTAATAATAAATTCAGAAATACCGTCCGGCGTTGTTACCTTCAGATATCTTAATCTTTTACCATATTTAATCTTAGCGTTCTTTACTTCATCTTCAGTAAACTTTCCAAAATCATCAGATTCATAGTAAAGATTATTGATAAGAAGTTTTTGTTCTTTAAGTTCAGGTGTGTTTTCTTGAGTTTCAGGAGCGTTGTCTGAAAATTCGTCCAGAATTAACTCTTCAGCTGTATTTTCTTGTTGGTTTTCCACGTTTAAATAATGTTTAAATGATAATTAAAGCACATTCCAGTCGATGTGCGAAATGATTAGTTCAAGTTTTATAGCCATAGAACCATCGCCTTGTTTTACATCAATACCGTTTCCGATAAATTCTGCATTACGGATTATATCTTTTCGGATACGTCCTCCTTTAATTGCATATTGAATAACGATATCGGACATTTCAATATCTTGTAATCTCATTCCAGGAGGAAGGGTATCTAAAATAGCATCCACCTCTTCTTTTAATAAAGTAATGGAAGCTTTTGCTTCATAATTACTTTCTGATCTTCCGACCATGAATTGACCGGCTCCCTGAACGTTCTCCTTTTTAGTTGAATCATCATAAGAAATTTCTGTAATCCCTACAGCATCCCGACCAAATAGGTTTGTAGTTATGTTATTCCAGCCCTGAAGCTTTCCTAAACTGTTTATAATACTGCCTGCTCTCATGTCTAAATTTTATTTGTAAGACCTAATTCGACCTCAAACTCATGCACAATACCATGAGCAACCAAAGAGCATTGGATTTTGAAAGGTGTACTTTCGTCCGGATACTGCTGAGCGTCCAAATTCAATGAATAACCGCTAATCTCGTCTGCATTGACCATTTGGTCTAAGGCTTTTTCCAATAGCGTTTCCCAGTTGCTTATCGTAGTTGTTTTCACAAACCCGGTAGAAGGGTCTTTAGGAACTTTTGATTTTACTTTTGGAAGAAGCGTTCTGTTGATTAATCTTTTCGCTTTGTTCCAGGTTCTATTTCTTTCGATGTAGCAATAATCGCTTGCTTCAGTAACACAGGTCGGGGAATTGCTGAAGTAAAAATCTGCCTCAGCTTCATACTGAGCTGCAAAAATGTACTTCTTTTTGTTAAGTGCAACAATCTGAACATTTGTTAACTCATCCATTGTCTGACCAGTTGAAATACCAACATTGACAAATCTTCCGGCTGCTGAGCTTGTTAAAGGATAAGTATCAAATGAAAGGCTGTCTAACGGCTTCTTCTCGATGTTCACAGACCCAATGTTTTCAGCAACATTTCTTACATTGATCATTCCCAATTTTGCACCAACAGCAGCATATTTTGAATACGCCGGGTCTAAGGCTGCAATATCTCTATCCTGAGCAATAACGAGTGAGATATTAGGAGCTTGATTAAGTGCCAAATCTTCAAGATCATTAATAAGGATAGGTTCTGCAGTTCCTTTACCTTCAAGAATTACATAATCCAAATCAATTCCTTCTTTGGCTGCTTCACTTACTAAATCAGCTTGAATAGCATCCAGTTCATCAGTCAGTGTGGAAAGATCATTGGTGAATCCAGCGAAACCAATTCCCTTAATCGATCTGTTCTTTTTAAGAGCAGTTAACGTCACTGCAATTTTGCTTTGAATAGTCGTATTCGCTTCAACAGGCAAAATAAACAATGTGCTTTCCGGTGCTAATCTGAAATTCTCTGAAATATGATGATATGCAAGAGTTTTATTGTTTGCATCAAAGGCTTCAGTAATTCCAAAAACTTCAGCATCTTTCGCTTCCAAGAGCTCTTTTGCCTGACCATACACCAGGGATGAACCTGCGATACTCATAGCAATAACAATCATGGAAACGTTGTCTGTAGCAGCGGTGGTCCTGCCGAGACCACCGTTTGCTTTTTTAAATTTTATAGCTTGTAACTTTCCCATGTTATGCAGGGTTCTGATCGTTCTGATTAGTTGATGTAACAGCGTTTAAATCTGCTTCTTTTTCGGCAATTAAGCTTTTTAGCTTTTCTTCACCAATATTGTAATGTGCAGGTTTTCCGTACAGCTCTTCGTATCTTTCTTTCAATTCCTTCAGATCAACGATATCTTCATCACTTGTCAAAAGCTCAGCTTGAGTTCCGTGTGCTTCAGTTCTTGTGATCGTGTGATACTTCAGACCTTCAATGGTTTTGCAATGAATTTTAGCCCTGTTTTCATCTAAGAAGGTGTATCCATCTTCTGAAACGTAGACCTTTTGGATTTTGCTGTGCATTTCATTTTGAAAGGTTACAGCCGCAACAACGATGAGTTGTGATAATGCTAATGTGTTTTTCACTATATTAATTTTTTAGAGATTAAAAATCTGATCAGAAATGCCAAAGCAGCAATACCTGCGACCCAAATGAATATATTTCCAATCCATATCCTGACATTCTGATATGTTGTTAAAGACTTTTCAACAGGCGGAAGCGGTTTGTGGGTAATTTCCCACTGTTTTTCGTACACTTCCTTCCACTTGAAAAATATCTTTTGGGCTTCTATTTGGCAGTCAATTTTTAACTGACCATCCTGAAGGTTAACAATTGGAGCGTTAAGAGATTTTCCGGATTTACTTTTTGGAGCTTTTGCATTTCTTCCTGGATTCTTACTGTTGTAATCCTTGATCTGCTTTTCAGACTGAACAAGAACAGGCTTACCATTAACACAGTCGATGTAAGCAGAATAAAAAGAACTATCTTTTTCAACTGTCAAAATCGTGTCTTTTACGATTTCTGTTTTAGTGATAATGGTTTCTTTGGTTTCTCCCGGGAGTTGTTTGCTTTTGCAAGATGTCAAAAGCAAACATCCCAGTAAGAAAGAAAATATAAATATGAATAAGTTTGTTTTCATGGTTAGTGAGCTAGTTTAGTTAGCTATTCTGATATATCCTTTAATTGCTGATTGTTTTCTGATTCTATAAGCCACTTCATATCCTTCACGGCTTCCTTCATCGTTGGTATTTCCTTCAATAGTTTTTAGTGAACCATCAGCACGGACTTCAACAACAAATCCGGTATGACCCTGACCTTTCCCGTAATCCATGATGAAGATATCACCAGACTTTGGCGATTTAGTTACTTTCATCTTTGGCGTGATTTCATTCCATTGACGGAGAACGCCGGCAGTTTTAATTAAAGGAGTTTCTGTATTGAGTTGTTTTGAGGCTTCTTTGACCGACCAATAAACAAAAGCCATGCACCATGCATATCCTTTACCAAGCCCAACACTTTTAAGATAACTTTCCACTGCCGGTCCGGCATTGCTATTTTTTGGAACTTCCTGTACGCCGTTTTGGCTTTGAGCGATTTTTAATGATAAAGAATTGAGTGACATGACTTTTGTAGGTATATAAATGGTTATTAATTTTTAAGCTGCTTTTCCTGATCTGATTGCTGCAAGACCTTCATCTTTAAGAGCTACACAAATCCAGTGCATTTCAAATCCGATCTCGTGTCTTCTGTAAGAAGGATTTTGCGTTTTGTCGATAGCATACCTCTCTGCTGTTCCTGGAGCCTTTGCAGTCATTGGAGCAAAGAAACAAACTGAAGCTTCCGTACCTGAAGTAGCGCTTCCATAAGGAATCTTTTCACCTGCATCCGTGAACTCAGGAGAATAAATATTATCATAGATTTTGAATCCGTAATATTTTTGAGCGATTACGCCCTCTTCGTGGTTCATGTAACGCTGATTGAATTTCTCATCCTGCTCAAGCAAATCATCTACGTGATCAGAACAAAGAACCAATACACGTCCTTTCTTTGGAACTTTCAGTTTATCCAACTTTTTCTTTAAAGTTCTAAGGTCTTTCGTAATCAGCCTTTTTCTACCTGCATCATCTACTGGACCAGTAGTAACGATTACCGGTGATGTAGCAGTATCGTTTTGTGGAGTAATTGAAAACAAAGCATGTTCTGCTGTCACATCTTCCAATGTTTCACGGTGCTGAACCTGAACATCATTTACCTTTTCATACGGTAAAGCATAAAGCTCATCTGTAGTTACTTCAGTATTTTCAGTTTCATATTTATTTAATGAAAGCTTTAAATGTCCATCCTCTCTCTGAGAGCCACTGATAGGATAAATCGTATTGTTAATTAATACTTTTGGAGCATCTCCCTGGATAGGAATTTTAATCACATCATTTCCGACCCATTGCGGTTTTGATGGTACTTCAGCAAGCCATGTATGCTCATGATTGAACTGTTTAATAAGTTCAGTGACTGCCAATTCGTTTTTTAAAGCGAGAACGCTTACTACTTTTTGTGACATAGTTATTAGTTATTTTTTAAGAGAATATGCTGCATTCATTTTTTTGACAGCATCAGGATCAGAAGCAATTAAAGCATCAAGAGCCTGAGGGTCATTTTTCAAATAATCATCAATCCCCCAGTTTTCTCTTCCTGTAGCAACTTCTTTTCCGGTAGCATTTTCCTGAATACCTGTAGATGCAGCAGTCACACCCTTCATACCATTTAAAAGCGCCTCAGTATTGGCAGGGTCTTGAATGTGCAGGGAAACGTAGATCGGTTTCTGATCTGCTGTGATTTTTTTATCCAGGATCGCCTTGTTTACAAAAGTCTCAGCATTTTGAGCACTTTTTTCCTTTGCGCTTGCTTCTGTTGCAGCAGCCTGATCTGCTTTTGTTTTGTTTTGTGCTAATCTGTCAAGAACTTCCTGTTCTGTTGCAGTTGCCGACATTCCTAATGCCGATCTTAATTGATTGATATCCATGTTGGTATTGTTGTTAGAATTTTCTGCTTTTTTTTCGGTCGGTTTGGGAATGTTGGGACAACCACATGCAACCATCATTGCTACTGTACTTTCATCGACTTCAACATCTTCATCGATAATTTCACTGATCAAGCCTATTTCTTTCGCTTCCTTTGCATCCATCCAATAATCGTTTTTCCATAACTCATCGATCTGAGCTTCCGTTTTATTGAATTTTTTGGCGTATGCTGTACGGTAACTATTGGTAATATTCCCTAAAGCTTTTAAATCAGCTTTAACCTGGTCCTCATTTCCCTGAACATAGGTGAGCGGCTTGTGGATCATAAATTGAGAAGTCTTGTAGCACTTTGCTTTAAATGCACATAAGAACTTTGTCCCGGCAGAAGCTGCTAATGCTCCGACTGTAATATTTACATTTTCTTCACCGAGTCGTAAGAGTTCATTGATAGCTTCTTCAGCTTCAAATACACTTCCGCCTTCCGTGTTCAGATACAGTTGTGCTGTCGTGATCTTTTGAGCCATAGCAGCATCAATTTCCCACTTGAAAGTACTAGCCAGTTCACCCTGCCAAATTCTTCCGGAAACTCTTAATATTAATACCCCATCAATTACTGAGGCTTCGATTTTCATCCGTTTAACTGCCATCCGTTTGCTTTTTCTGTGGCAAATTTTGGGATGTTTTTTTCATCTGTAAAATCGGCATACTAAATCAGTACGATTTACGGTACGATTTGGTAAGATTTACGGTCTGATTCAGTTTTGGAATTTTACAGACATCTTTATTGAATGCAATTTTGCTTCATTAATTCTATACTAATGGCAAAACAAGAGCAGAAGAACCTGGCGTTTTTCTACTTCACAGAAGAGAAGCTTGAAGCAAAGGAAATTGCGATTAAATGCAAGGTACGACCGAATACCGTTGGGGACTGGATCAAAAACGGCAATTGGAAAAGCATTCGTGATTCTAAAACAAACCAGTCAGGCGAACGCCTTGACCGTATTCAGCAGGTTATTGATGATCTCGCAATCGAAAGACTGGAGATCATGAAGCAAATCAAAGAGTATCCGGAACAAATTCGAGAACTGGAGAAAGAAGCCCGTGAAGTATCCAATAAAAACATTCAGGTAGAACTGAAAACACAGATCGCTGATCTGAAAGGTGAGGTCAAAGACATGAAAAGGCAAACCGTTTTTATCGACCAAGGAATTGCCATGTGGAATAAAACACTTTCAAACTTCCATACTGAAAACAAAATCACGCTTACAAAGTATATTGAAATTATGGAGAAGATCTTCTCTGATCTGAGAAAGCATGATGAAAAAACCTACATGAAAACCTTAGACTTTCAGCACGAACACATATTGCAAGCCGCCCTTGTTTACAAATAACGTTTAAAAGGCGTTTAAACGCTTTTTAAAACCTTTCAAAAACTAATACCGAACCAATACATGAAAAGACAGGATAAGGAAGCTTTAGAAGCGTATCTGAAGAAATTGGAATTTGCACGTTCTGCCGGATCACCTAACCTTAACGAAACAAAAAAAGAAAAAGAAGATAGAATAAAAACCTATCATACCGATATCCGTGGAATGGTTGAATACTATTTCCCACATTATGCAACATCAGCATGTGCTGACTTTCAGATCGAGTTTGCTGAACTTATTGGAAAACATAAAACTTTTAAAGGTTTTTGTCAGTGGGGTCGTGCATTGGCAAAATCTGTCTGGAGCAATATCATAATCCCTTTTTGGCGTTGGCTGTGTGGTGAACCTGTGTATTTGGTTATCATCGGAAACAGTTTCGATAAAGCAAAACAGCTACTCGAAGATATCAAAGCAGAATTTGAGGCAAACCCCAGGATCATTTCAGATTTTGGAGAACAGCATCAGATCGGAAGTTGGGAGGATAAAAGGTTTATTGCTAAAGGAGGTTTTATCGGTCAGGCTTTAGGTATGGGTCAATCCGTTAGAGGTCTGAGAGTAAAAAATCTACGTCCCACTATGATTGTCTGTGATGATATCGAAGATAAACAGCTTGTAAAGAATCCTAAACGTCAGAATGAAGTTGTAAAATGGATTGAGTCTGACCTGATTCCTACAATGGACGGTGAATATCGTAGATGGTGGCAGGCAAATAACAGATTTGCACCAGTAATGATTCAGACTAAGCTTCAGGGAAAACACCCGAAATGGATTGTTCATGAAGTTTGTGCTTACGATCCAATTACCTACAAACCTACTTGGCATCAGAAATATTCGGATGATTACTTCAGGGTTTTGATTGAGGATCCTTTTGAAGGAATTGGAACTCTTACAGGAAATGCTGAATACAACCATAAGCCACATGTTGAAGGAACAGTATTTAAGGATGAAATGTTCAACTGGATTGAAATGAACATGAAAGACTTTGAGCACATTGTAGGTCATTGGGATATAGCATACGCCGGAAACGAAAACAGTGATTACAATTCTGTGACTGTAGAAGGATTAAAAGAAAAAAAATTCTACATCTACGATCTTTTTTGCAAACAAACAAAAATGAGAGCCGGGTTACAATGGATGTGCAACTTTGAAAGAAACCTACCGTCAGGCATACGTGTGCATTGGCAGTTTGAATCGCAGTTCTGGAATGATGAAGTACAGAGAACAATTGATGAAGTAGAAGAAGAAGAAGGTATCAAATTACGGCTTGAAAAAGTAACAATCAAGGGTAATAAAGAAGACAGGATTATGTCAATGGTTTCTTATTATCAAAACAACCGGGTTTACTGGAATAACGCTATAAAAGGTAATAATGATACACAGGTAGCAGTAAGCCAACTTAAAGGTATAGAACCTGGATATAATGGTCATGATGACTTTCCGGATAGTCATGAAGCCTGTACCAAAAAACTTGAAAAATACACTCCTTCAAAAAAGGGTAAAATCAGAATGGGAAAAATGAAGCCTAAAAACGAAAGAATATGATTTATTTACAAGACAAAGATTTAAACGCTTATACACAGGAAAGACTTCTTAACGAAAGCACAAAAGATTTTGAAGAAGCGAGAGACGAACTGGAGACCCATAGAATCTCTGAGGTCAAGTCAATGATTTCAAAATACTACAACGTTGAATCCATTTTCTCAACACCTATCAGACATCCCCACATCATAAAGATTCTCGCAAAAATGGTCGGTTATGATATTAAAAAACGTAACGCTACAAGAAAGGTCCCAGATGATGTAAAAGAGGATTTAACCTGGGCTGAACGTGAATTGGATAAAATGCATCGGGGGATAATCAAGTTTGATGATTTACCTGCAAAGGTTAATGATCCAACAAGCCCCGGAACCGCTGCTTCTAAAATGTTGTACGGTAATCTTAAAAATGAAAACTTTTATATCTAATGAAAACACCTTTAAACCGTTTTAAAAACAATAAAATCTACAGAGCCGCTGAAGCTTTCTTTTTGCAAAACGCTTCCTATACTCAGCTTAATTCAATTGTAGCTGCTGGAAAGAGACAAAACACAGCAATGCCTTCAGATGTAGTAAAACATCAGGCAACAATGATGAAAGCTGAAGATTTGAATTCATGGAAAACGGCGGTAATGCTTGCAACCGACCCCGACAACCCGGATAAACAAAACCTTCACCTGTTATACGAGAATCAGAAAACTGATAATCATTTAGAATCAACGATTGAAACAAGAATCGCTAAAACACAACAATCTCCATTTAAACTGGTGAGTAAAACATCAAAAGAACGTGATGAAGAAGCTGAAAAGTTATTTAAAACTTTATGGTTTCAGGAATTTATCAAACTGATAATTGAATATAAATTTGACGGAACCAAACTGATAGAAGCCTTTAAAACAAATGAAGAAGGTTTTTTAACGGAAGTAACAGAAATAAAGCAGCCTTTTTTCAATCCTAAAAAAGGAATCATCCTGAAGGAACCAGGACAAACCACCGGTGAAGATTATAAATTTGGTCCTTTATCAAACTATTATATTCAGGTTGGTAAAGATTATAAAGATTTAGGAACCCGGGCGTTAATAGCACCGATTATCCTGGCTAAAAAATTAGGATTAGGATCATGGTTAGACTTTATTGAGAAATATGGTGTGCCGCCTTTATTTGTAACCACCGACCGTGAAGATGATGATAGGTTACTGGAACTTTTTGAAATGGCAACAAATTTCAAATCAAATAATTTCATGATCGGAAGAGGAAGTGAGAAATTTGAGATTCCAAACATATCCTCAACCAACAGTCAGGAAGCATTTGACGGTCTTATTAAGCGTGCAGATAATGAAGTTTCAAAACGTATTCTCGGTGGAACCGGATTAACTGACGAAAAAGGCTTTGTAGGATCAGTAGAAATACAATTTGAATTAGCACAATTCAGATTTACTTCAGATAAACTTTTGGTCCGAAACATTGTCAATGAAAAGTTGATTCCATTGCTCGTAAAACTATCACCGGTCTATTCAAACCTTGCAAACTTTGATTTTGAGTGGGATGATGAAGACGAAATGACCATTGATAAGCTGATCAAGATTGTACAGGCTTTAGGAGGTTATTTCGACTTTGATCCGGAACAGATTGAACAGATCACCGGATTGAAAATTTTAGGAATAAAAGATGCAGGTTCCGGAACTCCTACAGACAAGCCCGAACCAGGAGCTTCAAAAAAAAAAGTAGTAACATAAATGCTTTTTTGCAAACAAGATCAGTATTGAAAGATATTGAAGCTTCATACACTGCCAATGATTGCGACTGTGATGAATGTTCAACCATGAAAATGAATGCAGTCCTGGCAATCAGCATGGAACCATACACAAAGTTGATTGAAAAGATTGCCAATGATCTGCACGAAGGAAAGATGAAACCGTCAGACCTTAATGTCGATATGGTCAAACAGATGTACAAAGATTTATCAACCGCTACAGAAACGGTGTACGGCGATAAATGGGTAAAGTTTGATATTAAAGAACCTCAATCGCTTGTACAAAAGTTTAAAAAGAACCTTTGGCAGTTCTCATGTGCAAAGACATACGCTGAACTTCAGGAAATGAATAATCTGCTCCTGAATAAAGGAAAAATCAGACCGTTTCCGGAATATCTTCAGGAAGTCCGTAAAACAAATATGAAGTTCAATGAAAACTATCTTCAGGCAGAACACCAAACTGCCGTTAAAGGTTGTCAAGCTGCTGAACAGTGGAAAGCTTTTCTCAAGGACGCTGATTTGTTTCCGAACCTGGAATACAGAACCGTTGGCGATAACTTAGTGAGACCACAACATGCTTTATTAAATGGAACTATAAAACCTATTGGCGATGTATTTTGGACGCTCTACTACACACCAAACGGATGGCGTTGCAGATGTTATGTTGTTCAAACAGCAGCGAAAGCAACACCTGGAAAGATTGACGATCCATCAGTATCTCCTGAGTTCCGTGGAAACGTTGCCCTGGATGAAGAAATTTTCACGAACAAAGGCGGATTTTTCAAGCTTTTAAATATGGACCATAAAGCAAAAGTGAACGCTGAATATATGAAGCTGAATGCACCTTATGACGAAGCATATAAAGCTAAAAACGGCAAAAAAGTACATGCAAACATTTTTGCAGATGAAAGTGATAAGATCGCCAATATTGAGACAGCGATGATTATTGTTGAAAAATTGGAAAAGGATGTTTTTGTAAGACCTCATATTGAAGTACAAAATCATAAGAATCCCGAATACCTTATTGATGGTAAACTGGCAGATAGAAAGGAACAGAAGGGGAAAAACATTTCTTCAAACTTAAACTCAGCTAAAAAGCAAGGTTGTAAAACGGTTGTATTTGACATATCGGCAGATTATCCATATTCACTGGAATACTTCAAAAATCAACTTAAAGGACACATCCTGGCTCATTATAAAGATGCATTTGAGGAAGTGATTATCGTTACCGGAAAAACTGCTGTATCAATTAAAGTAAAGGATTTACTAAAATAAAAAAGGGCGCTTTTACCTTGCGCCCAAAAAAGGAAGAAGATCAGATCACTCTTCTCTTCGTTGCAAATATACAAAAAAATGGAACTAAAAACAGAAATACCTGACTTTGGCGAAATTGCAAAGAATGCTATTAATGATTCAAGACGATATGCAATGGTTTATTGTCTGAATTTCTTCAAAGACAGCTTCAGAAAACATGGTTTTACTAATCAGCATTTTGAACAGTGGGAAAATAGAAACAGTCCTGATTACAGACCGGGTGGGGCTTTGTTGGTTTCCACTTCTTTTTTATTGGAAAGTCTCAAGGTTTTAGCCGGAAACAAACATCAAATCGTTTTCGGATCATACGCTCCTTATGCTGAAATTCATAATGATGGCGGTGTACTGAAGATAAAGATTACAAAAAAAAGCAGGAAATACTTTTGGTACATGTTTAAGAAAACAAAGGATGTAAAGTGGAAAAAAATGGCACTTACTAAAAAAACTGAAATGCAGGTAAAAATTCCGAAACGTCAGTTTATCGGTGAAAGCGCCGTAATGATGGAAGGGCTTGATGAATGGTTCTTTGCTTATATAGTTAAAAAATTTCAAAATTTATAATATGGAAAGTTGGAGTGACTTATACCTCGAAATGGCTGAAATACTTTCAGCTGATCTTAATGAAAAAGAACAAGAAAAGTACGGAAGTTTAAATACTTTACACGGCTACGAAAACAAAACACCGGTCCGGTGGATTGATCTTTGGAAAAATCAGGTAAGCTTTTTATCTGAAGAACTTGAATTTCCTACTCCTGCTGTATTTCTTTCATTCCGTACAAAGCAGGTTGATGACCTGGCTGAAAAGGTTCAACAAATCACATTACAGGTCGATTCCTTTCTGTTTTATGAATCGTTCTCAGAAAGTTTTCAGGGTTCTTTTAACCAGGATGATGCAATGCACTTCCTGAAGATTCTAAACTTTATTAATGGGCGCTTTCATGGGTCCAGTGGCAGCAATTATAATTCAATGCGAAAAGTAGGATTTAACCAGGAAGATACAGGCGGGGCAGGAAGTCTTTACAAAATCGTTTTTGAATGTATTATCAGAGATGAATCGGCAGCGCAAAAAGCGGATGATGGAGCATTTACCGGAATTGAATTTGAAATTAATTATCAAACTACTGTACAATAACAAAGACCCGCACAAAGCGGGTCTTTTCTAATATTTTCTTAATTCTCGCACTCTAAACCCGATGAAAGATGATGTTTTCTACAGTAGCTGTACTGTAAAAAAACCTTTGGGCAACTGATGCTACAATCCAATCAAAAGAGTGTTTTTGCACCCCGAATTCCTGAATGTCCGATAACCGTTTATACTCCGTCCTAACGGCTTTATATCGCTCTTCAGTGGTTATTTTAGTTTTTTTTTTATGGGACATGCCGCAAAAATATAAGACTTTTTTTTTATGGTAAAATATTAAACAAAAAAAATACTGAAACTATTCAGTATTTAAAAATTTCACCAACTTAAAAATCGTATCATCCAATACTCTGGTGACGGTTCACTTATATGGTAATTCCCTTTTCTTTGAGGGCGATTAGTGGTTAGTTTAACCTTGTCAGCTTTAGGGTCTGCCAGTTTTTTCCAAATAGGAAATAATGATAAATATTTGCCTGTAATACTATTTATAGACCATTCTTCTATACCTTTAATTTCTAAGTTTTTATTTTCCCCACTCTTAGAACTTTCATAAAACACATAAATTAAATCGTCATTATTTAATACATTTTTATACTCAAGTATTTTATTGTTTTCATCTTTGTTGAAGGAATAATATTTATAGTTTTTACCAGTTTCACTTAACAAATTCTCAACTTTACTTTTAAAGGTTAAAGAATCAAGTTTACTATAATCGTTTTGAGCGAAAACAAATGTTGATATTAATAATAGTAAGAGTGTTTTCATAATTATTTTTTTGTAAAAATAGAAAAAATCCTGATATCAGGATTTTTAGTTTAATCTTTAGTAAAGTATCCGAACCAAAACATAGCTTCTAAATCAATAGAGCAACCCTCTTTTAAAGTAAAAGTGATTTTGTTGCCTATTCTTTCATAATCCCATGATCTGGCAATTGCCATCCCCATTGTGCCATATTGTAGATGTTCTATAACTTCATCAATAATGTTTCCTTGTTGTGATATTGTAAATGTCATATTGTTTTAATTTTATTCAAATTTAGTTTGTTAAACGATGTTAAAAAAACGGTTTTCCGTAACTAAACTAATTTTGGTTTTACAAAGGTTTGCTGTAACTCTTTTATTGCAACATTTTGCCAAATATTTTCATCTGCAGGTGGTTCTTCACCTTTTACTGCGCATTTGGTATCATACCAATCTTTCTCGAAACGACTGCCATGAATATGCCTTTCATGATAGGTTTTAAATGGCACAATTAAATAACCTTTTATTCTTAATGCTTCCAGAACCTCGCTTTCTGTATATTCAAATCCGTTTATTTTCATTGCCATATAATTTTATTACTATTAAAAAAATTATCTATCTGATCAAAGAACCATTCTAAAAGATATGCCTGATGTTCATCATCATATAGATTGAGTTCAATAGCACGATTTGCATAAAGATTATTAACTAAATGCACACATTCATGTGCAATTACACTTCCTTTAGGAGTTCCTTTGAATGCCACGATATATTGGTCTGTACCATTCTCTGTAATGGCTTCAAAAGCATATCCGTCATGCTTTTCATTTGGTTGTGTAGAATATTTTCGAAGAGCTTCTTTATAAACTTCTTTTAAATGTTCCCAATTTTCACACTTTACAATTGTTAAAAGACCACCATATAGCGGAATCTTTGTTGTTTCTGATCTTAATTTCATTATTCCCAATATTTACCATTTAAATAAGATGATGCATAAGGTATATTTGTACCTTCTTTGTGCTTTTTCGGAAGATATTCACTTAAATAAAGCATTGCATCCATTCGAGCTGCATCGGTAATTTTATCCCAAGCTTTTATTGCTTCAGGTTTCTTTCCTAATTTATTAGGATATTGCTTGTAAAAGCCATCAAATGAAAGATCAGTTACTTCTTTAAATATCCACTGGCTCAAAGTCGATTGCTCTCTAATTTGCGAGATGCAGTATTGAACATTTGCCGGAATTTTCACTTTGATACGTTCCACAAGTTCATCGGTCCATTCACCATCAAACTCTACACTTTTTAAAACACCGTTTAAACCGTATTTAAACGATATTCTAAGTCCTGTTTTTCGTCCAATTGCAATAAAAGTTCTCATAAGCCTGTCAATTTTTGATGAAACTGATTTTTGTAAGTGTCAATACAGTTTCTTTCAAAGATTTTTGTTTGGTTAATTCTTTGATTAAATTGGAAAGCTTCCAATAAAGCAGCTATATGATAACCTTTAAATTTCATAAGAAACTGTTTTCGGGATCCTGCCTTTTGAACTTCTTTTATTATCATTTTATCACGAATTTCTTTCAGTAGTATAATTGTAACTTTTCGTTTTATTTCGTTGTTTTCAACTATTGAATTACCAAATTCGTTAAGATAAATAATCATCACCCTCAAATCCTCTACATCGGTTCTGAATGAGATTTCGGAGTAGTTTTTGTCTAATACGTTGTTCATTTTTATTTATATAATTTTTGCTTGCCAATACCCAATGACCACATTCTCTGCAGTAATATGCTCGAAATGGTAATATGCTACGTTTTGAGGTTTTGCGAATGAAATTCTTTGCTGTATTCGCTGCCTTCTGCGAGAAATAACCTATTTTATTACACATTAATTAGCTGATGGAGGTATAAGTTTATTTTTATGATACCAGGCTTTTGTTCCTGGTGTATTTGCTGATCTTTCATAATTGGACTCAATACCCCGGAACTGAATTTGAAGAGCTTTCAATTCTTCCAGTTTATGATCGTTGAGCTTCTTTTTGTAAAGGCTACTTTTTAGCATCCAATCGTTGAATCTATTCCATGAATCAGGCTCTTTAATACCTAATCTCGTTGCAAGAGTTAAGATATTTGAACGGTAATACTTCAGGTTCTGCTGATTCTTAATGTTTACCAGCTCTTCTTTCGTTGATATTTCTGCTGGGAAAAATACATTGTAAAGAGCTTCAATTTCTTCAGGTGTAAGATCATCAATGTTTGTGGTTCTGCGAGTGTGCAGATACACAGTTTGGCTGATTGCAAACGCAGAATGGTTTGATTCAATCTTTTTTTTTAATGTTGTTAATCTTAAATTCATTTTGTGTGTATTTGTTTTGTTCCCATCGGCGGAATCGAACCGCCGGAAAACCATTTGGGAGCTGTTATTTACTTTGGTCTTATACCTGAGCTATCTTCGTTTACTTCGTAGTCAAGATTGTACATTCTACTATAAAGATTGCTCTTTTCGTTAGTATCATTGTAATTATTATCCCAATCTGAAAAATCATTTTCAAGTATTGCAGCCCAATTTCCAATCAACCAACCTTCATCATTTATGTAGTTGGCAAAGGCGTTATATAATTTATCGCCCCACATTTCTTTAATTTGTTCTTGATCCATATAATTTGTATTGTCTTTTAAGATTTTTAATTTGCTGTTGATACAGCTTTGTTTGCATTTTAGATTCCTTTTTCTTCAGTTCCATGAGTTCATTTTCCTGATAACTTACATACGTTTTACAAATAATGATAAACATCAAATAAACTGTGATAAACGTCCCTATTGCTATAATTAAAGCACGTCCGTAACTTTCAAATTTGTACTGATTCATTTTTGTATAATTTTTTGATTCTAATTTTCTTCATCTTTTAAATTTTGAGGATTTTCAACTTCAACATTTTCGTTGAACATTTTGTTTATGAAATCTATTTCTTCCTGAAAGACAAAAGGAGATCTGAGTTTCATAAATCGATGCCATTTATTGTTTACAAAAGCGTATCGATGTAGACCTAAATAAAGAAAATCCGTTTGCCTGTCATTAAATTGCTCCATTGCTTTGTAAGTATTAAATTCTTTGGAACGCATGTCCTTACCTTTCAAATACTCCAGTTTAAAAGAGGTAGCATTTTCTATGTTGATTCTTCTTTTGAACTTTTTCATTATTCGTCAAATAAAGAATGTAATTTTAACGGCTGATGTGTTGATCGTACAGTTTTAGTATTCGCATCTTTCCAAATCACAAACTCTTTATTCCCGCCAAAACGGCTTGTTGGCATCGGAATCCTGAATTTATCAACGAGCGACTTGATATCACACATAAATTCAATATCCTTTGCATGTTGACTTTTCGGACTTCCGTTTTTTGCCCATGCAACAATGATAAAAGCTTTTTTAGGATAGGTTTTAATTAGGATTTTGAACTGTTCAACCGTCAGTTTCATGTAATCCAGGCTGTCAATAAATATCGTTTTTGCACGACTTTTTTTAACGTATTGTAGCAATTCTTCAAAGGAACCTCCATTAAGAAACATTACCTTTCCAGAAACTTCGTCCATGTTATTACGGATAATTGCATCCTGTAAAGTCTTTGAGATTCCCTGTTCAAAACTGAAATAATACACTTTGCCAAAATTCGCCATGTACTTTGCTAACTTTACGCTCAGTTCGGTCTTTCCTTCACCGGAAGGACCGTACAGTAACATTTTAAAATTCTTTTCGGGCTCTCCGAAACTGTCTAACCATTCGCCTTCAAAAGCGAATGTGTCAAAGCTCTTTTCCATAAAGGCTTTTACTCCGATTGCTCTCATATTTATAAATTTTCTTTGTTCCCATCGGCGGAATCGAACCGCCGGAAAACCATTTGGGATTTATTTTTTTAAGCTTTTGGAAAAAATCAGATAACAGCTGATTGTTCCAAGAAGGAAGCCTGACAAAAAGCACGCTGTGCCAATGAGCATGGCTGTTAGCTCCGTAATCATAAAGCTGAAAAATTAAGTTCTACACCTTCATATTTGCCGTCTTGGTTCTTTACCCAAAGCTTGTAATATGATTTGCTTTTTGGGCGGTAAATAGCACTGTCAATAAGCTGCATTGTTTCGTCCCATTCCTTTTTTAAAGCTTCGTTTTTAATTCTTTGGGAGTGTTTTCTCAAGCCTAAAATCTTTTTTGGATCTAATCTACCGGAAGAAGTCTGAAAAGCATCTTCAGCAATTGAAATAATAAACTCATCACCGTTGATATTGGTTCTGATAAGGTTCATAAGCTTTTCCTTAGCTGAAGCGATTTTAATTTCATCAAATTTGATGGGCTCGCTAAGATCTACCTGTACTTTAATGCTTCTGTCGAAATTATACCAGGTGTAATTTCCTTTACCTTCAAGCTTTACATTGTTGGCTTCACGTTCAGCAGCCAAAACTTCTGCAGTTGCTTTGGCTACAGCTTCTTTCATTTCTGCCAAAAACTTTGTGATGCTTTTACCTTTTTTAACTAAAGCGAAAGCATTTTTCTCTTTCATCCTTTCAATTGCAGTGGTTCTATTATAAGGAATTTGGTTTCCGGATTCATCGATCCATACCTTGTCTTTTGATGTGAATTGTTTTACCATTACTTAAATACTTTAAATGAGTGAAAAACTCCGTTAGTTACTCCGTGAACAAGACCGTCCCAATCGCCGTTAAATTGCGCCGTTGGCTTTACTATCTTGAATGATGTTTTTTCTTTGTTGAAATAAATTGCTACTGATTTCATAAATGTTTAATTATTTGTTATGCGTATTGTAATTTTAATTTTTCTCGTTTTATAACTCGCTTTAGACGGCGTAAATCATCAATTACTTCGATTGTTTGGTTTCCGTCTCTTGTTTTAAGTGTTTTTTTTAGTGGATTACACTCAGAAAACAACTGATTTTGTAAAGCTTTGTCATGAATTCCGTTTGCTGTGCAAATCAGTTGGGTATCTTTCTGTGTAGTTCCGATAAGACCTAAATAAGTTCTTCCAAAACGGCTTTCTATTTCGTCAAAACCTAATTTTTTAAGTCTTACACCGTCTCTGATTCTTTTTTCTAAATATTCAGTTCCTGCAATAAGACATCCCATGTTATCTTCGTTTTCGTCGAATAAATGGATGAACCATCTTAAAGCACTGTCTCTGAGTTTTCCGGCATCATCCACGATTAAAAGCGGTTTTTTGCCTTTTCGCTGATTAAAAAATTCAGATACTTTTGCTCCTAATTTGTCTACGTGTACATAGTATTTTGTGCTGTCAATTCCCAAGCTTTTGCACAGTTCTACAAGGAACTCACGCTTTGCCCATTCACGACATTTGATGTAAAACACCTCATTATCAGAATTAAGCTCAAAGTAAGTTTTTAGAGGTGCAGTTTTACCCATTCCTGCAGGTGATGAAAGCATCATGAAAAAAGCTTCGTTCTTTGCATCAGTGCAGATGTTTGCGACTTTTCTATATCCTAAAGTTTCAGCAATCTGCCATTCGCTTTGGTCGTAACCTAATGCAAAACCAACTTTTAACCACATTTCGGGCTTAATAAGCTCATGGTTTCCGTTAACCATTTGAGAAATGGTTGCAGCACTTACTTCGCACTTTGTAGAAACTTTTTTTTGGCTTCCGAGTCTTTGTGTTTCGGTTTCAATGAGTTGAATTATCTCATTTTTTTGTAAGTTTGTCATATCTAAAATTTTTGAAGTTTTTTAGTAATTGCGATCATTCAAATAATCGCTTTCCAAATTATCCGGTTGTACATCACTTCCGGATACTTTTTTCATAGGTCTTTCGTAGTAATCATCTGCAGTATTGGCAATATCTTTTTTACCGTATTTACCAAGCATTAGATTCTCTTCACCAATCATCTGATCGTAATCAGCCTGCTTTCTATCTTCAATAGCTTTCTCACGAGCTTTAGCGACTCCTACTTGCTGAAGCATTTTATTTGGTCCTTTTGTTTTTGCAGGTTCAAAGAATTCAGCTTCACAAAGTGATTTTAAAAGAATTCCATGCTTTTCCCATAAATACACTACAGTTAAATCTTCGATATCGTATGAAAGAACTACAGATTCCAAATGATAATTTTTAATGATATCATAGTGGTAATCCTGATTTATGAAATAATGCATTTTTAAACCGTAAATCTCAGTAGCTATTTGACCGTTGTTGCTGATTTGAGCTTCTTTTTTAAGACCAAACAACATTGATATCGTAGCTTCTGAAACCTCTGTGATGTGTGGTTTTTCGCTATTTTCGTGAATTTCACGAGGTGAATATTTTACTTTTGAATGTTTACGGCTGTATTTTGAGTACAATGTATCTCTGAAGCTTTCAATGATGAAAGTACTCTCTTCAACTGCAGCATACATATCAAAACCTGCTTTTTTTGATTGCTTTTTAATTTCAGCAATGTATTCAGGAGACCTAAAAGCCGATAGACTTCTTGACATAATACCTTCACCATAATAAAGATCACTGTCAGGCATTGTAATTTGTTGTAGAGTTCTAAAGAATCTTTCAATACCCGCTTTATCATTCGCATTGTGAGAAATCTCAATTTTACATCCTAAAGCTTCCATTCTTGCAAACAGTTCTTCTACTTCAGGAGTGTTGTGACCAGGAAAACGGTCGGTCACTATTTCGAAAGGCAGATATCCCGTCTTTTTAACCGCCATTGCAATTGCATCTGTGTAAACTCTTCTATTTTCTGAATGATCAAAAGAATACCCTAATATATCGCCACTGTGAACGTCTCTGATAGCAACTACCATCAGGAACTTTTCTACTTTTTTCTTTTTACCAGTTGTTTCATCAACGATTTCAACACTGTGACCAGTGATATTAACTCTTGTTGCATCCATTTCCCAACAGTCACCGGCATATAACGCACCTTCTGTAGGAATGTAAGATTTATGAACGTGTGATTTTCTACTGGATCCAAAACGTTTTGATGTTAGAAACTTTGTAGATGGCTGTTGAAGAATACTCTTTTTAAACCAACTTTTAGAAGGCACACGCTTCATCATCATTTCGCACATATCTTCAACCTTACGAATGATATATTCATCACTGTAGTTTTTAGGCATTGATCTCAGCTGAATAATCCATGAAACCAATAGCGGATCTGTAAATACAGTTGAATTGCTGTTACCTGCTCTCGGTAGCTTTATGATATCAGGAATAGCGAGGCTTTCCGTTGCAAAAAGCTCATCAATTTTATCTTTCAGACGTAAATGATGGTGTGGAATATATTGTAGATCCAGTTTTTTAAGAACAGGTTCAAGATCTTTGTACAGTTTATTCTTAGTTCCGGGATAAGAATCTTTGTAATCAAGAATAAAATCAATTACTGCACATGCTTTCGCAAGCGCCGGACGTTGTACTTCATTAGCTTCAGAATAAAATTCTAAATACGATCTATAAACATTGTTTAAATGACGTTTAAATATCGTTTCAAACTCAGAACTTTGATTTCCTTTTGTGAAATCTTCATAGTTTTTCACCAATTCTGAAGCGTCACCGAAAAATTCTCTGTAGTTCTGAGGTGAACGGTTTGGAATTCGTGCAAGATCATAGTAAAAACCTGCATCCATTTTCGCCCAGCGCCATCCTTTTCCTGAATCAGGTAGTATATTATGGTGATGATAGCATTTTTGAACTGAGTTTTTATATGTTGCTCGGTTTTTTCTAAAATGCGAATCAGCAATATCACACACCTCCATTATAAAACGTTGTGAAAGCCAAACTGTTCGTTTGTCTCCACTCTGTTTTGTAATAATGTCGCCTTGTATGAAATTCATAATAATTTTTTGTTCCTATCGGCGGAATCGAACCGCCGAATAAAACCATTTAGGAGGTTTATTTGTAAGAAATGCTCATAGTGATTCCGAAAAGCATTAAGTAAGTTGCTTGTTGCTTTTGTCCGTTTTCTGCATCGATAACAGGTATTGTTCTGTAACTGATAATTGTTTGAAGTAATTTTTTCATAGCTTTTAATGTTTTGATAGTTGTATATTAATTTGTTCTTTAGCTTCTATTAGTTTTTTTTCGCACTTCAAATATGTTTCATATCTGTCTTTAGGTGATTTTCTATCCTTTATAGACTTCGCTGTAGTGTAACTCCAGCCCAACAAAGCGGCTACCTCGCTCACTTTTATTTTAATTTTCTCATTGGTAGTTGCCATATTTTCTTACTTTTGCATATAATTATTACGCAAATATACAAACAAGTTTGAAAAATGCAAACAAATTTGAATAAAGATTCAAACTTCTTTGAAAGAACCTTACGGATTGCCGTAAATTATGGATATTCGGGTATCCCTGAGCTTGCAAAGGCTTTAGGATATAGTTCTCCTGAGAAGTTATACCGTCTTAAGAAGGAAAATGCTAAACCTTCAGTGGATATTTTACAGGATTTATCAAACAAGTTTGAAGATTTGAATTTGAGTTGGTATATAACAGGTCATGGAAGTTTTTCACATAAAACTTCTGTGAAGGAGAAAAATGATATTGATTTAAAAGCTAATTTTATCCGTGAAAAGCAAGAAACATATACTCATCATGCGCCTGCTGTTGTCACTGTAGATTCTCATAACAGAGATAATATAGTTTTAGTTCCACAAAAGCTAAAAGCAGGATATTTGGAAGGGTACAATGACCCTGAATTTATATCTACTTTACCTGCTTTTCGTTTACCCGGATTGAATAACGGTATCTTCAGAATGTTTGAAGTAGAAGGAAATAGTATGTCACCGAGTTTTCCAAACAAAACCTATGTTGTTTGTCAATTTGTTGAAAATTGGATAACTGGAATAAAAGATAATAGGGTTTACGCAATTATTTCTAATGAGGTTCAGGATGGCTTTCTTAAAAGATGTCTAAACAAAATTAAGAAATACGACAATATTGTTTGCAAATCTGACAACCGTCGTCAATACCCAAATCAAAATATAAATCCTCATAGTATAAAAGAAGTCTGGGAGTTTAAAATTCACCTAAATGATCAGGTACCTGATCCAGCAGATATTTATGATAAATTGTATGATTTGGAAGGTGAAGTAGGTAGTTTAAAAGCTGTTTTAAAACGTGCAAATTTACTACTCGATTAATTCAACCAAAAGTAAAAAAAATGTTACCAAATTTTAAGGTAACATTTTTAGTAACATAAACAGTAACATTCTAAAAGTTTAAAAATTGTTACTCTATTAAAATAAGCAATTCATATCGGGCTTAAAAATTGATTATATCGTTTAATCGGTATGTAATATCGTAAAAACACCTTTAATAGCTTTATTAGCGGTTTTTTGCATTATAAAATAGCGGTTTAATAACGGTAAATATCTATTAAATAGCGGTTTTAAAAGCATTACAAAAATTACAATTTCGGTCTTTTTCGCCTGTTTTTCGGCCTTTTTCTAACACTATACTATTTATACATTTAGATATACCCCTTAAGAATATTAAAAACTGAACATCCAATTTTTGATGCTCTTATAAATCTATTTAATACAGAAAGTATTGATTTTTTTGAAAAAAATGAGAAAAATAAGAGTAGGATAGTTTTAGATGGTACCGGCGTGAAAATAACTGTAAATAATAAGGAGAAAATTAAAACTATTTGGTCTCATTCACCACGAGAAGATTCACATCCAGAAATTAGTAGCCTGCTTACTTCAACTCTTGAGATTTTAAGAGATAAAAAATTACTATCTGCAGATAAAAGAATAACTTCCGGATATTAATAACCATAATGTTCTTAATTCAGATAAGTTCTGCTATTTTTATATGAAGCCAAATATAAAGGTACTTAATATGAACAAAAAAGATTTCTACAAATAGATAAGAGAAATATAATATTATAAATAAGAAAAACTCTGCAGTTTTTGGTTGCTCTAAAGCATTTTTCAAACTCCTCTAAAGGATTATTACAAAAGCTCCCGTCGATTTACACAAATCCACGGGAGCTTTTAGAAAAAGCAAGCTTGCTTTTAAGAAATGCACGCCTGCTTTTTAAAATCGCTTACTTAGCTTTTTCAAATTTTATAATGGCAAGCATTTCTTTAAGGTCAATTCCTGGTCGGAAAGCTATTTTGGCGCTTTTAATCATAGAAGAATTAAACTTATCAGAAGTTTCTGCCCCTTCGCTGCTCAGCGAGATGCTGAAAGATCCAAAATCTCCGAATCTTACAATTCTTCCCTCAGAAAGATGCTTAGCAAGTGCTTTCGTCAAATCGTTCAACACGGCAAGAACATCGGTGTCACTCACTGTGGTAGAGCCTCCTGCAATCTCTTTACTGAGACTTCGGAAAGTAACTTCACCTGTAGATTTGGCATTGGCGTAGAATTTTTTTGGAGCTGTTTGATCAGAAGGGTTTCCTTTCTCACTTAGTGAATACTGTACTGGCATATCATTGTGTTTTTAATTGTTAACAGTATCAAATATACTATTTATAATAATATAGTGTTAATTATTTTTATTGATTGTGATGTAATATTGTGAAAAATGTATTTATCCGGGTGTTCTAATTTTAATTATGATATTAAAATATTTTATTATAAAATAAGAATAGTATACTTGAAAATGAATATCTTGGTCTTTACTCTGAAATTAAAAAACTTTTAAAACTATATTAGTGATGAAGAATTATACTTATTCTATTTGCCATCCGGATAAAAAAGAGATTGAATATAAAAAAGAAATACTCTCGCCGAAAAATGTTTTAGACATAGCAAAGAACTATCCATGGATGGAGCAATTGAAATTCTCAGACAGTTTAGATCAGGAATTGGTTTATTACAATCCGTCGTTAGATTTTACATGCATTCAGGATGGGAGGTCTTTTTGTTTAACATCGGATTATAATAAAGAAGAGGTATTAGAATTTTCCTTATGGTATAACAGGCCTAAAAATGTAAAAATCTTATTCGGACTTTTGGGAAAGCGAGAAAGAATGGTTCTTGATGAGGTTTGGTCAATTGATTTTCAGACTTCGTTACAACATCTTCAGTATTTTGTAGATGGAGAATATGATAAAATTGAAAGTCTTTTTATAAAATCTTAATTATTGTAAACTGCAACTATCCCCATATTTAGTGACAAATTCTGTAACATTTTTAAACTTTTCTTTACTAATATTTAAAAAGTAAATTATGTTTAAAAGATTTTTGAAGCTGGAATGGAAAAGTTTTTTTAGAGGATCTTCGGTAGGGATCAATCTTGCCATGAAGATTTTCAGAATGATCGGGATTTGCTTCTTCATTTTATGGCTTGCAATGATGTCTTTTATTGCGTACTTCTATGTACAGGAAGAAATGAAGGAAGATCCGTTGAAAATCATTTCGCGTTTCATGATTATTGGCTGGTTGATAGATTTAGTTTTTAAATATATGATTCAGCAGATTCCGACACAGAATATCAAGCCTTTTCTTACGCTGAATATTCCTAAAAAAGTTGTTGTCAATTATACATTAATTAAAACATTCCTTACGCCACTTAGCTGGTTTAATTCAATATTTATTGTAACATTTTGCGGAATTTTAGCTTTTAATAGTTATGGTTTTCTGGGGATTTTCACTTGGTTTATAGGAGTTTCTTCGTTGTTTTACCTTAATAATTTCATCAATCTTTTATTTAATGATAAAGAAAATATTGCAATCGGCGTAGGAGTTCTGATTGCTGGTTTTGCGGCTTTAAATTATTATGAAATTGTTCCTGTTTTAGCTTACTCAGAAAAGTTTTTCTATAATCTTTACGAGAGACCTTACTTTGCTGTAGTTCCTGTAATGCTCTTTTTCAGCCTTTGGAAAATCACCTTTAATTATATCCGAAAAAGCTTTTATCTGGACGAAGGTCTTGAAGCCAAAAAAGAAATCGGAAAAACCGAAAATATTGCTTTCCTTAATAAATATGGAGCGATCGGAACTTTTATCAATAACGATATTAAAATGCTGAAACGTAATAAAGTCACAAAAGGCGTTCTTATCGGAAGCTTTATGTTTATTTTTTACGGACTTTTGATGTTTTCTAATGACATCTACAGAACACCAACCATGATGATGTTTATGGGGCTTTTTGTAACGGGAGGTTTCCAGTTTACTTTCGGGCAAAGGGTTCCGGCTTTTGACAGTGCATATTATCCGTTGATGATGACGCTGAACGTTCCTTATAAAGAATATCTTAAAGGAAAATGGTGGCTGATGAATATTGTTACTGCAATTTCGATTGTCATTGCTTTGTTTTATGCCTATTTTGGCTGGAATGTTTACTTCGCATTTTTTGCTGCAGGATTATATAATATTGGTGTGAATTCTCAATTTACACTTTGGTCGGGGGCGTACAATAAAAATTTAATTGATCTTAATTCTAAAGAAAAAAGATTCGGACAAAAAAATACAATCACTTTCAAAGCATTTATTTTAATGATTCCCAAAATGCTTTTACCAATGGCTGTTTACGGATTGATGAATTATTTCTTCGGAATTTCTGTTGCCGTAATTTCTGTCGGAATTTTAGGTCTTTTAGGATTTATCTTCCGTGAAAAAATATTCGATATTATTATCAAAAAATATAAAACGGAAAAGTACAGCACTTTGGAAGCGTTCAAAAAAGATTAATTTTTGAAGAGCCTAGGCAAAAGTTAAAAGAGCCAAGTTAAAAAATTAAATATAAGACTTTGTGGACCTCGAAGAGGTCAAACTGAAATAGCCGTGGGTGGAACCCATGGTAATTGAAATGTAAATTAATTATTTAATATCATCACCCAACATCAAACACCCAACATTCAACAACATGATTACAATACAAAATTTAAAGAAAACTTACGGTACATCAACCGTTCTTAATATAGAAAATCTTGAAATTACAAAAGGCGAAACCTTTGGTTTGGTAGGAAACAACGGAGCCGGGAAAACAACGCTTTTCAGCTTAATGCTTGATTTGATTCAACCTACAACGGGATTTGTAAGCGTTGACGGGATTAAAGTAAACGAATCTGAAGCCTGGAAAAATAAAGTTTCTGCTTTTATCGATGAGACATTTCTGATTGGATATCTTACTCCTGAAGAATATTTCTATTTCATTGGTGAATTGAGAGGACAGAATAAAGCTTCTGTAGATGAGTTTTTAAAGCAGTTTCATGATTTATTTAACGGAGAAATCGTAAATGCAGGAAAATACGTTCGTGATCTTTCAAAAGGAAATCAAAAAAAAGTAGGGATTGTCGGTGCGTTAATCGGAAAGCCTGAAATTATTATTTTGGATGAACCTTTTGCTAATCTTGATCCTTCTACACAGATCAAGCTTAAAAATATGATCCGTGATTTTGCAAATGAAAACGGAGTGACATTTTTAATTTCCAGTCACGATCTTGCGCATACCACAGAAGTTTGTAATAGAATTGTGGTGGTGAATAAAGGTGAAGTTGTGCGTGATATTCAGACAACTCCTGAAACTTTACGTGATCTTGAAAAATATTTTGAAGATCAGGTAAATTCAGGAAAACAAGAAATTGTTTCTGAAGAAAAATCTATCTAATCATCATTGTGTTTTTAACCATAAAAGAAACAAAAGATGAAATTGAAAATAAGTGAATCAAAAGTCTGCAAAATGTAGACTTTTTTTTATTGCTTTGTTTGTTTTTGAACATCTTTTACAGTATATCTTTCTTTTGTTGTAAAAATATTTGAATAAATAATTTAATTTTTGGCGTTAATTTTCAGTGAGTTACATTGATTTAATTGAAAAAATAAAAATTTCTGTAACCATTTCAAAATTTCACTGTCTTTACTATAGAAACAGAATAAACCATGAAGCTTTTGTTTAAAAATAAAAAAGAAGATTTGCTGAGCCGGCTGAAGAAGCAGGATCCTGCTGCGCAGAAAATCTTTTATGACCAAAGTGTAAAAAAATTCCTGAGTGTGGCAAAAAGCTATGTCAGCGATTTGTATCAGGCGGAAGATTGCGTGATTAAAGCATTTTGTAAAATTTTTAAACATATAGAAAGCTTTCGCGGTGAAGGAAATTTTGAAGGATGGGCGAGAAAAATTGTAGTCAACGAATGTCTCAATTTTATCAAAAGCCGTAAAACGGTTTTCTATCTGGATGATGTTCACGCATCTGTTTTGGAAGATTTGCATGAAGAGGCAATAGATTTTGATTTTAATGCTCAGGAACTTTTAGATCAGCTTCCGGATGCTTACAGAATGGTTTTCAACCTTTATGTGATTGAAGAATATTCGCATCAGGAAATTGCAGATACGCTAAATATTTCTTTGGCAGTAAGCAAAACCCAACTCTTCAGAGCAAAAGAAAAATTGAGAAAGATTTACTTTCAACAACAAAAAAAACTTAAAAATGAACACGTTTAAAAATAATTTAGAATATCAGATCAAAAAACAAATTGATGAGCGAGAAGTGACTCCTGCAAGAGATTTGTGGTCTGAAATTCAGTCTCAAACCGAAAATACTAGTTCAAAAAAATCTAACCTGAACTGGGTTTTGCTTGCCGCATGTTTTGTTTTGGTATTTGGTTTGGGAGCAGTTTTGTTTTTTAATAATGAAGCCGAACCAAAAGTGCAGGTTGCTGAAACAGTTAAAACACCTTCTTTAAATGAAGAAAGTACAATAACACAACCCGAAAAAATAAATTCACAGGAAATTATTGTAAAAGAAGATCAGGGTAAATTAACTCAAATAAAAAATATTCCTTCAGAAGAAAAAATAGAAAAAATAGTTCCTGTAAAGAATAATTTGACATTAATTAAAGAAAATCCTTCAGGAATTGCTTCTCAGATAACACTGAATCCGCCAACGAAAATCATGGCAAAATCTGATTCTGCTAAAATTCAGAAGAAAAAAAGATATGTAGATCCTTCTACGCTGCTTTTCTCGGTAGAGCATAAAGATGTTATCGAAAAATCTAAGGATGGAAGCAATGTTGCGACGATCGACCTCAATACAAAATAATCCAATTTAAACTAAAAAAATATAATATCATGATTAAGAAATTTATCATCACAGGAATGTTGTGCCTTGTTGCGACCTCAATAAATGCACAAAGAAAATCGTTAAGCTTAAACCTTCAGTCAAAAGAAGATACTACGGTAAGCCCGATTGTAAAAGAGAAAGTCGAAGAATACGCTGCGAAAATCAATACAATTATTCAGGAAGAAAAGAAACAGATGGAAAGTGAATTGTTGGTTCTGCAGGCTAAAAATTTAGATAAAGCAGAATTCGACAAGCAAAAAGCTCAGGTTGCAGACAGTTATTCTCAAAAAATTGATGCAAGAATTGAAAGCTTAGGATTTGATTTAGATCAGGTAATTCAGAAGCAGGTAAGATATTCTTTGTTGAATTCTGATGTAACTTCAAACGAAGAATTAAAAGAAAAATTATTGAAGAAGTTCCGTCCTACAAAAAATCTTGATGGATATTTCTCTTACGGAATCATGACTTTGACGAATGATAAAGCAGATAATGATTTAGATAAAAATTTGGGTTACGCCAATAACCTTGAATTTGGTTTGAAATTTAATTATCAATTCAGCAG
The DNA here is from genome assembly GCF_006175945.1 of Chryseobacterium mulctrae. Taxonomy (NCBI): domain Bacteria; kingdom Pseudomonadati; phylum Bacteroidota; class Flavobacteriia; order Flavobacteriales; family Weeksellaceae; genus Chryseobacterium; species Chryseobacterium mulctrae. The sequence continues at coordinate 2,051,432 of NZ_VAJL01000001.1, read as the reverse complement.
AACCAGTCCATGGGGATTGATTTCTGGTTTAGGTTTTTCCTGGAGAACCGTTCGTACAGATAATAATATGATTTTTGCGAAACAAAACGGAGATGTTTTTCTTACAAAATATGAAGGAAGTCTTGATAAAGCTAAATTAAGAACGGGTTACATTATGGTTCCGCTTGGTTTTCAATATAATTTTTCTAAGCTGAAAAGTGCAGGAATGGATGTTCAGTACAGACCTTATTCAGACGGTTTCAGAGTGGGAGCGAATGTTTATGGCGGAATTAAAATGGCATCGAATAATATTGTGAAAGGTGACAGTCAGGGTTTCAGAGATAAATCAAATTATCAGGTAAATCCTTTTGTTTACGGAGCACAGTTTACGCTTTCTTATGATAACCTTTCTCTTTTCGTGAAAAAAGATTTCAGCAATTACTTTAAAGGCTCTTATTTTCCAAACGACAAAGCTTTGGTTTTCGGAGTTGCTTTGGGATGGTAATTTAAGCTAACGAATAAATAATGAAAAAAGCTTTAGGATTAATTTGCTTGCTGTGTTTTGTGCTGAATGTAAATGCACAAAAGTTGAAAACTTTGCAGGATAGTACAAAAGTTTTTTATGATAAAATTTTTAAAGCATTAGAAGTTGCGTATATCTATAAAGAAGATTACGATTGGAAAAAATTAAAAACAGAAACATTTAAAAACCTTGAAACGGCAAAAGATTTTAAAAGTTCTTTAAAAGAAGTGAAGGTTTTATTTGATAAAATTGGAGCAGATCATTCTAAAGTAACCTATCAAGGGAAAAATTACGGTCCTTCAGTAGAGATTTCATGGGAAAATTTCAGCAAGCAATGGATGACAAAGTTTACTACAAAGCCACAATTCGAAGCAAAAGTTTTAGATGAAAAGTATGGTTATATTTTAATGCCAAGTATTTCATTTAATGATTTTAGTTCTGAAAATGTTCATAAAATTGCTCAGCCTTTATATGACAAAATAGCAGAATTGAAAACGAATAATAAATTGGAAGGTTGGATTGTAGATCTTCGTTTTAATACAGGTGGAAATTCTACACCAATGTTGTTAGCTTTATATGATTTGTTGGGAGATAATGTGGTTTGGGGAACTCTTGGTATAGATAAAAAGTTGATTAACTCGACTAAATTGAATAAAGGAGTTTATGATCAGGGAGAAAAGAAATCGGCTTATATAAAACCCAAAGGTGAATTGATCGATAAATCTAAAGTTGCTGTACTTATTGGTGGATTAACGGCAAGTTCTGGTGAAGTGACCGCTTTAGCTTTTAAAGGAAGAGCAAACACAATTTTTATTGGAGAAAAAACCTTAGGAAAAACTACTTCCAATATGGTTGTAACGCTACCTTTTGATGCAATAATGCCAATGAGTACAGGGTATGATTGCGATAGAAATGGAAATTATTACAAGCAAATACCTCCGGATATTATCATTTCGAAAGAAGATAATTTTGATGATTTATTGCAAGACAAAAACATTCAGGAAGCCATACAATTTTTCACTAAAAAATAATTTCATGACAAACTAACGAATATCTCAATTTGGCATAAGAATTGAGTAGTAAAAATCAACATTCACATTAACAAACAAAAACACTCCGCAGGATTTTCTACGGAGTGTTTTTGTTTGATGTTTTGAGCCTTATTTCAAGCTTCCCACCATGTCTTCTGGTTTTACCCATTCGTCAAATTGTTCAGAAGTTACAAAGCCAAGATTGATGGCTTCTTCTTTTAAAGTTGTTCCGTTTTTGTGAGCGGTTTTTGCAATTTTTGCTGCATTTTCATAGCCAATGTGTGTGTTCAAAGCGGTTACCAACATCAAAGATTTGTCAACTAATTCTTTAATTCTTTCATGGTTCGGTTCAATTCCGACTGCACAATGGTCATTGAATGAAATACATGCATCGGCAATCAATTGGGCTGATTGTAAGAAATTGTAAGCCATTACCGGTTTGAAAACATTCAGTTCATAATTTCCCTGAGTTCCTGCAAAAGAAATGGTTGTGTCATTCCCTAAAACTTGTGCACAAACCATTGTTAAAGCTTCGTTTTGAGTAGGATTTACTTTTCCGGGCATAATAGAAGAGCCAGGTTCGTTTTCAGGAATATGAATTTCACCAATTCCGGAACGAGGTCCTGAAGCCAGTAATCTTACATCCTGAGCAATTTTATATAAAGAAACCGCCAATTGTTTTAAAGCTCCGTGAGTTTCTACAATAGCATCATGTGCAGCCAAAGCTTCAAACTTATTTTCTGCCGTTACAAAAGGAAGGTTAGTGAATTTTGCAATATATTCCGCTACTTTTACATCATAACCTTTTGGAGTGTTCAATCCTGTTCCTACCGCAGTTCCTCCTAAAGCAAGTTCAGAAAGATGAGGTAATGTGTTTTTCAACGCTTTGATTCCGTAGTTTAACTGAGCAACATATCCTGAGAATTCTTGTCCTAAAGTAAGCGGAGTTGCATCCATCAAATGGGTTCTTCCGATTTTTACAATGTCTTTAAAAGCAACGGCTTTTTCGTTCAACGTATTTTTTAGTTTCTCAACTGCAGGAATAGTTACTTCAACTACTTTTTTGTAAGCTGCAATATGCATCGCAGTTGGATAAGTATCGTTGGAAGACTGAGATTTATTCACATCGTCATTTGGATGAACTTCTGATTTATCGCCTAAAGTTCCGCCATTGTTTGCGTGTGCTCTGTTTGAAACCACTTCGTTCACATTCATATTCGATTGTGTTCCTGAACCGGTTTGCCAAATCACCAAAGGAAATTGGTCATTCAGTTTGCCTTCCAAGATTTCGTCGCAAACTTTAGCAATCATATCTCTTTTTGAAGCCGAAAGAACTCCCAAATCCGTGTTGGTAAATGCTGCCGCTTTTTTTAAATAAGCAAAAGCTTCGATAATTTCGTGAGGCATAGAACCTTCCGGACCGATTTTGAAATTGTTTCTTGAGCGTTCCGTTTGTGCGCCCCAAAATTTGTCTGCAGGAACCTGCACTTCACCCATAGTGTCTTTTTCTATTCTGTAATTCATTGTGATTGAAATTTTTTTATTAAAGGTTAAGGCTGAGATTAAGTTTAAGGTAAAACTCAACCTAAATCTTAACCTCAACCTTAATTTATAAAATTACTCAATAATAAAAAACCTCGCAATTTATAATCATTATAAATACGATGATAAGTCGCTGATTTTGCTCATGTTTTTTTTCGTAAGCCGTATTTTTGCACTGAAATAGAAAGTAAATGGATTTTAAATATCAAGATCCGTATCCAATTTTAAAAGATGATACGGAATACAAAAAATTGACTTCAGACTACGTGAAGGTTGAAAAGCATGGGGAAAGAGAAATTTTGACGGTAGATCCGAAAGGATTGGAATTGCTGGCTGAAGAAGCAATGGCAGACGTTTCTTTCATGCTTCGTTCTTCGCATTTAGAAAGTTTGAGAAGAATTATCGATGATCCTGAAGCGACTGATAACGACAGATTTGTTGCTTATAATTTATTGCAAAATGCTGCGGTTGCTGTGGAAGGAGCTTTACCTTCTTGTCAGGATACAGGAACGGCAATTGTAATGGGTAAAAAAGGTGAGAATGTTTACACAGGAGTTGACGATGGTGAATATTTAAGCAAAGGAATTTACAATACCTACCAAAAAAGAAACTTAAGATATTCTCAGGTGGTTCCTTTAACAATGTTTGATGAAAAGAATTCTGGTTCAAATCTTCCGGCACAAATTGATATTTATGCTAAAAAAGGAGATTATTACGAGTTTTTATTTTTAACAAAAGGTGGAGGTTCGGCTAATAAAACTTTCCTTTATCAAAAGACAAAATCTTTGTTGAATGAAAAATCTTTGGAAGCTTTTGTAAAAGAAAGAATTTCAGATTTGGGAACAGCGGCTTGTCCGCCTTATCACTTAGCTTTGGTGATCGGAGGAACTTCTGCGGAAGCCAATTTGGCTGCTGTGAAAAAAGCATCAGCAAAATATTATGACAACCTTCCGACTGAAGGAAATGAAGCGGGTCAGGCTTTCAGAGATTTGGAATGGGAAGCAAAAGTTCAGAAGATTTGCCAGGAAAGTGCAATTGGGGCTCAGTTTGGTGGAAAATATTTAACGCATGATGTTAGAGTAATCAGATTACCGCGTCACGCAGCATCTTGTCCGGTTGGAATGGGAGTTTCTTGCTCTGCAGACAGAAATATTAAAGGAAAAATTACCAAAGACGGTATTTTCTTAGAGCAATTGGAGCAAGACCCGAAAAGATTTTTACCTGCAACTCCGCCACATTTGGAAGAAGCGGTTGAAATTAATTTGAATAAACCAATGCCTGAAATTTTGGCTGAACTTTCGAAATATCCAATCAAAACTAGATTAAAATTAAACGGAACTTTGATCGTTGCAAGAGATATTGCTCACGCAAAGATCAAAGAATTATTGGATGCCGGAAAACCAATGCCTGAATATTTTAAAAATCACCCGATTTATTATGCAGGACCGGCAAAAACTCCGGAAGGCATGGCTTCAGGAAGTTTCGGACCAACAACAGCTGGAAGAATGGATGTTTATGTAGACGAGTTCCAAAGTCATGGCGGAAGTATGGTGATGTTGGCAAAAGGAAACAGAACCGCTGATGTAACCAACGCTTGTCATAAATATGGCGGTTTCTACATCGGTTCGATCGGTGGACCTGCTGCAATTTTGGCAAAAGATAATATTTTGTCGGTTGAGGTAGTAGATTTCCCTGAATTAGGTATGGAAGCGGTAAGAAAAATTGAAGTAAAAGATTTCCCTGCATTCATCATCACTGATGATAAAGGAAATGATTTCTTTGCAAATCTTGCCCATTAAAATTTAGGATTAAAAGGTAGATGTAAGAATTTTAGACTAGCAATTGTCATCTAATATCTAAAATCTAACTTCTAATATCTCGATTAATTAGTTTAAAATAAAAATAAATTGCAAAATTTAGGTTCTATATCTTTTGATGAAAAAGAAAAAAGCCCTACTTTTGCTTAAAATTTAAGAAACATGATGTTATCAGCATTTTGGCCGTTTTACCAATTCCTTTGGACAATTTATTTCGTATGTATGTTCCTTGTAGGATTCTGGTGTATCTTAATGTTTTTCGGTTTTATCATTCCTTTGTGGTTAACTGAAGGTTTGAAAGAATATTTTGGTAAAGTAAAACCTTTTGATCCGGAACAGATCAGAAGTAAATTGCTTACTGAGCAGGAAGGTGTTGAAGTTATTTTCAGCCAGCCTAAAGGTCATGGTCCTTTCATTCACGAAAGCCACGGACACGATCACGGACATCATTAATTGATTGTCATTGCTTTCTCACATGAATTCCGAGGAAGTAATATCAAAGCAAAACAACATATATTAAACCACTAAATTTATTTTAGTGGTTTTTCTTTTTTTATCCCAATCTCAGTTTTTCCGGTGATACTCCGAATTTTTTCTTGAAGGCTCGGGTGAAATTCTGAACATATTCATAGCCGCATTCTATTGCAATTTCTTTAATCATAATTCTATTGTTAACGATCATTTTTTTAGCTTTCAGCATTCTGAGCTCTGAAATGTAATTTACAATGGTCGTTTGATATTGCTCTTTAAATTCTTTTCTCAATTTATTCTGATTGATGCCTATTATTTTTGAAATCTCTTCAATTTTTAGATTCTTATGATAGTTTTCATCTAAAAATTTCTTGATTGTTTCAGGAGTTTTAGATAGATCTTCTTCAATATCTTTTTCGTTAAACTGTTCAAATATCAGAATTAAAAGTTTGATAATTTTGGCTTCAATAAAGAGTTTCTGCATTATTCCTTTTTTAGAATATCCCAAAATCTCCTTTAAGATCATATGCATTTCCACCGTCATATTTGGTGGAGTCTGTTTATGAAGAAAAATAAAATTGTTATTCTTCATATTTTCCAGAATTTCTGCGCTTTCAATAGTAGAATGAGGATCAATTAAATCAAAAATGTATTTATAATTGACCTGTATCTGAATGTATTTTAAAACTTCCTGATTTTCTGTCCATAACTCAGCCCGGTTTTCCGAAGAAGAATAATGAAGGATGTACTGATTCTTTTTGAATTTAAATTGAGTGCCACAATCTGAAGCCTGCAAATTGATGTTGAGACTCAGTAAAAACAACAAATTAAAACTAGATTCTCCTTCAATAAAATAAGATTGTAAGTAATTTTCATTCGTTGCATCTTCATTAAAAATCACTTTAATGTCCTCAGATTTAAATAGTAATCCTCTTTTCGTCTGTTTAATTGTTCGAAGTGTTTTTGTTTCCATATTACTCAAGTAAGAGCCTGCATCCGATAAGTGAAAATTTGAAAATGATAACTAGGGATTTAAGATGCAATTTACTTTTGCAAAAGTAAATTAAATTTAGAATAATTAAAAACAATATGTATTATGTTTAGAAATTTATATTTTTCAGTTGCAAAACTCAGCTTAAGTGTTTTTGTGCTATCGATTGCATCAAGTGATTTTGTAAAAGCTCAACAATGGCAAAATGTGGGTTCATCAGCAAATGTTTCTGCAGGAGGAAGCAGTTATAATAATTTAGTGATTGATAATGTAGGGAACTATTATCTTTCGTATTATGATGTTTCGGTTCAGAAAGGTTCAGTTCAGAAATTTAACGGAACTTCATGGTCTTACTTGGGAGGAAGTGCAGGAATTACCTCAAGTTATGCAACTTTCAATTCATTATCGATTAATTCTACGGGAACAGATCTTTATTATACCAATCAAGGAAATGGGTTAGAAGTTCGCCAGTTTAGCGGAAATTCATGGACGCAATTGGTAAGCCCGACAACTTCAACGATTAATTATCACGCTTCAGCGGTTGCTCCGTCTGGAACATTGTTTACATACAGCACTCAAAGTTCAGGAATTGTAAAAAGATTGGTGAATGGAGCTTGGGAACAGGTTGGAAATGTTGGTTTTTCTAATGGAGCCGCATTTGCGGAAATGGTCATTGGCACAAATAATAAAGTGTATACTTGTAATGTAGCGAGTGGAGTAAGGGTTTATGAAAATACAACAACCGCTACAACTTCTGATAATTGGAACTTGGTAGGTGGAAGTATTGTAGATGCATCATCATCAGGTGAACAATATACTTCAGATGTTGCAATCGATAACAATAACAATTTGTATGTTGCTTATGTCTCAAACTCTGCAAATTCTAGAAAAGTAAATGTTAAGAAATTCAACGGCACTAGTTGGGAGCAAGTTGGGAATGCTTATTTTTCTTCGGGAGGGGTTCAGCATGTTGCAATTGCAGTAACATCTGCAGGGAAACCTTATGTTGTAGCAAGTCGTTGGGAAGATGATAATTTTTTGAGAAATACTGCCTATCAACTAGATACAGCTACCAATACTTGGTCTACGTTTGGGGGTGATTTTATTTCTGATGATGAAGCAACTTATAACGATTTGGCAGTTGATAATGCAAATAATTTTCTTGTTTTAGCCTATTCTCAGGATTTTACAAAGGTTAAAAGAATTTCTCTGGAACCTTCAACTCCGGTTTGTAATAATACAGATCCGGGAACCAATCCGGGAGATATTGGTTGTGTAACCTTTAACTACAGAGGTCAATCGGTCACTTACACTACGGTCAGGGGAACGGATGGTAAAATCTGGCTTCAACAAAATCTGGGAAGTACAAAGGTGGCAACTTCACTTACAGATTCAGATGCATATGGAGATCTTTTCCAATGGGGAAGATGGGATGATGGTCATCAGTTGAGAAATTCATCTTTATCAGCTTCAGCTCCTTCACCAAATAATCCTTCAGGGTTAAACGGAGGAAATGCAACTTTCCATTCCGTAGCGTATAATTCGTCATCAAATTTCTGGTCTGGAGGAACTAGTTCTGATACCTGGATGGCTGAAAATGCTTCATCTGCAACCTCAACAAATGGAGCGGATCCTTGTAAAGCAATCGGTTTAAATTGGAGACTTCCAACCGTTGGAGAAATTGACGCAGCTATGACCGCAGAAAATATTTCAGAATATAATTCGGCACTTTCAAGTCATTTAAAACTGATTCCTGCAGGAATGAAAGACTACAGCGGTATTTTCTCTCCTGGAACACGACTTTATCTTTGGTCTTCATCAGCGTCACCTTATACAGGATCTGGTCAACATTTATATATCAGTGGATTCTCAACTTTGTCTAACAGCGCAAGCAGAGATGCAGGAATGTCTGTAAGATGTATAAAAGATGTTACCATCGGATTGGGTACTTCAGAAATTAAAAAAGTAACCATCGGAGTTTATCCTAACCCAACCAATGGAATTTTAAATATTAAAACAGATTCTGAAGTTAATGCCGTAAACGTAACCAATGTTGTCGGGCAAAGATTGAAAATTCAATATTCGAATAATCAAATTAATATGCAAGGATTACCAAGCGGAGTCTATATTGTAGAATTAGTATTGAAAAACGGACAAAAAATTTCTAAGAAAGTGATTAAAAACTAACATTCATTTAATATTTGACTCGCTTTAGACGGTTGTTTCTTTTTGAAATTGCCGTCTAATGCTTTTACAATCAGATGAATGACAATCATCATGTTTGATATGATAACTAAAAAATGGGAAATGATAACTCTTTATTTGGTTTCAGGATTAATTTTGCCGAAAATTATAAAATAATTTAGAATAAATAAAAATAGAATTATTTATGTTTAAAAATTTACAATCAAAAATAAAAAGAATGGGAGCCGGATTTGGTGTCCTCTCTATCGCAATAGGTTTACTGAATGCTCAACAATGGGTTGATGTAGGTTCTGCGGGAAGTATTTCCACAGGTGGAAGTAGTTATAATAATCTGGCGATTGATGCACAGGGAAATTATTATGTTTCTTATTATGATGTTGCTGTTCAAAAAGGTTCTGTACAGAAATTTAACGGAACTTCATGGTCATATCTTGGAGGAAATGCAGGAATTACTACTGCGACTGGAACCTATAATTCGCTTTCATTAGATACTTCTGGAAATGTGTATTATACCAATCAATGGGGTTATCCCAACTCAGGAATGGAAGTAAGAAAATTTGACGGAACATCATGGAGTTTACTTTCTCTTCCATTTACAGATACAACAAATTATCAGGCATCGGCAGTAGCTCCGAATGGTATTCCGTATGTGTATGCTTCTGTAGGTTCAGGAACTGTAAAAAGACTGGTCAACGGAGCTTGGGAACAAGTAGGTCCTACAAATATTGCAGGGGGAAATCCAACTCATGCAGAAATGGTTATCGGAACAAACGGAAAGGTTTATGTTTGTCATATTGCATCCGGAGTAAGAGTTTTCGAAAATAATTTAACCGCATCTGCAACGGATGCGTGGTCTTTAGTTGGTGGAGCTTCAGTGGGTAGCGCATTCACAGAGGGTGCAAATGCAACTTCGGATATTGCAATGGGCTCAGACAATACTTTGTATGTTGTATATTCATCAACAGCAGCAAATAATAGAAGGCTGAATGTGAAGAAATTTGACGGAACAAACTGGGTACAGGTTGGTAACGCCGATTTTGGAATTTCAAATGACTTGTATAATGTTTCTATTGCGGTTACTCCTTCTGGTAAACTGTATACTGTAGCAAGTGGGTGGGCTGTAAACGGAGGGAAAAACACAGTTTACGAATTTGATGCAACAACCAATACGTGGACAACTTTTGGTGGAGATTTTGTATCAGATGGTACCGCTTTATATAATGATTTACAATGTGACGCAGTAAACAATACTTTGGTTCTTACTTATTCTCAAAATGGAGTAAGAGTGAAGAGGGTTCAATTGCCTACTACAACACCTACATGTAATAACGCAGATCCCGGAATGAATCCAGGAGATACAAGCTGTGTAACTTTCACTTACAAAGGTCAGCAAGTAACTTACACGACAGTAAGAGGATCAGATGGTAAAGTTTGGCTTCAGCAAAACTTAGGAAGTAGACAAGTGGCGACTTCTATGGCAGATTCAGAATCTTTTGGTGATCTTTTCCAGTGGGGAAGATGGGATGATGGTCACCAAAACAGAAATTCAGCAATGGCTAATGTTCCTTCACCAAACACTCCTATAGGTTTGAATAATTCCACTTCATTCATTCTCGGATCATGGTGGGGAGGAAACGATCTTAGTGATCAATGGACAGCGACTTCTAATTCTTTTAGCTCAACCAATGGAGCAGATCCTTGTAAAGCAATAGGACAGGATTGGAAGATGCCGTCACAGGCAGACTGGACTGCTACTAAAAACGCTGAAGGAATAAATAATCCTGCAACTGCATACGCAAGTAAACTTAAACTTCCAGCCGGAGGTAACCGATCTTTTGTAGATGGTACTTTTGATTATGTGGGACAAAGAGGTTATTTCTGGAGCTCAACCACAACCGGACTAGGAGCTAAGTATTTTTATGTAGGTACTACTATTGGAAATCCTTCAGCTGGCGGACCAAGAGCTCAGGGTCAATCTGTAAGATGTATAAAAAATGTTACAACTGGTTTGGGAACTTCAGATATCAAAAGAAATGTTATTGGAATTTACCCAAATCCTACGAACGGAATTTTAAATATTAAAACAGATTCTGATATCGATAAAGTGAACGTTACCAATGTTGTAGGACAAAAAATGAATGTACAGTTTTCAAATAATACAATCAATATGCAACAGCTTCAGAAAGGAGTTTATATTGTTGAATTACAATTGAAAAACGGGCAGATAATTTCTAAAAAAGTGATTAAAAACTAATCCGTTTTTAGAATTAAATACTGTTTCAAAAAAAATAAAAGGCTTAGATTTTATAATCTAAGCCTTTTTTCTAAGCCAATATTTAGGCTTAACATTTTTACATATACTGTTCCAACAGTTGCGTCAATCGATTCACATCATGCACGCCGCTTTCTTTGTACAGCAATTCTCCTTTTTTAAAAACCGCCAATGTAGGAACTCCACGCACTCCATACTGAGAAGCGATTGAAGGATATTGATCGACATCAATTTTTATAATTCTGGCTTTTTCGCCAACGTTTTCTTTCACTGTATTCAGAACCGACGACTGCACTTTGCATGGTTGACACCAAGTAGCAAAAAAATCGATTAAAACCGGTCTTTCAGAATCTATTATTTCTTGGAATTTTTGAGACATCGTATTTCGTTTTTATTATTTTTCTTCCTGAATGGCTTTTACATTTTTCCAGGTGGTTCCGTCATAAACCTCAACTCTGTTTTTCTTCAAAATTTCTACAGCCTGATCCGCCTGTATGCCTTTGTTGCAGAAAACCACTACTTTTTTTCCTTTCAGATTTTCAATATTATTTTGAAGTTCAGCCAAAGGAATATTTACAGCATCTTTCGCTGTTGCTTCAGAGTATTGTTCCGGAATTCTTACGTCAACCAAAACAACATCGGAGCTTTTTACAACTTCCTTGATATTGGTTTTAATGGTATTGTCAGATACCGCTTTTGTTTTACAACTATTTAACGCAAATACTGAAATCAGAATTAGCGTACCTATTTTTACTTTCATCTACAATGTTTTAGATTGACATACAAAATCTGAAACAGGAAGTTTTTCTGTTTTTTTGATGCCGTTAAAACCGCCTTCTATTTCTGTGAAATTCCTGATTCCGTGCGAGTTAAGGATGCTTGCCGCAATCATGCTTCTGTAACCTCCTGCACAATGCAAGAAGAAATGTTCAGAATCATCAATGGTAGAAACCCAGTCGCTGATGGTATCTAAAGGTCTGCTGTAAGCGTTGTCGATATGTTCCGCCGAATATTCTCCGATTTTTCTTACATCAATAATTTTTGAATTTTCATTAAATGCTTCTGCAAATTCGGCAGGGGAAATTCTTTTTACTTCGTCGATTTCTTTTGTTGAATTTTTCCAAGCTTCAAACCCACCTTTTAAATATCCTAAAACATTGTCAAAACCAACTCTGCTTAATCTTGTTATAACTTCTTCTTCAGTTCCTTCGTCAGAAACCAGTAGTAGAGGATGTTTTACATCTACAATAAGACTTCCTACCCACGGTGCAAAATCACCTTTTAAACCGATATTAATTGCATTTGGAATATATCCTTTATGAAAATCTGCAGGCCCTCTTGTATCTAAAATCAAAGCTCCGGTTTCTTCAGCAAAACTTTCAAAATCTTCTACCGAAATAGGATTTAAACCTCTGTCCATCACCGTATCTAAACTATCGTAACCACCTTTGTTCATGGCAACATTCATCCCGAAATATTTAGGTGGAGCAGTTAATCCATCTAAAACTTCTCTTATGAATGATTCTTTATCAGGCTGATTCAGTGCGTAATTTGTTCTTTTTTGATTTCCTAAAATATCTACGGTCTCTTTCTGCATGTTTTTCCCACAAGCAGAGCCCGCTCCATGAGCCGGATAAACCGTAATACTGTCATCTAAAGGAAGAATTTTACTGTGTAAACTTTCATATAAAATTCCTGCAAGATCTTCCTGTGTAACACTTCCCGCTTTCTGAGCAAGATCAGGTCGCCCTACATCACCTAAAAACAAAGTATCACCTGTGAAAATGGCAGTTTCTACACCGTTTTCGTCAATTAAAAGATAGGTCGTACTTTCCATCGTGTGACCCGGAGTGTGAAGTACTTTTATTTTGATGTTTCCGATTTCAAAAATCTGGTTGTCTTCAGCGATAATCGCTTCAAATTCAGGCTGTGCAGTGGGTCCGTAAACAATAGGAGCGTTGGTTTTTTTGCTTAAATCTAAATGCCCCGAAACAAAATCTGCATGAAAATGAGTTTCAAAAATATATTTTAAAGTGACATTGTCTTTTTCAAGACGATCAAGATATGGTTTTACTTCTCTCAGCGGATCTATGATTGCTGCTTCATTTTCTGATACGATATAATATGCGCCTTGTGCTAAACAGCCTGTATATATTTGCTCAATTTTCATCTTTAGGGTGAGAATTTTTTGTTCTTTAATCTACAAAAATCGGATTTTATTTTTTAATACCCGCTAAAATAAAATATCTGTTGTAATAGAATAAATCTATAAAGACTTATTTAGTCTAAATTATAAAAGATCTTATAAAATTTCATTGGAATTTTCAGAGATATATTTATCAATTTTAAATTACCTTTTCTAGATTTGTTTTCAGGTTGATCATTCACTCAGATATGTTTATTACTTTTTTGAGAGATTATCTTCTGAAATCTGCTCTAACTGCTAATTTAAATTTATTTTATTACAAACTGTAAAAATGAATGTGATAAAGTAAAAGAGATTATTAAAACTTTTACAAAAAACTTTATCTTTAGGTGTTAAAAATATCAAATGGCAGACAAAACAAAATTTATCGAAGAACTTTCTACAAGATATACTCCAAAAGGAGAACATATTATTTTAGGAAAAGGAATGTTGGATGGTGAAGTGGTTACTGAAGTCAACGTTACCATTCCTTTAAAAACCATTAACCGTCATGGTTTGATTGCCGGAGCTACCGGAACCGGAAAAACAAAAACACTTCAGGTTTTCGCAGAACAGCTTTCTCATGCAGGAATTCCGTCTTTGGTTTTAGATATCAAAGGTGATTTTTCGGGAATTGCACAGGCGGGACAAATGAATCCTATCATTGAAGAACGATATGCAAAAACACAGCTTCCATACAATCCGCAGGCTTTTCCCGTAGAATTGATGAGCATTTCGGGTGGAAAAGGTGTGAAATTGCGTGCAACGGTTACCGAATTTGGACCTGTTTTGTTAAGCAAGATTTTAGAATTGAATGATACTCAGCAAAGCATCATGTCAATTGTTTTTAAATATTGTGATGACAAAGGTTTACCGTTAATTGATTTAAACGATTTAAAGAAAGTTCTGCAATATGTAACCGACAATCCGCAAGGTAAAGCAGAATTGTCTGCCAATTATGGTTCTATTGCTCCAGCTTCTTTAGGCGCAATGTTGAGGTCGATTGTAGCTTTGGAACAACAAGGTGCCGCAGATTTCTTTGGTGAACTGAGTTTCGATGTTCACGATTTATTGGAAACAAGAGATGGAAAAGGAGTTGTCAATATTTTAAGAGTTGCCGATATTCAAAACAAGCCACAACTGTTTTCCACATTTATGCTTTCACTTTTTGCTGAAATTTATATGACTTTCCCAGAAGAAGGCGACAGTGGAAAACCAAAATTGGTTCTCTTCATTGATGAGGCGCACTTGATTTTTGATGAATCTTCAAAAGCATTGGTTTCACAAATAGAAACGATGGTAAAACTGATTCGTTCTAAAGGGGTCGGAATTTACTTTATTACTCAGATTCCTGGTGATGTTCCTGAAAATGTGCTTTCACAATTGGGTTTAAAAATCCAGCATGCATTGAGAGGTTTTACTGCAAAAGATAAAAAAGAGATTTCTAAAGCTGTAGAAAATTATCCTACAACAGAGTTTTACAATGCTTCTGAGTTGATACAGAATTTAGGAATTGGGGAAGCTTTTATCACCGCTTTGGATGAAAAGGGAATTCCAACACCGCTTGTTCACACGTATCTGATTTCTCCAGAATCAAGAATGGATGTGTTGAATGATGCAGAAGTTTCAGAATTAACATCAAGATCTGCTTTAGTTTCAAAATATGAAAAACCAATCGACAACGAATCTGCCTACGAAATTTTAGTAAGAAGAATGGAACAGGCTGTTGAAAATTCGGCTCCAACCCAAAAAACAAAACCCATCAAAGAAGAACCCGGAATGTTTGAGCAGGTTCTTAAAAGCAGTGCAGGAAGAACTTTCGCCAATACTCTAATGAGAGAAGGTGCAAAAGCGATTCTGGGAATGTTTGGCTTGGGCGGAAGAAAAAGATAGTATTTTGAGTGGTTGGTTTTTGGATTTCTTAGTAATTTCATTATTTTAGCAGAATTGCCTTTTAGTAAAATCAAAATTTCAAAAGGTTTGATTTTTGATTATAGAAGATTAAGTTAGATTATAATGTATTCAATTATAGATATAGAAAGCAATGGTGCAGGTTTTAGAAAAGAATGCATTATCGATATCGCCATTTTCAAATATGACGGTCACAAAATCGTAGACCAATTTATTTCGCTCGTTAATCCGGAAAGCGAGATTACTCCCTTTGTACAAAAGTTGACGAATATTAGCCCGAAAATGGTGAAAACTGCTCCGAAATTCCATGAATTGGCTAAAAGAGTAGTGGAAATCACGGAAGGAACAACTTTGGTAGGTCATAATATCGATTTCGATTACAGAATGCTTCGTCAATCATTTCAAAGGCTTGGTTATGATTTTAAAATCAATACTTTA
Organism: Chryseobacterium mulctrae; assembly: GCF_006175945.1. NCBI lineage: Bacteria > Pseudomonadati > Bacteroidota > Flavobacteriia > Flavobacteriales > Weeksellaceae > Chryseobacterium > Chryseobacterium mulctrae. Next base: position 2,036,067 of record NZ_VAJL01000001.1, on the reverse strand, counting down.
GATACAATTCCTTTAGCGAAAAAGCTGATTCCGGATGAGGTTAGTTATTCTTTGGGGAAACTGGTGAAATCATTAGGAATTCCGTTGGTTAATGCGCATCGTGCAGAAGGTGATGCAAGAGCAACTTTAGAATTGTTTAAATTATTACTTTCAAAAGATACGAATAACGAGATTATTCAGGAGCAGCATGAGGAAACGAATGCTAAAACTTACATTAATAAAATCAAGCTATTAACTCAGGATTTACCAAGTGAAAAAGGGTTTGTGTATTTCCAGAATGAAGCCGGAAAGATTATTTTTTCAGATTATGTGCAGGATATTAATAAGTTTTCTAAAAAGCTTTTTAATTCTAAATCAAAAAAATGGGAAAATATTCAGACTGAGGTTGAGCAAATCAATTTTGAATTGACAGGAACTGATATTATCGCCAAGTTGATTTTAAATTCAAAAGGAATAAAAAAGAGAGAAACTTTATCTTTCGGACTGTATTTTAGAAATAATAAATATTTAGTCGAAAAAAATACGTTAAATAAAACTGAAAAACCAATCCTTAAATTTAAAGCTTTCACACAAGGCTCAAAAGCAGTGCAGTTTATCAGCAAAATAGAAGAATTTAAAGACATCAATGTTTTCAAAAAGAAGATCGATTTCAGAAAAAGAAACGAGCTTTGGCTGGGAAGCGGTAGAAAGCTTGGTGAAAAACTTTTCCTGATCATTGATAACGGAAAAGTGACTTCTTATGGTTTTTATGAATTGTTTACTCAAATTCAGACCATGAGTAAAATTTCAAAACTGAAAATAGACTTGCCTTTGCCGACTGGCGACCTCATCAATGATTTACAATTGGCGCTGCTTCGAGGTGATTTTGAGACGTTACCGTTACCAAAATAAAAGAACTTTTTTGGATGAATCTGTATTTTGGTCAAGAAGAAAACTTTTTTCAAATTAATGTTTTCGCAAAATAAATAGTACTTTTGCAAAAGAATAAAAAAAGCAATGCAAAATTTTAAACAAAATAAAACTGGTAAAAAGGGAACTGTAAGGTTCTCTAAGGTTTGGAATATTTAAGGAGTTGCCTTGCATAAAAAATAATTATTGCGGCAGACTCTTTTGGGAAGAATCTGCCTTTTTTTATGTAAAATTGAAATTATGAATTCAAAAGAATTATTAAAGATTGCCAGCGAATTTGGCACACCGGTGTATGTTTACGATGCAGAATCGATTAAAATCCAATACGAGAAACTTACATCTTCTTTTTTAAAACACACAAAGTTCTTCTATGCTGCAAAGGCATTGACCAACATTAATATTTTAAAATATGTAAAGAACTTAGGTGCTTCTTTGGATTGTGTTTCAATTAATGAAGTTAAATTAGGTCTAAAAGCAGGTTTCCCGAAAGAGAAAATCTTGTTCACTCCAAACTGTGTTGATTTGGCTGAAATTGAGGAAGCAATGACACACGGAGTTCATATCAATATCGATAACATCTCTACTCTTGAGCAATTCGGTAACAAATACGGAAACACCTATCCAATTTTGGTAAGAATCAATCCGCATATTTTTGCCGGTGGTAATTACAAAATTTCTACAGGTCATATCGACTCTAAATTCGGAATTTCTATTCATCAGGTTCGTCATATTGAAAGAGTGATGAAATCTACTAATCTGAATGTAGAAGGTCTTCACATGCACACCGGAAGCGAAATCAAAGATCCGGATGTTTTCCTTCAGGCTCTTGATATTATGCTTGAATTATCTGAACATTTCCCGAATCTGAAATACCTGGATATGGGAAGTGGTTTCAAAATTCCTTACCAAGACAGCGAAGAAGAAACCGATGTGAAAACTTTAGGTAAAAAAGTAGAAAAAGTAATCGCAGAATTTTCAAAATCTACAGGGAAGAAATTCGAACTTTGGTTTGAACCTGGAAAATTCTTAGTTGGAAAAAGCGGTTATTTATTAGTGAAAGCTAATGTCATCAAGCAAACTACTGCAACCGTTTTTGTTGGAGTAAATTCAGGATTTAACCATTTGATTCGTCCGATGTTCTATGATTCTTACCATCAGATTGAAAATTTATCTAATCCAAAAGGGGCGGAAAGAATTTATACCGTGGTAGGAAATATTTGTGAAACCGATACTTTTGCTTGGGACAGAAAACTGAATGAAGTAAGAGAAGGCGATGTTTTGGCATTCCACAATGCAGGAGCTTATGGTTTTGAAATGAGTTCAAATTTTAATTCAAGATTAAAACCTGCGGAAGTTCTTTTCTTAGACGGAAAAGCGCATTTAATCAGAAAAAGAGATGAATTTGAGGATCTTTTGAGAAATCAGATTGAAATTCTTTAAGAATAATATGACTCCACAAGAAATTGTGGAGTTTTTTGTTTAATTTAAATCTCAGAAAACAATCATTGATTCTTTTGGAAGCTTAACAAATGCTTACATTTGATTTCTATAAAATGGTTTAAAAATTTTGGTAAATAACTGCCAAAATATATCTACAAATACAATAAAGAATAGTTATAATGAGTAGTTCTCTGAAGAAATTCTATATCATCGCTTGGGCATTCGGATTGGTCTTTTATTTTTTAGATTATGTGATTCGGTCTGCTCCTGCGGTAATGATCCCTCAATTGGTTGATAATTTCAATACCACCGAGCTGAAACTTATCAGCATGATAGGAACCTATTACTACACATATTCTACCTGTAGCTTGATTGCGGGGATTGCTCTAGATAAATTCGGGGCAAAAAAATCTCTTTTTGTAGGAACTTTAATTTTAGGAATTGGATGTTTGTTATTTTTACTTTCAACCCAGTTTGCGGGAGTTTCAGGAAGGCTTTTGCAGGGAGCGGGTTGTGCATTTGCTTTTCCGGGATGTGTTTATCTTGCGAGTAAAGGATTTTCGTCAAAATCTTTGGCAACAGCAATTGGAGTTACTCAATGTATAGGAATGTTGGGCGGAACAGCGGGACAGTTTGTGGTTGGACCATGGATAGAATCAGGAGTCAGTATTCATACTTTTTGGCTTTGGTCCGGAGTGGCAACTATTATTACAGCATTTTGTTTATTTTTTGTTATTCCTAAAGACCAGAAAAGCGAAAACATTTCTGATGATGAGCCGAAACATTTAGGATATTTGGAACCTTATAAAATCGTTTTTAAAAATCCTCAATCCTGGCTTTGCGGAATTATTTCAGGATTACTTTTTGCTCCGACAACTATTTTTGCGATGACTTGGGCGGTTGCTTTTTTCGAAAAAGACAAACAGTTTGCTTTTCATGATGCGGCAGTAACGAGTGCGATGGTTGCTTTTGGTTGGGTTTTCGGATGTCCTTTGTTAGGTTTTATTACAGATAAAATAGGGCGGAGAAAACCTGTTTTAATTGGCGGTGCAGTTTTAATGATCTTAAGTTTGTTGCAGATGATTGTATTGCCAGATTTATATTCTGCAAAAGTGAGTATGTTTATTTTAGGATTAGGTTCGGGAGCGGCAATGATTCCGTATTCTGTGATAAAAGAAACCAATCCGGATTACGTGAAAGGAAGCTCTACAGGAGCAATCAATTTTATAACTTTTGGTGTGACTACATTGTTAAGTCCTGTGTTTAGTAGCTTTTTTGGTAAAGACTTAGGTTTGTCTGAAGCAAATATTCATTTTCAAAATTCTCTTTTTTTCTGGATTGGAGGAATTGTTTTAGCAATTGTTATTTCGTTAATGCTTAAAGAAACAGGAAGTAAGGTTCAGGTTGAAAATAAAATTTAGATAAAAAAGACAAGCTACTTTTTTTGGCTTAATTTTTTATGTAGTTTTAAAAAATATTTTATGAAAACACTAGCATTATTTATAGGGCTTTTTGCTGCAAACTTCGCGTTTGCTCAGGATCTTGAAGACAGAGATGAATCTTTCATCGTAGAAAATAATAAAAATCTATTAAAAATAGACATTAAAGAACCTTTTATGCAGGTTGCCGTGAAGGGTTGTAACGATTTTCAGGCAGCAAGTTTTGAAGGAGGAGCTGCAGCTTACAAGACTATTCTCAGAAAATATATGTACACATATCTGAATTCAGATTTTTATACTTTAACAGGCGATTTTACATTTACACTCACTATTGATGCGATGGGCAGAGTAATTGATGTAGCTGGAGATCCCAAAGTTTTGAACAGTGATGTTTTCTTTGATGATATGCAATACGTAGTAAGAAGAATTAAAAAAGACTGGAAACCTGCAATGTGTAACGGACAACCCGTAAAATCTGAAATGAAACTTAAGATGAGCTTCTCATCATTATCTGCCGATATGTAAATTATGAAAAAATATTTTTTTGTACTTGTTTTATTAATAGGGTTTAAAAGTTTTGCTCAAGAATTTAAAGTTGAATCTGAAAAATTTACTATAACAGAGAAAGCTGAATTTCCAGGAGGTGATGATGCTTTCAGTAAAGAGTTTTTAAAAATGATTCATGGCTATATTGATATGGATAAATATGCGGTGAATGGTAAGTTTACTTTTCTTTTTGATGTCAGTACAGAGGGGAAAGTTGAGAATCTTAAGGTTTTGCCTAAAGTAAAAGACAGCGAATTGTTTATAGATGATATGAATTTCGCCATTAAAAGAGTTAAGAAAAAATGGAAACCGGCAATGCGGAACGGAGAACCAATTGTTTCAAAAAAAGTAATCAGAATAAATTTTACTTCAGATCAGTTTGATGAGGGAGATTAATTATTTTGAAAATACATTGATAAGTGAATTAATTCATTTATTTTAGTCATTGCGTTTTGTAATGACTTTTTTTATTAAATTTTTTCACGATGAGATATAAATTATGCATTTTTCTATTCCTTTTAAATACAATTTTATTCAAAGCTCAGTTTTTAGACGAATATCCTAAAGGGCAACGTTTTTATGAAGGTGGAGTTGTTCAGTTTTATAAAGAAATTAATGAATATTTAATTAAAAATAAAGTTCCGGAATGTGATTCTAAAGAGATTTATCAACCGAGAATCATCGTTATGCAAGATAAGACGGTAAAACTGGTTCAGGATAATGATACAGATTATATTTCTAAAAACAAATGTGCTTATGACATCTCATTGGATTTGATAAAAAATCTTAAAAACTGGAAGCCAGCTGAAGTAAAAGGAAATAAATTAGGAGCAGTAACGGAGTTTATTATTTATCCTAAAGATTTAATCAGTGGTTATAAAGCTGGTTATAATCCCTATAAGAATGTTACTCGGGCAGAATATCCAAACGGATACACGGCTTTTGATAGCGATTTTGTAAATAATTTCAAGTTTCTTTTCCGAAAATATGCTCTGAATGATGATATTAATCTGGAATTTTACGTTAGTAGAGAAGGTGAGATTGTAAATGCCAGAATCTATCCCGAAGTAAAAAATGAAGCATTTAATATTGATTTTAAAAAAGCCTTAAGTGGTCTTAAAAAGAAATGGAAACCAGCTTACTATTCTGATATTCCTATTAAACAAAGAGTCGCTTTTCCCGGAAAGTTTTCTGCTTATTTTCAGAAAAAATAGTTCTGCCATTCTGGCATAAGATTTTGTATCTTTGCAAACTAATTTAATTTGAAATTAAAAATTTGCAGCCTTAAATTATTTTATTAGTTTCAAAAATTACTAATTTCAAATCTCAAATTTTGAAAAAGTGCAGGAAAAATATATAGACGAAACCAAACAGGGAGAAGCTTTTGCTATTGCAGAAAAAGATGGAAATTCTAAGAAGTTATTCTTGGAAAGCTATGGTTGTCAGATGAATTTCTCTGATTCTGAAATTGTTGCGTCAATTCTTAATGAGCAAGGCTATAATACCACTCTTAAAGTGGAAGAAGCTGATTTAATTCTTCTTAATACCTGTTCTATTCGTGAAAAGGCAGAGCAAACTGTAAGAATGCGTCTTGCTCAGTTTAAAAATCTAAAAAAAGAACGACCAAACATGACGGTTGGTGTCTTGGGTTGTATGGCTGAAAGGCTTAAAACCAAATTTTTAGAAGAAGAACAGCTTGTAGATTTGGTTGTTGGTCCCGATGCATACAGAGATTTACCTAATCTTTTAAAAGAAACCGAAGACGGGAGAGATGCCATCAATGTTATTCTTTCAAAAGAAGAAACATATGCAGATATTAATCCTGTTCGTTTAGGCGGAAATGGCGTTACAGCTTTCGTTACCATTACGAGAGGTTGCGATAATATGTGTACTTTTTGTGTAGTTCCTTTTACCAGAGGTCGCGAGAGAAGTCGTGATCCGCATTCGATTATTGAAGAATGTAAAAGTTTGTGGGAAACCGGTTATAAAGAAATTACTTTATTAGGTCAAAACGTTGATTCTTACCTTTGGTATGGAGGCGGTCCGAAAAAAGATTTTGCGAAAGCATCAGAAATGCAAAAATTAACAGCAGTTAATTTTGCTCAACTTTTAGATATGGTTGCGGTTGCAGTTCCGCAAATGAGAATCAGATTCTCTACTTCCAATCCTCACGAAATGACGGAAGAGGTTTTCAAAGTGATTGCTAAGCACGATAATGTTTGTAAATATGTTCATTTACCGGTACAAAGCGGAAGCGATAGAATTCTGCAATTGATGAACCGTCAACATACACGTCAGGAATATTTAGATTTAATTAAAAGAGGAAAAGAAATCGTTCCGGATATTTCGTTTTCACAAGATATGATTATCGGATTTTGTACCGAAACCGAAGAAGATCATCAATTAACGATGAGCTTAATGCGCGAAGTAGAATACGATTACGGCTATATGTTCTCTTATTCTGAGAGACCGGGAACTCCGGCTCACAAGAAGATGGAAGATGATATTCCGGCAGATGTGAAGCAAAGACGTCTCGCAGAAATAATTGCTTTGCAAGGCGAGCTTTCAAGAAAAAGAATGGAAGGTTATGTTGGAAGAGTTCACGAAGTTTTAATTGAAGGAATTTCTAAAAAGAACAAAAACCAATGGAAAGGAAGAAATTCCCAAAATGCGGTTTGCGTTTTTGATATGCAGGAAGGTCAAAAAATGGGTGACATTGTGAACGTTTTTGTATTTGATAATACACAAGGCACACTTTTAGGGGAAACTGTAAAAAATTAATTAGTTTTTAGTTCATCAGCTTTAAACTTTAGAATAAAAAATATTATCAATTAACAAATAAACAAGACAATGGAAAAGTTTCAGAAGTATTGCCTTAGTGTTTTATTGGTAATTATCTGCAGTAATATTTCGGCACAAATCAGCAGTGGGAATCTTCGAAGTGAAGATTGCAAACAGCTGTATGAAATTTACAATCAATTTCTAAATTCTAAAGAAAGTCATGCGTTAGAAAAGATTTTTTTAAACGAAAAATCGAGACGCAAGTTCGCAATCAGTGACAAACAGAGTGCTGTGGATCTTTTAGGGAATATTTTCTCTAAGAAAAATCAAAACTATTCTCATCATAAAACAGGCATCGCATTTTCTGAAAAAGAAAAGCATTGTCAGATTTTAATCAATTTTTTAAAAGAAAGTAAAGAGAATGTCTTTGCTGAAGTTTTATATTTTAAAAGTAAAGTTTCGAAGATTAGAAACAAAGATTATTTGGATTTGGTTGCTTAAAATTTAAATCAAATTATTTCAACTAATTAAGAATCTACGATGATAAAGTAGACGAAATTTAATCAAACAATCTAAATTTTACTCATGAGTAACGAGCTTCAAAATATAAAAAACCGCTTCGGGATTATCGGAAATTTTCCGGCTTTAAACCGAGCTTTAGAAAAATCTATTCAAGTAGCACCCACCGATATTTCCGTTTTGGTCGTCGGGGAAAGTGGTGTAGGGAAAGAATTTATCCCAAAAATCATTCATTCAGAATCTAAAAGAAAACATCAACCGTACATTGTCGTTAACTGTGGTGCAATTCCGGAAGGAACCATCGATTCAGAACTTTTCGGGCACGAAAAAGGAGCTTTTACAGGAGCAACTGCAACCAGAAAAGGATATTTTGAAGTTGCCGATGGTGGAACTATTTTCCTGGATGAAGTTGGTGAATTGCCTTTGCAAACGCAGGTTCGTTTGTTGAGAGTTCTGGAAAGCGGAGAGTTTATGAAAGTAGGTTCTTCACAGGTACAAAAAACCAATGTAAGAATCGTTGCCGCAACCAATGTGAATATGATGAAAGCAATTCAGGACGGAAGATTCCGTGAAGATTTGTTTTATCGTTTGAATACGGTGCAGATTGATATGCCTGCTTTGAGAGAAAGAAAAGGTGATATTCATTTGCTTTTCAGAAAATTTGCGATCGATTTTGCCGAAAAATACAGAATGCCGGAACTTGAACTGGAACCAAGCGCGGTACATTACATCGAAAATTATACTTTCCCGGGAAATGTGCGTCAACTAAGAAATTTGGTTGAGCAAATGACGGTTGTAGAACGTGAGCGAAATATTTCGGTTGCAAAATTAACAGAGTATATTCCGATGGATGCTCATTTGCCAATGGTTGTGAACCAACCAAGCGGACAAAAGCAGACCGATTTTGGCAACGAAAGAGAAATTATGTATAAAATTCTCTTCGATATGCGGAATGATATTAATGATTTAAAATCCTTAACTTCGGAACTCATTAAGAATCGGGGAACTGCAGATCTGAGCAATCAGGAGAAAAATTTAATAAGCAGAATTTATACACCTGAACCTCAGCAAACTGCAAATGCTAATTCGTTGCTGTATTTTGAAAATAACAACAACGGGAATCAGAATGTTCAGAATCCTACAATTATCTCAAATTCTGACGATACTTACGAAGATTTTGAAGATATTGAAGTGGAAGAAAACAGACCAGAATCTTTATCTCTTCAGAACAATGAAAAAGATCTAATTGTGAAAGCTTTAGAAAAGCACAATGGAAGAAGAAACAGAGCGGCAGATGAATTGGGGATTTCTCAGAGAACTTTATACAGGAAAATAAAACAATATAACTTAGAAGAATAAACAACACCTAAAATCATGAATGTAAATTTAACACCTAAACCGATCAATTTTAAATTTGGCGAATACATCAACAAAGGCTTTGAACTTTTAAAGAAAGACTTTGGAGGAGTTTTTGTTGGCTTTTTGGTCACTTTCTTAATGTCTATTATCCCGTTTTGCTGACTTTTGGCAGTTGGAAACTATTATAAATATCTTAGAAAATTAACTAAAAACCAACCAGCAAGTGCAGGTGAGATTTTTGATTTTAAAGATTTTATGCCGTATTTTATTTTCCAGTTAATTATTATTGGTGGAATGATTGTTCTTTACATTCCGATGATATTTATTGCAGTAATAGGAGGAGCAGCTTCTTATGGTAGCGATGAGCAAAGTGTAATGGGCCCGATTTTAATGTTCCCATATATGTTTATAATGTTTGCCGTAATTCTATATTTTGCTTTAAAGGGATTTTACATTCCTGCCTTAATTACTTTTAAAGGAGTTGCAGACATTAAAACCGCTTGGAATATCTCAAAAGTAATGACCAAAGGAAATCTTTTAAATATTTTCTTGTTCTCTTTTGTAATTGGAATTTTATCACAGATTGGTGTCATAGCTTGCGGAATCGGACTTTTACTAACATTGCCATTTATGTATACTGCAAACTATTTTGCATTTGAAGATGCAATTCAACAAATTGAATACGACGAAATTACCGAAATTGGTATTACCGAAAAATATTAAGTTTAAATTATTTAAAAATGAATCAGTTGAAAAATCTTTTCCTTTTAATCATATCTGTAGGATTTTTAAACTCTTGCTATTCTTTTACAGGTTCATCTCTTACAGATGAAAAGACCGTACAAATCAATGAGTTTCCCAATAATGCAGCGTTCGTAAACCCTACTTTGGCGCAGCAGTTTTCTACAGATATTCAAAATAGGTTTTTGCAGCGTACCACTCTGAAAGGAACAAAACAAAATCCGGATATTTTGATTGAAGGTGAAATTACAGATTATTCAATTTCCCCGACTACCATAAGCTCTACAACTCAGCCGACTTCAGGAGGTGGAACGATTCAGGAGTCTCAGAATAAATTGACAATCACAGTGAAAGTTCGTTATGAAAACAAATTGCATCCAGAGTTGAGTTTTGATAAAAATTTCTCTGATGAAGCTGTATTCAACAGCAGTCTTTCTCAAAGTGATATTGAGGCTTCTCAGGTGAAGATTGTTACGGATAGGGTTATCAATAAAATATTTAATGACATTGTAGCGAACTGGTAATATGATGAATACTAGAGTTTTAGAATTATTAAAAAATCCGAAAAACATACAGTCAGAAGATCTGCATCTTTTGAAAGAAGAAATTAATTCTTTCCCTTATATTCAAAACATTCGTGCTTTGCATTTGTATGGTGTGCACCTTTTTGATAAAGAAAATTATCAGAAAGAATTGTCTACAACTGCGGCTTATACCACAGATAAGAAGATTCTGTATCAGTTGATTAACGGGAAAATTCAGCAAAGAAAAGCTGAATCTATTGAAAAAGAACCTCAAATTATTGCTGATAAACTTGAGGAAAATAAACCTCAGAATACCAAAGAGCCTTTTTGGTGGGTAAAAGAGAAAAAAACGTTTCCGAAACATGATTATAAAGCTGCTTCAGAAGATTTGGCGACTCCAAAAGCTGAAATAAAACATGTAGTTGTTAACGGTGAACGTAACAGAATTTTATTTGAAGGTGAAGAGAATTACCTGGAAGAAAAAAATGCAGATACCATCGATTTGGAATCTACACTCGAATCTGGAGTAATTGTAACTCAAAAATCTTCTTTCCCAATTAAACGTACTGTTGAAGCGGAAGAAACAACAAGTGAAACACCTTCTGTAGCAACTTCTAATGAAATTATTCATGAAGAAATAATTGATTCAGAAAAAATCAAAGAAACTGAGCTTAACGTTCTTGAAACGGAATCTTTTGAACCTGAAACAGAAGTTCTGGAAGAAAAACCTGTTGAAAATAAAAATTCTACAGAAAACACTGATACAGAATACGTTGAAGAAGTTGCAAAATCGGAAGCAATTATCAGTGAAGATACAATTGATTCTGAAAAAATTGCAGAAAAAATTAATGATGAATCTGAGGTGAGTTTTCTAGAAGTAGAATCTTTTGAAGCTGAAAAAGAAATTCAAACAGAAGAATCTATTGATAATGAAAATTCAGAAGAAAATGTTGAAAAAGAAGAGATTACTGAAGTTTTAAATCAGGAAGTCATCATCAATGAAGATGAAATTAATTCTAAAGATGTTGCTGAAAAAATCAATGATGAATCTGAATTAAGTTTCCATGGAACAGATGCTTTCTTACCGGAAGTTAAAATTGAAGCTCCCGTTTCAGAACAAATAAATCCTGCTGAAATAACAAATTCTAATATCAATAAGCATGAAGACGAAATGCGTCGCCTGATTGAAGAAGTTGAGAAAAAGATGAAAGCTGCTCATAAAAAGGAAGCTGAAGCAAAAGCAAACGAACCGGAAGAAGAAAGTGAAAAAGAAATAAGTTTTGCTGAAACCCAGGATTTTGTTGTTTCAAATGAAAATGAAACTAAAGCTGAAGAAAAAGCAGAGGTGATTCAAGCCGAAACTTCAGAAGAAAAAAATCATGCACCTGTTATAGAAGAGGTAAAAGAAGAACGTTCTGGCTGGAAACCAATGAGCATTGAATCTCATATTCCAGATTCATTCAGCAAAAAAATTGAAATAGAATCTGTACAGGAAGAAAAGCCTGAAGAAGTAAAAGAAGTTTTGGAAGAGATTATTTTAGAAGAAGAAAAATCAGAAACTGTTGCAGAAAACATTTCGGAGGAAATTGTGAATGAAGTTGAAAATCCAGAACCTGAAATCGCTGATTCTACTGAAAAAGAAGAAGCTCGTGTGATGAATGTTTCTTTCTTTGGAACTGATATTTCAAGTTTAGCCATAAAAAAAGAAGTAGAGGAACAACAAGATTCTCCAAAAGAAAAAGTTGAAGAATTACCTTTAAAAGAAGAAAATAAAACGCTTTTAGACAGTAATGTTCCGGGCTTTATCAATACTTGGCAAAGCTGGCTGAAAATTGACAGAACCGAAGAAGTTGAAAAGGTAAAAACCGAGACTAAAAATAAAGTGATTGAATCTTTCATAGAAAACAATCCAAAAATCAGTCAGTTAAAAGATGTGGTGAATTTCGTTGTGAAAGAAAAAACAGACGATATTTCTCATTTAATGACCGAGACTTTAGCGAATCTGTATATTGAGCAAAAATTATATACTAAAGCAATTAATGCATTTCAAACATTAATAAAAAAGCATCCTGACCGAAAAGAATATTTTGAAAACAGAATTCAGGAAGTAAAGGATAACAGAGGAAAAAACTAAAATTGAAATAGGTATTTATTCTTAATTCGGATTAAAAAAATTAAAAATCAAAGCTCATGAAAATGGGCTTTTGTTCTTCGTTGTCAATTCCGTATCTTTGCAAACTAAATTTTTAATATGTCTAAATCATTAATTCCAAAATTAGAAGCGATAAAGCAGAGATATAATGAGGTTGCCGATCTTATTATTCAACCTGATGTCATTTCAGACCAGAAAAGATATTCTTCTTTAAACAAAGAATATAGTGATTTGGGGAAAATTGTAAGAGTTTACGATCAATATAAAGGAGCTTTAGATACCATCGAAGAGTCTGATGAAATCATTGCAGATGGTTCAGATAAAGATTTTGTAGAATTGGCAAAAATCGAAAAGAATGAAGCTTTAGAAAAGATTCCAGGTTTGGAAGATGAGCTGAAAGTTCTTTTGATACCTAAAGATCCTGCAGACGATAAAAACGTTATTGTAGAACTTCGTGCCGGAACTGGTGGAGACGAAGCTGCAATTTTCGTGGAAGATGTCTACAGAGCTTATACCATGTATTTTAAAACCAAAGGTTGGAAGCACGAGATCACAGATTCCAGCGAGGCAGCTAAAGGATACAAAGAACTAATTCTAAGAATTGAAGGAGACGGTGTTTACGGAATCATGAAATTTGAATCTGGTGTACACCGTGTACAAAGAGTTCCTGAAACAGAATCTCAAGGTAGAGTACACACTTCTGCGATTACCGTTGCCGTTTTACCGGAAGCGGAAGAAATAGATTTTGAATTGAATCCTGCAGATATCGAAATGCAGACATCACGTTCTGGTGGAGCAGGTGGACAGAACGTAAACAAGGTTGAAACAAAAGTACAGTTGACGCATAAACCATCAGGAATGGTTGTCGTTTGTCAGCAAGCCCGCTCTCAGTTAGCAAACCGTGAGTTGGCAATGGAAATGTTAAGAACTAAATTATACGATATCGAAGTTCAAAAAGCGGTGGGCGATATCGCTGCACAACGTAAATCGATGGTTTCTACAGGTGACCGTTCTGCAAAAATCAAAACCTACAACTATCCTCAAGGAAGAGTTACAGATCACAGAATTGGTAAATCAATGTACAACCTTGATGCCTATATGAATGGTGATATCTCTGAAATGATTGATGCTGTAATCATGGCAGAAAACGCCGAAAAAATGAAAGGAGAAGAAGATAATTACTAAATTATTTCTTTTAATAAATACAAAGCTTCTGAGTAATCGGAAGCTTTTTTGTTTAACAATCTCTGGAGAGTCCCGAAGGGACGATCTATTAAAGGATAGGATAAAATCCTATCAACATTATTACATTGCATTTAGTTACAATTACCATTGTTTGTAATCAAAGTAAAAGTTATTTGATTACAAGCAGTAGCAGTATTGTTTCAACCCAAAGTAAAATATATTTAGCCATAAATAGACCTGCTTGAGTAAAAACGAAACCTAATACGCTCTCGAATATGATTTTCTCTCTTCCAAATATTCAACTTTATCCCCGTATCCGGTTTTAAAAAGAGTTTTTACAGTAATTCTGTTTTTATCACCCGTTGCACTTGGCAAATAAGTGACGAAATGTAAATGCGGACCGCTGCTCCAACCCGTATTTCCACTTAGAGCGATAGGTTGCCCTTTCGTTACAGTATCACCAATTTTCACCTGCGCTCCGTTTTGCTGTAAGTGATAATATTGTGCAATCGTACCATCCGAGTGCAAAATTGAAACGTAATTTCCATAAGGAGCACAATTTCTGGTTGGGCAGCCCTGATTATTGTTTTCTACAACATCGATGACTAAGCCTTCTCTGGAGGATAAAATTTCTGTTCCTTCAGGCATGATAAAGTCTAAAGAATTTTCGTTCTGATGAGAAAATGTTCCGTTATATCCCTGATGTATCCAAAAAGCTTTTCCTTTGCCAAAGGGTAAGTCGTAGGTGTAGTTTTTATCGTAATTTTTAATAGTGATGTCTCCAATATAACTATTATAACCAGGCATTTTCTTTACGCCCCAACCTTTTTGATTGTCATTCACCACAAAATAGGCTATTCTCATTTTTGTGGTTTTTGCAGGAATTACCTGTGTCGTTTTAAAAAGCTCAGGCTTTTTCATATTATTTACTTCAGGTTGACCTCTAAAAACCAAAGAAACAGGATAAATTTCGAGATTGTCTGCATAGTACGTAATAGAGTCGCCGTTTCTTTCGGGATACATTTTTATATTTTTCTGAGCCATTATTGTTACAGCCTGAATAATAAGAATAAATGCAAAAATATTTTTCATAAGTGTTTGGTTTAAAACAAATCCATTACAAGTATAGACCATTTTCATTGATTTTAAAAGCTTATTTTAATGAAAAGTATTATTTTTACCTCTGAAAAATTAATAGGAGCTTCATCTTTCGTTAATAGATTTTGATGAGTTTCCGGCTGAAAAATATGTCAATGAATTCTATCGTAATCAATGTTGGAAACAGCAATATCAGATTTGGTCTTTTTGATGACGACAACTGTGATATTTCATGGATAATCAATACAAAACCTTACCGTACCGCAGACGAACTGCATGGTCAGATGTTGATTTTATATCAAACCTATAAAATTGATCCTAAAGACATTAAAAAAATAATTATAGGTTCGGTAGTACCGCAATTAACAAGAGAAATAACTTCTGCGATCAGAAAAATTCACGGGATCGCTCCTGTAATGGTTGATAGAACGACTCCTTCTGAAGTTGTTGCGAAATCTAAACAGATGGGAACCGATATTTATGCTAATCTCGTTGCGGCACACAATATGTATCCCGGAAGAAAGAAAATTGTTTTAGATTTTGGTACAGCACTTACTGCAAGTTGCGTTGCTGAAGACGGCGAATGTTTAGGCGTAATTATCGCTCCCGGAATTGTAACTTCTTTAAATTCTCTGATCAGTCAGACCGCTCAGCTTCCCGAAATTGAACTTGTAAAGCCAAAATCTGTTTTAGGATTAGATACGATTACCTGTATGCAAAGCGGAATGGTGTACGGTTTTCTCGGAATGGTAGAAGGTTTTATTGACAGAATAAACAATGAAGTGAATGATGAGTGCTTTGTAATCGCAACTGGTGGAGTTTCTCATGTTTACAAGCCTTTAACAGAAAAAATTCATATTGCAGACCGGTTGCATACATTAAAAGGATTGTACTTTTTAGGAAAAGATTTGTAATGAAAAAATTCCCAAGAATAGAAACAGAACGACTTATTTTATCTGAATTAAAAGAATCAGATTTGCCTTTTGTAGTTGAATATCTTCAGGATAAAATTTTCTCCGATCTTACTTCCAATATTCCTTATCCTTATCATATAGAAAATGCAGAATTTTGGTTGAAAATATCAAGAAAAGCTTTTGATAAGAAGAAAGGGTTCACGTTTGCAATTCGAGATAAAGAAGAAAAAATTATAGGTGCAATCGGACTTCACGACGAAGGTTCTGATAAGGCAGAACTAGGCTATTGGATGGCAAAACCTTTTTGGAGCAAAGGTTATGTAACCGAAGCTGCAGAAGCTATTATTGACTTTGGTTTTAAAGAATTAGGCTTTAATAAAATATATGCAACTTACTTTCCCCACAATCCCGCATCAGAAAGAATAATGCAGAAAGTAGGAATGAAACAGGAGGCTATTTTGAAACAGCATATGAAGAAAGATGGAAAATATTATGATATTCTGATGTATTCTATTTTTAAGAATGAAGTTTTAACGCTTTGATTTAAAAAACTCTTTCACAATCATAGAACATTCGTTTTCCATAACTCCTGAAACAATTTCTGTTTTGGGATGAAGGTTTAAATTTTTATTGATAAATCCGCGTTGCTCATCTCTTGCGCCAATCACCACTTTTGAAATCTGTGACCAAGAAAGTGCTCCCGAACACATTACGCAAGGTTCTAAAGTCACATACAAAGTACAGTTGATTAAATATTTTCCGCCCAAATAATTGGCTGCTGAAGTGATTGCCTGCATTTCGGCATGTGCTGTTACATCGTTTAACGTTTCGGTAAGATTATGAGCTCTTGCAATCACACGATTGTTTGCAACGATGACACATCCAATAGGAACCTCATCTTTTTCTAATGCAATCTGGGCTTCCTGAAAAGCCATTCTCATAAAATATTCGTCTGTAAACATAAAAATAAAAGCTTAGTGCAAAACTAAGCTTTTCAATATAATATTTCTTGGAATTTAGAATCTATAACCAATATAAAATTTACCATCGAGTAAAGCAAATTTAGCTAATGATTGTAATGATTATCTTTTGATTAGTCAAAATTAAGTACTAAAGGCAGTCTGAAGCGGTATCTTACAGGATTTCCGTTAGTGTAGGCCGGAGAAAATTTTTCAGAAACAGAGTACAATGCAATTTCTGCCTGTCGGTTGAAAGTGAAATTATCACCTTCAGCTTTTACATCACTGATCGTTCCGTCTTTTTCAACAATAAAAGCAACGTTGGTTTTTAAATTTCCAGTTTCAGAAAATACGCCGTCTCCATAAAAAAGCTGTGCAACTTCTTTTCGTAAAGCATTTATTCCGCCGGGGTAATCTGCAGTTTTTTCAATCGACTTTGGAAAATCCTGTTGTGGTAAGAGAATCGTTTTAGAATTAATTTTTTTTAAATCTTCAAGATTTTTTACTTTAAGCAGGGCTGTAATCAAGGCTACATTTTCAATGCTGTCCATTTTTTTCATAAAAAAAAGGAAGTCATTTTTTACAGCAGCTTTATATAAAGGATTTTTTTCGGCATCAAACTTTTTCTTAAACTCGGTATTCAGCATTGTTCTGTGCTGATTATAATATTTTTTTACCATCTTGAATTCCTCGGTTTGTTGAGAAAAACAAAATGTTGAGATGAGTATAAAGAGAAGATATAAAGCTTTCAATACATGATTATTTATGTAAATGTAATCAAAAAGATGCAAAATTCTACTCTTTCAAATAACTGTTTAGCGATTCCAGTAAATGTTTTTTGATGTCTTCAACTAGATTTATAGGTTCAAGAACTCTTACCTCTTTTCCGTACGATAAAATTTCCTGCATAAAATCGTAAGTAGGGTGGAGGAAAAACTCAAAATAAATATCTTCCGGAGTTTCTTTGGTCTCTTTCTGAGATTGGTGTAAAGGGAAACTTCTGATGTATTCTCCCTGATGTCGGCTGCATTTCAACACAATTTTTTGAGGGTTTTGCTCGGTAAGATTCATTACGCCAAAAGCATTTTTGAAATGTTCTCTAAAGTTGTATTTGTATTTTTCCCTGAATGTTTGTGGAGAAACATCCAGATAATTGATCCTGTCTAAACCGAAAGATTTCAATGCTTTGTCTTTGGTGTCAATCGCAATCAGATACCATCGATCCTTAGATTCTTTTAACGCTAAAGGATGAACTTTTCGGGAGGTCATCAGTTTGTTTTTATAATTGTAGTGCTCAAACAAGACAATTCTTTTGTTTCGGATGGCAAAGAAAAGATCATAAAAATGCTCAACTCCGGTAGGTTTTCTGCTTTCAAAAAAGATAAAATTGGCAAAATCGGGATGATTATTTAACGCATTGCTTACCTGAAAAGATTCGAGTAATTTTTGGTTGTACTCATCGACTTCCATCATCGGGCGACTTTCAATATAATACCGATTGTCACCTTTCTTTTTGTTGTGAATAGAAAGATTAAAAAGATCTGAAATCTCACGAATATCCCTTTGCAAAGTACGAATAGAGTAGCTCTTAATTCCCGCATCCTGAAATTCGAAGGAATTCAAAAGATAATCTTCCATCTGCGAATACGTCGCCGGAGCGCTCTCTAATTTTTTAATGATCAAGGCATATCTCGTAAGGTAAAAATCTTTTTTCATTTCGTATAGTTTTCTAAAACAAATATATGCGGTAAATGCGACAAATGGTGTCGTGTTTTATTTTTTCTTGAAAAGTTTTTTGGAATTTGTTTTTTAATGGTTGGTTGTAATTAAAAAAGCCACACGATAGAATCGTGCGGCAGCAGGGACGAGTTTAGGATTACTCGTTTAAGGGTCTTAATAATCTTCCACAAAACTATAATGCAGTCAGCTAAATGAAGTTTTTTATTTATTTCTACTGTTACGCATAGCTTTATTTAGAAATAATATAGAATAAATGTTGATGTTGAATAATTTCAAAAAATAATTGAATATCATCTCTTTTAAATTATTTTGGATATCAACAAAAAATAACTTCCTATTTTGAAATAACTTCTCCATTTTTATAAAATACTTTTTGACCATCTTCATCCCAGAATCCTTCCTTTTCATGATTTCCATTAAAATTACCTGTACCTATTCCATAACTTAATTTAGGATTTACCGGAATGGTTCTATGATGTAAAACTTGCTCATTATAATCTAATCTTTTCGAAATATATTTTCCAACAGGTAAATTATTTTCATAATTGGCATAAAATAGAGTATCATTATTTTTCGCGATGATCTTAAAAACGCCATTAAATTTTCCCTTTCGTAAATTATATTCCGTCCCCAGATTTGGATATTGAAAAGTACCTGTTTTTTTTGCGGATACATTTTTTTTAATATCACTTTCTACAGTCCATGTTCCTTTTAGCATCGGAGCATCACTCACAACCATTTTACTTGTACAGCTGGTAAAAGCTAAAAAGAAGATCACTTTATATGTGGTTAAATTCTTCATGTAATTCTTTTCTACTTTCTGTAGGATTTTCTTTAATAGCTTTTACAATGGCTTTGCTTGTAAATCTCTTTATCACCTATGAGAAGTTCCGGTTTTTGCCCGTCTATACTTCGAAAAATCAAATGTACATGACTAGACATAATGCACCATGCATGGATTTCTAAACCTTTATTCTTCTGACAAAATCTTAAACTTTCTAAAAGAATTTCTTTGTATTCATTTCTGATAAATACATCCAGCCAGCCTACGACGGCAAAACTTATGAAGTATAAACCTTCGGGATTATGAAATTTGTAATTTCTACTCATCTTTATGTTTTTTATAAAGATAAAACTTTTGAGAGAGAGTTAGTAAAATAAAAAGCCACGCGATGCAATCGTGCGGCAGCGGGGGGGTAAGTTCTCCACGCAAAGATAACATTTCTATTAATCCTCATTTCACAAGAAAACCACCCGAAGGTGGTTAAATTAGATTTTAATTAAGGATATCTCCCAGCTTCATATTCTTGAATATAATCATCCATTCCTCTTGAAGTTCCAAACTCAATTATCTTACCATCTTTATTTTCTACCAAAAATGGTGCATTACCTAAAAGCTTATACTCCCAATTTTTGGTTTCATAATATTTCTTTGAATGATATATAAAATAAATTCCATATTTTTTTTTAATCATTAAGTTTTCAGGTAATATTAATTCTTGTCCTATTTTTTCTTCAATAGTTTTAATATAGTTATTAGCTATATCAATTAATTTTTCTTCAGATATCATATTATTAATTTTTCTTTGTTTTTAATAGTTTAAAATTCTTATATTCTTTTTTTAAATACTCTTCTACAGCAAACTCTTGTAATTCAGATTGAGCATCTTTAAAGATCAATCCTTCTTTTGTCATAAAAACAGATAATACATGATCATAATCATCAGCTCCTCTTTCACAATATAAAATTCCTCTCTCTCCAACTTTAAAATAATTAGGATTTTTAATTGAGTCTATTTTTACAGTTAAAAAAGTACCTCCATATTTATTGCTCAAAACAATAAGTTCTTGCGCTTCTGATGATTTAGCCACTATTATTTTACCTGTTCTTAAGAAATCTTCTACAGCTTGCACAACATTTACACAGTTCCTATCAGCAATCTGTACAACTATTCCATTTACTACATGATGATTAAAATAAATTAAGGCTTGATCAAGATATTTCATAGCATTTTCTGGAGTAATCTTAATTGCAAGAAGTTTTTGTAGTCCCTCTTCAAACTCTTCTGCAGACATTTTAATGTACTTATCAATGTCTTCAGCCATTCCGGCTTTTATCCTAAGCTCATCACGAATCTTTTTTTTCTCTGATTCTGTTAATTTTCGTCTTACTCCATTTTCTTCAACTATAACTTCATCCAACTGCTTTTCCAGCTTAGCAAAATCTTCTTCTTTACCTACAAGCTTAGTAGCGGAACGTTTAAGACCATTTCTAATTGCAAGGGTAAGTTCTCCACTCAAAGATAACATTTCTATCCAAAATAAATACTCTATAAACGATCTTCCAAGAGCTGACTCTTCTGCATTTGCCAATTTTAGTATCAGATTGGCAACAGAGCTTGTGATTGCTGCTGTAGCACCTATTCCACGCGCAACAGCTAAAGCACTGATAACTTCGGCTGCTGCTAATCCTGACAGGGTACCGAAACTTAATGCAATTACCCCAATATCAAGTGCATATTCTCCGGATTTTATCACATTATGCCAAAACTGTTGATTAGAATTCGCAAACAGCATAAACGCAGGCACAATGGCATCCAATTTTATAGCCGTTTCCTGATCTTGATTATCTTCATCTGCATTTTTTATTTTCACAGGATAGAAAGGATGATAATAGTAGTAATCAATGATTTCTTCATCTTCTTGATATGTTAAACCTGATTTAGGCTCTACCTTATTAACTTTTCTTGTTTTCCCAGTATCAAATTTAAACTGTAAAAATCGTTCTTTTTTATCATTAGGATTATCTTCAAAACTTGCCGAAAGATTACTAAAAAAGAAACCTGCTAATTTTTCGGAATGATAAGGCAAATGCTTAGGTCCGTTAGTAGAAGTAAATTTGGAGTTGGTTTTTGAGCTAGAATCTACAAAACTTGTTTTCCTCCAAGCTTTATTTATTATGTCTGCAAACTCTATAAAATTACCACCATGTATTCTTTCATAAAAGAACTCCAAAAGCATTTGAGGATTATTATCACTTACATTCTTACTTAGTTTTTCTATAAGTAAAACAGCATTCTTTTCTGTTGATGCTAATACTTTCAATATTTTAAGGAAAATATCTTCTTCTTTAGAATAAGGCTTATTTGTAAAACTATCGTTAGCAATTGCTTTCTCAAAAAATGTCCATAAGAATCCTTCAGGAAGCATATAGAAAAGACTTTCAGGAAGATAGTATAAAGCCTGTAGCGCATCATAATACGAAAATGTCGATTTACTTTCTAAATTTCTTATCAAAGGAAGAACGACAATTTCATAGTACTGATTAAGAAAAGTTTTTCTTTTACCAATAGTAAAATTTTCTGTCTGACTAAAAATAGTATCATTAAAATAAGACATAAAAGCTCCCAAACTGTTGAATATTAACGTGATTACAGGAATGCTTTCGTCAGAAAAATGATTTCTATTCTGATAAAAAGGAACAATTTTTCTGTCATCTTTCTTATATAGATTATAATAGACAAAATATTTTCCCATTGATTCTTTTATGACAGGAATTATATCAATAACTTGTGTTATTCTTATTTGTGTGACAGATACATCACTATCAGAAACTTGCTTTGCAAAAGGATCTCCTTCCGGATCATTATTTGGAATAAGAAGACTGACAAAATCATATACCCAAGTTTTATGAGTATTATAACTGTAGCTCAAGGTTTCTTGATGGCTGAAATCTTCAAAAAAATCAGAATGTGGATCATATCGAATACTTTCAGGAAAAATCTGTATATTTTTTATCAAAAACATATCAAAAACAACACAATTTTTTACTATGTCATAGAAGTAAATCTCAGCAGGGAAATCTTCTAAAGAAACTGCATACAAATCTAGCGGTGTAATATTTGTGTTGATTTGTTCAGTAGCTAAATTAAAATATGTCCCTGCATTTGTTTTTACATAAAATTCTTTGCCTGAAAAATTATTTAATATAAAAACCTCGGTTGCTGCAAAATTTTGGAAAATATCTCGTAAAAGCTTCAGACCATTGTAATCCTGAGTATTTATTTCATAATCTTCTTTTGTTTCCAGTATGGTTAATGTTTTTTTATTGTTTTCTGAATTTATTTTATTTGCTTCTTCTGATTTTCTATTAAGTCTAAAAAATTCAACAATATTTTTAAAATCACTCATTTTCTGTGTTTTTAGTTATTAAACATTCCAATTCATTTACAGGGAAAATCTCTTTAACTGTTCTGTTTTGGCAAAACTGATGTGTTTGCGCTGCATCCAATACCAAAAGATCTAAATGATAATTTTTATTTACTAAAATTCCTGCATTTTTCACCTTGCATCTTGCCTGTATCAGAATATCCCAATCTTTTCCTTCCAATTCGTTCCAACGTTCCACAGGAAGCCTTCCTCTGCTGCCAAAAATGATAATTTTTTCAACTGTAGCAATGTCATTAATCTTGTCCTTTAAGGATGTGAGAATATAAGGCAGCACTTTGTCGTGCTGCCAAATAGACTCAGGTTTTACCTGACTCATTGTTTGAAATTTAGTTTTAAATTATACCAAGAACTTGCTTAAAGGCACTTTGTCTAAATATTCTGCTTGAGGAATAACTTGCCCGTCTTTGTCCAGAATTCTTATATCTCCATAGCAATTATATTCGGGAGACATAATTTTCAATGTAGAATTACTTAAGTCGACTGAAAATTTGAACAAATCATATTCGTCTGTTTGCCCTGGCTTTTTGAAAGTAAAAGTTGGAATTTTACTTATATTTACTCTAAAAGTAATACCATCATTTCCTAAGGTGTAAGCTTCAATCCCTTCAATTGAGGAAATTTCATCAGCTAATACTTTGTGAATTTTAATTGTTGAATCGGTGGGTAGCCATGATGCGTCTTTGTCAATTGTAATTGTATTGTTTAGACATTCATAGATTCTGGGAAAATCCATTTGTTCAACTCTGGAATATCTGGAGTAGCCGGAATCTAAATTGTCAAAACTAACTTCAATCCATTTATCTGCAGACTGACCAATCTGATTATTGTTCAGTTCAAAATTAGTTGCGCACATTTCACCTAGCTGATCATCAAATTTCACTCCCGGTTCACAGTTGCAAGGCAAAGCTTTTTCTACTTTCAAACCGATAGAATCTGCCTGAAGAATTGTTAGTGAAGTAGGGATTTTCTCTCTCCACGGTTCGCCTTGTTTTTTACCTAATGCAGAACGCATTTCGTCTACAATTGATAAGAATAATGGGTCGTCGATTACAGGAACTTCACCACCGTTCCAGATTTGTCCGGTTGCTAGGAAATGTCTTACAGCTTCTTCAAATCCTGGTCTTACGGTAACAATTACTCTCGCCATTCCTGACTGCATAAATGCTCTGAATGTTGGGTCGTTATCATCAAACTGATACATTTTATCCCAGTTATTTCTACTACCCCAATAGTAAGGATAAAAATAATAGCTCATAATATCCCATTCGAATGCCTGTTCCATAAACTTCACAAAAGCTGCATACTGATCTAAACCAGAATCTAACTTAATTTCGGTATTGGTAAAGCTTTCTGTAGCATTATTGGTATTATAATATTTGTTTTTACCGAAAGTGAGATCAGTTGTAGGATCTTGATTAATCATATAAGAAATACAGTTTCTTCTTAAAATTGTATTCTCAATTTTTCTGTAGAAACCAGGATTTGATCCTTTGATCTGTACACCTAAAGCTTTTGCTTCTGCTAAAGCCTGGTTGTATTTATCCAATTCAACATTATATGCTTCGATAATTTTGTTAAATGCTGTTTGTAACCATGCATTTTTAGCTTCTTGAGTTAATTCAACATCAATAACAAAGTTTGATGTACCAGAGAACTCATTGAATCCAGTAGATGAAATAGGTATAGATTTAGAGTAAGGTTTTGAAAAAGTCTTTCTACCTCCAACGGCCGCTTGGCCCCAATAACCTGGCCCAAAATGGTAATGAAGATCTCCTAAAAGCAAGTTTACATTTGCACCATCACCATCAGAAGCAGCTGAAAAACTAGCTAATCCTCCTTTTGCAATATAACCTTCTGGTATTTGAATTTCATCCTTTATACTATAAAATTCAATTTCTGAGATATGCGGGCCTGTTTGTCCACTGAGAGATTTTCCAATAGAAAAGAATTCTAATGGCTTTTCTCCAATTTCCACATTAAATTTGCTCAACCAATATTTTAATTTTGTCTCATCTCCTAGAGAAGAAAAATTATCCAATTTATGAACTGAAGATTCTCTTGGATCAATAGGTTTAACCAATTTTTCTGATGTATCAATCATTTTAATTCCTAAAGTATGCAGTTTTGCTGGTTCGGGAATCATAAACTCAAACATCATACGTTTACCATAGTTGTAAATTTGGTTTTTCACAACTTTGTCTACCCACCTGTAAACACCTACAACATGGTTGCTTCCTTTGGTATTGTCGAAACCGTGTTTGTTATTTTCTTCGTATTCTTCTAAAACTTTGTCAATACGTTCTTCTTTTACCTTTGTAACAATTCTGTCTAAAGCTCTTGCTGTAATATCTTTTGCTTCAGTTACAGCCAGTCTGTTGCTTTCTTCTTTGGAGTTATGAGTGGCATAATTTGCGTTGGCCGTAATTCCAAACTTGTTATCATTCACTCCCCAATTTGCATAGGCTCCGGCTTGTACAGAAAAATCTTTAGATTCCTGCAGAATTTAATCTTCTGGTAGAACGCTCTTTATATTCACGAGCCATGATATTTTCGATATGGGCAACATCTCCTTCTACGTAACAGTATGTACTTTGCTCTACTTTTAAATAATCTGCGACACCAATATTTTTCATTCCAAATCCTGAGGGAATAAATGTACTTATTTCTATTGGCGTTGCAGGAGTTCCTGGATTCTCTGGTTCTTGTGGTTTTGGTGGATTTTCAACTGGCAAACATCCGTCTGCGCCACGGAAATGATTTTGTTTTGTTGTTCTGTCTAAATCATTAGGATCAACAAACAATGTAACATTAAAATCGTAAACAGTACCATTAGCTGATGTAAATTTACCTTCGAGAACAAACATCTCAACTATATTAGTTTGAGAAGTTAAAATTTTAGGCATATCAAACAAAAGGTATGATCCTCCACCTAAAGAAGAAAGGCTGGTTGATGAAATCTCGGTATTGTTTACTGTAGCTTTATATTGTGCAGAAACCAAGTCTATTGTATCGCTAAATGCCAATATCAGACTCCACTCCGTTGTGCTTCTTGCATATGTTTTAATACTAAAAGGGAGATATCCTGATGTAGACGAATTGGTAGTAACTGGAATTACAACTCCTCCAATTGTGGCAGAAACCTGCTGGTCAAGAACTGTATTATTCAATATCGTTTGCTGTAAAGCCTGATTATTTTGAGTAATATACTGATTCAATTCTTCAAATGAAGTAACTTCGGCTAGAGCTTCTATAAGGCTAGTTTCTCCAAATAATCTATTTAATGAGTTTTGATCTTGTGATTTTAAGGTTCTGCCTAATTGCACAGCATCAATCTCCGGAGTTTCAAAACTGAAATCAAATTCCGGCATTTCTACATCAGGAACCGTTATTTTCATGATTTCATCTTTGATACGATGAAGTTCCATATCCAATTCACTGTTTGCATAAAATTTTTCAGGATTGGCGACGCTAAGCTGGGTAAGGTAGTTGATTCTGTTTTCTAAAATTGATTTTTTTCTATCTGCTTCAGCCGAATTTTTTCGAACAGACTCAATAATGGGTTTTAATTCCCTTTCATATTGAGTATAAGCTTCTGTATATACTTTATCATAGTTTTTTCTGTATATTTTTTCTAATTTTGATAAAGAGTTTTTAAGATCCTCATTTTCTTTAAGAATTACAGTAGCTTCTGCAAATTTCATTGCTCGATCATTGAAAATCATTCTCTGTGTTGCAGGGGATGTTGATATTCCATTGGAATTTGTAGGAGATACCTTAAATAGTTCTTTTGGTAAAACTACTTTTGCTCTCTTCATGTCCTCAAAAGACTCTTCGGAGCCATCATAATTATCAAGAATATGAGCTAAATGCAGATACTGCATAATCAGTTCTTTTGCATAAAAATCTTTTTGGGTAACTACTTGATAACTAAGATTATCCCAAAGTACATCGGTGACGGTTAAGACACCTAAAGTTCTGCAAATTTCAATTTGTACGTCGAACTCTTGTTTAGTTGCTGTCGATTTATTTCTTGCCACCCAAACTGCAAAATCGTAAAAGTCAGGATAAAGAGTTTTTAAAGAACCTTCAGTGTGTACAGTGAGATTGATTGCTGAAGGATTCTTAAAGAGTGATTTTAAATCAGTTGAGGATGTTACATTGGGATCAATCTTACTCGTATTTTTTGCTTGTAAGCTTCTGAAGATAAATCTTCTTTCTTTGTTTTTTGGATCAGAAAGTTCTGGATTTCTCATTGCTGCAAATCTGAATAGCGTTTGCGAAGAGTTATTTGTGTTTAAATTTGTTGACATTTTAAAATTGTTTGGTTTTTAAGATTAAAATTTGGAAGCTCTTTTTCTTAGGATTCTTCCCAGGATAGCGTTATTTTTTTAAGTGGTGTAAGGCTATGAAATATCCACTCAAATTCTTAATCATAGATAGGGGAAACGATTTATTGTGAACACAATATTAATGTCTGAAGGCGACAAAATTTGACGTGAAATAATAGAAAACAATTTTTAAATTAGTATCTGAGCGCTTTTGTAAATACCTTTCTATTAATCTTTTGCCTTTATGCTAATTATTGTTTTCGTTAAATTATTTTTGCTTGAGTAGCATCTGTTCTAATTATATCACCATCAGAGTCTAGGTGAAATTCTGCCCAACTGATCTTTTCTAAAGCTGTATTAGTAGCTCCACTATTAAAGTTTATATTTATATCATTATCGGTTGTATTACTAATCTTAACTGTCATTCCGATTTCAAAGTGATTAATGTCTAAACTATAACCGCCACTACCTTTACAAACTATATTTGTTATTTGTGGACTGCCATATTCTACTAAATCATATTCATTTGAATCATTTGTGGTTCTTGTTAAGAATAATGACGCACTTGTCTCTTGTGAAATCTCCCTAGCTTGAGATAAAGACCAGGCTTCTGTAGCAACTCTTATTTCTGTTCCATTTAAATGTTTAACATAAGGTGTATCAGATGTACCACCAACAAAGCCTAATGCTAAAGCACCATTTTCTGAAAGTACTCTGCTTAAAATAATATTTTGAACATATTCTTTAGGTGCAAGTTCAATTGAGCCAGCTATTGAATGTTTAAAATAAGGTCTAAATTCACTATTACCTGTAAACCCAACGCCTATAATTGAAGAATCTTCTCTTTGAACATATCTTCCATCAGCTTGAGTTATATTCAAATAATTTTGTGATAGTATCCAGTCATATCTTGCTAATCTTACATTACCTGCTGTTGAATGATAAATATAAGGTGCTTTTTCTAAACCTGCTATGAAACCAATAGCTGTGGCATTACCTACAGCACCAGCATAATCATTAGGATTGAAATTACCTTCATGCCATATATTTTGATTTTTATAAGTAAATCTGCTATCTG